>JAKAXA010000007.1 GCA_021816775.1 Pseudomonadota bacterium
GAACGTGAACCCGGTCACCGCCGCGGCTCCCCTGTAATCGCTAGATGAACGCCTCCGCAAGCCGTGCGCGCAAGAATTAAGAAAGATTAAGCGCAATTGAGGGGAGGCTAAGGATTTGCCGCCCGGGGACGGACCATGCTCATGCGGCTTTAAGCATGGCTGGTGTTCGTCCCCAAATGAAGCGCACCCTCTGGTCTCGATTCTGTCGATTCCTGCCGCTGCCGGCAACACTGCTGCTGACCGGCTGCCACATGGCCCTGCTCGACCCGGCGGGCCCCATCGGCGCCGCGGAGCGCTCGGTGCTCCTCACGGCCACGGGGCTGATGCTGCTGGTGGTCGTGCCCGTGATCGTGCTGGCGATCATCATCCCCTGGCGCTACCGGGCCTCGAACACCAAGGCCGAGTACCAGCCCGAGTGGTCGCACTCGAACAAGATCGAGGCGGTGATGTGGTCGATCCCCATCGCGATCGTCGCGGTGCTGGCGGTCATCTGCTGGCGCACCTCGCACGAGCTCGACCCGTTCCGGCCCATCCCCTCGGCGCACAAGCCGGTGCGCATCGAAGCGGTGGCGATGGACTGGAAGTGGCTGTTCATCTATCCGGGGCACAACGTCGCCACGGTCAACGAGATCGCGCTGCCGGTCGGCGTGCCCGTTGTGTTCCACATCACCTCGGCCACGGTGATGAACTCGTTCTTCATCCCGCGGCTCGGCAGCCAGATCTACGCCATGGCGAACATGCAGACGGCCGACAATCTGGTGGCGAGCGTCCCGGGCACCTACCGGGGCATTTCGGCCAACTTCAGCGGCGGCGGCTTCTCGGGCATGACCTTCAAGGTCAAGGCCATGTCCGAGAGCGATTACCGGCAGTGGCTCGCCAAGGTCGGATCGTCCACCAGGACGCTGGACGACAAGGAGTACTTGGCGCTCGACAGACCGAGCTCGAATGTGCCGGTGACCTACTACGGGCACGTGAACCCGGATCTGTTCGCGCAGATTCTCATGGGCAAGCTCGCGGCCGGCCGCGCCGACGTGCTGGCGGCGACCACCGTTGCCTCGGGTGCGGAAGCCGGCGCCCTGAGGAGAGATTGAAATGTTCGGCAAGCTGACGCTGAGCGCCATTCCCTACACCAACCCGATCATCATGGGCGCGGTGGCCTTCATGGTCGTGTGCGTGCTCGCCGTCCTCGGGGCGATCACCTACCTCGGCAAATGGAAATATCTGTGGACCGAGTGGCTGACCTCGGTGGACCACAAGAAGATCGGGATCATGTACCTGATCCTGGCGGCGATCATGCTGCTGCGCGGCTTTGCCGACGCGATCATGATGCGCGCGCAGCAGGCGCTCGCCTACGGCAGCAACATGGGCTACCTGCCGCCGGGGCACTTCGACCAGGTGTTCAGCGCCCACGGCACCATCATGATCTTCTTCATGGCGATGCCGTTCATCATCGGCCTGATGAACTGCATCCTGCCGCTGCAGCTCGGCGCGCGCGACGTCGCGTTTCCGCTGATGAACAACCTCAGCTTCTGGCTGACCGCCGCCGGCGCGGTCCTGGTGAACATCTCGCTCGCGGTCGGTAATTTCTCGCACGCCGGGTGGCTCGGCTTCGCGCCGCTGTCCGAGCTGCACTACAGTCCGGGTGTGGGCGTGGACTACTGGATATGGGCGCTGCAGATATCCGGTATCGGCACGACGCTGACCGGCGTCAACTTCATCGCCACGATCCTCAAGATGCGCGCGCCGGGCATGACGCTGATGCGCATGCCGGTATTCGTCTGGGCGTCGCTGTGCGCGAACATCCTGATCGTCGCGGCCTTCCCGCTGCTCACCGTGACGCTCGCCCTGCTGACGATGGATCGCTACCTGGGCATGCATTTCTTCACCAACTCGCTCGGCGGCGATCCGATGATGTACATCAACCTCATCTGGATCTGGGGGCACCCGGAGGTGTACATCCTCATGCTGCCGCTGTTCGGCGTGTACTCGGAGATCGTGCCGACGTTCTCCGGCAAGCGCCTGTTCGGCTACGCCTCGATGGTGTACGCGACCATGGCCATCGCGCTGCTGTCGCTCATCGTGTGGCTGCACCATTTCTTCACCATGGGCAACGGCGCCGACGTGAACACCTTCTTCGGCATCACCACCATGATCATCGCGGTGCCGACGGGCGTGAAGATCTTCAACTGGCTGCTCACCATGTACCGCGGCCGGGTGCGCTTCGAGACGCCGATGCTCTGGACGATCGGCTTCCTCATCACCTTCACCATCGGCGGCATGAGCGGCGTGCTGCTCGCCGAGCCGCCGGCGGACTTCGTGCTGCACAACAGCCTGTTCCTGGTCGCGCACTTCCACAACGTCATCATCGGCGGTGTGGTGTTCGGGGTGTTCGCCGGAATCTCCTACTGGGCGCCGAAGATCTTCGGCTTCCGCCTCAACGAGCGGCTCGGCCGCGCGGCGTTCTGGTGCTGGTTCATCGGCTTCTACGTCGCGTTCATGCCGCTCTACGCGCTCGGGCTGATGGGCGCAACACGCCGCATGGATCACTACGACGTGGCGGCGTGGCACCCGCTGTTCATCATCGCGGCGGTCGGCGCGGTCATCATCTTCGCCGGCGTCATCCTGCAGGTGGCGCAGGTGGTGGTGAGCATCCGCGAGCGCGAGCAGACGCGCGACCTGACCGGCGACCCGTGGAACGGCCGGACGCTCGAGTGGTCGATTCCCTCGCCCGCGCCGGCGTACAACTTCGCGCGCATCCCGGTGGTGCGTGAGCGCGACGCGTTCTGGGACATGAAGCAGCGCGGCGTCGACCTGAAGAGCTCGACTTTCGTGCCGATTCATATGCCGCGCAACAAGGCCGCCGGCTTCATCGTCGCCGGCTGCGCGTTCGTGGTGGCGTTCGCAATGATTTGGCACATCTGGTGGCTGGCGATCGTCGGGCTTGCGGGTGTGATCGGGACCCTGATCCGTCACGCCTTCGATGACGACCGCGATTATCACCTCGGCGCCGATGAGGTCCGCCGGGTCGAAGGTCTGCATGGACGTGTCCAGGCGAGGAGCGTGTAAACCATGTCGAACGATCCAATACTTGTGCAGGGCGGCAACCTCGCGCTGAGGCGCGACTATGCGGATCACGCCGCGGATGCGCTGCGCGATCTGCGGCGAAGCGGGGATGCCGTCGACTTCGAGGTCGAGCATCACCACGACGTCGCCGCCACGATCCAGCTCGGGTTCTGGATCTACCTGATGAGCGACTGCCTGCTGTTCTCCGGGCTGTTCGCCACCTATGCGCTGCTCAGCTCGCACACCGCGGGCGGCCCTGCCGGCAGCCAGCTGTTCGATCTGCCGAACGTGCTCATCGAGACGATGTTCCTGCTCTTCAGCAGCTTCACCTGCGGCCTCGCGACGCTCGCGATGAACGCCGACCGGCGCAACGCGACCGTCGGCTGGCTCGCGGTGACCTTCCTGCTCGGCCTCGGGTTCATCAGCATAGAGGTGCGCGAGTTCGCGCACCTGGTGGCGATCGGAGCCGGCCCCGACCGCAGCGCGTTCCTCTCGAGCTTCTTCACGCTGGTGGCGACCCATGGACTGCACGTGACCTGCGGACTGATCTTCATGGCCGTGATGATGGCGGCGGTGCTGAAGAAGGGGCTCACGCCGACCAATCGGGCGCGCCTGGTGAATCTCAGCCTGTTCTGGCACTTCCTCGACATCATCTGGGTCGGCGTGTTCTCACTCGTCTATCTGTTCGGAGTGGCGCACTGATGAACGTCGCCAACGAAGCACTCGCCGGCCACGGGCCGCACGGCGCGCACGGCGCCCATGGCCCGACGTACAAGCAGTACAGCATCGGCTTCGCGCTCGCCATCATTCTGACGGTGATCCCATTCGCGCTCGTGATGAGTCACACCGTGGCCGCAACGCCGCTGGTGATCGCCGGCTTCGCGCTCGCGCAGATTCTGGTGCACATCGTGTATTTCCTGCACGTAGACACCTCGCAAGAGAAGCGCTGGAATCTGATGGCGCTGCTGTACACGGGCGTGATGGTGTTCATCGTCCTCGGCGGGTCGCTCTGGATCATGCATCACCTGTACGTGAACATGGTGCCGCACGCGATGCACGGGAACGTGTGGAAGTAGCCTCAAGCCCGACTGGCGCGCGCATTTCGGGGCCCGCGCGCGCTCAGCCGGGCTCGACCGCCGGCAGCGACTCGGCGCTCGCCCCGGCGCTCGCCAGGCGCACGCTCACCAGAATGACGGCAAGACCGATCGGCGCGGACCAGCCTAGCTGCTCGTGCAGCACGAGCACGCCGAGGGCCGTGGCGATCACCGGATTGATGTACGTGATCAGCGCCGTGCGTGCAGCGCCGGTCTGCTTGATGAGATAGAACATCCCGAGCATCGAGACCGCCGTGCACAGCAGCCCGAGGACCGCTACCGAGGCGAGCGCCGGCGCGCCCGGCAGGCGGTGCGGCAGAGTCAGCGCCGCCGGCACGGCGAGCGCGAGGCTGGCCACAATCAGGCTTGCGGTCAGTGCGCCGATCGAGTCGACGGCGTGCAGATGGCGCTGCACCACGAGGGGTCCGCTCGCATAGCAGAGCGTGACCACGAACATGCACGCGATGCCGGTCCAGCCATGCGGGCCGGCGATGGTGCCGAATCCGACCAATGCGCTGACGCCGAGGACGCCGAGCACGAGTCCGGCGAGTCGCTGCGCGCCGAGCCGCTCGCGCACGCCGAACAGCCGCGCCATCGCCAGCATGATCAGGGGCACGGTCGAGATGAGGATGCCGGCGACCGAGGAGGGAATCCACCGCTCGCTCATGGCGATCAGCGAGTAGGGAACGGCGAACTCCAGCAGCGCGAAGGCGCCGACCGGCGCCCAGTGCGTGCGCAGCGCCACGAGCGTGCCGCGCCGCCAGGCGATGGGCGCGAGCAGCAGCGCCGCGAGCGTGATGCGTCCCCAGGCGACATCGAACGGGGAGAGCTCTCGCACGGCGAGCTTGATGAACAGGTACGGCAAGCCCCAGACGATGCCGAGTCCGAGGAACACGAGCCAGCCTCGCGCAGTCATTGGGTCCGAATCCCGCGGACGGAGCCGGGAATCGGCCCCTTGCCGCGCACAGGCTACGGGAGACACGCGCCGCGCGCGAGTGGCGCGGCGCAGCGCAGCGAGCCTCTCGGGCCGCTATACTGCGCAGCTTTTGCGCCGGGCTTGCGAGCATGTGGTTCAAGAATCTCACCGTCTACCGTCTCCCGAGCGACTGGCACCGGTCCGCCGCCGATCTCGAGGCGGCGCTCGGCCGCGTCCCGCTGCAGCCGTGCAGCCCGCTGCAGATGCGCAGCCGCGGCTGGGTGGCGCCGTCGCCCTGCGGACGGCTGCTGCACACCATCGGCACACAGCATCTGCTCGCGCTCGGTTGTGACCAGAAGCTGCTGCCGGCCTCGGTCATCCGTCAGGAGGCCGAGCGGCGCGCCGCCGAGCAGGCCGAGTCGCAGGGCTTTCCCGTGGGGCGCCGGCAGATGCGGGCTCTGAAGCTGCAGGTGGCCGATGAGCTGCGCGCACGCGCGCTCACTCGGCGCACGCTCACGCGGGCATGGATCGATGCGGCGCAGGGATGGCTGGTGCTCGACGCAGCAAGCGCCACGCGGGCCGAAGAGGTGGTGGAGACGCTGCGCGATACGCTCGGGAGCCTCGCCGTGCAGATGTTCGACACCCAGCGCTCCGTGAGCGGCTGCATGGCCGCATGGCTGCAGCGCGGCGCACCGGGCGCGTTCGCGATCGAGCAGGATCTGCAGCTCGAGTCCGCCGACGCCCTCAAGGCGAGCGTGCGTTACAGGCGCCATCCGCTCGACGGGCAGGACATCCGCGCGCATCTCGCCGCGGGCAAGCGACCCACCCAACTCGGCCTCACCTGGAACGGCCGGATCTCCTTCGTCCTCACCGAGAAGCTGCAGGTCAAACGCGTGCAGTTCCTCGAGGTCGCGCCGGAGCGCGAGGCCGGCGGTGAAATCGATCCGCTCGAACAGTTCGATCTCGACTTCACGGTCATGGCCGGCGAGCTCGGGCGGCTGCTCGCCGACCTCGCCCGCGAGCTCGGCGGCGAGGCCGAGCGGGCGGCGGCCTAGGACGGGCGGGTCGCCGCGACAGATGGCCGGTCGCTGAGGCCGGCGAGCCATGCGGCCAGACGCGGCCGGCGCTCACGCCAGCGCTCCTCGCCGAAGCGCAAGTCGATGTAGCCGAGCGCGCAGGCGACGGAAATCGCGCCGATGTCGAACGGTCCCTCGAGCGACTCGCCCTCGAGCGCATCGAGCGCGCTGCGGACCTTGAGCCACTGCCCGTCGATCCATTCCGGCCAGCGCAGCGCCGCCGGGCGAGCCGCCTGCTCGTAGCGCACCAGTACGGCCGCATCGGTAATCCCATCGGCGAGCGCCTGGCGGCGCAGCGCCCGCCAGCGCGCCGGGCCCTTGGCCGGGTAGAGCCGCTCGCCGCCGGCGAGCGCGTCGAGGTACTCGCAGATCACTGCCGAGTCATACAGCGCCTCGCCCGTGTCGGTGATGAGAGCCGGGATCTTGCCGAGCGGATTGTGCTCGCGCACGCCCGCGTGCGGGTTGACCGGCGAGAGACTGACCGCAAGCTCCTCGATGCGCTCGGCGAGCCCGAGCTCGAGCGCGCTGATGCGCACTTTGCGCACGAACGGCGATGCGGAACTGGCGTAGAGCTTCATCGGACTGCTCCTTTCCTGCGACGGGGGATGATTGACACGCAATTCACCGCAGCGTGCTGCGCCGCAGCGCGGCGCGGCGCCGTCCGCGCTCGAGCGCCAGGTTGATCAGCCGCGTGACGAGCTCGGTGGGCGGGACGCCGGACAGTTCCCACAGCTTCGGGTACATGGAGATCGCCGTGAAGCCCGGAATGGTGTTGATCTCGTTGACGAGCAGTACGCCGTCGGGCCTGAGGAACAGATCGACCCGGGCCATCCCGTCGCACTCGAGCACCTCGAAGGCGCGCACGGCGATCGCCTGCGCCCGCACGAGCTCATCCGGCGTGAGCCGCGCCGGCAGCTCGAGGCGGGCGCCGCTCTCATCGATGTACTTGGCGTCGTAGGAGTAAAAGCCGTCCGGGTGCCGCACCACGATCTCACCGGCGAGCGACACCGAGGGCGGATGGCCGCCGAGGACCGCGAGCTCGATCTCGCGCGCCGTGACGGCGGCCTCGATGAGCACCTTGTCGTCGAACTGGAACGCATGGCGGAGCGCGTCGTCGATCTGCGCGCGGTCCGTGACCTTGCGCACACCGATCGAGGAGCCGGCATTGGCCGGCTTGGTGAAAACCGGCGAGCCCAGGGCACGGAGCGGCGCGAGTGAGCCGGCCGGGTCGGCCGCGAATCGCTCGCGGCGCAGCGTCACGAAGTCGGCGACCGCAATGCCCGCATCCCGCAGCAGCCGCTTGCTGACATCCTTGTCCATGCCGACGGCCGACCCGAGCACACCGGCGCCCACGTACGGGATGCCGGTGAGCTCGAGCAATCCCTGGATGGTTCCATCTTCGCCCATCGTGCCGTGCAGCACCGGGAAGATGACGTCGATGGGCCCGGCGGTCCCGCCGGAGAGGATCAGATCCTTCCCAACGGGCGCGCCGTCCTCGATGTGGACCCGGCGCGGATCGCGCGCGCTTGCGAGCAGCCGCGCCGCATCCTGCAGCAGCCAGCGCCCCTGCTTGTCGATGCCGATCAGCAGCGGCTCGAAACGCTCGCGATCGAGCGCCGCGAGCACATTGCGGGCCGAGAGAATGGAAATCTCGTGCTCGGCGGACTGGCCGCCGAAGAGCAGGGCGACGCGGAGTTTCGCGGTGTCGGTCATGCGCTGGGCCGTGGGAAGACGCTGTGTGCAGTGAGAGCCGGCAGCGCGCGGACGCGCCGGCTCGGCCGGATCGGTGAAGCATAGCCGAAGCGCACACCGCTCGCGTGAGCCGGATGGCTCAGAGCTTGAACGTCGACAGCAGCAGGCTGGTCTCCGTGCTCGTGACGCCGGGCGTGCGGCTGACCCGCGCCAGCACGCGATCGAAGGAGGCCAGCGAGTCGGCGCGCAGTTCTGCCACCAGATCCCAGCGGCCATTGGTGCTGTGCAGGCTCGCCACCGCCGGGTCGCCGCGCAGCGTGCGGATGACCGCGTCGACCTGGTTGCCGTCGGCGGCGATCGTCATCAGCGCGCGAATGTGCTGCTCCTGCACGTCGGGCTTCAGGCGCACCGTGTAGCCGACGATGGTGCCGTCGGCTTCGAGTTTCTCCATTCGGTTCTGCACCGTGCCGCGCGCGACGCCGAGCTGCTTGGCGAGCGAGGCGATCGAGGCGCGCGCGTTGGCGCGCAGGAGCGAGATCAGGCGGTGATCGAGATCGTCCAAGAGCCCCTCCGGAAACGGTTCTGAGGCCACTTAAGCATAGCATAATGCTACATTCAAATGTCTATTTGATCAAATAACATCACAATTTGGCTATTATTCTGACTATTCTTTGGCCGAAGGCGCGGCGATCATGGACGTGTGGTGGCGCCATACCGGTACGCTGGCCACGGATCAGGAGAGGCATCATGGTCGATTTCATCGGCACCCGCCGGGTTCAGGAGCTCGTGCGCGATCTGGGGCCCGCCCCGTTCATCGCCGGGCTCGCGCGCGAGATCGAAGCCGATTACCGGCGCTGGAGCGAGTTCGAAAAATCCCCACGCCATGCGACGCATTCGCCGCTGGGCGTGATTGAGCTGATGCCGGCCTGCGACGGCCGCCAGTATGCGTTCAAGTACGTCAACGGCCACCCGAAGAACACCGCCAAGGGTCTGCTCACCGTGATGGCTTTCGGCATGCTCGCGGATGTGGATACCGGCTACCCGCTGGCGCTCGCGGAGATGACGCTGAACACGGCGCTGCGCACGGCGGCCACCTCGATCGTGGCGGCACGCGCGCTCGCGCGCCCCGACAGCCGTGTCATGGCGCTGATCGGCAATGGCTCGCAATCGGAGTTCCAGGCCATCGCATTTCACGATCAACTCGGGGTGCGCGAGCTGCGCCTCTACGACGTCGATCCGCACGCGACCGACAAGCTGCTCGCCAATCTCGGCGGCCTCGCGCTGGCCGGGCTGCGCGTGGTGCGGTGCCGATCGGCGGCCGAGGCGTGCGCCGGCGCGGACATCATCACCACCATTACGGCCGACAAGCGCAATGCGATCATCCTGACCCCCGAGATGATCCTGCCCGGCATGCATCTGAACGCCGTGGGCGGGGACTGTCCCGGCAAGACCGAGCTGCACCCCGACATTCTGCGGCGCCCGGATGCCCGCGTGGTGGTCGAGTTCGAGGCGCAGTCGCGCATCGAAGGGGAGATTCAGCAGATGCCGGCGGACTTCCCGGTGAGTGAGCTCAGCCAGGTGCTGACCGGCGCGGCGGCCGGCCGCAGCGGCGAGCGCGACGTGACGATCTTCGACTCGGTGGGCTTTGCGCTTGAGGACTTCTCCGCGCTGCGCTACGTCTACCGCCTGCACCGCGAGCGGCGGGGCACCCGCGCCAGCATCGACCTGATTCCGGACCTCGAGGACCCCAAGGACCTCTACGGCCTGATTGCCACCCCGCGAGTGGTGCGCGAGCGGGTGGCGGAACTGGCCGAGGCTTGAGGAGGTGAGCGCGCCACAGCGCAGCGTCACACTGATCGGAGCGCCGACGGATGTCGGCGCGGCGGAACTCGGCGCGTCCATGGGACCCGAGGCGATGCGCGTCGCGGGACTGCGCGCGGCGCTCGAGGCGCGCGGTCTGACAGTCATCGACCGGGGCAATCTGGCCGGTCCCGCCAATCCGTGCGAGCCGCCGCGCAGCGGCTACCGCAATCTGGCGGCGGTGCTCGAGTGGAACCGCCTGGTGCACGCGGCGGTGTACGAGTCCCTCGGCGCCGCGCAGCTGCCGATCCTTCTCGGCGGCGATCACTCCCTCGGCATCGGCTCGATCAGCGCCGTGGCGCGCCACTGCCGCGAGGCCGGACGCAAGCTGCGCGTGCTGTGGCTCGATGCGCATGCGGACTTCAACACCGGCGAGCTCTCCCCGAGCGGCAACGTGCACGGCATGCCGCTCGCGGTGCTCTGCGGCCTCGGGCCGCGGGCGCTCACCGGTCTTGGCGGCCAGGTGCCGGCCATTCATCCGCAATGGATCCGCCAGATCGGCGTGCGCAGCGTCGATGAGGGCGAGCGGCGCCTGGTGCATGAGCTCGCCGTGGAAGTGTTCGACATGCGCTACATCGATGAGATGGGTATGCGCGTCACCGTTGAGCAGGCGCTGGCGGGCGTCGATGCCGATACCCATCTGCACGTCAGCTTCGATGTCGATTTTCTCGACCCGGACATCGCTCCCGGGGTGGGCACGACGGTGCCGGGGGGGCCCACCTATCGTGAGGCGCAGCTGTGCATGGAAATGATCGCCGATACGCGTCAGGTCGGCTCGCTCGATGTGGTCGAGCTGAACCCGGCGCTCGATGAGCGCAACCGCACCGCCGAGCTCGCGGTGAATCTGTTGGAGTCGCTGTTCGGCAAGAGCACCCTGGTGCGCCGCCAGGACACGGGCCGCGCGCTCGACGTGGTGAGCACGCGCAGCACGCCGCGCTCGGCGTGAAGAACGCCTAACGGCCGTGCGCGAGCGCTCGGCCGCGCTCGCGCGTCACTGCGATGCGGCGCGGCAGTGGCGCTCGATGAATGCCTCGTGCGAGGGCATGGTCGAGGCACAGCCGGCCACGACCTGCTGGATCTCATCGAGCGCGGCTTGCGGGTTCGGGCCGAGACTGTCCGCGAAGGGGTCGTAGCCTGCGGTCTTGACACCCTGGCCGATCAGCATGTGGAACCAGCTCTGCACCGAGAACAGCTCGTTCTCATCGCGCAGCAGCCGCCCGTAGTTGCGGAACAGCTCGATGCGCTCGCGCAGGCTCTCGGGAAGCGCCGTGCTGCGGCAGTAGCGCCAGAACCCCCCCTCACGCTCCGTAAAGTGGTAATGCGCCACGATGAAGTCGCGCGCGCGCTCGTAGTCGAAGGCGAGCTGGCGGTTGTACTGATCGATGTCCTGCTGTCTGAAATGACGGTCGGGGAAGAGCTTCAGCAGCACGAAGATGCCGCGCTGGATCAGATGGATGCCGGTGGACTCGAGCGGCTCGAGGAAGCCTGCGGACAATCCGATGGCCACGCAGTTGCGGCTCCAGCACTGCTTGCGCCGCCCCGCGGTGAAGCGCAGGCGCAGCGGCTCGCGCGTCGCGGCACCCTCGAGGTTCGCGAGGAGAATCTCCTGCGCCGCATCGTCCGTGAGGAACTGACTGCTGTAGACGTAACCATTGCCGACGCGGTGCTGCAGCGGGATGCGCCACTGCCAGCCGACCTCACGGGCGCTCGCCATGGTATGTGAGGACAGCGGCCCGGTTCGCTCGCAGGGCACGGCGACGGCGCGATCGCAGGGCAGCCAGTGCGTCCAGTCCTCGTAGCCGGTTTTCAACGCCTCTTCGATCAGCAGTCCGCGAAATCCCGTGCAGTCGATATACAGGTCGGCCTCGATGCGCTCGCCGCTCTCGAGCGTGATCGCCTTGATGAAGCCGTCTTCGGATCGCAATGCGACGTCGCGCACCTTGCCTTCGGTGCGCACGACGCCGCGCGCCTCGGCGTAGGCGCGCAGATAGCCCGCAAACAGCCGGGCGTCGAGATGCAGGGCGTAGACGATGGTCGCGAGCGGCGAGTGCATGCGGTCGACGGGCCGCATGAACTTGTCCTGGCGCGCGGCGACCGCCTGCAGTGAATAGACTTCGAGCGGTGCGGCAGTACCCTGCAGCGCGCACCGGTGCCAATAGGTATAGAACGGCACGCCGCCCTTGGGCAGCCCCGTCGGGCCGAAGGGATGGATATACGAGTGACCCGGGCGCGTCCAGTCCTTGAATTCGATCCCCAGCTTGAAGGTCGCCTGCGTCCTGCGCACGAGATCGTCCTCGTCGATGCCGTGCGTGCGGATGTAGTCGATGATCGGCGGGATGGTCGCCTCGCCCACGCCCACCGTGCCGATCGCCTCGGACTCAATGAGGCGGATGCCGCCCCGCAGATGCGGGAAGGACTGCGACAGCGTCGCGGCGCTCATCCAGCCGGCGGTGCCGCCGCCGACGATCGCCACGCTGCGGATGGGCTCGTTGGTCACGCAAGCAGTCTAGTACTTGCAGTGGCGCGCGATGAGGCTCTCGGCGAGTTCCTGCCGCCCCGAGCGTTCCGTGGGTCGGAAGTCCGAGGCGGCGGCGAGATCGGCGAGCGCCGCCAGATCGAGCTTGCCGCTCTCGATGCGCTGGCCGAGCTCCCCGTCCCAGGCCTGGTAGCGGGTCCTCTTCAGCTCGGCGAGCTTGCGCTCGGCGACGACGTCGGCGGCGGCGAGCAGCGCGCGCGCCAGGGTGTCGATACCGCCGATGTGCGCCAGGTAAAGATCCGCCGGATCGACCGACTGGCGGCGCAGCTTGGCATCGAAATTGAACCCGCCGGCGCCGAGGCCGCCGCCCTCGATGAGGGCGACGAAGGCCGGCACGAGCTCCTGCGCGTTGTTCGGAAACTGGTCGGTGTCCCAGCCATTGCGTGGGTCGCCGCGGTTGATGTCGATCGAGCCGAAGATCCCGTAAGCGAGCGCGGCACAGACCTCGTGCTCGAAGTCCAGGCCCGCGAGCGTCGCGTGATTGACCTCGATGTTGACCTTCACTTCGTTGGCGAGGCCGTAGTGCTGCAGGAAGGCGTACACGGCCGCGACGTCGCGGTCGTACTGGTGCTTGGTGGGCTCGAAGGGCTTGGGCTCGATCAGGATGTTGCCCTTGAAGCCGATGCGGTGCTTGTGCTCGACGACCATGGCGAGGAAGCGGCCGTAGTGATCCAGCTCGCGCTTCAGGTCCGTGTTGAGCAGTGAGTCGTATCCCTCGCGGCCGCCCCACAGCACGTAGTTCTGTCCGCCGAGCCGGTGGGTCGCCTCCAGACACCCGCGCACCTGCGCGGCAGCCCACCCGTAGACCTCGGGATCGGGGCTGGTGGCCGCTCCGGCGGCATAGCGTGGATGGCTGAACAGATTGGCCGTTCCCCACAGCAGCCTCACCTTCGTGGCGGCCATTTTCTTCTGGATCCGTGCCTCGATCGTCTTGAGGTTCCGGTCGTGCTCCTTCACCGTCTTGGCCGTGGCCATCACGTCGATGTCATGGAACGTGAAGTACGGCGCCCCGAGCTGGGCGAGGAAATCGAACGCCGCCTCGAGTTTCGCGTCGGCCATCTCCTGCGTGATCGTGGGGCCGAGCCAGGGGCGCGGCAGCGTGCCGGCGCCGAAGATGTCCTGGCCGGGCCAGTTGAATGAGTGCCAGTAGCACACGGCGCAGCGCAGCCACTCCTCCATGCGCTTGCCCAGCACCTGGCGGTCCTTGTCGTACACGCGGAAGGCGTACTCGTTGGCCGTGTCCGGCCCCTCGAAGCGAACCGGGGCGATGTCAGAAAAAAGGCTCATCGGAAAACTCCGTGCAAACGTTCGGAAGGGACCGGCGCGATCAGGTACGGTCGTGGCGCCGGGTGGCGAGGTTGGAAGCGGACGCGATGCCGGACCGGCCCGTGGCTAGCCGCTGCGATGCGGTCGCGATGCGCGCGCCGCTGCCTGGACTTACGCGGTCATTCACCTGCTCAAAAGCCTCCTCTAGCCATGGTAGCGGTATCATCATGGTGCCGTCAATGCCGCTTCATGGCGGGCCGGTTGTGCCGCTCGAGGTCCTGCCCGTCCGGAGGGCGGCGACAGCCGCGCAATGCTGTAGAGGCGCACGCGGTAGAGGCGCACGTGGTGCGCGGCCAGCAGCACCTGCCGCCCCTGATTGCTCTGGTCCCCGTTCAGGCGCCCCGCGACGGTCCAGTGGCGGGCGCGCCAGTGCAGCGCCTCGATGCCCGCGATCCCGGCGATGCGATCGTCGGTGTCAGGATTGCGCAGCACGGTGACAGCCAGACCGCTGCCGAGCAGATCGAACACATTGGGCCGGCGCTCGAGCACGAGCATCGCGCCGGTCCGCGCGAGCGGCACGCCGGTGCGCCAGTTGCGCGCCAGCGTGGCGCGGAACAGGTAGCCGCCGAGCGCCACGGTCTGCTCGGGCCGGGGGCTGTGCCGATGCAGAATCAGCGCGCGGGTGAGCCCGGAGCGCTGCGCCGCGATGAATCGCTCGCCGAGATGCGCGAGCGCGCCGTAGACGGCGGCGAGAGCGCGGCCGGCCCGATCCGGCGCGGCGAGCGGCCGATCGACGCCGAAGGCCGAAAAGCCAAAGCCGCGAGCCTCGCCGAATACGTAGAGCGCGTCGTACGGGGCCAGCTCGAGGCGCGACTCGGGCACGAACACCGGGTTGCCCGCGCGCCGATACCGAGTGACCCAACGCTCGAAGTCCGGCCAATAGAGGTCGGGCGCGTAGAAATCGATCGCAGGCGCCGCCACGCGGTAGATCGGCTGGCACAACGGATAGGACCCGCCGCTCGGATAGTGTCCGGCCCGTTCATGCGCAGCGGGCAGCTGCGCGTTCATGTACATCGGCAGGGGATATTGCCGCTTGCCTGCTTGTGCCACGGACTCGATGTAACGCGCGTAGTACCACGCCATGAACATCTCGTCGGCCCGCGGACCGAACGCCGACGACCAGGAGCGACCCGCCGGCGCGAAATGCGCCGCGAGCCGCCACGGCAGGCGCCGGCCGGGCGCCGCGAGGGCTCGCAGCAGGCGCGGCGGGACGGGCTGATCGAACAGCCGGTTGGCTCTCGCCGAGCGGTCCCGGCCGCCGACGCCGAGGTAGCCGACCTCGCTTTCCACCTGCACCATGAGCACCGTCCCGCGAACGCTGTCGATGCGGCGCAGATGGCGCATCAGGGCGGCGAAGGCGGCGGCGTCGGCATCGCGCGTTGCGCGGCCGAAGACCGAGAGAATCGGCAGCCTCGTGCCCGCGGCCGACACCGCACGCGGATAGCGCCGCGGGTCGTGCAGCACCCAGCGTGGCGCATAGCTCGAGAAGGCGTTCTTCCAGCTGCCGAACCACAGCAGCACCAGGTGCAGATGCCAAATGCGGGCGAGTGCGATCCAGTGATCGAGCGTGGCGAACTGGAAGCGCCCCGGACGCGGCTCGATCTGGTCCCAGGCGACCGGCATCAGCACGGTATTGAAATCGCGCCGTGCCAGCGCCGGCAAAACCGTAGCGGCCGCCCTGGCCGTGCCGGCCGAGGAATTGCCGAGCTCACCGCCGCGGATGAGAAAAGGCCTGCCGCGTACGATCAGCTGGGCCGAGCCGCCCGCGACATGCAACTGCACAATCGCCGCAGCGTGCGCGGCGCCTGCGATGAGCACCCAGGCGACACCCGTGAGCGTGCGGCGTGCCATGCGCGCCATGCGGTTCAATCGGCTCCCCCGAGGAAGGGCGATTCGCGAGACTAGGGAGCTGCCGCCCCGCCGTCAAGATAACGCTATCAGGTCGGCGCCGTCATCTGGCCCTGCGCCCTCAGTGCGCGGCAGCCGCGGCTCGCTGCGATTCTCGGCCGCTATGAAAACCCTACTGAAAAAGGCATGACATCGCTGTCATGGTGGTGCCCAGGGCCGCCCGAACCACACGCCGGCCGAGGCCTCCCCTTGGCGGTCGGGCCGCTGACAGGGGCAAGGTGTGACCACGGCGGAGCTCGCGAGCGAGGTGCGTCGCACCTGTGGTGACCGGCCAACGCCGCTCGCGCCGTACCGCCGTTCCGTCCGGCAGTCAGCCTGAGCCGAGGCCGGGCGGAGCGCGCAGCCCGCGCGGTTGCGCCCATCTGTTCGCGTAACCATGCGATCGCCGGCGCGCCGGCCGGGCACGCCATTGTCGGCGTCTTTCGGCGACACTCGGGTTTGAATCCGCTACGGCGCACTGGGCAGGAAAACGCTGCATTTGACAGCGGCGCGCGCCTGAGCTTGCGCGGCTGTTGACACGGAGGTGAGAGCAGGAACATACTCGTTCCGCCATCAGGTAGCGGTACCATACTTACAGGGGGGCGAATAACGCGGGGCGTGTGGGGATTCTCCAGCCGTCGCAACCCAATCCATGGCGGCGGCCACACTCGACGTTGCTTGTTCACAACACCAGGCATTTGCGATAGAGGGGGCTTCTAATGAGTCGGAAGACACTGCGTAACGCACCGAAGCGCGCGTTCAAGAGGAATGCGGGACTCGATGTGCTGGGCCGCTCGGCCTACGCGAAACTCGGTTTCTCGGGGCTGGCGATGGGGTCGTTGACCCTGGCCGCAAGTGGCGTTGCGCACGCGCAGAACGCCCCGAAGAAGGGATCGGATCAACCGGCCGTGCCCAGTGCGACGGGCAAGGTCAAGCGGCGTGGCTTCAAGGCGAAGCGGTTGGCCTCGACGGGCCTGTTCTCGCGCAAAGGTGCGGGCCTGTACGCGCAGAACGCCGCTGCGTCCGCCAACGGTGCGAACGGGAACGGCAGCATCCGCATCGGCAAATCGGCGGCGGAATCCGCCACGCAGCTGCAGCCGATCATCGTCACGGGTATCCGTGGCTCCCTGCAGCGATCGCTTATCATCAAGCGGGAGTCGATCGGCGTGGTCGATGCGATCTCCGCCGAGACGATTGGCCAGTTCCCGGATTCCTCGATCGGCGGCGCACTCGCGCATCTGCCGGGCGTCACGATCAACCGCGGCTCCCTGGTCTACTCGAGCTCATTCGGCGCGCCGACTGCAACGGGTCTGCCGGAGGGATTCAACGTCAACGGCTTCGGTGGCTCGTTCGATACGGTGCTGATGGACGGCCGGCAGATCGCCTCCGGCAACGGACAGACCTTCAATGTCGCTTCCGTCGGCGCCATGTACGTCGGTGAAATCGACACCCTGAAGACCCCGGACATGGCCCTCTCCTCGGGCAACATCGGCTCGGTGGTCAACATCAAGATGCTGACCCCGTTCATGAACCCCGGCATGCACGGCGGGGTGAACATCGGGGAGAGCGATTACCCGATGGATGGCGGCATGCGGCCGGCGGTCGGCGCTCTGTTCAGCGACACGTTCGACGACAACAAGTTCGGCATCCTCATCGACGGGGACTACCAGGATCACCACACCCTGACCCACCATCAGGACGTCGTGGGCTGGAAGGGAATCGCCGCAGGGGGATTCGCCTGCTCGAATCTCGCGGCCAACTTCAATACCGCCTTCGGCAGCACCGGTTGCGCGAGCGTGGGAGCGGGCGCTACCGGCGATGCGCAGGTGCCGGTGTGGTATCCCCAGGACATGGCCATGTACCTCGAGCGCATCGACACGCGCAGCAAGGACGGGCGCGCCGTGCTGCAGTGGCATCCGAGCAGCGCGTTGATGGTGACGCTCGATGACAACTATTCCTCGTGGGACCAGCACGATGAGCGCTGGCAGCGCAGTACCTGGTTCGGCGGCTTCCCCAATGCGACGCTCGACGGCAACGGCACGATCTCCAATTTCAACTACACGGGACCGACCGACTTCAATGCGTTCGTCGCGGATCAGTACATCGTCACGAACACGTACGGTTTGAACGTGCTGTGGAACGTCAATGAAGACTGGACCGTGGAGGCCGACGCCGATCAGTCGAAGTCGCAGCTGAACCCGAACGGCACGTACTCGGACGTCGATGCGGACACGGGCTTCGGCAACAACGCGAACAACTACACCGGCGGCCTGGTCCTCAATGCGAGCGGCAAGGTGCTGCCGTACTGGAGCGCCTACGGTCCGAACGCCGTCGCGTCCGGCTCGAGCGCGGTCGCCTCGTCGAACTACAACGGACTGAACCCGTTCATCATCGGCTCGCACGTGCTGCCGCTGCAGACCCAGCAGAACTCGGATCAGGTCAACGAGGCGAAGATCTCCGCCACCTGGAACCCGGGTAATACCACCAAGGTGCAATTCGGCGCGCAGTTCCTCGATGACGATTGGAACACCAAGGAGATGGATACCTTCACGAATAACTTCTGGGAGCTCTGGGCGGGGTACGGGCCGGCCTCGAACAACCTCAACGGCAACGGTGTCGCGCTGCCCTCGTCGATGTTCACGGCCGTGAACCTCGGTACCTGGATGCCCGGCTATGGCGGCGCCAGCAATCTGCCGGCGAGCCTGGTGATGTACAACCCGTATACGGTGCTCAATTACCTGATCAATCAGCCGTGGGACCCGAGCCAGAACGCGACCGCGGTCAAGAACGGCTATGCGCCGTACACCGGCGGCTACATTCCGCCTGAGGCGCTGAACCCGGGCAGCGTGCAGCACGTTTCGCGCATGAACTATGCGCCGTTCGTGCAGATCAGCCACAATTTCCGCGTCGGCGGCATGAAGCTGATGACCCGCCTCGGTCTGCGCTACCAGAAGACGGACGAGACGATCGCGGGTCTGAACGCGCCGGTGACGGGCGTGTCCTGGCTGGGCTCCGGCGATCCCACCGCGTACAGCTTCGCGCTCGGCAAGCCCATCTGGACGCAGACCACGGAGTCCTACGGCTACTTCCTGCCGGCCCTGGACCTGGCGCTCTGGCCCACTCGGGACTTCGAGACGGCGATTGATTTCTCGCGGACGGAGTCCGCGCCGCCGAACTTCCAGCTGATTCCGAATACGAGCTACGGCGGACGCGTCAATGCGCTGACCGCGACCGGAAACAATCCGGGACTGCTGCCGTACCTCTCCAACAACTTCGACCTCAGGGTGAACTGGTTCTACGCGCACGGCGACTACGCGGAGATCCATCCGTTCTACAAGCAGGTGTCGAACTTCCCGACATCGAGCGTGTCGAACGTGACTCTCCCGATCAACGATCCGGCTCCGTGCCAGTACGTCAACAGCAGCGGCGCGGTGGTCTTCAACGACCCGGGCTGCGGCAAGCCGATGGTGTTCGCCGAGACCACCTTCACGAACAAGCTGTCGGCGGATGTCACGGGCGTGTCGGCGACCTGGCAGCAGATGTTGCCGTACGACTTCGGACTGATGATCAACGGCACCTGGATGCACAGCAACGCGAACTTCAACAACTACAGTCTGGACTCCAACCAGTTCGCGCTGACGGGCATCGGGAGCTCGGCAAACGGCACCCTGTTCTACCAGCGGGGCAAGTGGCAGGCGAGAGTGACGGTGAACTGGCAGGCGAAGCTGCTGCTGCTGACGGGTCAGGAGCAGGGCGGCGGCGCCTTCGGCAACGAGCCGGTGTATCAGGCGCCGTTCACGCAGCTCGATTTCGCCACCAACTATCAGGTCGACAAGTACCTGAACGTGTACTTCGACGCCAACAACATCCTGAACTCGATCTACCACACCTATGGGCGGTTCCCGAATCAGACCTTGAACTTGGTCGAGTATGGACCTACGCTCTCCCTTGGAGTGCGAGCCCGGTTCTGATGTGGTAAGACCCGTCACGGCGGTCGTCATTGTCGGCGGAGGAACCGCCGGGTGGCTCACCGCAGGTACAATCGCCGCCCGCCATCAAGCTCGGATGAAGGCGGGCGGCCTGTCGGTCACGCTGATCGAGTCGCCGGAGATCCGCGCGATCGGCGTAGGGGAAGGCACGTGGCCGACGATGCGCTCGTCCCTGGAGCGGATGGGCGTGTCGGAGACGGCGCTGTTTCGGGAGTGCGATGCAGCCTTCAAGCAGGGTGGGCAGTTCATCGGCTGGACCACGGGAGCGGCGGGGGATTCCTATTACCACCCGCTGATGGTTCCGCAGGGGTTCTCGCAGGTGAACCTCGTGCCGCACTGGCTGCGCGAGGGCGGCGGCACGAGTTTCTGCGATTTCGTGAGCCCGCAGGGACGGCTGTGCGATGCGGGGCTGGCACCGAAGACCATCACCCACGGGGAATACCGGGCGGTGGCGAACTACGCCTACCATCTCGATGCGGGCAAGTTCGGGCCGTTCCTCGCCACGCACTGCAAGGAGAAGCTCGGCGTGCGCCATGTGCTCG
Source organism: Pseudomonadota bacterium (assembly GCA_021816775.1). GTDB lineage: Bacteria > Pseudomonadota > Gammaproteobacteria > Steroidobacterales > Steroidobacteraceae > 13-2-20CM-66-19. The sequence continues at coordinate 19,982 of JAKAXA010000007.1, forward strand.
CGGACGTCGTCAGCGTGAATCAGCGCGAGAACGGCGACATCGAGAGCGTGCTCACGCGGCAGGTCGGTGCGGTTCACGGCGATCTGTTCATCGACTGCAGCGGCTTCTCGGCGCTGCTGCTCGGCAGGGCGCTCGGCGTCGGCTTCAAGGACTGCGGCGACGTTCTGCTCTGCGATGCGGCGCTCGCGGTGCAGGTGCCGTTCGCGACGCCCGATGCGCCGATGGCCTCGCACACCATTGCGACCGCTCACGAGGCGGGATGGACGTGGGACATCTGTCTGCCCACGCGCCGCGGCGTGGGCTATGTCTATTCGAGCCGCCACACCAGCGAGGAGGCGGCGCGCGAGACCCTGCTGCGCTACATCGGGCCGCAGCACAAGGATCTGCCGGTGCGCAAGATACCGATCCGCGCCGGGCACCGGGAGACTTTCTGGAAGAACAACTGCGTCGCAGTGGGGCTCGCAGGGGGCTTTCTCGAGCCGCTCGAGTCCTCCGCGATCGTCCTGGTCGAGCTTTCGGCGAAGCTCCTGGCGGAGCAAATGCCGGCCTGCCGGGAAGTGATGGACATCGTCGCTCGCCGCTTCAACGAGGTCACGATGTACCGCTGGGGTCGCATCATCGATTTCCTGAAGCTCCACTACGTGCTGACGCAGCGCACGGACACGGCCTTCTGGCGCGACAATGTGGATCCTGCTACCGTCCCGCAGCGGCTGAAGGATCTGCTGACTCTGTGGAAGTATCAGTCGCCGTGGTTCTTCGACGAGCTGGACCGCCTCGAGGAGGTGTTTCCTGCGGCGAGCTACCAGTACGTGCTCTACGGCATGGGCTTTCGGACCGAAGTGATGCCCGAGGACACCGTGGACACGGCGGCGACGGCCGCCCGGTTCGTGAGCGAGAATGAGCGGATCACCGGCGAGCTGAGCACGCGGCTGCCCCGCAACCGCGAGCTGTTGAACAAGATTTACCAATTCGGATTGCAGCCCGTGTGAGCTTGAGCGCGCCCCGCCATGACCCAGATCGTCCCGCTCAACAAAGAGAAGCACCGCAACCTGAAGGTCGACGGCCGGCCGTCGGCCGAGTACGGTGACAACCAGCACTTCGTGCAGGTCATCGTCAACGAGTTTCCGCACCTGGTGGTGCATTATCCGATCCTCTTCGGCAAGGAGCAGGCAACCGGGCAGTTGTTCTGCGGCGCGATGCTGGGGTTCATCGAGGGGGAGAATCAGTTTCTCGAGGACTGGCGGGCCGACCCGGAGTTCTATCGCCCGCTCAGCCTGCAGCGCGCCCCGTTCTACGCGCACGGACCGGAGCTTGCGATCGACCTCGATCACCCTCGGGTCGAGGCCGAAGGGGGCAAGCCGCTGTTCACGGAACACGGCCAGCCGAGCCGTTACCTGCAGAGCATCATCTGGGCGTTCCAGGACCTGCAGCCGGGCATCGAGCGGACGCGGATCTTCATCGCGCGGCTCCTCGAGCTCAATCTGATCGAGCCGATCGACATCGAGGTGGAGTTCGAGGACGGAACGCTGCGTCACTGCGAGGGCCTCTATACCGTCAACCAGGAAGTGCTCTCGCGCATTCCGGATGCGGTGGCACTCGAGCTGTTCCGCCGGGGCTATCTGACGCTCATCCACCTCATGATCGCCTCGCTCAAGCAGGTGCGCGTGATGGCCCGGACGAAGAATGCGCGCCTGCTGCAGAAGACTGAGAGTCTGGCGGTCACGCCCGACTTGAAGGCGAGCTGAGAGCCGGCGGCGCCGACGCCCCCGGATTCGCACATGGCGCAATCCCCAACCGAGATCGCCGGCCGCGATCTGGCGGGACCGGAGCAGTTCCGCAGCGAGATTCTCGAGGCCTGCCGCCCCGTCGTGTTGCGCGGGCTCACTGCCGAGTGGCCCGCGGTGCAGGCAGGGCGCCGCTCGCCGCGGGACCTGAAGCAGTATTTCGCGACGTTCGACGTGGGACTGAGCGTCGAGGCGTTCGCCGGCGATCCGGCCATCGCCGGCAAGTACTATTACACGCCGGATCTGAAGGGATTCAACTTCGAGCGGCGGCAGCTGAAGTTTCTCGAGGCGCTCGAGCTGATGCTCGAGCCCCTGGAGCGCCCGCAGGCCGAGACACTCTACGTCGGCTCGGTCCCGGTGGTGCAGTGCATGCCGGGCTTCGCCGGCGCCAATCCCATGCCGCTGCTGCCGGCGAGCGCCGGTGCGCGGCTCTGGTTCGGGCATCCCGCCAACGTCTCGAGCCACTACGACACCTTCGACAACCTCGCCTGCGTCATCGCCGGGACGCGCCGCTTCACTCTCTATGCGCCGGAGCTGATCGGAAAGCTCTATATCGGACCCATCGACCACACCATGGCGGGTCCGCCGGTGAGTCTGGCGGCCTCGGCCGACGAGCCGAACGCCGAGCGCTTCCCGCTGTTCGAGCAGATCCGCGATCAGGCGCTGGTGGCCGAGCTCGAGCCGGGCGATGCGCTGTATCTGCCGAAGCTCTGGTGGCATCAGGTCGAATCGCTCGCGCCGTTCAACGCGATGATCAATCATTGGTGGGATGCATTCAGCGCAGGCCCCGACGCGCCCTACACCAGTCTGCTGTTCGCCATGATCACCATTGCCGAGCGGCCGCCCGGGGAGCGGCAGGCGTGGAAGGCGTTTTTCGATCACTTCGTGTTCAGGACCCAGGGCCATCCGCTGGCGCACCTGCCGCCGCAACAGCATGGGCTGCTGGGTCCGCTCAAGCCGAACAACTATGGGCACATCCGCGCGAGAATCATGCGCCTGATGCGGGGCGGCTGATCAAGACTGCGCTCGCTCGCCTGCGCGAACGGGCGGCGCGGAAATTTTGAGCACGCCGCGCGCTGATGCGGCGCATGCCCGGGCTCCCGGGCGAGGCGATCCGGGGGCCGTTGCGCCAGAGGCAGGGCATGATGGGCGAGCGCAGCGACGCATTGCGCTGATGAACGTGAGGGGTCCCGATGCGTATCGCGAACAACGCAGGTCGAACGGTCTTTTCGCTGGCCATCATCGGCCTGGGGGCCATCTCGCTCGCGACGGGGCAGTTCGCTTCGGTCTGGCAGCCGGTGCCGAAGGACCTGCCGGCGAGGCTGATCCTGGCTTACGCCAACGGCGTGCTCATGGTGGGGCTCGGCGCCGGGCTGATGTTGCGCAGCCTGCAGGCGCGCGCGGCGCTTGCGCTCGGCGTGTACTTCGCGCTGTGGTTCGTGCTTCTGCACGGGCCCATCGTCGCCGCCGCGCCGGGTGTGGCCGATCACTGGTCGGGATTCGGCGAAAACGCCACGCTCATCGTCGGCACCCTGCTGCTGTATGCGGCGGCTCCAATGACTGTCGAGCCGGGCAGGGCACAGTGGCTTCGTGGCGATGCCGGTGTGCGCGCCGCGCGCATTCTGTTCGCCCTGGCGGCCTTCCTGATGAGTCTCGACAATCTCGCCTATCTGCGCGTCAACGCGGACTTCCCGCCGGCGTGGATCCCGCACTGGATGGGCTGGGGCTACCTGGTCGGCTGCGGGTTCATCGCCACGGGGCTCGCCATCCTGTGCCGCATCGCCGCACGGCTCGCCACCTGCCTGGCGGCCTGGATGATGAGCGCGCTGACGCTGCTGTGTTGGGTGAGCTTCGTGCTGCAAGCGCCCGGCAACCGCGTGAACTGGACGGGGCTGATGGTGTCCTCGGCGCTGACGGGCGCGGGGTGGCTGGTGGCCGCCTCGTACCGGGGCGCCCCGTGGCTGGCAGCGCCCGTACGCCGTCTCAGCGCAGTTCACGACCGTCCCGAGCGCGGCCGTTGAGCGGCTGCGAGGTCGCGCCTGAGCGCGGCGACGGCTTTGACGCGAAGGAGTATGCCGGATACGCTCGATGCGGGAGTCGATTCGTTCGGGGGACTGCGATGAGCAACGGCGCGCGAGCATGAGCGGGACTGATCGCATCGCCTGCTTCGGCGAGATGTTGCTGCGCCTTGCGGCTGAGCCGGGAGAGATGCTGTGCACGGCACCGGATCTGCGCGTGTTCGCTGGCGGAGCGGAGGCCAATGTCGCCATTGCGCTCGCGCATCTCGGGCACCCGAGCGCCATGATCACCGTGCTTGCGGACAACCCGCTCGGCGCGCTGTGTGCCGGCGAGCTGCGCCGTCACGGGGTGGACACCGCGGGGGTGCGCACCGGCGCCGGTCGGATGGGACTGTATTTTCTCGAGCGCGGCGCCGGCTCGAGGCCGGCGCGCGTGGTGTACGACCGCGAACATTCCGCATTCTGCCGCGCGATGGCCGAACCCCTGCCCTGGCAGAGGCTTCTCGAAGGCTGCACCCGGTTGCACGTGTCGGGCATCACCGCTGCGCTGAGTGCCGCGGCCGCGGATGCCCTGCTTGCCGCAGTGCGCGCGGCGCGTGCGGGCGGGGTGGCCGTCTCTTTCGACTGCAACTATCGCCCCTCACTCTGGCAGGCGCGCGAGGCGAGTGCCGGCGCTGTTCTGCGCGACGTCGCCGGGCACGCGGACACGCTGTTTGCCAACGGACACGACCTCGCGCTGATGTTGGGCGAGGGCGCGCCGCACCCCGCGGACGAGGAGGCATTCACGCGGGGCGCTCGGGCAGCGCTCGCGCGCTTCACGCAGCTGCGTCTGGTGGCGACCACTGTGCGGCTCGAGCCCGCGGCGGACGATCAGGCACTCGCGGCCATATGCGTCTCGCGGGACGGGGTGTTCCGGTCGCGGACCCATGCGTTGCGCGGCATCGTCGAGCGGATCGGCAGCGGCGATGCGTTCGCCGCAGGCATGCTGCACGGCGGGCTCACCGGCATGGAGCCGCAGCGCGCGGTCGAGTTCGCCGCTGCGTGCGCCTGTTTGAAGCATTCCGTGAGCACGGATTTCAGCGTCGCCACCGTCGGTCAGGTCGAGGCGCTCGTGCGCGGCGAGACCGCGATGCGCCGCTGAGCGCCCCGCCGCCGCTCAGCGCACGCGCCGGGTCGCCGGGCGGGTCAGCGCCTGATTGGGCACGAACGTTCCGCCGTGCGCGAGCGCGGCGAGCAGCTCCTCGGAGCGCTGCGACCAGGGCGCCTGCTCATCGGGCGTGATGTTCATGTGGTCCGAGTCGACGAGCGGCACGGCCTCCTTGGGCGCGGGGATTTCATTGAGCACGGTCCACAGGCCCGCCGGCGGCGCGGTGGTGTCGATGAATCCCATCGCGATCAGCGTCGGGGCGGTGATGCGGGGCGCGAAGTTGACCGTGTCGAAATACCCTGCCGTGCGCAGCACCGCGGGGTCGGTCGTGGTGTAGAAGGGGTAGCCGGGCCGGCGACCGTGCGCCAGGCCGTTCATGTCCGCGCCCGAGGGCTCATCGACGATCACGGCGCTGACCTTGCCCGGGTTCAATCCCGCGGTGGCGAGACTCTGCTGGCCGCCCATGCTGAGCCCGGTCAGCACCACGGTCTTGCCGTTCCAATAAGAGCTGCGCCGGATGTACTGCAGCGCGCGCGTGTCGCGCAGGTACATGTCGAGGAAGTAGGACGTGCCGGGGCTGTGATCGCCGATGCTCGGGTAATCCTGCGGCACGCCCGTGCCGCTCGCCGGGTCGATGTCGTGCGAGTCGACATCGAAGGTGAGCCATCCCTGCGCGGCGCGATTGGTGGCCCAGGCCGTGCGCAGCGGGTAAACGCCGGCATACTGATAGATGATGAGCGCCGGGAACCGCCCCGCGCGTGCGGGCATCGCGAGGTAGCCGCGCACGTCGGAGCCGAGGCTCATCAGCCGGATGCGATACAGCCTGACGCCTGCCTGCGCGGTGGGCAGCGGCGTCAGTTTGGCCCTCATCGGCACCTTGGCGAGCGCGGCGAGCTTGCCTGACCAGAATTGCAGGAAATCGCTGGGCGCCGGCACCGAGGGGCGCAGCAGCGTCGGTGCGACGGCGGCCCCCAGGGTCGCGACGCGGTGCTCGGCAAAGGCGCCGAAGGGAAACTGCGGGGCGAGCGGCTGGTAGTGCGGATAGCGGGCGAAGAGCCTGCGCAGCGACGGATCCGTCTTGACCAGCAGCGCCTTCAAGCCGCGGTTGAGCGCCAGGTAATCGGCGCGGGAGATCGCCGTGGGCGAGGGCTCGTAGTCGACCACGACATAGAGCATGGCGGGCGCATCGAAGGTCGTCGCGATCGTCGCCCGGCCGGTGGCGAGCGAGAAGCTTCCCGTCCTGACCACATCAAGATCGTTGCGCTTGATGGTGTAGGCGAAGCGGCCGCGCGGATCCGGCGCGCCCGGCGGCACCGTGACCGTCCAGCCGACTTTGCCGCCGAGACGATAGATGCCGTCCGCATGCAACGGCGTGAAGATCACCTTCGGTATCGCTGCGCTCGCCGCAAAAGGCAGCACAGAGCCGGCGAGCGCCAGGGCGAATGCGCGCCCGGCGCGCGTGAGGGTCGTCGCGGGAGTCATCTTGCGGGCACCCTCCGCTGCGGGTTGTGGTAGTGGATGAACCGGTCCACCCAGGCAATGAAGTACTTCATGTTGGGTGCATCGGTGTGGCCGCCGTCGTCCTGCCGCCAGGCGAGACGGCCGGAGAGCAGGCCGTGATTGACCGGCGGCATGCGGGCGGTGCGCGGGTTGCCGCGCACACCGACGCCGCGAACCCCGAGCAGTCGGTACACCGCGCTCGCGGCGACGGTCGCCATGAAGCTGCCGCGCTGGTCCAGCCAGCGCGCATCGCCCATTGCCGGGATGCCGTAGCTCACGAACACCAGGCGCGGCGCGCACAGCGCGATCAGCTCGTTGGCATCGACCGGCAGATCGCCGGGATTGCGGCTGCCGAAGGCGGCGCGCTCGGCGTCATAACGCAGGAAGTTGCCCGCCATCCAGTGGTACTCGCCGGAGCCTGCCAGATTGCCGACGGATTCGCCGAAGTTGCGCCGCAGCGGCGTCGCGCCGCCCTTGCCCGAGGAGCCGATCAGGCCCATCGCGAAGCGCGGATCAAACGCCATGGTGACGAGCGCCGCTTTGCCGAAGCGCGAGACGCCCTCGATGCCGATGGCGTGCGGGTCGACGGCGGCATCGGTGCGCAGATAATCGAGCGTGCGGCTCGCCGCCCAGGCCCAGGCGCGCAGCGCGCCCCATTGGCCGGGGGTGCGCGGCTGGCCCTTGTTGGCGAGCCCGATGATGCCGCGAGTCAGTCCCGCGCCGCTGTCGGCTTGCACCGCCGTGGGATCGAGCGAGGCGAACCCCCAACCGGCGCCGATCAGCTGCACCACCGAGGGTGCTCCGCCGTCGACGTTGCGCCGCAGAGGCGAGAAGATCGAGCGGGTGATGAGCGCGGCGTGTGGGTGGCGGCGCAAGACGGCGCGGGCCGCCGGGTCCGTGCGCGTGAGCGCCGTGCGCAGCGCGCGGTTCAGCGCGGCGAGCTCGCGCCGGTCGGGCCCGATGCGCGGCACGGGAGGCGCCCCGTAGGTGAACATGATCAACACCGGCACCTTGCGATGCGCCGCGGCCGGCGTGACCAGCGTCACCGGGATGTTCACCCGGATCAGCGGATAGGCGCTGTTGTCCACCACGCCGAGCAGCTTGCGGTACGCGATCGGATAGCCGCCGAGCGTGCCGCGGCCTCGGCCCACGACCTTCCAGGTCACTTCGGGCAGCTCGCTCGGGATCCGACCGTAGACGTCGCGTTCGAACGCAGCGACGATCTGCGGCCGCCGCGCGTGCCACCACTGGCTCGCGGTGGTGACTCTGCGCCCATCGGGAAAGCGCAGCGCATCGGGCAGGGCTCCGTAGGGATCGGCGAGCGCCTCGTCGTAATGGGCATGATGCGGCGAGTTCTCATTGCCGCTCGCGCCCGGCCAGAGCGCCTCGATCCCCAACTGTTCCATCATGTTGCGGTGGTCCTGCCGGGCGGTGAAGGTCACCGGGGCAGGCCACCCGCGTGCGGGAGGAGGCCTCGCGCTCGCGGACCATGGGGTGCACGCGAGCGCCGCGAGCAGTGCTCCCGAGCGCCGGATCATTGCAGTGAGCCGTCTGGGCTCGCGGGCAGTTTGAACAGCGACAGCGGTATGGCCTCGGCCATGGCCTTGTACCCGGCCGGGTTCGGATGCAGGTTGTCGCCCGAGTCGTACGCGGGGCGCAGCCGCTCGGGATGCTGCGGATCGCGTACCGCCTTGGCGAAGTCCACCACCGCGTCGAAATGTCCGGGTGCGCGGATCCACGCGTTGATCTGCCTGCGGTCCTGCAGCGTCGCGGCCGACGGGTGGTAGTAGGCCGAGCCCTTGAACGGGGTGATGGTGCCGCCGATGACCTTGATGCCATGGGTATGCGCACGCAGGATGATCTGGCGATAGGCGCCGATGATTTTGCGCACCAGCGCGGCATTTTGCGCCGCCGGGATCGGCCCGTGCAGGGTCGCAACGCCCAGATCGTTCACCCCCTCGATCACGATCAGATAGCGCACGCCGCTCTGGCCGAGCACGTCGCGGTCGAAGCGGGCGAGCGCATCGGGACCAAGCCCGTAGCGCAGCAGGCGGTTGCCACCGGTACCGACGTTGAGCACGCTGAGGTGGCGGGTGGCCGGGGAGGCCTGCAGCCGGCGGGCGAGATCATCCGGCCAGCGGGTGTCGCTGTTGTTGGGTGTCGCGTGGCCGTCGGTGATCGAGTCGCCGAGCGTGACGATGGCCGCGGCCGGTCCGCGCACGCGCACGTCGACGCCGGAGAGGAAGAACCAGTGATTGAAGCGCATTGCGCCCGGCAGCTGCGCTGCGGCGATGTGGTCGCCGTGGAGCAGGAAGGAGGTTTCCCGCGAGCCCGGGTGACTGGTCTCGCGGGCCGGCGGCTTGCGCAGGTAGATGGTCACCGCCAGATCGGACAGCGGCTTGGCGTCAAAGGCCACCGGGTCGGAGTAATAGACCGCGCCCTGCGGAATGGTGACGCTCGGGCGGCCGCCGAAGGCGAGCGCAGTGTCGGTGGCGGGGTCGATCTCCCCGCTGGCACGCGAGACGGGCAGGGCGATATGCGCCCCAAGGATGCGCAATGGCGTGGTGCCGAACACGTTCGCGAAGCGCACGCGCAGCTCATGGCCGCCGACGGTCAGGTGCACGACCTGGCGCAGAGTCGCGTTGGTGAGCGCCGCGGCCGGCAATGTGTTGCGCGGCTCGGGAATCTGCTGCGATGAGGCCCAGGTGCCGAGCCAGTGCGCGACAGAGGCGCTGGGCGGCGCGGACGGCGCGGGAGCGCGACCGGGCGCGCCGCCCGGCCGCGCGGCGCCGCAGGCGGCGAGCGCGGCACAGGCGGCCCAGGCGCACAGTCGTGGCAGAGAGCGCTTGAGTGTCGGCGGCATCGGAGTCCCCTCGCTCGATGTGCGGCGCAGCGCCGCACGTGCGATCCATCGTCGGATGGTAGCGATATCACGCCGCGGTCACAACCGTACGAACGCGCGCCGCCCCGCGCTCGCAATTGACAGTCCCAGACTGATATCGCTACCATTCCAGACCTTTCGTCACCGGAGCGGCGCTCTGTACCTCGGTATCGACATCGGCACCTCCAGCGTCAAGGCGGTGCTGCTCGATGAGCACGGCGCCATCGCTGCGCAGAGCTCCGCCCCGCTCGAGGTGAGCCGCCCCGCGCCCGGGTTCTCGGAGCAGGATCCGCGGCAGTGGTGGGAGGCGACCGTGCGCGCCGTGCAGACGGTGCCGGCGGCGATGCGCTCGCGCGTACGGGCGCTGGGCCTGTCCGGACAGATGCACGGCGCGACTTTGCTCGATGAGCGCGACCGGCCGCTGCGCCCCGCAATCCTGTGGAATGACGCCCGTTCCGCCGAGGAATGCCTCGAGCTCGAGCGGCGCGAGCCGGCCGCGCGGACCATCACCGGCAACATCCTGATGCCGGGCTTCACCGCACCGAAGCTGCTGTGGGTGGCCCGGCACGAGCCCGAGGTCTTCCGGCGCACCGCGCACGTTTTGTTGCCGAAGGACTACGTTCGACTGTGTCTCACGGGCGAGCGCGTCAGCGATATGTCCGATGCGGCCGGAACCGGCTGGCTCGACGTCGCTCGCCGCGAGTGGTCGGACGCCATGCTCGCCGCGAGCGATCTGTCCCGCGCGTACATGCCGCGGCTGGTCGAGGGCTCGAGCCCATCCGCAACGCTGACGGCCGCGGCGGCCGAGCAACTCGGTGTGCCGCCGGTGATTGTTGCCGGCGGCGGCGGCGACAACGCGGCGAGCGCGGTCGGGCTTGGCGTGGTGCGCGCCGGAGAGGCGTTTCTCTCGCTCGGCACCTCGGGGGTGCTGTTCGTGGTGACCGACCGCTTCCGCCCCAACCCCGAGCGCGCCGCGCACGCGTTCTGCCATTGCCTGCCGCAGCGCTGGCACCAGATGTCGGTGATGCTGAGCGCGGCCAGCACCCTCGAGTGGATCGCGCAGATCGTCGGCGAGGCGGATCTCGGCAAGCTGGCCGCAGGCGCCGAAGCGCACGGACTCACGCGGCACTCGCCGCTGTTTCTGCCGTATCTCACCGGTGAGCGCACGCCGCACAACGATCCGCATGCGCGCGGCGTGCTCTTCGGACTGCGGCCCGACACGATGCCCGCGGAGCTCACCGCGGCGGTGCTCGAGGGCGTCGCCTTCGCGTTCGCCGACGGGCTCGATGTGCTCACCGAAACGAGCGACCCGGTCGGCGAGATCAGCATCACCGGCGGCGGCGCGCGCGTGCCGTACTGGGGCCGTCTGATCGCCGCGGCGCTGCGGCGGCCGCTGACGTATCGGGAGGGCGGGGAAGTCGGAGCGGCCCTCGGTGCGGCCCGGCTCGGGCAGCTCGCCGCCGGCGAGGGCACCGAAGCCGACGTGTGTGTCGCGCCCCCGGTGGTGCGCATCGTCGAGCCCGACGCGCCGCTCGCGGCGCTGCTCGCGAGCCGCCGCCGCGTATTCCAGCGCCTCTATCGCGACCTGAAGGGCGCGTTCGCCGAATTCGCCTGAGGCGCCGGCCTGACACCGGGCGCGGCGGCGCAAGGCCCGCCGGCGACCCCGGTGCGGGCCGGGGGAGAGGAGGCCCGTGGTGATCGCCGGCGGTAAAAGCAGCGCGCGCGCGTCAGCCCGTCAGCTGCAGCGTGGCCGACTTCAGGTGCACGGAGTCGGGCCCCACCATGACGCGCACCGTGCCGGGCTCGACCACATCGCGCAGGTTCTCGTTCCAGATCGCGAAAACCTTGGGGCGCAGCGTGAAGCGCACCTCGGTCGACTCCCCGGGCGCGAGCCACACCCGCTTGAAGCCCTTGAGCTCCTTGACCGGCTCGGTGACCGAGGTCACCAGCTCGTGCACGTACAGCTGCACCACCTCGCTGCCGGACACCTTGCCGGTGTTGCGCACCTCGACCGTCACGGTCACCGCCCCGTGCGGCGGCAGGCTTGCCGCCGAGAGCTGCGGGCGTCCGACGTGGAAGGTCGTGTACGAGAGGCCGTAGCCGAACGGGAACAGCGGCGAGTTGTTCGCGAACAGATAGCCCCGGTGTGCGCTCGGCTTCTCGTCATAATTGTAAGGCACCATGCCCACCGAGCGCGGAATGGTCACCGGCAGTTTTCCGCCCGGATCGGTCTTGCCGAACAGCACGTCGGCCATCGCGGTGCCGCCCGCCTGGCCGAGGTACCAGCCCTCGAGCAGGGCGTTGGCGCGCGGCAGGATGCGGTTGACCGTCACCGGACAGCCGTTGATCAGCACCACCACCACCGGCTTGCCGAGCGCGAAGATCGCGCGGGCGAGCCGGTTCTGCTGGGCCCGCAGCGCGAGCGTGTCGCGATCGCCGAGATGGTCGGTCGCCCAGCCCTCGCGGCACAGCGCGCCGCTGGTGCCGAGCACCAGCACGACGGCATCAGCGCGGCGCGCGACGGCGACCGCGTGACGGATGCGCGGCAGGTTCGCCGCCGCGCTTTCCAGCACTTCGCGGTTGGTGTCCTTGTTGCCGTAGGCGAGCAGCTTCACGCCCCTGGCGTAGAGGATCCGCACCCGCTTGCCGACGTAGTTGCGGATGCCCTGCAGCACGCTCACCGGGCGGCTCGGGATGCCGGAGTAGCCGCCGAGGCGCACCGGCGCGGCGTTCGGCCCGATCACCGCCAGGGTTTTCAGCCGGCCGACCTTAAGTGGCAGCGTGCCGTCGTTCTTCAGGAGCACGATCGATTCCTGCGCCGCCCTCAATGCCAGCGCGCGCGCCTGGGCATCATCGGTGATCCTGCGCGCGTATCGGACACTCGCGTAAGGATGATCGAACACCCCGGAGAGGAACTTCAGGCGCAGCACCCCTGCGACCGCCGCGTTGATCTGGCGCATCGTCACTTTGCCCTCGGCGAGCGCCTGCGGCAGGTGTTGGAATGCCTGGCCGTCGGGAAAGTCGACATCCACCCCTGCATCGAGGGCGCGGGCGGCCGCATCGGTGAGATTGGGCACAACGTGGTGCAGCGTCATCAGCTGCTCGATGCCGAGGTAATCGCTCACCACGATGCCCTTGAAGCCCCAGTCCTTGCGCAGCACCTGCTGGAAGAGCCACGGATTGGCGGTGCAGGGGATGCCGCCGATCTCGTTGTAGGCGGCCATGACGACCTGGGCGTGCGCCTGCTGGATTGCGGCGTGGAAGGCCGGCAGATACATCTGCAGCAGCGTGCGGCGCGTCAGCTCCACCGGCCCGACGTTGGTGCCGGCCTCGGGCACCCCGTAGCCGGCCATGTGCTTGAGCACGGCCAGCACGTGTCCGGGCGCGAGCGGCAGCGTCGCGCCCTGCAGACCGCGCACCTCCGCGACCCCCATGCGCCCGACCAGGTAGGGATCCTCGCCGAAGGTCTCCTCGATCCGTCCCCAGCGTGGATCGCGGCCGAGATTGATCACGGGTGTGAGCAGCATGTCCACGCCCACCGCGCGCGCCTCGCGCGCCACGACGGTGAACACGCGGGTGATGAGCGCCGGGTCCCAGGTGCTCGCCAGCGCGATCGCCTGCGGGAAGCTGGTCGAGCCGCGCGCCACGTAGCCATGCAGGCCCTCAGCGTGAAACAGCGTCGGGATGCCGAGCCGCGTATGCTCGAGGTCGTAGCGCTGCACGGCGTTGACGAAGTGGATGGTGCCGGCGAGGCTGCGCAGCCGGTACTGGTTCGGCGCATAATCGCCGGGGCGGGCCAGCTGGCCGATGCCATCAGGGAACGTCCGCGCCGCCTTGGCCGGATCGAAATCACCGGCGGCATTTTCGATCTCGGGCTTGTTCTCCCAGATCGAGCTGATCTGCTCGATCTTCTGCGCGAGCGTCATGCGGGCGAGCAGATCCTTCACACGGGCCGCCACGGGCGCGCGTGGATCCTTGTAGAGGGGCGCGCTCGCGGCGCGCGCCCCGGGAGCGGCCAGGGAGGCGATCAGCGCTGCGGCCGCGAGCGCGCCGCGGCCGCGCGCACGAATGTTGGATCCCGTCACCGGATCAACCCCCCGAAACCCAAAACTGGTATCGCTATCATAGCGGACTCCGCCCGGCCGTAAACAAAAATCGCGCGCGTATGCTGCGCCGGCCAGAACCTGAGCGAGGTTGCAGCCCTAAAATGGGAGCGATACCATACGCAACTCATTCTGCGTGCAAGGCACTCGCCGAACATGGCCGCCGAGGCTCAGTCTGTGCGGGAGGTCACTGGGCGCCTCGGCGGTTACCGGTGGCGCATCTGCGCGCTGCTGTTCTGGGCCACCACGCTCAACTATATCGACCGGCAGGTGCTCGGGGTACTCGCCCCGGCGCTCGGGCACGCACTCGGTTGGACGCAGATCGATTACGGCTACATCGTCGCGGCGTTCCAGATCGCCTATGCGATCGGGCTGGTGTTCGCCGGCGCGCTCATCGACAAGATCGGCACGCGTCTCGGCTTCGCGCTGTTCATCGCGATTTGGAGCGTGGCGGCCGCGAGCCACGCCCTGGCGCGCACCGTGCTCGCTTTCGCGGCGGCGCGCTTCATGCTCGGGCTCGGAGAGGCGGGCAATTTCCCCGCGGCGGTGAAGACCGTGGCCGAGTGGTTCCCGCGGCGCGAGCGAGCGTTCGCGACGGGCCTGTTCAACGCCGGCACGAACGTCGGGGCGGTGATCGCCCCGCTCGTGGTGCCGATCGCAGTGGCGCTGTGGGGGCTGCGCTCGGGTTTCCTGCTCACGAGCGGGCTCAGCGCCTTGTGGCTGGTCACCTGGCTCATCGTCTACCGCCCACCCGCCGAGCATCCGCGCGTCACGGCGCGGGAGCTGGCCTACATCGGCAGCGATGCCGAGGAGCCCGCGAGCGCCCCTCACGTGCGGTGGCGCGAGCTGCTGCGGCATCGCCAGACCTGGGCGTTCGTGGCCGGCAAGTTCCTCACCGACCCGGTCTGGTGGTTCCTGCTGTTCTGGCTGCCGAAGTATCTCAGCCATCGCTACGGGCTCGACCTTACCGCGCTCGGCCCGCCGCTGATCGCGGTCTACCTGATGGCGGATGCCGGCAGCATCGGCGGCGGCTGGCTCGCCGGGCGCCTGATGCGCCTCGGCTGGAGCGTCAATGCGGCGCGCAAGGGCGCGATGCTGCTGTGCGCGCTCGCGGTGGTGCCGGTGACCTTCACCTCCTCCGTGCATCACCTGTGGTTCGCGGTCGGGCTCATCGGGCTCGCCGCAGCGGCTCATCAGGGCTGGTCGGCGAACCTGTTCACCATAACCTCGGACCTGTATCCGAGTGCGGCGGTCGCCTCGGTCGTCGGGCTCGGTGGGTTCGCCGGAGCGCTCTCGGGCGCGCTGGTCTCGACGGCGGTGGGCTTTCTGCTGCAGGCCACCGGCAGCTACGCGCTGCTGTTCACCATCGCCGGCGGCATGTATCTGGTGGCGCTCGCGGTGATTCAGCTGCTTGCGCCGCGCCTCGCGCCGGTGCGCCTCGCTGCCGCGTGAGCGCGGTGCGAGAATCCACGGTCAACCGCCGCGGTGGCGCGGCCAGGTTCGGAGTCGTCAGCCATGGTCAACATATCGTCTGAGCCGCAGGGCTCCTCCCGGGAACGGGAGATCGTCGCGGCGCGCGTGATCGTCACCTCGCCGGGTCGCAACTTCGTGACGCTCAGGATCGAGACCCGCTCAGGGGTCTGGGGCCTCGGCGATGCGACGCTCAACGGCCGCGAGCTGGCGGTCGCCGCCTACCTCGAGCAGCACGTGATCGCGAATCTCATCGGGCGCGATGCGGGGCGGATCGAGGACACGTGGCAGTTTCTCTACCGCGGCGCGTACTGGCGGCGCGGCCCGGTCACCATGACGGCCATCGCCGCGGTGGACGTGGCCCTGTGGGACATCCTCGGCAAGATGGCGGGACTGCCCCTCTATCGGTTGCTCGGCGGGCGCAGCCGCGAGCGCGTGCTGGTGTACGGACACGCGAGCGGCCGGGACATCGAGGGGGCGAGCGCCGAGGTGGGCCGCTTCATCGCGGAGGGTTACCGTGCCGTTCGCGCCCAATGCGGCGTGCCGGGGCTCGCCAAGCCCTACGGCGTGTCGCGGATGAAAAACGCCTACGAGCCGGCCGAAAGCGAGCTGCCGCTCGAGACCGTCTGGTCGACGCCGGGGTACCTCGAGATCGTGCCGCGCCTCTTCGAGCGGCTGCGTGCCGATCACGGGCGCGAGGTCGAGCTGCTGCACGATGCGCATCACCGCCTCACGCCCATCGAGGCGGCGCGTCTGGCGCGCGACCTCGAGCCGTACCGCCTCTTCTGGCTGGAGGATGCGACGCCGGCGGAAAACCCGGACGGCTTCGAGCTCATCCGGCGCCACTCGGTGACGCCGCTCGCAGTGGGCGAGGTGTTCAATTCCATCTTTGATTGCCGCGCGCTGCTCGAGCGCCAGCTGATCGACTACATCCGCACCACGATCGTGCACGGCGGGGGCATCACCCACGTGCGGCGCATCGCCGACCTCGCCGCGCTGCACCGCGCGCGCACGGGCTTTCACGGCGCCACGGATCTCTCGCCGGTCACCCTCGGCGCGGCGCTGCATTTCGACACGTGGGTGCCGAACTTCGGCATCCAGGAGTACATGCGTCACTCGGATGAGACCGATGCGGTCTTTCCGCACGACTACACGTTCCGCGATGGCTGTCTGCACTGCGGCGAGAGCCCCGGCCACGGCGTCGGGCTCGACGAGCAGCTCGCCGCGCGCTTCCCGTACAAGCCCAGACAGCTGCCGATCGCGCGTCTGCCGGACGGGACGATGTGGGATTGGTGAGGGGCGCCGCGGCGCGGGCCGCGGCGGCATCGGCAGTGCTGAGTACAGTGAAGAGTGGGGGATCATCATGACCATGCGAAACAACCGCGCCGCCGCACTGGTGGCCGCTGTCTGCTGCAGCCTCGGCCTCGGCGCGGCCCTGGCCCGGCCGGCGCTCGCGGCCGAGCGGCCGTACAAGAACTTCAGTGTGGCCGTGTATATTCCGGTGACCTCCACCCGTGCGCTCGCCAATCGGGAGACCTTGCGCCGCCAGTTCCAGCGCATCTGGAGCCAGGTGCACTTCAACAAGGTCTACCTCGAGGTGTACCGCGATCAGGTGTTTGCCGACCCGGCAACGCTCGATCGGATCGCCGCGTTCTTCCGCCGCCGGGGCATCACCGTCGACGGCGGGATCACGCTGTTCGCGGGTCGCAACAAGTACAACCAGTTCAATTCGTTCGACTTCGAGAAGCCGCATGACGTCGCCATGTGCGAGCGCGCGGTGCGCATGGCTGCGCGGCATTTCAACACCGTGATCCTCGATGACTTCACGTTCTTCAACACGCGCAGCAACGCCGACATCAGGGCCAAGGGCTCGCAGAGCTGGACGCGCTACCGTCTGCGCAAGATGCGCTGGGTGGCCAAGCGCCTCATCATCGGCGCGGCGCGCAAGGTCAACCCGCACGTCAAGGTGATCATCAAATACCCGAACTGGTACGAGCATTTCCAGGGCCTGGGCTTCGACCTCGACCGGGAGGCGAAGATGTTCAGCGGCATCTACACCGGCGATGAGACGCGCGACCCAGTGCACACCGCGCAGATGCTGCAGCAGTACGAGAGCTATCTGATCTACCGCTATTACCACAACATCCGCCCGCACGCGGCCGACGGCGGCTGGGTCGACACGTTCGGCGACCTCTACGCCGACCGCTACGCCGAGCAGCTCTGGGATACGCTGTTCGCCAAGGTTCCGCAAATCACGCTGTTCAGCTGGCCGCAGCTGGCGGTCCCCGAGCCGGTCACCCCCGGCAACCGCGACGCCTGGGCGGCGGACCGGACCAGCTTCAACTGGGACGCCATGGTGCGCTCGTTCAAGGCGCCGCCGGGAACGGAGGCCGTGCCGGGCTGGGCCCGGGTCGCCGGCTACGCGCTCGGACAGGTCGATGCCTTCCTCGGCAAGCTGGGCAAGCCCATCGGAGTGGCCAGCTACAAGCCGTTCCAGTCGAGCGGCGAGGACTTCCTGCAGAACTACCTCGGCAACATCGGCATCCCGATCAACCTGATGCCGCACTACCCGACGCACGCCCGGCTCGTGCTGCTCACTGAGGAGGCCGCGGCCGACCCACATCTGGTACCGAAGATCGAGGCGAGCCTCAGGAGCGGTGCCGACGTCATCATCACCTCGGGTCTGCTGCATGCGCTCGAGCGCCAGCATCGCGGCATCAGGAACGTCGCCGAGATCACCTACACGGGGCTGCCGATCGCCGTGCGGCATTACCTCGGCAGCATCACCGGCGGGGCCACCGCGAGTCTGGACGTGCCCGGTGAGCGGGCCGCGCGTGTCATCTTTCCGGAAATCCGCTTCTATACCAACGATTCGTGGCCGGTCATCCAGGGCGAGGCGGCCGCGCACGGCGTGCCGGTTCTGCTCATGACCGGCTATTCGCGGGGGCAGCTCTACGTGCTCGACGTGCCGAGCAACATGGGGGACGTCTATCGCCTGCCGGAGCCGGTGCTGAACACCTTGCGGGGCTACCTGCTCGCGCGCTTCCCCGTGCGCATCAACGCGCCGGCGCACGTGGCGCTGTTCACCTACAGCAACGACACGCTCATCGTCGAATCGTACCTGCCGCGGCCGGTCACGGTGCGCATCTTCGTGCACCACGGCGCGCAGCGGCTCGTCGATCTGGTCTCGGGGCGCGCCGTGCTGCCGGCGCCGATCGTCACCCCGAGCCCGCTGCCGAGCGAGCAGGGCCAGGCGAGCTTCGTGGTGCGCCTCGCACCGCACTCGTATCGGGCTTTCGCGGTGCGCTGAGCGGCCCGGCGTGTGCTACAGCCGGTAGGCCTGTTTAGGCAGACGGTAGGCGAGGTCGCGCGCCACCTGCACGGCCTCCTCCTCGGGCAGGCGGTGCTCGGCCACGAGGCGGGCGAGAAACGCGCAGTCGATCCGCCGCGCGGCGTCGTGGCGCGCCGGGATCGACAGGAACGCCCTGGTGTCGTCGTTGAATCCGACGGTGTTGTAGAACCCGGCCGTCTCCGTGGTCCGCTCGCGGAAGCGCATCAGCCCCTCGGGACTGTCGTGAAACCACCAGGCGGGCCCGAGCTTGAGCGCCGGGTAATGCCCGGCGAGCGGCGCGAGCTCGCGGCTGTAGCTCGACTCATCGAGCGTGAAGACGATGAGGGTGAGCGCGCGCTCGTTGCCGAAGCGCATCAGCAGCGGGCGCAGCGCCGCGACGTAATCGGTCGGCGTCGGAATGTCGGCACCGATGTTGGCGCCGAAGCGCCGCAAGAGCGCGCTGTTGTGATTGCGCCAGGCGCCGGGGTGCAGCTGCATCACCAGCCCGTCGTCGAGGCTCATGCGGGCCATTTCGGTGAGCATCTGCGCGCGGAAGGCTTCCGCGTCGGCGCTCGCGAGCGTGTTCGAGCGCGCCCCGTGCACCACGCGCTGGAACAGCGCCTCGGCTGCGCGTGCCTCGAGATCGGCGGTGCGCGCCGTCGGATGGCCGTGGTCGGTGGCGGTGGCGCCGAATGAGGCGAAAAACGCGCGCCGCGCGCGGTGCGCCTCAAGATAGCCGCGCCAGCTGAACGGGTCGATGTTGGTCAGCGTCCCGAAGCGCTCGAGATGGCGCACGAATCCCGGGGTCTCCGGGTCGACCAGCGGGTCGGGGCGGTAGGCGGTGATGACCCGGCCGGGCCAGCCGCTCTTGCGGATCGCCGCATGCTGCTCGAGCGGATCGAGCGGGGACTCGGTGGTGGCGAGCACCTCGATGCCGAAGCGCTCGAACAGCGCCCGCGGGCGAAACGCCGCCTCGGCGAGGCGCGCGCTGATGCGCTCGTAGGTGCGCTCGGCGTTGGCCGCGCTCAAGGGGATCTCGGCGCCGAACACTTCGGCGAGCACCCAGTCGAGCCACAGCCGGCTCGGTGTGCCGCGGAACAGGTGGTAGCGCTCGGCGAAGGTGCGCCAGATCGCGCGCGGCTCGCCCGGGGCCTCGCGGGCGCCGTCGGGGGCGACTCCGAGCGCCTCGAGCGGCACGCCCTGGCTGTAGAGCATGCGGGTGAGGTAGTGGTCGGGGGTCAGCAGCAGCGATGCGGGATCGCTGAACGGCTCGTTGCTCGCGAACCAGCGCGGATCGGTGTGTCCGTGGGGGCTGATGATCGGCAGCGCGCGGATCTCGGCGTAGAGCCGCCGGGCGATGGCGCGCGTGCCCGGGTCCGCGGGAAACAGCCGATCCGGGTGCAGCGCCGCGGTACGCGTGGGGCTGGGCTCAGCAGTCATTCTCTAGGTCCTCCCTCGAGGCGGCGCACGGAGTCGGGCGGGCCGCCGCTGCATACGGTAGCGCGCTCAGTGTGGCACGGGCGAGTCATCCGGCGGACAGGCCGGCCCCGCCCCCGGGGTGCCCTCCACGAAGGGGATGCAGAACGCCTCGTAGGCCTTCAGCGGCTCAGGCGGCGGCGCGACTCCCGCCGGCAGCGGCCGGCGCGAGATCGACTGGAAGTAGGCGATGCTCGCATCGCGCCACCATTCGGCGTCCTGCTGCTGGATGGCGAGAAATGCGGCCGTCAGGCGGAAGCGCTGCGGGTCGACGTAGCGCGCGAGTCTCTGCCAGGTCCTGCGCATGCGCTTGACCGCAGCAACGCCGCGCGCGTAGTGCAGCACCAGGGAGTCCCACAGCGTGCGGCCGGAGCGCATGCGGTAGGTCCACGGCAGGTGATGAAACCACAGCAGCAGATTCTCCGGACAGTGTCTGAGGCTGGCGAACTCGGCGGCCACGTGCGGCGCGTACTGGCTGACGGCGTCGCTGCCGCTCGCCGTGCGGTCGAAGCCAATGCCCGTGGCGTCCGCGCGGCTGTAATACGTGCTCGACCAGTCCGGCGGCATGTGCGGCCCCGGGGCGACCCAGGGGCCGGGGCCGAAGTGCGTGCCGGCGGCCATCTGGCTGGCCAGTCCGAGCGGGTCCATGTAATCGACCACCGCCTCGCGCGAGCCCATCATCATGCGCACCACGGGGCGCACGAAGGCGGCGTTGTTTGTGAAAGTCATGCGCACCCATTGCGCGGCGATGGCGCGCGCCGAGGCGTCGGGACTCCAGGCGAGCCGGCCGAACACGTACCAGTTGGACTGGTTGAAGATCGACCCGCACCAGTTGCGGTCCGAGCCGATGTTGGCGACACCGGCGATGCCGGTCTGACGCTGCCCGTAGAGCGAGCCGTCGATCACGCGCGCCACCGTCGAGCCGCGCCCGCGCGCCCAGGTGTCGGCGCGCAGCGCCTCCTCGAAGAGCGTGCCGAGATAGACGAGGCTCGTCTGCTGGCCGAGGTATTCCTTGGTGATCTCGAGCTCGAGCATCAGGTTCGTCTTGGGCATCGCGCCGAACAGCGGATGAAACGGTTCGCGCGGCTGGAAGTCGAGCGGGCCGTTCTTCACCTGCAGGATCACGTTGCGGTCGAATTTCCCATCGAGCGGCTTGAAGATATCGTAGGACTGCTTGACCCGGTCCTCGGAATGCGGGTTGGTCGAGTAGACGAACGCGCGCCACATGACGATGCCGTGGTAGGGCGCGAGCGCGCGGG
This sequence comes from Pseudomonadota bacterium, assembly GCA_021816775.1. Lineage (GTDB taxonomy): Bacteria > Pseudomonadota > Gammaproteobacteria > Steroidobacterales > Steroidobacteraceae > 13-2-20CM-66-19. Next base: position 40,951 of record JAKAXA010000007.1, read on the forward strand.
CGAGCAGGTTTGCGCCCTGGGCCTGCGTGCGCCCGTAACGCTCAGGACCCGGCTCGCCCTCGGAGTCCGCCTTCATCAGGAAGCCGCCAAAGTCGGGCACCTCGCGGTAGATCGCGGCGACCTTGCGGCGCCACCACGCCTGCACCGCCGCATCGAGCGGGTCGGCGCTGCTCAGCCGGCCCACCGTGATGGGCGCGCTGAAGGGCACGGACAGATAGACACGGATGCCGTAGGGCCGCAGCACGCCGGCGAGCGCGGCAACCTTGGCGAGGTACAGCGGCGTCAGCACATACGGGCTGGCATTGACGTTGTTCAGCACCACGCCGTTGATGCCGATCGAGGCACAGGCGCGAGCAAAGTCCGTGTAGCGCGGCGAGAGATACTGCGGCAGCTCGTCCCACTTCCAGATCGAGTCCCCGGCGTAGCCGCGCTCGACGCTGCCGTCGAGATTGTCCCAGAAGTCGAGTATGCGATGGCGGATCCTCGGGCGCGAGACGATAGCGAGCGCGCCGATCGGCCGGCGCGTCTGGATCCGCCGCAGGAAGCGGAACGCGCCATAGAGCACCCCGACGTCGCTGTTGCCGGCAATGACCGTGGCGCGGTGGCCCCGCACGGTGACGGTGCGGATCACGTAGCCTTCCCGGCCGACCCGCCGCAGGCCGAGCCGCAGCGCGCGGATCAGCGGCGAGGCGTGGGGGGTGCCGAACAGGATCGCCCCGTCGGCGGTGACCGAGCGCGCGCTCGGCAGCCGCCGTCCGAGCATGCCCGCCAGTCCTCGCTCGAGTTCCGCGCGCGCCGCGCGCAGCGTCGGGGAGAGCGCACCGCTGGGGACGAGCTCGGCGGCCGAGCGGCGATAGCGAGCGAGCCACGCACCGTGCACCGGGACGTAGCGCAGCCACAGACGGTAGCCGTCATCGGCGTGCGCCCGCGGGGCGAGGCTGAGCCCCGTCAGCAGCCCGGCCGCCGCGATCAGCAGCGCCGCGGCGCGGCGTCCGGTAAAATCCGTCAGCTGCAACATGATTCCTCCGCGACGCATTGCCGGTGCATTGCAAAATGATAACGCTACCATTAGTCTCGCTTCAATGACACGGCTGCGGCTCAGCGAGGCGACGCTCACCCAGGCGCGGCCGGGTGCCGCCCGGCCGGGCTATGTGCGCGAGGCCTGCCGCGTCGGCTGGGTGCATTTCGGACCGGGCGCATTCCATCGGGCGCACCAAGCGTACTACGCGGACCGCCTGCTCGAGCGCGATCCGCGCTGGGCGATCAGCGCCGTTTCGCTGCGCAGCGCCGGGGCACGCGAGGCGCTCTCGAGGCAGGATTACCTCTACTGCCTCGCCGAGCTCGGCGGGGAGCTGCAGGTTCGCATCATCGGCGCGCTGCGCGAGATCCTCGTCGCGCCCGCCGACCGCGGCGCCGCGTTGGTCCGCCTCGAGGCTCCCGAGACCCGCATCGTCACGCTCACCGTGACGGAGAAGGGCTACTGTCTCGGCCCCGACGGGCAGCTCGATCCGAGCCACCCCGACATCGCCCACGATCTGGGCGCGGCCGAGCCCGCGCGCAGCGTCATCGGATTTCTCGCCGAGGGACTGCGGCGGCGGCGCGCGAACGGGCACACTCCCTTCGCCGTGGTGAGCTGTGACAATCTGCCGGACAACGGAGCGACGCTGCGCGCGGCGGTTGCGGCGTTCGCCGCGCGCCGCGATCGCTCGTTCGCCCGTTGGATCGAGTCCGAGGTCGCTTTCCCGCGCACCATGGTCGACAGCATCACGCCGGCCACCGACGCCGAGCTGATCGAGCGAGTCGCCGAGGCGAGCGGGCTCGAGGACGCATGGCCGGTGCAGCGTGAGCGCTTCACGCAATGGGTCATCGAGGATCTGCCCGAGGTGCGCGTGGCCGACTGGGCCTCGGTCGGCGTGACGCTGGCGGCGGACGTGTCGGTGTACGCCCGCGCCAAATTGCGCCTCGTCAACGGCGCGCACTCGACGCTCGCCTACATCGGGCTGCTGCGGGGCCGCCGCACGGTGGCCGAGGCGATGCGCGATGTGCCGCTCGCGCGCTTCGTCGAGCGGCTGATGAGGGAGGACATCACGCCGAGCCTGCACGGTCCCGGGGGGCTCGAGCTGTCCGGCTACATCGATGCGACGCTCGAGCGCTTGCGCAATCCGGGCGTGCGCCATCAACTCGCGCAGATCGCCTGGGACGGCTCGAAGAAGCTTCCGGTGCGGCTGCTCAGCACCATGGCCGAGGCGCTCGCGGCCGGCCGGCCTCTCGAGCGCCTCGCGCTGCCCATCGCGGCCTGGATGCGCTTTGTCGTCGGGCGGGCCCGCGCCGGGGAGCCGTTGACCGATCCTGCGGCCGTTCAGCTCCTCGCCCTCGGCCGCGCCTGTACCGAGGAGCCCGAGCGGGATGTTGCCCGTTTTCTCACCCTCGAGGACACCTTCGGCTCGCGCGTGGCGGCGGAACCGGCGTTCGTGCGCGCGATGGTGAACGCCTATCGTGCGCTCGGTCCGGGCGGCGCGATTCCTGCGGCGCTGGGCGGTGGCGCATGATCGGGCGCGAGGTGCCCTGCGCCTCGGCGCCGCTCACCGCTCGCCATACTCCATGGGCGTGACGCATGGCCGAGGGTGCCGCAGCCGGGATGATCTCGATCGCGCACGGCGATTACGCGCTCGATGTGCTGCCGGCCCTCGGCGCCTCGCTCGCCGGTATGCGCTTTCAGGGCGTGGAACTGCTGCGGCGCGCGCCACCCGGCACCGACGAGCCGCTGGCGAGCGCAGGCTTCGCGCTCGCGCCCTTCGTCAACCGGATCGCGCACGGGCGCTTCCGTTGGGGCGCGCGCGAGGTGCGGCTCGCGCCCAATGCGCCCGGCCAGGCCCATCCCCTGCACGGCCAGGCCTGGCGCGCGCCCTGGCGGGTCGAGCGCGCCGAGGCGAGTCGCCTCGCGCTGGTGTTCGAGCACGCCGCCGGGGAGTGGCCCTGGGCGTATGCGGCGCGCCAGAGTCTCGCGCTCGATGAGGCGGGTCTCCAAGTGAGGCTGTCGCTCGAGAATCGTTCCGATCAGCCGATGCCGGCCGGCCTCGGCTGGCACCCGTACCTGCGCCGCCCGCCGCGCACGCGGCTGCGCGCCGGGGTCGCGCAGGTCTGGCTCGCCGATGCGGACTGTCTGCCGAGGCAGCTCGCGCCGGGCGCGACATTCGGCGACTGGTCGCGGGGAGAGAGCCTGCCGGCCGACCGGCTGATCGATCACTGCTACAGCGGCTGGCAGGGGCTCGCGGAGCTCGAGTGGCCCGAGGAGGGGCTGTGTGTGCGGCTGCGCGCCGGCGAGCCTCTTCAATGGCTGCACCTGTACCTGCCCCCGGGGGAGGCGTTCGTGTGTCTCGAGCCGGTGAGTGAGATGCCCGATGCGCTCAACCGCCCCGAGCCGCCCGCGCTCACCGGCGTGCGCGCGCTCGCGCCCGGGGCCACCCTCACGGCCACTGTCGCAGTCAGCGCCGCGCGCGGCCGGTGCACCTGGTGAGGCGGCCGGTCGATCCCGCGCGTCAATCGAGCGGGGCGATGTCGTGGAACTTTGCGTAGTCGAAGTGATCGACGCCGTCGGCGTCGGTTGAGAGGATGTCGACAAAGGTGTGCTGCCAGCGCAGCCTCTCGGCCGGGTACTCCTGGCGCGCCATCAGGGTCTGTCCGGTCGTCTCATCGATGCCGACCAGCGTCAGGATCAGCAGTGCGTTCACGGCCTGCAGCGACTGGAGCGTCGCGCCGGCGAGCGGGCTGTCGGGCGTGAGCGTGTGCAGCAGCGTCCAGCCGAACAGGAACGCCGGCTGCTCGCTGCGCCGCAGGCGCAGATCGTGGATGCGCCGGATCCGGTAACCCTCGATGCTCTGCTCGTCGCGCACCAGGCGCAGATGCGCCTGTGCCTCCATGATGACGTTGTGCCGCTCATTGGCCGCGCGCAGCATCAGGGTCGGCGCGCCGTCGAGCGGGCGGATGACCGCGTGGCGGGCGAACAGGATCCGCGCCGTCGGGCGCGAGAAGCGCGCGAACATCATCCCGGCGATGAGCGCAAGACTCATCATGCCGGTGAAGATCTCCACCGAGGCGATGATGTGCGCAAACACCGTCTGCGGATGCATGTCGCCGTAACCGACGGTGGCCAGCGTCTCGACGCTGAAGAAGAACCGCCCCCAGAACCCCGGGGGATTGACGTGGGCGATATCGGCCGCCTGCAGGGAGTAGACCAGGGCGAACAGCAGGTTGAACACGAAGAAGAACCCGGCGAAGGCGGCAAACAGCCGCGGCCAGCTGATGGTCATGAACACGTGATACAGATCCTGCCAGCGGCCGCGGGGCAGGCCGTCGCGCACGATCCGGCGGCCGGACTGCAGGGTATGCGTCACACGGGAGGTTCGGGGCACCAAGGGACTCCGGCGCGGGCGCGGCATCCGCGCCACCAGAGCGTAGAGGAAGGAGCCACGGCCGTTCAAGCCGTCCCGCCGCGCCGGACGCCAGTCGCCGGACCCCGGCGCGACGGCCGCATGATTGCGTTATCATGGGCGCCGGACACGCGACGCCGGCCGCCCTGCACCGGGCGGTGGCGGTTTGTATGATCCCGGCGCGCGGCGGGCGTGTGCTAAAGTTCCACACCGCCTGCGTTGACGTACAACGATAATTTGGCAGGATCACCCAGAGGCGCGATGAACAAACCGGCGCGTAAATCCCGCAGTGGCGCTCGCCGCAGCGTGACCATCAAGGATGTCGCGCGTTACGCCGGCGTCTCGCCGATGACCGTCTCGCGGGTGGTCAACGGCGGCCAGTATGTGAGCGACGCCACGCGGCAGACGGTGATGCAGGCGGTTCGCCAGCTCGGCTACTCGCCGAACCTCGCCGCGCGCAATCTCGCCAGCGCGCGCGGGGAGCGCATGGGGCTGCTCTACGGCAACCCGAGCGCCTCCTATCTGAGTGAATTTCTGGTCGGCGCGCTCGATGCGGCGACCCGGCACGGCGTGCAGCTCGTGCTCGAGAAGTGCGAGATGACTCCCGCGGCCTCGCGCCGCGCGGTGCGGCGGCTGGTCGCCGGCGGCGTCGTCGGCGTGGTGTTGCCGCCGCCGCTGTGCGAGTCGGCGGTGATCCGCGCCGAGCTGCAGGCCGCGCGCATGCGCATCGTCGCGGTCGCCGCTGCCCGGCCGCCGGCCGACGTGATGTGCGTCAGCATCGATGACTTCGCCGCGGCGCGCGAGATGACCCGGTATCTGTTGGCGCTCGGACACACGCGCCTGGGGTTCATCAAGGGCCACCCCAACCAGACGGCCAGCGAGGAGCGCTGGCGCGGCTTCACGGCGGCGGTCCAGGAGCACGGCAACCTGCCCACGCCGCGCGTCGAGCAGGGCTTCTTCACGTTTCGCTCCGGGCTCGATGCGGCGCGCAAGTTGCTCTCCGGGGCGCCGCTGCCGAGCGCGATTTTCGCCAGCAACGACGACATGGCCGCCGCAGTGATGGCCGAGGCGCACCGTCGCGCGCTCGAGGTGCCGAACGACCTGACGGTGGTCGGCTTCGACGACAGCCTGATTGCGGCCAATATCTGGCCGGGGCTCACCACCATCCATCAGCCGATCGCGCAGATGGCCGGCGAGGCGGTCGACCTGTTGGTGGCCTCGGTGCGCGGCGGCAAGCGCGGCGCGGCCGCCGAGCCCGTGCATCGCCTGGTTGCCCACGAGTTGATCACACGCGAGTCGGCCGCGCGCCCGAAGAGCGCCGCCGCCTGAGCTTCCCTGCCGCTTGACAAGCCCGGCCCCCCGGGGGATGGTAGCGATACCAATCTAGGGGGTTCCCATGAGCGAAGGCAATACCGGGCTCGTGGTCGCGCTGACGGCTGCGGCGACGCTGGGCGGCCTGCTGTTCGGCTACGACACGGCGGTGATCTCGGGCGTGACCAGCGCGATCACCCACAATTTCGTCGCGCCGCGCCATCTCAGCGAGGCGCATGCGAACCTCCTCTCGGGGCTGGCCATCGCCATCGCGCTGCTCGGCTGCGTGCTCGGCGCGGGCATCGCCGGTCCGGTCTCGACGCGCATCGGGCGCCGGGCGGGGCTGCTGATCGCCGGAGTGCTGTTTCTGGTGTCCTCCCTCGGGGCGGGCTATCCGGAGTTCTTCTGGAGCCTCTTCGGGGCGGTGGGTGACCAGGCGCTGCCGGCCTTCCTCTTTTACCGCGTGATGGGCGGCACGGCCATCGGCATGGCCTCCATGCTGGCCCCGATGTACATCGCCGAGGTCGCCCCGCCCGAGATCCGCGGCATGCTGGTTACCTTCCAGCAGATCGCCATCGTGGTGGGCATCAATCTGGTCTATTTCGTCAACTGGCTGATCCAGTCCGGCCACAGCCACGCCTATCTGATGAACACCGCCTGGCGGCACATGCTCGCCTCGGCGGCGATCCCGGCGGCGCTGCTCATCGTGTTCATGCTGCTCGTGCCAGAGACGCCGCGATTCCTCGTGCTGAAGGACCGCGACGCCGAGGCGCTCTCGCTCCTGGAGCGGCTGGTTGGGCGCGCGAGCGCGCAAGCGACGCTGCGTGAGATCAAGGAGACGCTGATCGAGCACACCCGCCCGCTGCGCTCCTTCGGCGCCCTGGTGCTGGTGGTCGGGATCCTGCTGTCGGTCTTCCAGCAGCTGGTCGGGATCAACGCGGTGCTGTACTACGCGCCGCGCATGTTCGAGAACATGGGCGCCTCCACCAACCAGGCGTACTGGGAGTCGGCCACCTTCGTCGGGGTGACGATGACGGCCTTCACGCTGGCGGCCACCTTCACGGTGGACAAGCTCGGGCGCAAGCCGCTGCTCGTCGTCGGGGCGTTCGTCATGGCCGCCGCGATGATCGTGCTCGGCTGGCTGTTCGACCTGCACCTGGTCAGCGCCGGCGCTCATGCCGCCGCCGGCGGCGCGAGCGGTGCCTCCTATCTTGCGATCGCGGCGGTGGTGGTCTACATCATGGGCTTCTCGTTTTCCTGGGGACCGGTGGTGTGGGTGATGCTGGCGGAGATCTATCCGAACTCGATCCGCGGCAAGGCCATGTCGATCGCCATCGGCGCGCAGTGGATCATGAACTTCGTCGTCTCGCTCACCTTCCCCATGCTCGACGGCAGCGCCTACTTGAACCGGCACTTCAACCACGGCTTCGCCTACTGGCTCTACAGCGCCGGGGCGATTCTCGCGGCGCTGTTCGTGCTGCGCTACGTGCCCGAGACCAAGGGCCGCACGCTCGAATCGATCCAGGAGCTGTGGCATCCGGCGCGGACGCCGCGCAGGGACGCCTCGGAAGCGGCATCGTCCTGAGGCGCGGCCGGCTCGCCTCGTCATGGCCAGGGGCGCTGCCGCCCGGCGCATCGCGCTCGCCATCGGAATCGTTCATGCGCAGCCGGTGCGACTCGGCTAGGCTTGCAGCCTCTGCTGCGTGAGGGGGGAACGCCCCGCGCCCGCCGGTGTCCACAGAGGACCGCGCGCAGCGCGCCCTCGACGTTCCTGACTGTCCGTCAGTTTGAACGACGCACCGAGCCGCAACCGGCTGCGCGGGCATGCGTGGGGCGCCCAATGATGGAGAACAACGATGCGACGCCGTGATTTTCTGCAGAGTTCCCTCACCGTCGGAACCGCCGCCCTGAGCTGCACGCTGCTGCCGCCGATGAGCGCACGGGCCGCCGACAGCGATCGGGTCGACGTCACTCTCGAGGCGCGGCCGTATCGTTACCCGAGCGTCACCGGCACGAACTTCACTGGGCTCGCCTACAACGGCCGCGTGCCGGGTCCGCTGCTGCGGGTGCGCTATGGGCAGAGCTTCCGCGCGCGCTTCATCAATCGCACGGGCGGGCCGAGCACCATTCACTGGCACGGCATGATCCTGCCGAACGACATGGACGGCGTGCCGTACGTCACGCAGCCGCCGGTGCCCGACGGGGGTGAGTTCATCTACACCTACAAGCCCGGTCCGCCGGGCTTTCGCTGGTACCACTCCCACGTGGGCGATCAGGAGGCGCTCGGGCTGTTCGGCGCATTTCTGGTCGAGGATCCGCGCGAGCCGCGCGCCGACGTCGAGGTGGTGCTGGTGCTGCACGATGTGCCGGACAGGGACAGCCTGTGGGCGGCGGTCGCCGGCAACAGCAAGGCGCCGATGGACGTGCCGCCGGGCCTTTCCCCGAACGGCATGGAGGCTCAGTCCGCCATGGGCGGCATGGGCGGCATGGGCGGCATGACTCGGCCCATGAAGCCGATGCCCATGGGCGATGAGGTGAGGTATCTGTCCCATTGCCTCAGCGGCGCGGCCTATCCGCACACGCGGCCGCTCATCGTCAAAGTGGGCCAGACAGTGCGCCTGCGCATTCTGAATGCGAGTCCGACGCTGACGCATTACGTGCGCCTGGCGGGACACAGGCTGCGCGTCACACACAGCGACGGCAATCTCCTGCCGCGCGCGGTGACGGTCGATGCGCTGCGCATCGGGGTGGCGGAACGCTACGACGCGTGGTTCGAGGTCACGCGGCCCGGTGCCTGGCTGCTCGAGAGCCTCATGGGCGATGTCCATGATCGTCGCCAGTCGGTGCTGATCCGCACCGCGGATGCGGCCGGGCGTCCCCCCGAGGTGCCGCCAGCTTCACTCGCGGGCGCCGAGCTCTTTACCTACGAGCTTGCGGGGGCGGGTGTGCCGCTGCTGCCCGGCGTGCCCGAGCCGTTCGGTCCGGCAAACGTGCGCACGACGCTGCGGCTCGGGGGCGGAAAGCCGGGCGATCCGCACTGGACCATAGACGGGAAGATCTGGCCGCACACGCCCAAGATCGACGTGCGTCATGGTGACAGGGTGCAGATCCATTTCACCAATCCGACCGACATGGATCACCCCATGCATCTGCACGGGCACGTGTTCGAGCTGGTGGAGGTGTCGGGTCAGCGCCTGCGCGACCCATTGCCGAAGGACACGACGCTGGTGCCCGCCGGCAGCACTGCGACCTGGCGCTTTCGCGCCGACTCGCCTCCCGGCCGTTGGGTGCTGCACTGCCACAACGTTGTGCACATGATGGCCGGCATGATGAGCGAGGTCGATTACCTGCGCGCGAGCTGATCCGCGGTCACGCGTCTGAATTCGGCGAGTCATCGGTGGCGTTGCGCGCTACGGTACCGCCGTGTCTCACGCCGGGAGCTGCCGATGGATTTTCGGATCACTGGACTGTCGCCCGAACCGTTCACACCGTTGTTTGGCTTGCAGGAGGAGGAGCTTGCGCGCCGTGGCGCACGGCGCGTGATCGCCGATCGCCGGCCGGGCTATCCCGATCGCATCGAGCTGCGCGATGCCGCGCCCGGTGAAGCCGTGCTGTTGGTGAACTATGCGCACCTGCCGGTCGACACGCCGTATCGTTCTGCGTACGCGATCTATGTGTTGGAGGGCGCGCGCGAGCGCTACGACAGGGTCAATGCAGTGCCCGATGCGTTGCGCTCCCGGGTCATGGCGCTGCGCGCCTTCGACCGCGGGCACATGCTGTGCGATGCCGACATTGCCCAGGGCACCGAACTGGAGGGCTTGATCGAGCGGCTGTTCGCGAACGCGCACACGCACTACGTGCACGCCCACTACGCCAAGCCGGGCTGTTTCGCAGCGCGCATCGAACGCGCGTAGCGCCGGCTGCGTGCAGGATCAGACGCGCCCGCCGACCTCATCGATGTGCCGCAGCAGGTCGGCCGGATCCTCGTAGACCCGGATCGCGCCGGAGCGCTCGAGCTCATCCTGGCCGTAGCCGCCGGAGAGCAGCCCGACGCCGAGCCCCTGCGCGCGGCGGGCGGCGAGCATGTCCCAGATGCTGTCCCCGACGATCATGGCGGAGCGGATGTCGGTGCCGAGCCGCTCGGCCGCCGCGAGGAACAGGTCCGGATCGGGCTTGGCGTGGGCCACATCGTCGCGGGTGACCACCGCGGCGCGTGAGGGATCGATCCCCAGGGCGCGGAGGTTGTATTGCGCGGAATGCATCCGACCGCTGGTCGCGATCGCCCACGGCAGCTTCGCCTCGGTGAGGTAGGCGAGCAGCTCCTTCGCCCCGGGCAGCGGGCGGACCCAGGGCACGAGCCGCGCATAGGCCTCGGCGTGGTGGCGCTGCAGCGCCTCGAGCAGCTCGGGGGTGATCTCGGCGGACACCTCGCGCAGCAGCATCTCGGTGAACAGCCCGCCGCTCATGCCGATGCGGCGGTGAATGCGCCAGACCGACAGCTCGATCCCGGCCGCGTGCAGCGCCTGCTGCCAGGCGAGCACGTGCTGGTAGACGCTGTCGACCAGCGTGCCGTCCAGATCGAAAAGAAAGCTCACGTGGCTGCGGTGCAAGGGCCGTCCTCGGTGCGGGGCGCACGGTGGCGATTATCCGCGAGCGCCCGCCGTGGCGGCAACGGCGCCGCTCTCGGCCCGCCGGCGGTCAGATTTCCTCCGCCGCCGCGCCCGCCTCGGCGGCCTTCTGCGGCCGCTCCGTCATCGTGGCTTCCGTCAGCAGCAGCACGCTCGCCACGGAGACGGCGTTCTCGAGCGCCGTGCGCACGACCTTCACCGGATCGACGATGCCCGCCTCCAACAGGTCGACGAAGCGCTTGGTGGCCGCATCGAAGCCGGTGTTGCCGGTGCCGTTGAGCATCCGGTCGACCACCACCCCGCCGTCTGCGGCGGAGTTCTCCGCGATCTGGCGGGTGGGGGCCTCGAGCGCGCGGCGCAGGATCTGCACCCCAGTGCGCTCATCCCCGCTGCACTCGGCCTCCAGGGCGAGCACCGCGGCGCTGGCGCGCAGCAGCGCCAGTCCGCCGCCCGGCACGATGCCCTCGGCCACCGCCGCCTGGGTCGAGCTGATGGCATCATCGAGCGCCGCCTTGCGCGCCTTCATCTCCGATTCCGATGGCGCACCGACCCGGATCACGGCCACGCCGCCGGCGAGCTTGGCGAGACGCTCCTTGAGTTTGTCGCGCTCGTAATCGCTGGTCGCATCATCGACTTCCTTGCGCAGCATGCCGATACGGGCCTCGATGCGCTGCTGGTCACCGGCGCCGCCGATGAGGGTCGTGGTGTCCTTGGCGATCACGATGCGCCGGGCGCGGCCGAGCTGGGCGAGCTGGGTGTCCTCGAGTTTCAGGCCCAGCTCCTCGGAGACGACCTCCCCGCCGGTGAGCGTGGCGATGTCCTGCAGCAGTGCCTTGCGCCGATCGCCGTAGCCGGGCGCCTTGACCGCGCAGCTCTTGAGCACCCCGCGCACCTGATTGACGATCAGCGTCGCGAGCGCCTCGCCCTCGATCTCCTCGGCGATGAACAGGATGGGCCGCGCCGCCTTGGCCACCTGCTCGAGCAGCGTCAGCACATCCTTGAGAATGGTGAGCTTGCGGTCGCACATGAGAATGTAGGCGTCCTCGAGCACCGCCTCCATGCGGGTCGGGTCGGTCACGAAGTAGGGCGAGAGATAGCCGCGGTCGAACTGCAGCCCCTCGAGCACCTCGAGCGCGGTTTCGGTGGTCTTGGACTCCTCCACCGTGATCACTCCGTTGCCACCGACCTTCTCCATCGCGTCGGCCACCAGTTCGCCGATGGCTGCATCGTTGTGCGCGGAGATTGCGGCCACCTGCACCCGCTCCTTGCGGCTTCCGACCGGCCGTGCCATGGCCTTCAGCGCACGCACCGCCGCCACGAGCGCCCGATCGAGTCCCCGCTTCAAATCGATGGCGCTCGCGCCGGCGGCCACGTTGCGCACGCCCTCGGCGTAGATCGCTTGCGCGAGCAGCGTCGCGGTGCTGGTGCCGTCGCCGACCAGCTCACCGGTCTTCTCGGCCGCCTGGCGCAGCATCTGCGCGCCGAGGTTCTCCTCCGGGTCCTCGAGCTCCATTTCTTTCGCGATCGTCACCCCGTCGTTGCACACGATGGGCACGCCCCACTTCTTCTGGATCAGAACGGACTTGGACTTCGGCCCGAGGGTGATGCGTACCGCATCGGCGAGTTGCGTCGCCCCGCGCAGAACCTTCTCGCGGGCGGCGGAGCGGAACAGCACTTGCTTGGCGGTCATGAGAGCCTTTCGCCCGGCGCAGCGCCGTCCGGACTCCCCTTCAGGCTAGGGAGCCGCCACGCGCCCAGGTATCCGTAATAGTGCGCATTACGGCGGCGTGCCGGGCGCGCGAAGGTGGCGCTGGCGCCAGGGCCCCGCCGGCGCGGGGTACAGCGGATCTTCACCATGCCGAGCAAACCCGCCCTCAGCAGACATCGCCCCGCGGCCCACGCCGCGAGCGCCGCCACGGTGAGCATCCGCGTGCGCAACCTCGCGCAGCTGTTCAATTCGCTCGATGCCTCGCCGTTCTGGGACCGCGATCTGGACAGCCATGCCGCGGAATTCATCGAGGAGGAATTCAGCGAGAACCGCTCCGCGGCGCTGTGGCATCTGCACGTGCACGCCAGCGAAGGCGAGGACCTGGCGCGCGATCTGCAGCCTGCACTGGAGCATTACTACACGCGCATGGCGCATTCGGCCGCGCTGCGCCAGCGCGAGCAGCTGCATCTCGGCCAGCTTGCGCTGCTCGGCGGCCTGGCGATCTTTCTGCTCAGCATGAGCGCGCGGCGCATTCTGGCGAACCTCTCGCCGAATGGCCTCTCACCGCTGCTCGATGAGGGGCTGATCATCCTGGCGTGGCTGGCGCTGTGGCGTCCCGTCGAGACGCTCGTCTACGGCTGGGTGCCGCTGTATCGCCGGCGGCGGCTGTATCAGCGGCTGGCCGCGGTTCAGGTGACGGTTCGCATGGAACCAACTCATCCGGAACCGCCGGACGTCGCCGCACACAGACATGACACCGAAGTCGCTCCGGCGGCATCGCCGATGCCGCCCTCGGCGACGCGCAAAACGATTCCACCGGGTTGAGGGGCGGCGCGGCCGGCGCACGCGACGGGCGAGCGCGAACTTTTCTCGCATCGGTTCGGGAACCCACGATGCCGCAGCGACTCCACAGAAGGAATGATTGTAAAGTGAGCGGGTCGCGCGGCAGGCGCACGACCCGTGAGCGAACACTATGGAGCGGGTGCCATGTCGGAAACGAACAACGTCTGGGCGCTGGTGCTGGCGGCGGGGGAAGGCAGCCGGCTCAAATCGCTGACGACGGCCCCCTCGGGCACCGCCGTGCCGAAGCAGTTCTGCTCGTTGTTCGACGGGCCGCCGCTGCTGCACGAAGCGTTGCGCCGCGCGCATGCGCTGACCGAGGCGTCGCGCACCTGCGCCATCGTCGCCGAGCAGCATCAGCGCTGGTGGCAGGATGCGCTCGCCACGCTTCCCTCGGACAACGTGGTCGTGCAGCCGCGCAACTGCGGTACGGCGATCGGCATTCTGCTGCCGCTGCTGCGGATCCTCGCGCGCGACCCCGAGGCGCGTCTCGTGCTGCTTCCGTCCGACCATCTGGTCCAGCAGGAAGCGGTGCTCGCCGAGTCGCTCACCGCCGCGCTCGAGCAGCTCAAGTGGCGCGCGCAAGAGACATTGCTGATGGGCATCGAGCCGGAGGAGGCCGATCCGGAGCTCGGCTACATCCTGCCCGGCGAGAGCGACGGGCGCGGCGCCATGACGGTGGCGCGCTTCGTCGAGAAGCCGCCGCTCGCCCAGACCCGCGAGCTCATCCGGGCCGGCGGCCTGTGGAACGCGTTCATCATCGTTTCAAGCGCCCGGGCCCTGCTCGAGCTGTTCCAGGCGCGCATCGATCCCATCGTGGCCGCGATGCAGGCGGCCATCGACTACGAGCGCGGGCATCCGGGAGTCGGGGCCGTGGCCGCGCTCTATGAAGAGCTGCCGACGGTGGACTTCTCGCGGGACATCGTCGCCGGACAGGAGGGCGCCTTTCGCGTATTGGCGGTCCCGAAGTGCGGCTGGAGCGACCTCGGGACCCCGAAGCGGGTCGAGGAGGCGCTGCGCAAGGGTCCGCGGCCCGGCGCGAGCGCGCGGGTTCGCTCCGGAGTCGCCTTCCTCAGCCTGGCGGCGCAGCACCACAGACTGCGCATGCTGCACGGCGCGCTCAGCGCCTGAGCAATCCCCCGCGCGGGCTGCGTCCCGCGCTGCGCGGCTGTCCCGCGCCGCGCAGGCGCTGTGCCGCAAGAAGATGGCGATCGAACCGGACAGGAGCGTGGTGGAGGAGGAGCTGCTCTGGCTCGCCGTCCTGCACGAGGGCATCGCGTGCAGGCACGCGGGCCGGCCGCGGGAGGCCGCGGCGATCGCCCGCGCGATCCTTGCCGAGGAGTCGGTGGCGCCGGAGCCGATTCGCGAGCGCGCCGCCCGGGAGCTCGCCTAGCCTGCGCCGAGCCGCCGGCGCGGCCCTACTGCCGCGTCCACATGGTGTCGAACACGCCGGCCATGCCCCCGAGCAGCGAGCCGACCACCGCGCCCGCGGTGGTGATCGTGCCCACGGCGCCAAAGACCGGCAGGGCGGTGAGCACGGCCACGCCCGCAGTCGCGCCCAGCGCGACATTCTTCAGCAGTGCCACGAATTTCATCGGTCCAGCCTCCGCGTCATTCGCGACGCGGGGAACATGCTAGCCGAAGAGCGCTGCACAGCGCACCCGTCAGGGCAGAGGCGGCGGGTGGAACGGGCTTGAGCCGTGACACCCGGGGGCCGGACGCGGCCCCCGGGGTGTCTGCACGGTCAGACGAGGCGGCCGCGATGGCTCGGCGGTGGTGGCGCCATGTGCGCAGCGGGCGCCCTGGGCACGATCATGATCACGCGCACCGGCAGCGGCACCGCGCGCAGCGGGATCACCGGCTGCAGGTAGCGCACCTGCACCGGCGGCGCGCTCAGCGGCAGCAGCAGGGGCTGGCCGAACACAGTCGGAACCGCAAGCTCGGGCGTGAGCAGCGGCTGGGCAAGCGCGGCCTCGATGAGCCGCATCTGCTGCATCTGCGCCTGCATCGCGCGCATCTGAGCCAGCGCCCAGGACGGCATCGCCGCTCCTGCGCCCCGGCTCTCGGACACCTGGAAGGTGGCCGCGCCGTGCGGTCCGCGCCAGCTCCAGGTGCGCACGCGCACCGGACCTGCGGAGGTGTTCACCACCTGCACGAACTCGCGCATCGGCACGGTGTGCCCGTCGACGCGGATGAACACTGGTTGCGCCGCCAGCGCCAGGGCCGGCAGCCCCAGGCCCGCCAGGGCCACGGCAAGAACGTTCTTACGCATAGCACCTCCTTGAATCGACCGGCTCCCGGCGAGCCGGATCCAGCCGTTTGACCGCGCCGGGCCGGCTGGGTTTCACGCCAGGGGGCGTTTCAGGCCTCGATGGTGGCGCGGATGACCGCCGCGTCGATGGTCTTGCCGGTGAGTGCCGCCGCCGCGCGATGCGGCACGGGAGCGGCGGCCCCGAGCACGACGGAGGCTCTGCGGCAGGCGCCGTCTGCCAGATCGAGCGCCACGGCGACCTCGGCGATCGGCCCGCCGAAGGAGGCGCTCTCGCCCTGCCTCAGAAGGATCGAGCGCGTGGTATGCGGAAGCCGGGAGGCGGATGGCGGTGACGACTTCGCCCGGGAGCAGATCGTTCTCCCGCTGCCGGTCGACCTCGGACAGCCGGAGGAAGGCCTCGAGGCTCACCTCGCGCCGGGCATCCGTGGGGCCGGCGATCTGGAGTGCGGCACCGAATGCGACCAGCGCCGTCGCACAGGTGGACGGATGCCCGCTGGCACATCCGCGGTGATCGAAGATCGCGTGGTACTGGTTCTCGCCGTCGAAGGCGAAGCAGGTGTCGCCCCCTTGCGGGCGCAATGATGGGCGCGCGAGCGCAAGTACCAACAGCGCGGGCGCTGCAGCAGGTTGCCGCCGACCGTGGCCCGATGGCGGATCTGCGGGCGCCCCGATGGGCCCGCCGCGTCGGCCAACGCGCAACAGCGCGCGCGTACCGTCTCGTGGGCGGCCCGTTGCGCCGGCGTGACATTCGGCCCGATGCGCAGTCCGCCCTCCTGCGGCTCGATGCGGTCGAGGCCGGGGATGCTGTGCAGGTTGATCGGGCGGTGCGCGCTCAGCAAGCCTTCCTTCATCCGGTCGAGCAAGTCGATGCCGCCGGCCTTGCGCACCGTCGCGTCGGTCGCGGGCTCCCCGCTGCGGCCGGGCATCGCGTTGGCCACGGTCGCCGTTGCGGCGCGCGCCGCGTGCGCGATGCCGTCCGGAGTCATCCATTCGAACCGCTTCATGGCGGTCCGCTCCGCTGCGGCACGCGCCCGAGCGCGGCGAGGATCGCCGCCGGATTCATCGGCAGCGCGCGCATGCGCACGCCGATCGCGTTGTAGGTGGCATTCGCGACGGCTGGCGCGGTGGCCATGATCGACGGCTCGCCGATGCCGTATGCGTCGGAGCGCACACGGATGCGCGCGACCCCGTCGGCTTCAGCCATTTGCGCAGCGTCCGCGCGCGATGCTCAACATGACATCAAACATGACATTGTGCTCAGACGCGCAGCAGGACGCCCGACGCTTTCGACAATCCATCCAACCATTGCATCGGTTCGCAAACAGGACTCGACTCACGGTGAGCCTCAAGGCTCCTACCGTCGGGCGGACCGGACGTTCAGCGCGTGGGGCGGCTGTCAGACCGGTGGCGCAGCGGGTCGGAAAAACCGTCAAGCGCCACCAGGCCCGTCGCGGGGCAGCGCGAACCAATCCGAAGGTCCATTTCGGACCGGATCATGCCCATACCGTCAGGAAGTCGGTGCGCAGCAGGATCATGGTTGGACTCCAAGGCTGTGCTCTCGCCCTGACAGTGCTCCAACACCTGCACCTCGATGGCCGGTGTCTCGCCCGAGCGCAGGATCCTGTACTGCTCGAGGTTGGGGTTGAGCATGCGTCCGGGGTGCGCACCGAGTACTTGCCCAGACCCGCATGGGCTCAGTTGCTGTCCCACCGATGTCGCGCGTTGTCCGTGCGGAGCCTTGCCCTGTGCGGCGTTACCCTCGGGCGGTCAGTCGTGTGCGCGCCGCGGTCCACGGGCAAGCAGGGTGCCATTGCCGAATGGCCCAGGATCTGATCTACTTTCAGCAGCCCCCGGCAGGCCTTTCAGCCGAGATGGACGGGGTTCGCGCGAGCAGGAACGCGGGTGACGCCAAGGTCACGCTAGATTCGCCCCAGCGGCCCAACCGGGCTCGACGACGGGGCGGAATGCGGCTGAACACGGACGCTGCACTGCGGACCGGGATGGCGAGCGCCTCAGCGCACCGCTCAAGATTATTGTCTCCTGCGCCACGGACCGGTGGCGACGGGGCTGCTGTCGAGATTCACTTGCAAGAGCGGTTGAACGCCGTGCGGACATTCATGATTGCACCCTCGCGAGCCGGCCGCCGGCGGCCGGTCATCTGGGCGGCCGTGCCGCTGTTGTGCGTTGCGCTGTCGGCGCACGCTGCGCAGCACCTCTCGGGCATTGCGCAATCCATTCACGCGCAGGCCCCCAACATCAGCGTCAGGGCCATCGCGACCGCGCTCGAGGCCTATTCGAACCTCAGGCAGCGGCATCTGACCGACAAGCCGCTGGTGACGATCGTCGATTATTCCGTGTCGTCGGCGAAGCGGCGCATGGCCGTGGCCGACGCGCAGACCGGCAAGGTGCTCTTCTACACCTATGTGGCGCATGGCAAGGGCAGCGGACTCACCTACGCCACTCGCTTCTCCAACAAGCCGGGCACCGACGCGAGCAGTCTCGGGGTGTATCTGACCGGCCATACCTATAACGGTGAGCACGGCTATTCGCTGCGGCTGCACGGGCTGGATCCGCACTTCAACAGCGCCGCCTACCGCCGTGACATCGTCGTGCACAGCGCCTGGTACGTGAGCAAGACGTTTGCGAAGGACCACGGCCGCGTGGGCCGCAGCTGGGGCTGCTTCGCCCTCAGCCGCAAGGTGGAAAGCGCCGTCGTGCAGCTGATCCAGGATCACACCGTCCTGGTGGGGTATTACCCCGATCCGAAGTGGCTGGACTCCTCGCCCTTCCTCAAAGCCACAGGCTGAAATCCGCGCGGCGCACGCGTAGTGCGCAGCTGACCTGGACTGTCGCCCCGGCATCGATCGAGGCGCGGCCGCGCGCCGGGGATTGATCGGTGGCAGGGCAACAGATGCTTCGCGCGGTCTGCCCGGCTGGCGCGGCAGCAGCCCGTCACGACTGTCCCATGCTCGCGCCCAGCGTGGCAAGCAGCTCGTCCAGTTGCTCGAACGCCTCCCCAAACCCGCTTGTGCTTCCGGAGGCCATCGCGCCATCGAGAGCTTCCTTGGACGGGTACAGGTCGTGCATGACGACCAGCGTATCGTCACCGCGTTCCTCGAAGGTCACTGTGGTGACGGCCCCACCTTCGCCGCCTTCCTCATTGGTCCAGACGAGGCGCGAGTGCGGCGTCACTTCGACGTACTTGCCGAAGAACTCCATAGGCTGCTCAGAAGCAGGGTGGCCGAACACGAAGCGGTAGGTGCCCCCGGTCCGTACATCGGCCTCGCAGGAAATGAAGGTGATGCCAAACGATTTCGGCGCCCACCAGCGTTTGAGCAGCTCAGGCTTGGTCCACGCCTCGAACACGATGCGTGCGGGTCCCTTGAAGGTTCGCGTGACGATGAGCTCACGCTCGGACTTTCGTTCGACTGTCGTGCGGTTCTTCATGGCGGTAAGCTCACATTCACCTGTTACGTTTATCGGCCTTCTCGTTCCGTTTCAGTTCCTCGACAACCCGGTCCAGCTCATCGAAGCGTGCCTCCCAGAGGCGGCGGTAGCCCTCGATCCAGGCCGCCTCTTCTTCCAGTCGGCGCCGGCCGAGCTTGCAGGTCCGAACGCGCCCGACCTTCTCCGTGGTGACGAGCCCCGCTTGCTCCAAGACGCCGACATGCTTCTTCATGCCCGTGAGGGTCATGCGGAATTTCTCGGCAAGGTCCGTGATTGAAGCGTCTGCGCGCCCGAGCTGCTCCAGAACGCCGCGTCGGGTGGCGTCCGACAGCGCGGCAAACGCGGCATCGATGCGTGTCCGAGTATACTGAACCATATGGTTCAGTGTATAGCACACACGCTGGCGGCATGCAAGGGAGGCCCAGCGTGCGCTGCCTTGGAGCGCGCCCGGACGCGCGCGACCCCGTCGGTTTGAGCCATTTGCGTAGCGTCCGCACGGGCTGCTCAACATGACGTCGCACGCGGACGCGAAGCCGGGCGACCGACGGATTGTGGCAGACCGCCCAACCATTGCGTTGGTTCGCGAACCGGCATAGACCGGTATGGAGTGTTAACTCAAACTTTGCATAACGGCGACTGATTCTTCTCAGGCAGCGGCCTGCAGATCATGCTACAGCTCGGCTTGCACGGCGGGATTGGCGCTCACGGGGATAGTGAGACGGCCCTTTGGGTTGGTCGGCCGTCCTGCACGTTGGATCAGGCGCATCCGGAAGATTCCCAGGCGTGCGAGGCACCACCACGGAGCCCGCTCCCCGCTCGTGCTGCGCTCGGTCTCGCCGGTGGGCGTTTGCAGTTCGCGGTTGAGGTTGTGCACCAGGATCGCCGAGAGCAGCCAAGTCTGGTTGGCGGCGCGACGTCTACGGGCGATGTCTCCATCTGGGCTTGGGATTTCAGCTCCGCGAAGCGCGCCTCCTGCGCACCGACACAGTCGCAGTGGTCAGGGTGGCCTTGAGACGAGCACGGTCGATTTGAATACCGCACACTGTCGAGTTTCAGCACCGCCTGCGTCAGCGGCGGCACTGCGGCCGGTGCCTCAGGTCAAACACCCCTGGCCCGAAATTTCGATCAATTCATCGCTCGCTGGTGCTCAGTCCGACAGGCTGCTACTGTCCTTCGCCGCCGCCCTCATCTTCATCAAAATCACCGAAATTAAACTCCGGCGGCTCCCAGCCGTACCCGCTACCACCGTAGTAGTAGCCGTCGTTGTACCGATGCCATTGGTGGATGTCCATGCGGGCGCGGTTTCGGGCTATGGCGGCGATCTCGGTGGCCTGCATATAGTCGAGCACAGTGTTCGCAACGCCCTGCTGGTGCAACTTTATAATTTGGCCTGCGTTCACGTGGTAAACGGTTCCCGAGCGACGAATCCGTCGGATAATGGTCGCCGTCGGTACATCCGCATTGCTCCAATTGACGATGGACGCTACGCGAACCGGCTGGGGCCGCGGTCCGTACATGCGTGGTCCCATCGTGGCGCATCCGCCCAGAGCAAAAACGGTGGCGCCCAACAGGCTCACCGCGAGCAAGCGTATGGACCGCCCTTTACCTCTGTGATTCTCACCGGATCGGTTCTTGTGGCAGTCCACAATGACATTCGTTCTGTGGTCGTTTTGCATGCGCGACATCCTTATTCCAGGAAACACTGACAGCGGCGCCACATCATGTGAACAAGGAACTTTGGGAAATTATCGTGACGGTCGCCGTGCACCGCCAGAGGCGTACCACCTGTTCCAGCGAAGCATCTGGCGTAGCAGCTGACTTATCGCTACGCTTGAACTCCAGACTTCTATGATGACATGTTCGTGACTTAACGGCGGCTCGTCGGTGCGCCACCCCACATACCGACCCGTGCGTAACCCGATCCTTGCAAAAGACTCGGCGTGATTGCCCTCAGGCGGCGGCCTTCACGTAATGCAACAGCCCGGCGTGCACATCAGGATTCGCGGACAAGGTCAGCGTGAGGCGGCCTTTGGGAGTGGTCAAGCGGCCGGCCCGTTGGAGCAGTCTCATTCTGCGGGGGCCGAGACGCACGAACGACCCCACGGGGCGCGCTGTTCGGTGGTGGCGCGCGCGGGGTCGGTGCTCGACATCTGCAGCTCTCGGTTGAGGTTGTGGGCCATGATCGCCGGGAGCAGCCAGGTCTGGTTGACAGCACGGCGTCTGCAGGGGATGTAATCCATCTGGGTCGGGGACTTCAGCTCAGCGAAGATCGCCTCCTGCGCGCCGCGGCCAGGGTGAAGCGCCAGGAGCTTGCGCGCCGAGAGTGTCGCGTTGGTGAGGATCACCTTGAACTGGTGCCCGTATTCATTCAGCTGCAAGGGTCCTTTGCGCTGCTTCGGCTCGCGGGTGCGGATACAGAGGAAGCGGCGCGTCTCGGCCCAACAGCTCGGTTTCCAGTAGCACTCGAAGAACTTCCCGTGCCGATCGGCGCGGTGCCACAGGTGGCGCTTCTCGATCTTCCTGCGCAGCTGGGTGAGGCGCTCGAAGGGTACCCGGATGGTGTACTGGATGCCGAGCGCATCGAGCGCGCGGACGATCTCCTCGGAGAAGATCGCGCAGTCGATGCGGGCCTCGAGGGTCACGCGGGGCGGGATCTGGCGGATTTCATTGAGGCAGGCCAGGATAAAGGCCCGGGCGCCGTTCGAGTCATGCCCATTGCCGGGACGGTGCCAGACATCGAGGACTTGCCCGGTCTGCGCCACGGTGCAAAACAGCGGGTAATAGCTCCTCTGGCCTTTCTTGTAACTTTGGTACCCGACCGCCGTACCCTCCGCCATGCGGGTCGTGCCCGGAACCGAACCGTCGAACTCCACCGTCAGGCGTGCCGGAGCGAGCACCTTCTGCGGATCGAGCACCAGCGAACGCGAGAGACTGCGCAGCTCTCCCACCGCCGTCTTGTGCATGCCATCGAGCGTTCGACTGACGGTCGCCACCTCCGGCAGACGCTTCAGCCCCGGCGTCCGCCGGACCATCGGGTCATGGTGGTAGTCGCGCAGGTCCGAGAGTCGCCGGTAGCCGATCAGCAGATGCACGATCAAGCGCATCACGATCGAGGCGTGCCCGAAGATGGGGCTGGCCTTCAGGTGCTCGAAGCACCCGCGCAGCCTGCTCGTCAGCGCCAGGCGCTCGACGAGGGGCTGGAACACCACGAGCCCGGCGAAGGAGGTCGGCTGCGGGTCCTCGAATCGAATCTCCGCCAGCGCGGGCTGTCCAATGGACTTCAGCCTTGCTATGCTGCATCCAGACGGCTCCGTCTTTGGGTCGATTGTTGTGTTGTGACTCAATCATAACAGCGTTGCAAACCAACAATTTGCCCATCCCGCACCTCTCACCCAAGGTGAGAGGTGCAGAACCGCCGCACGGTGCTGCTCAGGCTGGAATGACACGCTCTGTCGCATCGGCCGCCGGAATTTTATGCAGCGGGCGGGTTAAGGCTCCTACCGTCGAGAGGGCGGGACGTGAAGCGCGTGGAGCGACTGTAAGACCGGCGACGCATGGGCCGGAAAAGCCATCATGCGTCACATGGCGGCTGCGATGACGCGCGAACTGACCCGCAGGTCCATGCAGGAGCGGATCGTGCACACCGTCACGAAGGCGGTGTGAAGCAGGATCATGGTTGGACTCTAACGGTTTCCGATTGGTCCGATGTCGATTGAGGGCTCGCGAACAGGCGGCCGGGGGGTCCGGGTGAGCGCCAGGTCGAGCGCGTTAGCCATGTCGGTCTGGCGGCGACCCGGCGCCTCGACGGCCAGCTTTTTCGTGCGGAGCGGGCGATGCGCTCGTAAGTCTTTGATATTATGGCGCTCCCTACGGGATTCGAACCCGTGTTACAGCCTTGAGAGGGTTGTAACTGGCATCTCATACCAACTCAACACGTCGCGCACCATGCGGGAAAGTCCTTGATTTCCAGTATATCAGCTCGCATACTGTCTCACAACGTCTCTTCCGGTCTTTTCCCCATACGTTCCCCATGACCGGTTCACCGCCCTGCAAGGCGGTCACAGACGCACCAGGAGGCCCGTATGGCGAGAATCCGAAAGAGCGCGACTCTGGATAGCCGCGAGGCGCGAACGGTGCTACGGGCGCGTCAGGAGCCTTACTGGCACCGAATCGAGCAGGGGTTGTTCCTCGGCTACCGTAAGTCCAAGGCGGGCGGCCGGTGGATTGTCAGGCGCTACCGCCATGCCGGGTCCCCCGGCGCAGCCCGGTACAGCGAGCGGGCACTCGCCCTCGCTGACGATCACCGCGCAGCCGATGGCCGCGAGGTGCTCGACTTCGGCCAAGCGCAGCGCAAGATCCTCAGCGAGGCCGAGCAGCTTGCGCGGGATGCCAGCGGGCAGCACTACACAGTGCGGGATGCTGTGGTGGACTATGTGGCGTGGCTTCACCGACACCGCAAATCAGCCGATATCATGGAAGTGTCGCTCAACGCCTACGTAGTCTCCTCATCACTTGCCGACAAGCGGCTCTCGGATCTCACCGCGGCGGACTTCGATGCGTGGCTCGCCTGGGCGCTGAACCGCAGTCACAGGACGCGCAAGGCTGGCGTAGAGCGTCGCGAAAAAGCGGCAGGGACGGAGACGAAGGCCGAAACCGCAGAGCGCTCACGGCGGCGCAGAGCGACAGTCAATCGCGTCATCAACAGCGTCAAGGCGTGTCTCTCCCATGCCGTGAACAACGGCAAGCCTGGCAATTCGGACGCCTGGGCACGGCTGAAGAAATTCCGCTCCGCAGACTCTGCCCGCCTGCGCTGGCTCACGGTGGACGAGGCGCAGCGGCTACAGAATGCCGCCCCGGCCGATCTGCGGGCGCTTGTCGCCGCTGGGCTCAACACCGGCTGCCGTGCGGGCGAGCTGCTGGCGCTGCGCGCGGGGGACTACGACCCGCGCTCGCGCACCCTCCTGATCGCCGACTCCAAGAGCGGCAAACCGCGCAGAGTCCCGCTGACCGATGACGGTCTGGCGCTATTCGAGCGACTGACAGCCGGCAAGCCCGAGGATGAATCACTGTTCCTGCGGGCCGATGGCTCACCGTGGTATCGCGTGGCGCTCGCTCGTGCGATGCGTGCGGCGTGCGATGTGGCCAAGGTTCGACCCACCGCGACGTTCCACGTGCTGAGGCATACCTACGCCAGTCACCTCGCGCAGGGGGGCGTCCCGCTGATGTTCATCGCTGAGGTGCTCGGGCACGCGGACACCAGGATGGTTGCGCGGCATTACGGGCATTTGGCACCGTCCCACGTGGCCGATGCGATCCGAGCGGCCCTCCCGAAGTTCGGCGGCATGGCCGCGCATAACGTGACGGATCTGCGCACGCGCAAGGCTTGAAGCATTCGCGACGGGATAGGCCGGCCAGCCGACACGCGGGACACCTTCGCCCGCTTCCCGCCGCGATTCTCGCGGAGGTATGCACTGGAAGGAGTGCACACATGATTGAGCTGACTTTCGGCGATCTGCGCAAGCTGCGGACAAATCTCGAGGAGGCGCTGCGCCAATCCGAGCCGGAATATCAACGGCTGATGCGTGCTCTCGCAGAGAAGGACTCGACCATCAGCCCCGAGAGTATCCAGGCGATGCTGCGGCGCTGGATCAAGGAGAACATCGAGCCGGGCCGAACGCTCCTAGAGACCGCTGCTACAGCCAGCGGAAACTACCAACATGAGCATGCCGCCGCCGAGCGCTGCCTCGAGGAGCTCGGCTCCGACCGGCCTAATAAGCAAGCGGTACTCGATGCCGGCGCCGTCGTCGCTCGCTTGTGGCAAGCGATCGCAGGGCTTGCCATTGTGCTCAATGGTTCCCCCCTCCATCTGAGCTATCGCAAAGACTTCCGCGGCGAGGACGCACGAGCAGCCGTCAATGCGCGCCACGAGCAGCCCGGAGGCTATCGGGAGAAGGAAGCGCAAGCCCTCGCAGCGTGGGCCTCTGGCAAGTACAAATCGCGCAATCAGTGCGCGGCGAAGATCCACGAGTCACTCGGACTCACGCAGGAAGTGGTGCGGCGATATCTAAAGGGCTCGCCAGCCCCGAGCTGATCGCGCTGTGTGGGGTGGTGTCTACACGTACGCACCCTAGTCACAAGTCGTCTCGCGCGGTGCAATGTGCTCCAGGAATTAACTGGAGTCGCCCCCGTGCCATCTGTCCCCCCGAACCTTCCTGGCGGTCGCGCTGTTGCCTGGCCGTCCATCGCCGTCATCGCCTGGCTGCGGGACCGCGTAGTCGCCTCGGGCGGCGACCCGTCCGTGATCCCTGACGAGCCAGCAGCGATGTGGCGCATCCCCGAGGTCGAGCGCCGCACCGGGCTCTCCCGAGCAACCGTGTACCGCATGGCCGGTGCCGGCGATTTCCCGCGGCCGATCCGGCTCTCGGTGCGCCCCTCGGAGCGCGGAGCGCCTGAAGCGGCTTAACCCAACCCTACAGACGCGAAAGGCGCGCCCCTCTCACAGAACGCGCCTTCGCCGAGGACTTCGACGTGACGAGTCTACCACCGATCGATCTCTTTCGTGCTCCTGCTGGCTCGCGCGGAGCGCTACTTCTCCCCTTCAACAAACCGCGGCGCCCATCGGTTCCGTGTTCAGTCTGCGGGTCCCGTTTTTTGTGCGACTGCGCCGCGTGGGCGCGCGCCATCGACCACCTGCGCGCAGCCGCCGCCATGTTGGAGGGGACACGATGAACGCCGCAGCCGCCCCGCGCCCCGACCCGGCAGAGATTGCCCGGGCCCTCGCCGTGCTTCACCCTGGGGGCGTCGTCGAGCTGCGCGCTCTCTTTCAGCGCGGCCGAAAGCGTACCGCCGCCGGCTATTTCGACGACGACCACCGCCACGACCTGGTGGCTGCGGCAGCGAGTCTCAACGAGTCAGGCGCGGCCGTGTACGTCACCATGAACCCCGTGGACCCGCAGTTGCTCGGGCGGTACTCCAATCGCGTCGAGGATTTCGCGCAGGCTACCGCGACAGACGCGAACGTCTTGCGGCGCGTGTGGCTGCTCGTCGACGTCGACCCGGTCCGGCCGAAGGACACGAGCGCGACGGCTGAACAGCTCGAGGCCGCCAAGGCAGTTGGGCGCCAGGTTTATGTTTGTCTGCAAGAGCGCGGCTGGCCCAAGCCGGTGGTCGCGGAGAGCGGCAACGGACTGCATCTGCTCTATCGAATCGACTTGCCGAACGACGAGCCGAGCCGCGACCTCATAAAGCATTGCCTCGAGGCGCTGGCCGTGCGGTTCGACGACGCGGCCGTGAAGATCGACAAGTCTGTGTACAACGCCGGCAGGATTTTGAAGCTCCACGGCACGGTCGCGACGAAAGGCGACAACACCCCCGCGGCACCGTGGCGCCTCTCTGCGCTGCGTCTGGTGCCGGACGAGCTGCGCGCCGTGCCGATCGAGCTGTTGCGCCAGCTCGCCGCGGAGGCGGAGCCGGTCGAGCGCCCCCATGCGAACGGCAGCGCGCCGGTAGGGGCCCGAGCATGGACCGAGGCAGACGTCGCCGGGTTTCTCTCTCGCGCCCAGCTTCAGGCGACAGGCCCAGAGCAGCACGACGGAGCGCTGCGGTGGAAGTTGAAGGCGTGTCCGTTCAACCCGGAGCATGTCGACGGAGAGGCTGCGGTATTCATGAAGCCGGACGGACGGCTCGGGTTCAAATGTTTCCACAATTCGTGCGCTGGCAAAGGGTGGCAGGAATTGCGGGTGCTGGTCGACGGACCCCGGGAGCAGCGACAGCACGCGGAACGCGCGCATGCCGGGGCTTCTGGCACTTTTGGCACTGCCCCACATGGGGATTCTGAAAGTTTTCAGCCGCTGCCCGAGCCGCTGCCCGCCGTGCCAATCTTCGACCTCGGGCTGCTCCCGAACTCTATTCGGCCGTGGGTGGAGGATCACGCCGATGCGCTGCAGTGCCCGCCTGAATACGTGGCCGTGGGCGCAATGGTGGCGATCGCGGGAACGATCGGGCGGCAGGTCGCCATCCAGGTCAAGCAGCGCGAGCGGTGGATCGAGCGGTCCGTGCTCTGGGGGTGCATCGTTGGGCGTCCGAGCGCAGGGAAGTCCCCGGCACTGCGCCCGGCATACGGCATGCTCTCGCGCCTCGAATCAGCCGGCTGGGCGGCCTACCAGGAGGCGCTCAAGGAGTTCGAGGCACAGACCGTCGTCGCGGCGGCGGCCAAGCAGAATGCGCAGAAGATCGCCCGAGACAAGTTGAAGAAGGGCGACAAACTCGGTGCGCTCGAGGCCGCCGAGGACGCGCTGCGGGATCCAGAGGAGCCGGCGCAGGCGCGCCTCGTCATCAATGACGCGACGGTGGAGAAGGTCGGCGAGATTCTCAAGGCCAATCCGCGCGGGCTTGTCCAGTTCCGCGATGAGCTTTCGGGTTGGCTGGCGTCGCTCGATCGCGAAGGCCGGGAGGGGGACCGGGCTTTTTGGCTTGAATGTTGGTCCGGCACGGGGCCCTATACGGTGGACCGTATCGGGCGCGGCACCATCCACCTCGAGGCGTGCGCTGTCTCAATTCTCGGGGGAACACAACCCGGCAAGCTTGCTGAGTACGTTCGAGCAGCCTGCGAGGGTGGTGCTGGCGATGACGGCCTCCTCCCGCGATTCCAATTGGCGATCTATCCGGACCAGCCGAGAGATTGGCAATACACCGACCGGGAACCGAATAAAGCGGCCTGGACGGACTGCTCTCGCGTCTTCGATCGCCTCAACGCGATCGACGTGACGGCGGTCAACGCAGAACGCAGCGAGTACGTCGACGTGCCATTTCTGCGCTTCGATCCCGAGGCGCAAGAGCTGTTCGCGGAGTGGCAGACGGCGCTGATGGTGCGACTGCGCGGGGGCGGCGAGCCGGCTTTCATCGAGTCGCACTTGGCGAAGTACCCGGCCCTTGCCGCCCGACTTGCGTTGGTCATTCACCTGGCCGACACGGGCGTCGGCCCTGTTTCTGCCGCTGCACTCGCGCGCGCGCTCGATTGGACGGAGTTCCTCGAGGCGCACGCCCGCCGGATCTACGCGCCCGTCACGGATGGCGGTCTCAGTGCGGCGCACCTCCTGCTGGCGAAACGCCCCGAACTGCCGGGCCCGTTCACGGCGCGCGACATTCACCGCAAGCACTGGAGCGGCCTCGGGCGCCAGGCAGCCGATGGCGCACTCGACTACCTCACCGAGTACGGCTATCTGAGCGCCGTCACGGAAGACACCGGCGGCAGGCCCAGCGTCCGCTACCAGTGGAGGGTCAAACCATGAGCTGGCGAGAGAAGGCCGCGAAAATATCAAAAGGGCCACATGACCCAGTGCCAAAAGTGACTAAACCACCTTCTGGCACTTTTGACACCGACCCGGGGCGGCATTCTGAAAGTTTTCATGGGGCAGCAGCCAGCAGCCCGTTGACGCCAGAGGAGCGCGCCTGGTTCGACGGCTACGCGGTGGCCTGCGTGAACTGCCGGCACTTCACCTCCAAAGATGGCCCGGTAGGCCAGTGCCGCCGGTACGGCACCGAGGCGTTCGCCACGCCGGTATTCGACTGCCGCGGCTACTGGCCGGCGGATCCGGCTCTCGTCGACCTGGCGCGGCGCCGGCACAAAGTGGCCGACCAGCTCCGCGAGGACCCCGGTTTGCGGTATGCCTTCGACGTGGCGAACGCGAGCCTGACCGCCCCGGCGAGCGCCCCCGTCAGCGTCATGCTCGGCGTGCGCGACTCCTCGGGGGCGATCGTCACCGCCGAGCTGCGCGTGCCTGCCGACCGCTGGCCCGGGCTGGCCGCGTTCGCTGAGCACTGGCGCAAGGCCGCCGAGGGGATGCCGTCGTGAGCGAATGCCTCACACGCGCCGAGACATCCGGTTCCAACTGACTCACCCAAAAGGAGCGCATGCTCATGATCCCCACAATCTCGATCTTCGTCGCCGGGTGGCTGCTGGGCTTTTGCTTCCCTTGGCGGTGGACCGCGCCCGCCGTGCGCGTCCTGCTCGAGCGAGCGCGCTTCGACCTCGAGCGCGGCTGGCCTGAAGCGGCATACGACTGTCTCGGGCGCGCACTGGTGCTGCTGGCCCCCGCAGCCAAGGAGACCCACCATGTCGATTGATGCGTTGCTCAATGGCAAGATCTACGGGCAGCCGGAAGAACGTACCTCGAGGAACGGTAACCCGTTCGTCGTCGCGCGCCTGCGCGTCCCGATGGCGAACGGCGAGAGCGTGTTCGCGGGCCTGGTTGCGTTTCGTGACAGCGCCCGCGCGGCGTTGCTGGCGCTCGGAGACTCTGATGCCGCAACGGTGGCAGGCGAGTTGAAGCTCGGCTCATACCTCGATAAAGCCGGCCTGCCGAAAGCGTCGCTCGACGTGACGGTGCACCAGGTCCTCAGCCCCTACGCTGTCCGGCATAAGCGGGCAGCCAGCGCGCCGGCGGAATCCAAGCCGACTCGCGACGATGGTCCTGCACCTGCGGCTGCTGAGCCGGAGCTCGATGATGCGTTGCCCTTCTGACGCCCATCCCTGGCGCGAGCCGTGGAGCGGCTCACCACAAGCGGCTGGCCCGCGGCCGCAGCGGTTCTTGACCAAGGGCCGAGAGGCGATGGAGCAGGCCGCGCGCCGCATGGCCGCAGTCGGGCACAGCCCCGAAACGATCGCCGCGGCGACCAGGCTCAGCGTCGCGCAGGTCCGTTGCATCCTCGAGGCCGTCCCATGAGCCGGCGCCTCGCGATCATCGAGGGGCAGCGGTACGCGTTGGCTTACGCGCCGCCCAGCGCCGACCTGCAGCAGCAGGTGCTCGAACTTCAGGCCGAGACCCGTGCGCTACGCCGCCAGCTCGCCGCCCTCGAGGCGCGGCAGCCGGACGCGCTCGTCCTGCACAACGTCCGGCGCCAGGCTGACGGTGAGCGGCTGCGCGAGGCGATCCGGACAGTCCTGACCTCCCACCACGGCGCACGCCCCATGACACGCAAGGAAGTCCTGCGCGAGCTGTTGCGCTCGGGATGGTCGACCGAGGAAGTGCGCGAGCCGACCACCATCGGCTGGCACATGCGCGAAATCCGGCGCGAGCATGCCGCAGGCGTCAATGCCGCCGCGTTGACAGCGGAATGATTGAACAAGGCCCCGAGGCGTCTCAGCATGACACGCATGGCCACACCACAACAGCACCCGCGCCGTATGGCGCACCCGATCAACGAAGCGGCCGAGCTGCTGGCCGTGGATCGGCGCACCGTGTACCGAATGCTCGCCCGCGGCGAACTTCGCGCGGTTCGCGTCGGGGCACGGCAGCGCATCCCGGCCGACGAACTGATGCGCATCACCCGACCCGCCGAGGTAGCCGCATGAGCATCGAGAATTTGCCCCCCGAGTGCGAGGCCCCTGTGCCCGGCTCCGAGCCGCTCATCAGGCTCGACCTGACACCCAGCGATTGCGACTTAATCCTCAGCGCCCTCGGCATGGGCGCTTACGATCTGGTCGAGCCGCTCATCACCAAGATTCGCGCCCAGGGCCTGCAGCAGGCGGAGCGCCTCGGCGTGTCAACCTGGCTCGCTACAGCACCCGTCGACGGGCTCGTGCCGAATTGAGCCCGGTATGGCAGAAAGCACTCTCGAGGGCGAAGTTTTGCCGCCAGCTCAGTCGCCTGCGCGCCTACCCCCCTCCCGCCAGCGGATCTGCCTGCGCGACGTCGACGCGGTGCGGCGGGAGATGGGGCGCGTCTACCGAGACGCGCGCCGCGGGCAGATGGAGAGCACCGAGGCGGCGAAGCTCACCTACATCCTGGCGGAAATCCGCAGGACATTTGAAGTCACTGTATTGGAGCGGCGTCTAGCCGCCCTGGAGAACAATCATGGGCACGCTTGAGCGGCGCATCGAGGCTTTGGAGGAGCGGGAGCGCGCCCGCAATCCTCGCATCGTAGTCATCCAGCAGAACGAGGACGGAACTTGGCCGCCGGATCCGCCCGGCGCGGCAATGGTGATCGCACTCAAGCGGCAGGGGCTCCCCGAGGCCGCGGACTCGCCGATGGAGGTCTACTGACATGGCCGCACCCGTACCCCGCGCTCCCGTACCCGCCGCGCACCAGAGCGTCATCACGAAGCTGCTCAGCGGCATCGGGCGCGCCTTGAACAACCCCAACGACGCCGGTCTGCTCGGGCTCGCGTCTGGGCTCGGGGCGGCCTCGGCGCCCCACATGCTGACGCCCGTCTCGATGGGCCAAGCCCTCAGCATGGGCATGCAAGGTGCACAGCAGTACCGCCAAGCCTCCCTCGCGAACGCGATCCAGCAGCAGGCCATGCTGCCCTATCAAGTGGCGAGGACCCACGAAGCGCAACAGGCCGTCAGCGGCCAAAACAATCCGAGCCTCTCGCCCCTGGCGCGGGCCGGCGATCAGGCGCTTGCCGCCAACATCATCAGTCCGGGCATGGGCGCGACCCTCTACGCCAACAACCCCGCCGTCGTCGCGCAGAGAACGTTGGCCACGACGTTGAACCAACTGCAGAAGATCCCCGCCAACGAGCGCGCCGTGCTGCTCGCCAAGGCCTTCAACCTTCCGGCGCAGGGTGCGCTCCCCGAGGCCACGCAGCAGACACCTGGGGGCGGTGTGGCCCAGATGCCGGGAGCACCCGGCGCGATCGC
This sequence comes from Pseudomonadota bacterium, assembly GCA_021816775.1. Classification (GTDB taxonomy): domain Bacteria; phylum Pseudomonadota; class Gammaproteobacteria; order Steroidobacterales; family Steroidobacteraceae; genus 13-2-20CM-66-19. Next base: position 72,231 of record JAKAXA010000007.1, read on the forward strand.
GAGCAATGCTTACAATCAAGCGGGAGGCGCCGCTGCCGGCTCCTATCCAGTCCGGGCCGCGCTCAGCTATCACACGAAGACCCCCGGGCACGCAGGCGGGACGCTCGGTCCTCCCCCCGGACCCTTCGCGCCTGCGCCGGCCGCCCCGGGCGCCTCGAGTGCTGCGCGCGAGGCGGCAATCCGTGAGCAGGTCGGACTCATGACCGCCATGAACAACACGGCCGGCGCCGCGGGCCGTCCCATGCCCTTCGCGCCGCCGCCGCAGGCGCTGCCTTCTGGTGGATTGCCGCAGCCAACGCCCGGGGGCATGGCGGCGCCCGGCACGGTTGCTGCGGAGCGCTCGGCTGGGCAGCGTCAACTGCCTGCCGTGGTGGCTCAGTTGAAAGCCGCGCAGGGAGCTGGCGTGCCAGTGTCCGGCACCGCGCGTCCGGTGCTGGCGCTGCCGGCGGCTCGAGGTGCGCAGCCGCAGGCGCAGGCCGGTGGGATCTTCTCGCCGGGCTCGACGGTCGCCGGTTATGAGCTGCAGAAGGCCGCCGCGCAGCAGACACTCGGGGAGGAAGGTGAAGCCGCGAAGGAAACCGAGGCCGCGCAGGCGCAGCTCGCTCGGCTCACGGAGATGCAGCAGGCGCTCGACAGGATCCCGGTGGGCGGGAACTTCTCGAAGGTGTACGAGGGAATCGGCAACGCGCTCAACTATGCCGGCATCAAAGTGCCGGGTCTCGCGGCCATTCAGGAATACTCCAAGTACCGGACCAATTTCGTAGCCGACGCTGCCCGCAAGATGGGCGCGAAGGTCTCCTATCAGGAGGTCGGCTATATCGCCAAGGGCGTGCCGGACTTCACGCTCGCCGGGAACGCTCCGCGGGCGCTGCTCGCGCAGCTCTCCGGCGCCGCGCAGTACGACATTGCGCGCAATCAGGCCATGACCTACTACGCCAACCACGTGCCCAACCTCTACGGGAAGGCGTACCAAGGCACCGCGCGCGGGTTTGAAACGTGGTGGCAAAAGTCAGGCGTGACGCCTGGCTCGTTCATGTTCATGTCGACGGCCTGGGCGCTGCCACCGGCTCAGCGGGCCGAGTACCTGCGCAACTTTCAACGCAACCAAACGGGCAAGGCGTACATCAAGCAGTATCAGAAGGCGCAGGCGTTCCTACGCCAGCATCCGCAGCTCGTGCCCTTCTGGCAGCAGCAGTAAGGAGGCGCCATGCCGTCGCCGCTCGATCTGGAACTGACAGGCGCTGCGCTGAAGGGCGCGCCTCCCGCCGCAGCGGCTGCTCCCGCGGCTACTCCTCCCCTCGCATCGCCCCTCGGCATGGAACTCTCGGGGGCAGGCAGCGCGTTCCCGGCGCCCACGACCGGTCAACTCGCCCGCGCCGCATGGAATCAGGGCGGACAGACTCTGCAGGTCGGCCCGCTCAATACGCACATCCCCCTGCCGCAGTGGCTCGAGCATCGCCTGATCTTCCAGGGCCGTGCCCTCTCCGATGTGGGGCAAGGGCTCGGGAACGCCGCGCGCTGGGTGGGGGATAAGCTCACAGGGCAACCGTACGCCGCCCCAGCGCAGACCAACGCCGACAAGATCATGGCCGCGACTGAGCGGCAGCATCCCCTCTATAACTACCTCGTCAAGTGGCCGACCGAACTTGCAGCCTCGTTGCCCCTCGGCGAGGGGGGAGGCGAGCTCGGTGGCGCAATCGGCGAGGCGATCTCACCTGCCTCTGGCTTGCTGAGCCGCGCGCTGCCAGCCGTCGCTCGGGCGGCCGGCATGGGCGCTGCGTACGGCATCCAGCAGCGGCAAGGCAATCCTGCGATCAACGCGCTTATCGGCGGGGTCACCGGCCCTCTGTTCGAGGGCGGCGCGAATCTTGCCGGCAAAGGGCTCGGTCTGGCTGGCGAGGGAATCGACGCGCTGCGTACCAAGCTGTGGCCGAAAGCGCTGGAGCAGCCCGACATTGACAGCATTCTGGCGCGGCGCTTCGCGGATCAGGGCTTACCGAGGTCCGTAGCGCTGCGCGACACGGTGCCGGACGTTCACCTCACGCCCGCGGTGCATAGCGGCGACCCGGCCCTGTTGGGCATCCAGAGCGCCGAGCGCATCGGGGACGTGCGGCAGGACTTCAACGAACTGCACGCGGCCAATAACGGCGCCATCGTCAACGGGGTGCGCCAGAGTCTCGCCCCGAACGCCGACAGCAGCACCGTCTCGAGCAGCGCGCACGATCTGCTCCTCGGCGCCCAGCAGCGCGCCAAGGCCGCGGTGCGCGCCGCCTACCAGCCTTTCGATGCAGCCAAGGGAGGCGTCTACCTCGAACGTGCGCCGGTTCAGAACGCGCTCCGGGAAGCCTACGACAGGTTACTGCCGGCGCATCAGGAGGGACTGCCGGAGAAGTTGCGCGAGGTCATGGAGGCGGATCATCCGCTGCACCTCACGAGTGACATTGAGGACCTGACTGCGCGACTGAACGACGCCTACCGCAACGCGAAGCCTGGAACGACCGCCAGCCGCGCGGCAGCGATCATGCGCGAGGCGCTCAACAAAGGCCTCGACGCATCCTCGGTCGCAACCGATGCCGAGCGGCCGGGGTTGATTTATGACCCGGCGCGCGCACCGCTCCCCAAGCGCAACATGGTCGAGAGCGATCCGACGCAGGACTCGATCCTGCAGTGGCTCGCCAAGCACCCGAAGGGCATCAGCTCGGCGGAGGCCGAGGCGCAGGGGCTTGATCCCGCCGACATGCGCGGGGGCGCTGCCCGCGTCGGTATCCGACGCGCATTCCGCCAGGGCGGCATGTCGTTCGACCAGGCGGCCGAGGTGCTGCACCAAGCCGGCTATCCCGTGGCGGATGCGCACGGCAATTACGATCCCAACGCGCTGTTGAATGCGCTCGACAACGAGCTGCGCGGCCATCCGGTCTACAGCGCAACGAACAGCAGGCGCGTCGCTGAGTTCGCGCAGGACGCGGCGAGTGCGCCCTCGAGGGGTGCGGCGCCTCCGGAGCCTCTGGCCCTGGCCGAGCGCGCCATGCAGGCATCGCCGGAGCGGGCGCAGGCTGCGCTCGACTCATGGACCGATGACGAGCCCGCCACAATCGCTCGGGTGCAGCGGCAGCTACAGGCGGCGATTGACTCCCCGCGGCAGGCCGCAGCGGACGAGGCCGAGCGGGCGTGGAAAGAGGCCAAGGCTGCCAACGCAGCCTTCCGGGAGCGTTTCCCGCAAGGCGGCGCACGCGACTCCGAGGCCCGGCAGTGGCTCTCCCGGCGCCTGCTCGGACTGAAAGCGCCCACCAAGTTCCTGAGCGAAGCCCTCACGAGCCCCGATCGGGCGCAGGCCGTGCTCGATGCGCTGCGGGATGATCCGGCCGAGCGCGAACAGATGCGCGGGCTGATGAGAAATCAGTACGTCAACAAGCTGCTGGCCGCCACGCGGGAAGGCGTACCCGGGGCACAGACGCTCAACGCCGCCGCTCTGACGCGCGCGCGGGCGAACAATGCGGCGCTCGAGCGCGTGCTGCTGAATCCTGCCGAGCGGGACCTGCTCGACAGCTACGTGCAGGCCGCTGGCGATAACGCGAAGCTCCTGCAGCGCGTGCACACCGGCTCGAGCGAGACGGCGGCGCTGCGGAGTTACCAGCAGAGCAAGAAAGCCTCCCTCGGCGAGGAGGCCGTTAAGCACGTCGCGTCCGTCGTGCATCCGGCGATCGGCGCGCTGCTGCACGTGCTGCCGGGGCTCGTCGACAACTCGGCGAACAACGCCGCGCTCGAGAACACCCTGCGGGCGGCGCTGATTGACCCTGCTGTCTACAACCGGGTGGCAGGTGCCGCGCCTGCGGACCTGCGCGGGCCGATCGCGAAGCTGCTGGCGACCTATGCCGCTCCGGCGCAGATCGCCGCGACCCGGCCGGCCATGTTTGCCGTGCCGCGGGCGCTCGGGCCGGCGCTGTCGGGAGTGCGGTGAGCTGAGACGAAAACGCCGCCCGAAGGCGGCGCTCTCGTGGCGTGATGCCGGCGCTTACCTCCTCGGCGCGAACAGCCACGCCAGCGCGACCATGATGGCCGGAGGGCCGAGCAGGACCGCTGGCAGGGCGAAGCCCGCGCCCTTCTCGAACGTGCCACCGAGCGCCAGCCCGAGCACGATCAGGCAGCACCAGCCGAAGAACCACACGGTGGCGAGGCGAACGAGCACGCGGGCGATCATGGCGTCCTCCGGGCCCTGCGCTGGGCTGCGGCCGACCACGGGAACAGCCGGGCGCCGAGGCGCGGGAACAGGCGCACGAAGATCCCGACGACCACCAGCACGCCGACCAGGCCAAGCATGATGGCGCCGACCCCTTCGACAACTGCGCGCACCTCTGGGGGTGCCATTCGGAAATAGTTTGTGGCGAGTCGAACGCCAACGAACATCGTGGCCGCCGCGATCAGGCGTCCAACAGTGCGTGAGTTCATGGCGCTACACCTCCCGCTTGGAACGCGCGCCAAGCATCCGCCGGCCTGGCGCTGCCGGCAACGTCGAGCCAGTACCGGCGCCGCGTGGGTGTCAGGCCGTTCCACCACGACATACCGACGAGCGCCTCGGCGGGGCTTCGCTCGGCCTCCAGCGCCTCGAGCGCCTCGCGCAGCTGGCGGCGGGCGAGATTGACGGCAACGGGCCAGTGCAGCGGCCCGGGAACGGCGTCCGTGCCGTTCTTCCAGTCCGCGCTCGCCCGCCCGAGCAGCTCGAGGGCCTCGGCGATCGTGCGCTGAACATCCAGGGGGGCGTTGACGGACTGCGCCACGGCGGGCGCGGGGATACGATTGGACTTGGGCATGGCTGCCTCCAAAGTAGGCGGTTGTGCTCATGCCGTCCGGCTCGGGGTGAGCCGGGCCGGGCGGCGCTTTTCGGGACCGCGCAGGGAGGCAAGCAGATTGAGGGGTCGAGAGCCGGTTCAGGCACGGGTTTTTCCCCATGCATTCCCCACGACTGGGGCGGAAACGCCGGAATGCAGCTAAGTTGCTGATTCTATTGGCGCTCCCTACGGGATTCGAACCCGTGTTACAGCCTTGAGAGGGCTATGTCCTGGGCCTCTAGACGAAGGGAGCGGGGCGGGGCGGGCATCAGGAGCGCGGTATTATAGGTATCCTGATCTATTGCTCAAGCAGAAAGCGCAGAATTGAATTCTTCCGACCCGCGCACTGATGCGCCCCATAATCCGCCCCGGGTCATCCCGCGGGCCGAGCACACTGTTTCCCGCTCGCACATCTCCCCGAACGCCCTGCGCGTGCTGTACCGGCTGCGCGACGGGGGGTTCCAGGCCTTTCTCGTCGGCGGCTGCGTCCGCGACCTGCTGGTCGGGCTCGAGCCGAAGGACTTCGACGTCGCCACCGATGCGCTGCCGGAGCAGGTCAAGCGGCTGTTCCGCAACTGCCGGCTGATCGGACGGCGCTTCCGTCTGGCGCACGTGTTCTTCGGCCAGGAGATCATCGAGGTGGCCACCTTCCGCGCCGCGAGCGCCCCGGCCGAGGGCGAGGAGCCGGCCGAGGAGGAGTTCGCCGACGAGGAGGCAGGCGGCGAGGAGGAGGAGGCCGAGCTGATCGATCAGGGCGGGCCGCGCACCGAGGTGCACGCGGCCGATTTCGAAGCCGAGCACATCGATCGCGTGGCGCCGCAGTCCGATGCAGACCTCGAGCGCATGTTCGATGCGACGGGCCGCATTCTGCGCGACAACGTGTACGGCACCGTCGATGATGACGTGTGGCGCCGGGATTTCACCGCCAACGCCCTCTACTACAACATCGCGGACTTCTCGATCTGGGATTACGTCGGCGGTGCCGAGGACATCGCGGCGCGGCGGCTGCGTCTGATCGGCGATCCCGAGACGCGCTACCGCGAGGACCCGGTGCGCATGCTGCGCGCGGCGCGCTTTGAGGCGAAGCTCGGGTTCCAGATCGAGCCGGGGAGCGCCGAGCCGATCGAGCGGCTGCGCCCGCTGCTCGGGGCGGTGCCGCCGGCCCGCCTGTTCGATGAGATCCTGAAGCTCTTTCTCACCGGCCACGGCGTGCGCAGCCTCCCGGTGCTGCGCCGGCGCGGACTGCTCGCCGCGCTGCTGCCGAGCGTGGAGGCTTATCTCGCCGCGCACCCGGACAGCCTCGTCGAGCGGCTGTTGATGAAGGGACTGGCCAACACCGACGCGCGCGTCGTTGCCGGCCGCTCGGTGACCCCGACGTTCCTGTTCGCGCTGCTGCTCTACGGACCGATTGCGGCGATCATCGAGTCGATGCCGCCCTCGCGCTGGCATGAGCTGTCGGCCATTCTCGATGCCTGCGATCAGGCGGTGCGCGAGACCCAGCGGCACATCGCCATCCCCAAGCGCTTCTCGCTCGGCCTGCGCGAGATGTTCGCCCTGCAGCCGCGCCTGGAGCACCCGCGCGGCCGTCGCGCCCTGCGGCTGCTCGGGCATCCGCGCTTTCGCGCCGGCTACGATCTGCTGTTGCTGCGCGCCGAGTTCGGCCTGGCATCGCCGCAGCGGGCCCAATGGTGGACCGACGTGCAGGCCGCCACCGAGGAGGAGCAGGGGCGCATGGCCGATGCCCTGGGGGGCGCCACGGAGCGGCCCGCCGGGCAGAAAACTCGCCGCCGCCGCGGCGGCCGGCGCCGCCGCGTCCCGGGCGGCTCCTGAGCACCGCTCCCATGCAGCGCTGGCAGCCGGCCTATGTCGGCCTCGGCAGCAATCTGCACGATCCGCGCCGGCAGGTGCTTACCGCCTGGGAGCGCCTCGCCGCTCTGCCCGAGACCCGCGCGGTGCTGCGCTCGCCGCTGTACGGCTCGCGCCCCTTCGGGCCGGTGGCCCAGCCGGATTTCGTCAATGCCGTGGCGGGGCTGCTCACCCGCCTCGGGCCGCTCGAGCTCTTCGGGGAGCTCCGGGCGCTCGAGCGGGCCCTCGGCCGCCAGCGCGATGGGGCGCGCTGGGGGCCCCGGCAGATCGACCTGGACCTGCTGGTCTTCGGCCGGGAGCGGCACGGCGGGCCTGATCTGGTGCTGCCGCACGCCGGGATAGTGGAGCGCAACTTCGTTCTGTATCCTCTCTCGGATATCGCCCCGGACCTCGATGTGCCCGGGCTCGGCCGGGTGTCCGAGCTCAAGGCCCGGCTCGCGCCCGAGGGCCTGTGGCGAATCGAACCCGAACAATGATGCCGGATGTCCGCCGCACGTGAACCCATGACAGGCGCAGCGCACCAGTACATCGTGGTCGAGGGGCCCATCGGGGTCGGCAAGAGCAGCCTCGCGCGCATGCTCGCCAAGAGCCTCGCGGCCGAGCCCGTGCTCGAGGATGCGCTCGCGAACCCCTTCCTCGAGCGCTTCTACAAGAATCCGCGCGCCGGGGCGCTGCCGACGCAGCTGCACTTCCTGTTCCAGCGCTGGCAGCAGCTCGCCGCGCTCAACCAGCAGGATCTGTTCGCGGCGGTGCGCGTGTCCGATTACCTGTGGGAGAAGGATCGGCTCTTCGCCCGCGTGACGCTCGATGATGCGGAATTCGCGCTCTACGAGCAGGTGAGCAGCCGCCTCGGCCTCGTGCCGCGAAAGCCCGATCTGGTGGTGTATCTGCAGGCCCCGGTGGACGTGCTGCTCGAGCGCATCGGGCGACGCTCGATCGGCTACGAGCAGTACATCGATCGGGAGTATCTGGTCCGCCTGAACGAGGCCTATGCGCGCTTCTTCCACGAATACGAGGCCGCGCCGCTGCTGATCGTCAACGCCGCGGCCATCGATCCGGTCAACAACCCGGCCGACTACGAGGAGCTGTTCGCGGCGATTCGCCGCATGAAGCGCGGCCGGCTCTACTACAACCCGATGGGGGCGCGCTCGATCTGATCGAGTAGACTAGCCCCATCATGTACACGCAGCTGCAGTTTCGCGATTCGGACCGCCCGCCCGTCACGCTTGGCACGCTCTCGCGCATGAAGGCCCAGGGCGAGAAGATCGCGTGCCTGACCTGCTATGACGCCAGCTTCGCGGTCCTCACCGATGCGGCAGACGTCGACGTCGTGTTGGTCGGGGACTCCCTCGGCATGGTGATCCAGGGGCGCGACACCACCGTGCCGGTGACCATGGACCACATGGTGTATCACTGCGCCGCGGTGGCCCGCGGAGTGCACCGGCCCCTGCTGATGGCGGATCTGCCCTTTATGAGCTATCCGACCCGCGAGCGCGCGCTTGAGAACGCCGTGCGGCTGATGCAGGACGGCGGTGCGCAGATGATCAAGCTGGAAAGCGGCGGCGGTCAGGTCGAGATCGTCGAGTTTCTCGCCAATCACGACATCGCCGTGTGCGCCCATCTGGGGCTGAAGCCCCAGTCGGTGCACAAGACCGGCGGCTTTCGCGTGCAGGGGCGCCAGGAGGAGGCGGCGCAGCGCATGGTCGGGGACGCCAAGCGCCTGGAATCGGCGGGCGCCGACGTGGTGCTGCTCGAGTGCATCCCGGCCGCCCTCGGCAGGACCATCACCGAGGCGCTTGCGGTGCCGGTGATCGGCATCGGCGCCGGACCCGACACCGACGGGCAGATCCTCGTCCTCTACGACATTCTCGACATCACCACCGGGCGCAAGCCGCGCTTCGTGCGCAATTTCATCGCCGGCGCCGGTGACAACCTCGAGGCCATCAAGCGCTACGTCGCGGCCGTGCGCGAGCGCGACTATCCGGCCCCCGAACACTGCTTCTGAGCCCATGCGCCGCGTCACGAGCATCGCCGAAGTGCGCGCCGCCGTGCGCGCGTGGCGGCGCGCCGGTCAGCGCATCGTGTTCGTGCCGACCATGGGCAATCTGCACGAGGGGCACCTCAGTCTGATCGAGGCGGCGCGCGCGCACGGGCAGCGCTTCATCGCCAGTCTGTTCGTCAACCCCATGCAGTTCGGGCCGAACGAGGACTTCGCGCACTATCCGCGCACGCCCGAGCGCGACGAGCGCATGCTGCGCGATGCCGGCTGCGATCTGATGTTCATGCCGGATGTCGCCGAGATGTACCCGCACGGCCACGAGGGGGCCACGCGGGTCGAGGTGCCGGGCCTGTCCGACATCCTGTGCGGGGAGTTCCGCCCCGGGCATTTCCAGGGCGTGAGCACCGTCGTGTGCAAGCTGCTGCACATCGTCGAGCCAGATGCCGCCGTGTTCGGCGAGAAGGACTTTCAGCAGCTGACGGTCATCCGCCGGATGGTGAGCGAGCTGTGCATGCCGGTGAGCATCATGGCTGCCCCGACGGTGCGCGACACCGACGGACTCGCCATGAGCTCGCGCAATCAGTACCTGACTCCGGCCGAGCGCCAGCGCGCACCGGCGCTGTACCAGGCGCTCATGGTGGCTGCGCGCCGCCTGGCGGCCGGCGAGCGCGACTATGCCGACATCGAGCGCGAGGGACTGCGCGCGCTCGAGCGCGAGGGCTTCCGGCCCGATTATTTCGCGGTCAAGCGCGCCGAGGATCTCGGGCCGCCGGCCGCGGACAGCGCTCATCTGGTGGTGCTGACGGCGGCGCATCTCGGCAGAGCGCGCCTGATCGACAACGTGCAGGTGAGACTCTAGCTCGAGGCCGCCAGGCGGGCGAGCGCCCAGTCGATGTGCTCGCGCACGAGCGGCGAGGCATGCGTGCGGCGGCGCATGAGAGCCTCGCTGGCGGCCGGCTCGGGCGGGGCGTTGCCGAGCGCCACGGCGATGTTGCGCGACCAGCGCTCGTAGCCGATGCGGTAGATCGCAGAGCCGCGCATGCGGGCATCGAACTGCGCCTCGCTCCAGGCCATGAGCGAGGTGAGACGGGGCGCATCGAGCCCGTGGCGCACCTTGAAGTCCGGGTGCGTCGCGGCACGCGCGAACTTGTTCCAAGGGCACACCAGCTGGCAGTCATCGCACCCGTAGATGCGGTTGCCGATCGCCGGACGCAGCTCGAGGGGAATCGGGCCGTCGAGCTCGATCGTCAGGTAGGAGATGCAGCGGCGCGCATCCAGCCGGTAGGGAGCGATGATCGCTGCCGTCGGGCACGCGCTGATGCACGCTGAGCACGAGCCGCAGTGGGCGCTCGCGCGCCGGTCGGGCGGCAGCGGCAGGTCGGTGAGGATTTCCCCGAGAAAGAACCAGGAACCGGCCTCGCGCGCGATGAGGTTGGTGTGTTTGCCGATCCAGCCGAGGCCGGCATTGCGGGCGAGCGCCTTCTCCAGGACCGGCGCGCTGTCGACACACACCCGGTAGCCGAGCGCGCCGATGCGCTCGGCGAGCTCGCGGGCGAGGCGCGCGAGCGCCCCGCGCATCACCTTGTGGTAGTCACGCCCGAGGGCATAGCGGGAGAGATAGCCGGCGGCCGGATCGGCGAGCACCGCTTCGGCCGAGCGGGCCCCGGGCGGCCAGTAATCCATGCGCGCGCTGATGACGCGCACGGCGCCGGGCAGCAGCTCGGCCGGACGGCTGCGCAGCGTGCCGTGCCGCTGCATGTAGTGCATCCGGCCGTGCAGGCCGGCCTCGAGCCAGCGCAGCAGGCGCTGCTCGTCCTCGGGCAGCTCGACCCCCGTGACCCCGAGCCGCGTGAAGCCCATCCCGCGCGCGCGCTCGGCGAGCCACGCCTTCAGCGCCTCGAGCTCGAGCGTCGGTTGGTTCATGGCCGCCTCATCCGGCCAGTATAATCAACCGTATGTCCTTGCCGGCCTCGCTCCATACCTCGGCCCAGGTGCGCGCCATGGATCGCGCCGCGATCGAGACGCTCGGGCTCGCCGGCTACACGCTGATGCAGCGGGCGGGCGAGGCGGCGCTGCGCTGCCTGCGCGAGCGCTGGCCGGCGGCGCGACGCATCGCGGTGGTCTGCGGCCCCGGCAACAATGCCGGGGACGGTTACGTGTTGGCGCGCCTGGCGCGCGGCGCGGGGTGCGAGGTCGCCGTCCTCGCCGCCAGCGCGCCCGAGCGCCTGCGCGGCGATGCGCTGCAGGCGTGCAACGACTGGCGCGCCGCCGGCGGTGCGATCGATCCGTTCACGGCCGAGGCGCTCGCAGCGGCCGAGGTGGTGGTCGATGGGCTGCTCGGCACGGGTCTGAGCGGGGCGGTCCGCGAGGATCTGCTGCGCGTCATCGCTGCCATCAACACCAGCCGCAGACCGGTGCTCGCGCTCGATGTGCCGTCGGGACTCGACGCCGACCGCGGCCTGCCGCTCGGAGAAGCCGTGCGCGCCGAGTGCACCATCACCTTCGTGGCCCTGAAGACGGGACTGTATCTGGGCGAGGGGCCGGCGTATCGCGGCGCGCTGTGTTTCGATGATCTGGGCGTCATGGGCCGCCTGAGGGATCCGCCCGCGGCGCGGCTCGAGCGACTGGTGCGGGCTGAGCTCGAGCAGGCGCTGCCGCGGCGCGCGCGCTCGGCCAACAAGGGCGACTTCGGGCAGGTGCTGATCGTCGGCGGCGGTCCGGGCATGCCGGGCGCGGCGCGGCTGGCGGGCGAGGCGTGCCTGCGCGTCGGCGCCGGGCGGGTCACTGTCGCGGTCGCGGCGCAGAATGTCGCCGCGGTGATCGGCGCGCGGCCGGAGTTGATGAGTGCGCCGCTCACCGATCCGCAGACGGTGCGCCGGCTTGGCGCGCGCTGCGACGTGATTGCCATCGGGCCGGGCCTGGGGCAGGACACCTGGGCGCGCGGCGCACTCGATGCCGCGCTCGGATGCGGCAAGCCGCTGGTCGTGGATGCCGATGCGCTCAACCTCATCGCGGCGGCCGCGCCGGCCACCCGGGGCGAGTGGATCCTGACGCCTCACCCGGGCGAGGCGGCGCGGTTGCTCGGCGTCTCGAGTGCGCAGGTGCAGGGTGACCGCCTTGCGGCGCTCGATGCGCTCCTCGGGCGCTATGGCGGCACCATCGTCCTGAAGGGCGCCGGCACGCTGGTGGGGCGCGCGGGCGCGGTGCCGGCGGTGTGCGAGCACGGCAATCCCGGAATGGCCAGCCCGGGCATGGGCGATGTGCTCACGGGGGTCGTCGCGGGCTTGCTCGCCCAATGCCGCGATCCGTGGCGCGCGGCGCGCGTCGGTGTGCTCGTGCACGCGCTGGCCGGTGACGCGGCCGCGCGCGGCGGCGAGCGCGGACTGCTGGCCGGCGATGTCATCGGGGAGCTGCGCCGCTGCGTGAACTTCTGAACAGCCCGCTCGAGACCGAGGCGCTCGGCGCACGGCTCGCGCAGACGCGCCCCGAGGGGCCGTCGCACTTCGCGGTGGTGTATCTGCGCGGTGACCTCGGTGCCGGAAAAACCACGCTGGCGCAGGGATTTCTGCGCGCCTGCGGCGTCGGCGGCCCGGTGCGCAGCCCGACTTACGCGCTCGTGCAGGTCTATGCGCTCGAGCGCCAGACGGTGGTGCATCTGGATCTGTACCGGTTGCGCGCACGCGAGGAGCTCGAGCATCTGGGCCTCGCGGAATGGGCGCTGCCGGGATCTTTGTGGCTGATCGAGTGGCCGGAGCGCGGCTTCGGCGGCCTGCCGCCGGCGGATCTGACGGTGCAGCTGAGCGTCGGTGCGGCCGGGCACGAAGCGCTTGCGACAGCTGGCACGGACGTGGGCGCGGCCTGGCTCACCCGGCTCAAAAGGCCCTCGCCCGCACGCGGCAGTTGAAATCGTGGCGCGCGACTCGTAGATTACACATCAACGAGTTTCGCGAACCTGATGATCAAAAAGGTCTTTTACCTCTGTATCGCCCTGTGGGGCGTGGCCGCGGCGTATCCCGCGTTCGCCGCCGTCGATCATCTCGATCACGTTTGGTTATGGAGTGCGGCCAACGAGGCGACCGCGCACCTGGAATTATCGGGCTTCACGCAGGCACGCTATTTCCGCCTGCGCCATCCCGATCGCGAGGTGGTGGATCTGCATGGGACCCGCGCCGGGCCGCTGCTCAGCCTGCCGCGCACGGTCGGCTGGGTGCGCGATGTGCGCATCGGCCTGCAGCCCAACGGCGCGCTGCGCCTCGTGTTCACCACGAACTCGGCGGCCCACATGCGCCTGGTGTGGCTGCGGCCCGCCACCGGCGGCCGGCAGCTGCTGTTTGAGCTGCGCGGCTTCGGACCCGCGGGCGCGGCCCACGCCGGCGTGCCGCGCCCGATCGCCACCCGCCTCTCGCCAGCCGATGACGGCCGGGACATCATCGTCACCGTCGACCCCGGTCACGGCGGCATCGATCCCGGCACCATCGGCCGCTACGGCACCGAGGAAAAGAACATCACGCTCGCCATCGGCCGGCTGCTCGCGCAACGCATCGACGAGCAGCAGGGGATGCGCGCCACCCTGACGCGCGACAGCGATATCTACCTGACGCTGCGTCAGCGGATGCGCATCGCCCGGGCCGATCATGCCGACCTGTTCGTCTCCATCCACGTCAATGATGTCGGCGACCCCTACATCAAGGGCGCGCAGGTCTACATCCTCTCGCTGCACGGCGCCTCGAGCGAGGCGGCGCGCATTCTGGCCGCGCGGGAGAACGCCTCCGACCGGCTCGCCGGGGTGCGGCTTAAGGGCAAATCGCACACCCTGGCGAGGGTGCTGCTCAGCCTCTCGCAGACCACGACCATCGCCCACAGCATGGTCGCCGCGCGCGACGTGCTGCGCGCGCTCGGCCAGTCGGTGCCGGTGAACCGCACGAGCGTGCAGCAGGCCGCCTTCGTGGTGCTGAAGTCCCCCGCCATCCCCTCGATGCTGGTCGAAACCGATTACATGTCCGATCCCGCCGAGGAGCTGAAGCTGCGCCAGCCCTGGTACCAGAGGCGCATCGCGGATGCGATCTTCCGCGGCGTTCTCGCCTACTTCCGCAATCATCCGCCGGCCGGCACGCTGTTCGCCGAGCAGCGCGCCGCACGGCTGCGCACCCTGGTGGCGCGCGACGGCCGTTAGCGGCGAGCTCGCCTGTCCGGCGCGCCCGGATCCCTGCTAGGCTGTGCCGGCCGTCCGCCGGCCGCAACCCACAGCCTCGCCATGCCGATCCGCATATTGCCCAGCGAACTCATCGATCAGATCGCCGCCGGCGAGGTCATCGAGCGGCCGGCCTCGGTCGTCAAGGAGCTCATCGAGAACAGCCTCGACGCCGGTGCGCGCCGCATCGAGGTGGACGTGGAGCAGGGCGGGGTCGGGCTGGTGCGGGTGCGGGACGACGGCTCGGGCATCGATGCCGAGGCGCTGCCGCTGGCGCTCACGCGGCACGCCACGAGCAAGATCGCCACGCTCGCGGACCTCGAGGCGATCGGCACGCTCGGCTTTCGCGGCGAGGCGCTGCCCTCGATCGGCTCGGTGGCGCGGTTGCGCATCGTCTCGCGCACCGCCGCGGCGCCGCACGGCGCCGAGATCGCGGTCGAGGGCGGCACGGTGGGACCCGTGCGCCCCGCGGCGCACCCGCCGGGCACCACGATCGAGATGCGCGAGCTGTTCTTCAACGTGCCGGCGCGGCGCAAATTTCTGCGCACGGCGCCGACCGAGCTCGGCCACATCGCGCGGCTCATCGAGCGCCTGGCGCTGGCGCGACCCGACGTGACGCTGCGGCTGCGCAGCGGCGAGCGTGTCGCGCTCGATGCGCCGGCCGCCGAGCCGCGGGCGCGCCTCGCGCAGCTGCTCGGGGAGGACTTCCTCGCGCACACGCTGGAGGTGAGCCACGCCTCGGGCCCGGTGCAGCTCGCCGGCTGGATCGCATTGCCGACGGCCTCGCGCGCGCAAGCCGACCAGCAGTACTGGTTCGTCAACGGCCGACCCGTGCGCGACAAGCTGTTGATGAGCGCCGCTCGCCTCGGCTACCGCGACGTGTTGTATCACGGGCGTCATCCGGCCTACGTGCTGCACCTGACGATCGATCCGCGCCTGGTCGATGTCAACGCGCATCCGGCCAAGCTGGAGGTGCGCTTTCGCGACAGCCGTCAGATCCACGAATTCGTGCTGCGCACGATCGAGCGCGCGCTCGCGGCCACCCGGCCGCAGCACGCGGCCGCGCCGGCGGCGCGCATCGAGCCATTGCTCGGGCAGGCCGCAGCGGCTGCGGGCAATGGCCGCTCACCGGTGGCCGGCCGCCTCGAGTTCGGCGCGCCGCGCGCCGCGCGCGACTGGCAGGAGCAGGGGGACTGGGCGCTCGCCGCGGCCGTGCGCGAGAGCGAGCCGCCGGCCGCGCCGGGGCCGCCCGCCGATCAGCCGCTGGGTGCCGCGCTGGCGCAGCTGCACGGCATCTACATCCTTGCGCAGAGCGCCGACGGGCTGATTCTCGTCGACATGCACGCCGCGCACGAGCGAGTCCTCTACGAGCAGCTCAAGAGCGCCCGCGGCGAGGGTCCGCCGGCCGCTCAGCAGCTGCTCGAGCCGCTGGTGGTGGAACTGAAGCCCTATGATCTGGAGCGCCTGCTCGAGCAGCGCTCGCTCTGGGAGCGCGCCGGCTTCGAGTTCGATGCGCTGGGTCCGAGGCGGCTCGCGCTGCGGCGGGTGCCGGCGCTGCTCGCCGGCGAGCAGCTGGTGCGCATCGTGCAGTCCGTGGCCGAGGACCTCGGCCGGGAGGGTCCGGCGCACCACCTCGATGAGGTGGCCGACCGCTTCCTCGGCACACTGGCCTGCCGCACCGCCATTCACGCGCGTCGCCGGCTCACGCTGGCCGAGATGGACGCGCTGCTGCGCCAGATGGAGCGTACCGATCGGGCCAATCAGTGCAATCACGGCCGGCCCACGTGGACACGGCTGACGCTGCGGGAGCTCGATCAGCTGTTCCTGCGGGGGCGCTGATGCGCGCGCCGCCCGCCGAGCCGGCCCTCTCGGGGCCGCCGGTGCTCATCCTCACGGGACCGACCGGCAGCGGCAAGAGCGAGTGGGCCGAGCGCCTCGCCGAGGAGGCGCCGGTCGAGATCGTGAGCGTCGATTCGGCGCAGGTATACCGGGGCATGGATATCGGGACGGCCAAGCCCTCGCGGGCGCTGCGGGCGCGCATTGCGCACCACCTGATCGACATGTGCGATCCCGCCGAGCCGTATTCGGCCGGGCGGTTCGTGCAGGATGCGCGCGGCGCGATCGCCGCCATCCGCGCCCGCAACAGAGCCCCGCTGCTGGTCGGGGGCACCATGCTGTATCTGCGTGCCCTGATCCAGGGTCTCGCCCCGTTGCCGCCGGCCTCGCCGGAGCTGCGCCGCGAGCTCGACCGCCAGGCCGCCCGAGAGGGCTGGCCCGCGCTGCATGCCGAGCTTGCCCGGCTGGACGCGCCGGCTGCGGCGCGCATCCGCCCGAATGACCGGCAGCGCATCCAGCGGGCGCTCGAGGTCTGCCGGCTCACCGGGGAGCGGCTCTCGGACCTGCAGCGCCGCGCCGAGCGACCGCTCGAGGGGCTCACGCTGTGGGCCTGGGCGCTCGCGCCGCCCGAGCGCGCCGTGCTGCACCGGCGCATCGCGGAGCGGTTCCAGGCCATGATGGCTGCGGGCTTCCTGGAGGAAGTGCGCGCGCTCTACGCCCGTGGCGACCTGTCGGCCGGTCATGCCTCGATGCGCTCGGTTGGCTACCGCCAGCTCTGGGGTCATCTGGCCGGCGAGTACCGCCTGGAGGAGGCGGTCGCGCGGGGCATTGCCGCCACGCGTCAGCTCGCCAAGCGCCAGTTCACCTGGATGCGCTCGGAGGGCTTTGCCGAGTGGCTCGACCCCGAGACCCACGCGCTGTCGTGGAATCGCGACGTACGGCGCCGTCTCGACGCCGCCGCGCTGTGAATCGCTCCGCTTGGTGTTAATATCGAACATCCGTATCGCTTAGCTTGCCGCGGAGGCAGGCGCTTGCATCACCCCCGCAGAGGCGTCTTGGCGGCGCCCAACGTGCCCAAGAATTACAAGCTGTGAAAACAAGGAGAACCCGATGGCCAAAGGCCAGTCGCTCCAAGATCCCTTCCTGAACGCATTGCGCAAAGAACGAGTGCCGGTGTCGATCTACTTGGTCAACGGCATCAAGCTGCAGGGTCAGATCGACTCGTTCGACCAGTTCGTCGTGCTGCTGCGCAACAGCGTGAGCCAGATGGTGTACAAACACGCCATCTCCACGGTCGTGCCGGCGCGCAACGTGCGGCTCTCTGCCGAGGAGGAAGGCGGCGCGGAGCCCGCCGCCGAGTGAGCCGCGCCCGTACGCGCCGAGGCAGGGATCCGATCCGTGTTCGAACGCCCGCGTTCCGGTGAACGCGCGCTGCTGGTGCGCGTCGGGTTCGGTGAGCCGGTCGACCCGGAGGATCTGGCGGAATTCCGTCAGCTCGCCCGCTCAGCCGGAGCCGAGCCCGTCGCCACGGTGACCGGACGGCGCGAGCGGCCGGACCCGCGCTTTTTCGTCGGCAGCGGCAAGGCCGATGAGCTGCGCGTGGCGGCTGAGGGCGCCGACGCCGAGGTGATCTTGATCGATCACGCGCTCTCACCGAGCCAGGAGCGCAACCTCGAGAAGCTCACCGGCCGGCGGGTGCTCGATCGCAACGGGCTGATCCTCGACATCTTCGCGCAGCGTGCGCGCAGCTTCGAGGGCAAGCTCGAGGTGGAGCTCGCGCAGCTGCGCCACATCGCCACCCGATTGGTGCGGGGCTGGACGCACTTGGAGCGCCAGAAGGGCGGCATCGGCATGCGCGGGCCGGGCGAGACGCAGCTCGAGACCGACCGGCGCCTGATCGCCCAGCGGGTGCGGTTGCTGACGCGGCGCCTCGCCAAGCTGCGCCAGCAGCGCGAGACCGGCCGGCAGGTGCGTGCCGAGATCCCCGTTCCCTCGCTCGCGCTGGTCGGCTACACCAACGCCGGCAAGTCGACGCTGTTTCGCGCGCTGACGGGTGCGGATGCGTATATCGCCGATCAGCTGTTTGCGACGCTCGATCCGACCGTACGGCGCATCACGCTGCCGGGCGGGACGCAGGTGGTGGCGGCAGACACCGTTGGATTCATCCGCGAGCTGCCGCACGAGCTGGTCGCCGCGTTCCAGTCGACTCTCACCGAGGCGCGCGAGGCCACGCTGCTGCTGCACGTTGTCGATGCTAGCGACCCGCGCCGCGACGAGCACATCGGGCAGGTCAACGAGGTGCTCGCGCAGATCGGCGCGCAGTCGATCCCGCAGGTGCTCGTCTACAACAAGATCGACCGGCTGGGGCGCGATGCGGGCATCGAACGCGCCGCCGACGGCGAGGTGACGGCAGTGTGGATCTCGGCCGCCGGGCGCCAGGGCCTGGACCTGCTCGCCACGGCGCTCGCCGAGCGTCTCTCGCGCAGCACCTGCGATGCGCGCGTGCGCCTGCCGCCGGGCGCGGGCGCGCTGCGCTCGCGCCTGTACGCGGCGAAAGTGGTGCGCGCCGAGCGCACCGGCGAGGACGGATCGATCGAGCTTGCCGTGCAAATGCCCGACGCCGAGGTGCTCGCGCTGGCGCGCACGCCCGGGGTGGAGATTCTCGAGACACGGCATCCGCATACCTGATTGAGGAGCGCAACCGAAGTGGGCAGATTCGTCGTCGTGATCGGCACGCAGTGGGGCGATGAGGGCAAGGGCAAGGTCGTCGACCTGCTCACCGAGCGCGCCGCCGCGGTGGTGCGCTTCCAGGGCGGACACAACGCCGGGCACACGCTGGTCATCGGCGGCGTGAAGACCATCCTCTCGCTCCTTCCCTCGGGCATCATGCGCGCGCAGGTGCGCTGCCTGATCGGCAACGGCGTGGTGCTCTCGCTCGAGGCGCTGCTCAAGGAGAGCCGCACGCTGATCGATCAGGGGGTGCCGGTGTTCGAGCGGCTCGGCATCTCGCCGCTGTGCCCGCTCATCCTCCCCTCGCACATCCAGCTCGATCGGGCGCGCGAGCAGGCGCGCGGGGCCAACGCGATCGGCACCACCGGCCGCGGCATCGGCCCGGCCTACGAGGACAAGGTGGCGCGCCGCGCGGTGCGCGTGGGCGATCTGTTTCGCCGCGATCGCTTCGCCGCCAAGCTCGGCGAGGTGCTCGACTTCCACAACTTCGTGCTGCAGCGTTACTTCCGCCAGAGCCCGGTGGATTTCCAGGAGACGCTCGATGAGCAGCTCGCCTACGCCGAGATCATCGCGCCGCTCGTGACCGACGTGACGCTCGAGCTCGACCGGCTGCGCCGCGCGCAAGGCAACGCACTGTTCGAAGGGGCGCAGGGCGCGATGCTCGATGTGGACCTGGGCACCTACCCCTACGTGACCTCATCGAACACCACCGCGGGCTTCGCCGGGACCGGCTCGGGTCTGGGGCCACGCGCCTTCGAATACGTGCTCGGCATCGTCAAGGCATACACCACGCGCGTCGGCGCCGGGCCGTTCCCGACCGAGCTGTTCGACGGTTATGGTGAGCATCTCTCGCGGGTCGGGCACGAGTTCGGGTCGGTCACCGGACGCCGCCGGCGCTGCGGGTGGTTCGATTCGGTGGCGCTGCGCCGTGCGATCGTGCACTCGAGCGTCTCGGGCCTGTGCATCACCAAGCTCGACGTGCTCGACGGGCTCGAGCTCATCCGGGTGTGCGTCGGCTATCGCATCGGCGGCGAAGTGGTGGCCGAGCCGCCGCTCAGCCTGGACGGGTATGCGGGGCTGGAGCCGGTGTACGAGGAGCTGCCGGGCTGGCGCGAGTCGACGGTGGGGATCACCGAGTACTCGGCCCTGCCGGCCAACGCGCGCAAGTACCTCGAGCGGCTCGAGAGCCTGGTCGGGGTGCCGATCGACATCATCTCGACCGGCCCGGAGCGCGATCAGACCATCGTCCTGCGCCACCCGTTCGGCTGACGGATCCGCCGCCCCGCCCCAGGGCGGGGCGGCGTCGCGGGCTGCTCTCGCGCGGCCGCGCCCGCCGGGCCGGCACGGGCGCGGCCGAATGCACGGCGCCCGTCTGCTGCGCGCAGACCCGCGCGGGGCTTGCCTACGCTGCGCCAACGCCGTGCGGTTGCGCACGAGCTCGAGAATTGCCCGCGGCCGGTGCAATGTCAGGGAGTCCGTCAGCATGGCGCCGAGCTGCGCCAGAGGCCGATGCGGCTGCCTGATGCGGGTGCCGCTCGCGCCTCTCGCGGCGCAGGGGGGCTCCCCGGCGCGCTCGTCAGTGGTCGCAGAGCGAGATGCCGCCGCTCAGACTCTTGATCCGCACGCGACCGTCTCCCGCACCGCGCGTGCCGTCGAGCCGGCTCCCGGGTCCGTACTCCTGGTGTGCCGCCTGCAGGCCGAAGCAGTCCCCGATGTGGCCGCTGAAGCTCTTGACCGCGTACGAATAGCCCGCAGCCGCGGCGACTCTGATGGTCTGATGACCGCTGATCGTTTCCGTGTCGACCCTGCCGCCGCGGGCGAGGCGGGCATCCAAACTGATTGGGCCTGAGGTCGTGTGCAGCCGCGCGATGCGAGCGGATGAGAGCTGCGCGCTCAACCGTCCGTTGACCGTTCGCGCGTCGAGCTCGCCTGCGACGTTCGTCGCGCTCAAATCGCCGCTGATGGTCGCAACGCGCAGCGCGCCGTCCTGGCCGCTTCCGTGCAGGCTGATCGTGCCGCTGACGGACTTCACGACATCGTCCCCGGAGCCGAGCTGCGCATTGATCGGGCCGCTCACGGTGTGCAGATGCTGCACACCGGCGATGCCGCGAGAACTGATGCCGGCACTGACTCCGGATGCCTCGACCTCGCTGTCCCGCGGCACATCAATCTCGAGCCGTGCCGGATGCGCGCGGCCCGAGGAGCTCCACCAGCTGCAGCTCTCGGCGTTGTTCGTGACGCAGACGCGCGTACGGCCATTGCTGCCTCTCACCAGCAGCCGCTGCCTGCTGCTCGTCAGCTCGGCGGTGACCGACACGGTGGGCTTGTCCCACCCGCGGATCACGATGCTGCCCGAGACGTTGGTGATGTGCACTTCGCCGTGCACACTGGCCGCGATCTGCCGCCGCACCGTTGCGGCGTGGGCGGAGCCGGCCGCAAGGGCGAGCGAAAGGGTGAGGGTGGCGATACGTGCAGCGGTTGTGCTCATGTTGTGGTCTCTCTGCCGCCGCCGCTCAGGGCCTGAGCGCTCGACAGCACTTGCATCTGGTTCTGATAGGTATCGATCAGCAGCTCCTGCAGCAGCGCGTTGCCGGGCTCGCGGCCGAGCGCCTGCTGGATCTGGCGGATCGACTGATCAATGACGGCGAGGCTCGCGAGCACCCTGCGCCGGGTGGGCGGCGGGAGCGTCGCGAGCCGCGCATCCACCGAGCGCAGCAGGGCCGCTCGCTCGCGCAGATAGCGGGGATCGGTGAGGTAGGCGACCGGCACTCCCGCTCGCGCCGCTGCGGCGCCCGCAGTGGCGGCCGGCTGGGCACTCGGACGGGCGGGTGCCAGGACCCACCGGCCGACGGACAGTCCGAGAACGAGCGTGGCGAGAACCGCGGCGACTGCCGCAATGCGCATCAGCGGCGGGCTCAGGCGCCGCGCCGGCGGGCTCGCGCCGCTCTGCGCCGCGGGACGGCCCGGTTGCGGCGTCGCGCTCGCGCGCAGCCTCGCCTCGAGCGCCGGCCAGCCGTCACGCGGCGGCGCAATCTCCTGCGGCAGCTCCCCGAGGCGCCTGACTTTGGGGGCAGGATCATTCATGGCTGACTCTCCGGCTCGAGCCGCGCCCGCAGCAGCGCGCGGGCCCGATGCAGCTGGGCCTTGCACGTGCCTTCGGCGACGCCGAGCATTCCGGCGGCCTCGCTGTGCGAGTAGCCGTAAATCGCGCACAGCACGAGCACGTCTCGGGCGCCCTCGGGCAGCGCGGCCACCGCGGCTTCGATTTCACTGACTTCGACCGGCGTATCAAGGGTCCACTCCCCCGGCGGGTCGGTGAGGTCCCCGTCCTCCTCGGGCGGCCGGGGCGGCAACTCGCAGAGCGCCGATGGCTTGCGGCGCCGGGCGAGGACGACGTTCACCGCGATGCGGTGCAGCCAGGTGCCGAAGCGGCTGCGCGTCTGGAAGCGCTGCAGCGAGCGCCACGCGTTGAAGAACGCCTCCTGCGCACAGTCTTGCGCAATCGGCGGATCGCGCGTCAGCCGCAGGCACAGTCCGTACACGGTGCCGATGTGCTCGCGGTACAGCCGCTCGAATGCCCGCACGTCACCGCCGCGGGCGCGCTGCACGAGGCCCGCCTCCCACTCGATCGCGTCGCTTTGTGCAGCCAAGACCATGCGCTTCATTAGATGCGCCGGCCCACGGCGGCGTTTAAAGGAGTGCGCACGGCCGGGGCGGACACGGCCCTGCGGGCCGAATGCAGATCATGGCACTGTTTCGCAAGCAGATCCGTCGCCACAGGGCCGCCGGCGGTGCCCGGCGCGGCCGATCGCTTGCGCAACACGGCGGTGTCGCACGGGGCGGCGCGCCGCTCAGCCGTGCAGGAGCCGCTCGATGCGCTCCACGGCCGGCGGGTGCGAGTAGTGAAAAGCCGTGTAGAGCCGGTCGGGGGTGAGGGTACTGGCGTTGCTGCGGTACAGCTTGACCAGCGCGGAGACGAGCTCGCGCGCATCGGCCTGGCCGGCCGCGAAGCGGTCGGCGGCAAACTCGTGCCGGCGCGACCAGAAGGCGCTCACCGGCGTGGCGAAGTACAGCACCGCGGGCGCGGCGAACGCGAACAGCAGCAGCGCCGCGTGCGGCGCGGGGTGAGGGACACCGAGCGCCGCGTAGAAGGCGCTCTGGCGCGCGAGCCAGCCAAGCAGCGCGAAGGCGACGAGCATCACCCCGATCGACACGGCGAGCCCGTTGCGCACGTGATGCAGGCGGAAATGCCCGAGCTCGTGCGCCAGCACCGCTTCGATTTCCGGCGGCTCGAGCTGCTCGAGCAGCGTGTCGAAGAACACGATGCGCTTGTTGCGCCCGACGCCCGTGAAGTAAGCATTTCCGTGCGCCGAGCGGCGCGAGCCGTCGACCACGAACACGCCGCTCGATCGGAACCCGCAGCGCGCGAGCAGCGCCTCGATGCGCGCCTTGAGGCTCGCGTCCGCCAGCGGCGAGAAGCGGTTGAACAGCGGCGCGATGAGCACCGGCCACGCCCAGCTCACCGCGAGCGTGAGCACCACCCAGCCGCCGAATGCCCACAGCCACCAGGTCCGGCCGGCCCGCATCATGAGCCACAGCGCGCCCAGCACCACGGGTGCGCCGAGCAGCGCGGCGAGCGCGATTCCCTTGAGCAGATCGATCACATACACGCGCGCCGTGGTGCGGTTGAATCCGAAGCGCGCCTCCAGCACGAACGTGTGCCACAGCGACAGCGGCAGGTTCACCAGCAGCACCACGGCGGCCACCGAGCCGATCACGGCCAGGCCCAGCCACAGCTCGGCCCACCCGGTGTGCCGCCAGAGCGCATCCAGCGCCGCGATGCCGCCGCCGACGGTGAGCGCGAGCGTCACGAGCGCATCGAGCACCGTGCCGATGCGGCCGAAGCGGGCCTTCGCCTCGGTGTACTCGGCTGCCTTGCGATGCTCCTCGAGGGAAACCCGTGCGGCGAAGCTTTCCGGCACGTGCTCACGGTGCCTGCGCACCGCGGCAATCTGCCGGCCGGCGAGCCACAGTTCGAGGCAGGCGCCGGCGGCCACGATGAGGACGAAGAGCACAGTCAGCCAGACCATTGAGCTCAGTATGGCAGATCGGCCGCTGCGGCGAGGATCGCCTCATCCGGCTGGCCCGCGCCGCGCCGGCGCCAGCCCCGCTTCCTCCTGCGGCGTGTACAGGCGCGAGCGGGTGATGAAGCGCACCCCGAGCGGCCCTTCGAGCGAGAACATGCCGCCGCGTCCGGGCACGACATCGATGGTGAGGTGCGTGTGCTGCCAGTATTCGAACTGCGCGGCGCCCATATAGAAAGGCTGCCCGCCGATCTCACCGAGGTACACGTCCTGATCCCCGATCAGCAGATCGCCGCGCGGCAGACACATCGGCGCGCTGCCGTCGCAGCAGCCGCCGGACTGGTGAAAGAGGAGCGGGCCGTGCCGCGCCACAAGGCGGGCAATCAACTCCAGCGCCGCCTCGGTGGCAGTGACACGGTCCACGCTCATCAGGCGCCTCAGAAGAAGCCGAGCGCCTTCGGCGAGTAGCTCACCAGCAGGTTCTTGGTCTGCTGATAGTGCTCGAGCATCATCTTGTGCGTCTCGCGGCCGATGCCGGACTGCTTGTAGCCGCCGAAGGCCGCATGCGCCGGATAGGCGTGATAGCAGTTGGTCCAGACGCGGCCGGCCTGAATGGCCCGGCCCATGCGGTAGCAGATGTTCGCCTCGCGCGACCACACGCCGGCGCCGAGACCATAGAGCGTCTCGTTGGCGATCGAGAGCGCCTCGTCCATATCCTTGAAGGTGGTGACCGACACCACCGGCCCGAAGATCTCCTCCTGGAAGATGCGCATGCGGTTGTGGCCCTTGAACACCGTCGGCTTGATGTAGTAGCCGTCCTTCAGGTCGCCGGCGAGCCGATTGCGCTCGCCGCCGATCAGGCACTCGGCCCCTTCCTTGCGCCCCAGGTCGAGGTAGGTGAGGATCTTCTCCAGCTGCTCCTGCGAGGCCTGCGCGCCGATCATGGTCGAGGGGTCGAGCGGATCGCCCTGCTTGATCTGTCCGACGCGCTTCAGCGCGCGCTCCATGAAGCGCTCGTAGACCGACTCCTGGATCAGCGCGCGCGACGGGCAGGTGCACACCTCTCCCTGGTTGAGCGCGAACATGACGAAGCCCTCGAGTGCCTTGTCGAGGAAATCGTCGTCCTGCCGGCAGACGTCCTCGAAGAAGACGTTCGGCGACTTGCCGCCGAGCTCGAGCGTCACCGGGATGAGGTTCTGCGCGGCGTACTGCATGATCAGCCGCCCGGTGGTGGTCTCGCCGGTGAAGGCGACCTTGGCGATGCGCGGGCTCGAGGCGAGCGGCTTGCCGGCCTCCACGCCGAAGCCATTGACCACGTTCAGCACGCCGGGCGGCAGCAGGTCGCCGACCAGCTCGAGCAGCAGCAGGATCGACAGTGGCGTCTGTTCGGCGGGCTTGAGCACCACGCAGTTGCCGGCGGCGAGCGCCGGCGCGAGCTTCCAGGTCGCCATCAGCAGCGGAAAGTTCCACGGGATGATCTGCGCGACGACCCCGAGAGGCTCGTGGTAGTGATAAGCGACCGTGTCGTCGTCGATCTGGCTGATGGAGCCTTCCTGCGCGCGGATGCATCCGGCGAAGTAACGCAGGTGATCGATGGCAAGCGGCAGGTCCGCGGCCAGCGTCTCACGGATGGGCTTGCCGTTGTCCCACGTCTCGATGGTGGCCAGATACTCGAGCTTCTCCTGCATGCGATCGGCGATCCGGTTCAGCGCCAGGGCGCGCTCGGCCGGCGAGCTCTTGCCCCACGCGGCCTTCGCCCTGTGCGCGGCGTTGAGCGCGAGTTCGATATCCTCCGCGCCGGAGCGGGCGATATCGCATAGCGCGCCGCCGGTGACCGGGGTGAGGTTGGTGAAGTACTGGCCGTTCACGGGCGGGACCCACTTGCCGCCGATGTAGTTGTCATAGCGCGTCTTGAGCTCGATCTTCACGCGCCCATGGGTGCTGGGTTGAATGGACATGGAGGTGCCTCACGGTGGATTCGGTCTGTCTGGATGCTGTGCAAGCAGTATGCCATCCCGCTTGGGGCATGAAAGCGCCCGCTGACGGGCACGCGCTCACCCGCCTGTTGCGGTACGCAACGTTGCGATGTGCCGAAACGGAACAGTTGCGCCGGCACACCCGGCGCGGCACAGGAGCAAAGCGCGCCCCTCGAGGGATGCTTGCGGTGAGCGGAATCGTGTGGCTGCAGCCGGCCGCGGGGCTTGCCCGGCTCGGCGAGGGTCCGCCGGGGCGGCCGAGGGGCCTTCGGTAAGCCCCTACTGTACTTCTGAGAACTTGGGGTGCTAGGGTAACCTACGCGGCGAAGTCCGACACAGCACCGATCGAGTGCCGCGGAAGGGGCCTTCATGAGAGACGACGCCGCTGCCTTGCCATCGGCAATCCGAGTGGGCGAGGCGGCGCCCGCAGCCGACCGCGCCACGGTGGTCTCGCTGTGGCACGAGCGGGCGCGCCGGCTGGGATTGAGCGAGCGGCTGCGCCCCGATTTCAGCGCGCTCAGCCGCCGCGCGCTCGGCGAGCTCGCCGAGCGGCACCGGGCGCTGTACACGCATGCGCTGCCGGTGATGGAGCTGCTGCACCAGCAGATTCTCAATACCCACAGCATGGTGCTGCTGACGGATGAGCGCGGTCTGGTCATGCACACCGTGGGCGACGGGGACTTCCTGCGCAAGGCGGAGCAGGTCGCCCTCAAGCCGGGGGTGCTGTGGTCCGAAGACAGCAAGGGCACCAACGCCATCGGCACGGCTTTGACCGATCGGCGCGCGACGCTGGTGCACGGCGGGGAGCACTTCCTCACCGTCAACCGCTTCCTCACCTGCTCATGCTGTCCGATTCGCGGGCCGCGCGGGGAGCTCCTCGGCGCGCTCGATGTGTCCGGGCCGGAGGAAGGCTATCACCCGCACACCATGGGGCTGGTGCGCTTCTCGACGCACATGATCGAGAATCAGCTGTTCATCGGCGAGTTCAGCCAGGCCCTTCGCATTCACTTCCACGTGCGCGCGGAGCTGCTCGGCACGCTGCTCGAGGGCATCGTGGCATTCGACGAGAGCGGCCGGGTGCTGGGCGCCAATCCCAGCGCGCAGTCACTGTTCGGTCTCGAGGCGCAGGGCGTCACGGGACACTCGCTCACCTCGCTGTTCGACATCGACGTGCCGGCCCTGCTCGAGCAGCGCGGCGCAGCGGGCACGGTGGCGCAACTGACGCTGCGCAGCGGGCAGGCGGTGCTGGCGCGCATCGAGCCCTATGCGCCGCTCCGCCGCGGCACGGGACCGGCCGCCGCGCGCTGCGCGCCGGAGGAATCCGCCCGCCGCGCCCCCGAGCCGGCGGGCGCGCGCCAGCGCGCCCCGACGCTTGCCGACCTCGACACCGGCGACCCGGCGGTCGCCGCGGTGATCGGCAAGGTCCGCGTGGTGCAGGGCCACGCCATCCCGATCCTCATTCTCGGTGAGACCGGCACCGGCAAGGAGCTCCTGGCGCACGCGGTCCACAACGAGTCCGAGCGGCGCACCGGTCCGTTCGTGGCCGTCGATTGCGCCTCGCTGCCCGAATCGCTGATCGAGGCGGAGCTGTTCGGCTACGAGGAAGGCGCGTTCACCGGGGCGCGCCGCCGCGGCGCCCCGGGCAAGATCCTCCTCGCCGACGGCGGCACGCTCTTTCTCGATGAGATCGGGGATATGCCGCTCGCGCTGCAGACCCGATTGCTGCGCGCGCTGCAGGAGCGCTCGGTGCTGCCGCTCGGGGCGAGCAAGGAGCGCCCCGTCGATTTCGCGGTGATCTGCGCCACGCACCGCGATCTGAAGGACATGATGCGGCGCGGGACATTCCGCGAAGACCTCTATTACCGGCTGAATGGTCTGATGGTGCGGCTGCCGGCGCTGCGCGAGCGGCAGGACCTCGAGGCGCTCATGGAGCGGATCCTGCGCGCGCAGGGGGTGCCGGTGCCGCGCTTCGCGCCCGAGGTGCTGGCCGCATTCCACCGCTACCACTGGCCGGGCAACATCCGCCAGCTCACCAATGTCCTGCGCACCGCGGGCGTGCTGGCCGGGCCTGCCGGACAGATCGGGCCGCAGCAGCTGCCCGAGGACTTCCTCGATGACCTGCCGGCCGCGCCTGATGGGTCCGCGACGCCCGCCTGTGCGCGCGGCGGGAAGGAGGACCTCAAGGCGCTGCGCACGGGCGCAGTGGCGGCAGCGCTGCAGCGCACCGCGGGGAACATTTCGGCGGCGGCGCGCGCGCTCGGCGTCTCGCGCAACACCGTCTACCGCGCGCTCAGATCCACCCGCTCACCGTAGAGTGAGCGTGACGCCTGCGAGCGCGTTCAGGCCGGGCGCCGGCTCGAAGTACGCGCCGCTCGATTGATTGACGATGACCGCCGCCACGTAGTGGCGGTTCAGCAGATTGTTGATTCGCAGGAAGACCTCGAGGCGTTGCGAGCCGACATCGGTGCGATAGCCGCCGCTCACGTTGAGCTGCGAGTAGGCGCTGGCGTAGGCGGTGTTCGCCTGATTCGCCGGGATCGCGCCCAGGTACTGTCCGCTCAGGCTGGCGTGCCAGCCGAGCCTGCCGCCCCAGGTGAGCTTGGCATAGGCGTCATTGCGCGCAACGCCCGGCAGACGGTTGCCCTCGGGAATGACTTGCGTCGGGGTCACACAGGGCACGACGCTGCAGGTGCGGAACGCGTCGATATAGATCGCCTCGACGTAGGTGTAGGCGAGCTGCAGCCGCCAGCGCGGCATGAAGTGGTATTCGAGCGAGGCCTGGGCGCCGCTGCGCCGTGTGCGCCCGGCGTTCTGGTAGGTCGAGCGCCCGCCGTGGTTTGACACCACGACGATCTCGTCATTGGTGTGGGTGAGGAAGGCGGCCACCGTCGCGTACAGCGTGCGGCCCACCCGGACCTTCGCGCCGATCTCGCCGTTGTCGCTGCGTGCCGGGCGCAGAGCGAGGTTGATGCCGGGCTGCCCGTCGGGGCGGTAGGCGAGCTCCGAGGCGAGCGGGGTGCGAAAGCCCTGGCCGAAGGCCGCGTACAGGTGCAGCCAGTGCCGGGGCGCATAAAGGATGCCGGCCACCGGCGTGGTGGCCGTGTAAGTCACCCCGCCGCTGTCGCTGCCGTTGCCCGGCGTGATGAAGTGGTCCTGCGTGATGAATTTCACCTCGCTGTGGCGCACGCCCACCATCAGGCTCCAGCGCCTCGAGAGCGCCAGGCTCGCCTGCGTATACTGATCGAAGTTGCGCGCGATGTCGTTCTCGTCGCGCCGCAGCGCGCCTTGCACGCCGAGCGTGGTGCCGATGAAATTGTTGTACCCGCGGCGCAGCTCATTCTGCGTGTCGTAACTCGCACCGGCGACCCACGAGAGCGCGTGACCGGCGAGGTGGGTCTGCAGCGTCCAGCGGGCATCGCCCCCGCCGAAATCACGGTGCAGATCGACCACGCCGCCGGAGCTGGCCGGCGGGAACTGCGCGCCGAGCGGAATCGAGAGAAACTGCAGCACCGTGCGGTGGCCGTAGTAGCCCATCAGGCGCAGCGACTGCTCGGCGCTGATCTCGTGCTTGAAGATGAGGCCGCCTTCCTGCTGCTCGAGGGTCTTGCGCGTGTTGAAGGCGAGCGCCGAGGCGGCGGTCTGGTTCGGGTCGGCGGCAAACTCGGCGGCGGTGAGCCCCTGCGCGTCCTGCGAGTGCGGCCGGGAGAGCACATTGGCGAGCAACGTGAGTGAATCGCGCCGATCGAGGGAGTAGTTCACCTTGCCGTTGAAGGATTCGCTGCGTGCCCGCTGGTGGGGCCGGAAGCCGCGCCAGGCGAAGTGGGTGAAGTTGAGGTTGTAGCGCAGCTTGCCGACGGCATCGCTCGCATCGACGCCGGCGCGCACTGCGCCGAAGCTGCCGAAGCCGAGGTCGAAGCGCAGCGACCCGGGTGCGGCGCCGTCGGCGGTGAAGATCTGGATCACGCCGCCGGAGGAGTTGCCGTACAGCGCCGAAAACGGGCCCTCCAGAACCTCGACGCGCTCGGCCGAGCCGAGATTGAACTCGGATACCTGGCCCTGGCCGTCCGGGCCGCTTTGCGGTATGCCGTCCTGATAGATGCGCACGCCGCGCACGCCGAACGCCGAGCCTGCGCCGATGCCGCGGATGGAGACCTGCTGGTCCTGCGCGTAGTCGTATTGATTGCGCACCAGAAGACCGGCCACCGAGCGCACGCCCTCGGCGAGGTTGATGCCGAGATTGTCACCAGTGAGGTCGGCGCGCGGCACGCTCGCGATCGAGGCCGGAACGTCGAATGCCGGAGTCGCGATGCGCGTGGCCGTGACGACCACGTCCCGGAGCCGCCGGCGGCCGGCGGCTCGCGCCGCCGCTGCAGTGTGCGCTGCGAGCATGGCGAGCAATGCGCATGCGGCACGTGCGAACACGGCGCGACGGGGCGATTGCGGAGTCGATCGACGCGTCAGCAGCATGATTGTCCTTGTTGTCCTGTTGCAGCAAGCGCCCGCGGGCGCGATCGAGCGCTGCGCTTGGCGGTGTCCGATTGTACTCACGCCGGCCCGAAGCCTCCGGCGCGTGCGCGACGCCTCGTGCCGGCGGCTGCGGGGCGCGCGGGCTCGGCTCACCGACGGCGCTCCCCCTGCTGCATCCTCGGCTGGCGTGGTGTGCTTGCGGAAGCAGCGCCTCATGATTCCGCGCTCATGATTTTCATGAGTTTCGCCGGGCGCTGCTGCTAGGATGGGCTTGGGGGGCGTCTCATTCCGGGGCGTCGCGCTGGGGCGGATTTATGAAGCTGCGGACACGTCTGCATCTGGTGGTGACGGGCCTCACGGCCGTATTCGTGGTCCTGCTGATCACGGCGCAGATGATCGCCACGCGTGCGCGGGTGCGCGAGGACATCGAGGCCTCGCACCAGGTCGCCATGCAGTTTCTGGGGCGTCTTGCGAACATCTACTGGAATATCGGCGGGCCGCAGGTGGTGCTGCGCTTCCTCGAGCAGCTCGGTCACGTGCGATCGAACGGCATCACCCTGCACTACCTGCACGGCCCGGTGCTCTACCACTCCCCGCCCGCGACGTACAAGGCGGGCCAGTACGCGCCGCAGTGGTTCTCGCATCTGCTCGCACCGCATCTTCCCCGTTACACCTTCGTGATGCCGGACAATCTCGAACTCGTGGTCCGCGCGCAGGTGTCGCGGGCGATTCTCGACGGCTGGGACGAAATCACCCGGCTGCTCGCCCTGACCGCCGTGCTGCTGATCGTGGCCAACGGCGTGGCCTTCTGGATCATTGAGCGCGCGCTCTCGCCCTTCCCGATCATTGTGGAGGGCCTGGAGCGGCTCAAGCGAGGCGAGCTCGATTACCGGCTGCCGGCGCTCGGCGGACTCGAGGCGCAGGCGATGGGCGCGGCCTTCAACCGCATGGCGCAGGCGATCGGGGACAATGTGGCGGCCGAGCGCAAGGCGCGCGAAGCCGAAGCGCGCCTGGAAGAGCGTCGCGAGATGGCCCGGCTGGTCGAGCAGCGCCTGGAGGAGGAGCGGCGCCTGATCGCCCATGAGCTGCACGATGAGTTCGGTCAGTCGGTCACCGCCATCCGCAGCCTGGCGCAGGCGATCAGCGCGCGCACCGGGGAGCCGGCGATGCAGGAGGCCGCACGGCTGATCTCTCACGAGGCCGCCGCGCTCTACGACGCCATGCACGGGCTCATCCCGCGTCTCTCGCCCCTGACACTCGACACGCTGGGCCTCGCCGAAACTCTCGAGAGCCTCGCGCGGGATCTGCAGAAGCGGCACGGGTCGGTCACGGTATCGCTGCGGCATGACCTGCGGGTCGATCTCGGGCCCACCGTGACGCTGGTGGCCTACCGCTTCGTGCAGGAAGGGCTCATCAATGCGCTGCGCCACGCCCACGCCTCGCGCATCGAGGCCGAGCTGCGCGCCGATGCGCGCAGCCTGTCGGTACGTGTGAGCGACGACGGCAAGGGGCTGCCGCAGGAGTGGACGCGACCCGGTCATTTCGGGCTGCGCGGTCTGAAGGAGCGGATTGAGCAGCTCGGGGGCCGTTTCCAGGTCGGCAACAGCGGACACGGCGGCGTACTGCTCGCGGCAGTGATTCCCCTCGACGGGGAGCCGCAGCCGGCATGATCCGCGTGCTGCTCGTCGACGATCACGCCGTGGTGCGCACGGGCTTTCGGCTGCTGCTGCACGCGAGCGCCCAGGTCGAGGTGGTGGGCGAGGCCGATTGTGGCGAGGCCGCCTGCCAGCGCTATCTCGAGTTGCGCCCGGACGTGACCGTGATGGACATTGCCATGCCCGGCATGGGCGGCATCGAGGCCCTGCGGCGGATCCGCGCCCACCATCCCCAGGCGCGCGTGCTCGCCCTGTCCGCGCGTGACGACGTGGTGCACGCGCGGCGGGCGCTGCGCGAGGGGGCGTACGGGTTTCTCTCCAAGCGCAGCGCCCCGGAGGCGCTGCTCGAGGCGATCACGAGCATTGCCGCGGGACGGCATTACATCGATCCGGGCGTGGCGCAGCGGCTGGCGCTCACTGACCTGGAAGGCGGGCATTCGCCGGCCGAGCGGCTCTCGGAGCGCGAGTTCGAGGTGTTCATGCGACTCGCCCGCGGCGAGACCGTGCAGCGCATCGCCGAGGATCTGCGGCTTGCGGCCTCGACCGTCGGCACGCATCTGTACAACATCAAGCACAAGCTCGGTGTCTCCAACCAATCCGAACTCACGCTGCTGGCGATCCGTCACGGCCTCATCGAGCCGTAGCGGCCACAAAAGCTGGCCGGTGACCCGCTTTGCGCGGGCCACCGGCACGAAAGCGCCGCGCCGTGTTTAGAAGCTCAAAAACAGGCCGGCGTTGATGTTCCAGCTCGAATTCTTCTGATCCGCGTCATTGGTCGACTGAATCCGGCTGACTTCGCCGACGAGCAGCAGATCCTTGGTGAGGTGGTGGTAGACGCCTGCGGTCCATTTGTTGTTCATCTCCACGAGCAGACCGTTGGCGCGATCCAGTGCGGTCGGATCGAGCTTGCTCTCGCCATAGTTGATGCCGTACTTCGTCTGCCCGTACGTGTAGGTCACCTGCGCGATGAAGCCCTCGGAGCCGCGCGGATGGCCGAACGAGTCGTTCGACAGCACGAAAAGGCCGGTTGTGCCCACGCCGCTGCCGCGGTAGTACCAGCCCATGAACTGGAAGGGGCCCGCGGTGTACTTGCCCCCGAGATCTAACGCGGCGCTGCTGTACTGCAGGTAGCTCGCGCCGATGGAGCAGGCGGCGACGTTCAGCGACGGATCGGCGCAGTCGAGGCGCTGGCGCTGGTACAGGCCGCTCGCCGACAGATACAGGTTGCCGATGGTATAGGTGGCCTTGGCCTGAAATCCGGGAGTGGAGTGGTTGGCCGGCACCTGCCCGAGGGTGTTCAGGGGGTCGAAGATACCCACGGTCAGGTTGGCGCCGCTCACGGTCGGCGTCGTGTAGTCGATCTGCGCGAGCCAGTCGGTGTAGATGTAGCCAAGCCCGATCGAGCCGAGCGAGGTATTGGCCGGCGCGGCGTAGTTGCCGTTGCCGGCGCCCACCCCGAGGAGGGTCATGTCGTTCAGGATCGCATCGGAGGCGAACAGGCCGATGTTGCGCCCGGCCATGATGGTGCCGAACTCCTTGTTGCCCACCGTGAGGAACGCCTGGCGGACATCGAGGCCGGCGGTGCCGAGCGCGGTGTGGCCGTAGTTTCCGCTGCCCACCTGCAGATTCGGGCTGCCGCCGTCGTTGGTGCTGATGCCCGGGTACAGGCCGAATGTGAACGCGATGTCGTAGCCGTTCTGGACGGTGGATCCGCCGATGGTCAGGGCTGCCGGCAGCAGGCCGTTCGAGACCGAGGAGGAGCTATCGCTCGCCACACAGGCCAGACCGCCGTCAACCACCGACGGATGCTTCTCGCACTGCGAATAGATGTAATGCGCGTTGACGTTGCCGTCGAACGACAGTTTCCATTTTCCGGCCTTGACGCTGATGGCATGGGCCGCTGGCGCGCACAGCGCGGCACCCATGACGGCGGCAAGGACAGTGGCTTTGCGGAATATCATGTACGGCCCCCCGGGTGTGCGTTTTGGGTACCAGGGCAGGTAGCAATTGCCGTGCCATCGCTTCGGGCTGCGGCGGCCGTTGCGCATTGGACACATCGGAATGCGTCAATTCGACGGGTGCTGTTCGAGGCGTCGGTGTACGGCACACTGTGTCACGCTTCCGGAACATCAGGCGCCGTCGAATGCGGCCCCGGCGCGTTTGCCCCGCCCACGGGAGGGTCTCCCCGGGCACACTAGGCCGTCGATCAGCGGACAATGGGCGCGCGGCGGTGTTTCAATGCGTGACACTGTCACGCCGAGAGATGACACACCTGGCGCAGCGCCGAGGTGACACAGGGGGGGGGACGTATGATGAACGCAACAGACAATACGCCTGATCCGATCGCTCTCGAGGCGCCCGACGTTTACGCCGGGTGCGAGTCCGTGCTGGGCGGATCGTGCCTGACGCTGGAGGATCTGGCGGGAGAGGACCCGCAGATGCTGCGCAACGTGCGTTGCGCCTACCGCATAGCCGACACCGACATCCCCGTTCTGATCCAGGGTCCGACGGGCTCGGGCAAGGAGGCCTTCGCGCGCGCGATGCATCTGATCAGCCGGCGCGCGGCGCGCCCGTTCGTCGCGGTCAATTGCGCGGCCATCCCCGAGACGCTCATCGAGAGCGAGCTGTTCGGCTACCGCCCCGGGGCATTTACCGGCGCGCGCCGCGAAGGCCTGCGCGGCCGAATCGCCCAATCCTCGGGGGGCACGCTGTTTCTCGATGAGATCGGCGACATGCCGCTTGCGCTGCAGAGCCGCCTGCTGCGCGTGCTCGAGGAGCACCAGATCGTGCCGCTCGGCAGCGACAGCGCATGCGCGGTGGAGCTGCACGTGCTCGCCGCATCGCACCGCGATCTGCGCGAGATGATCTCGCGCGGGGCGTTCCGCGAGGATCTGTATTACCGGCTGAACGGGCTGACGCTCGAGCTGCCGGCGCTCGCCGAGCGGGCCGACAAGGAGCGTGTGATCCAGCTGACGCTCGCCGCGGAAACGCGCCTGCACGGGGCGACACGCATCGAACGCGAGGCGCTCGAATGTCTGCTCGATTACTCCTGGCCGGGCAACGTCCGTGAGCTGCGCAATGTGATCCGCACCGCGCTTGCCATCTGCGATGGCGGGGTGATTCGCCTGAGCGATCTGCCCGGGCAGATCGGCGCCGCCAGGCGCGGCGGCGCGGTCGTATCGGTCGTCCCGGGAGCCGGCCGGCTCGCGCCGGAGAGCCGCAAGGAGCTGCTGCTGACCGCCGAACGGGCAACGCTGCTGCGCGTCATCGACGTCAACGGCGGCAATATGAGCCGGGCCGCCGCTGACCTCGGGGTCAGCCGCAACACGCTGTACCGCAAGATAAAGCGTCACGGCATCGCGCTGGAGACCTGCCGCGCGGCAGGTCTGCGTTAGATCGGCGCGCGGCGCGCCGCGGGCGCCTCAGCGCCTGACCGGCAGCGTGATGCGCAGCCGCCGCAGATTGCGGTACAGCGTGTTGCGCCCGATGCCGAGGGAGTGCGCGACGCGGCTGAGATTGCCCTGATACAGCTCGATCTCGTGCAGCAGCGCGCTGCGCTCGGCCCGCTCGAGGGGATTCAAGCTCTTGGCTTCCTCCGGGAGCGCATCGTCCGCGTGCACTTCGCCGGCCCCGTATTCGGCCGGCAGGCAGCCCGCATCGAGCTGGTTGCTCGAGCGCATGGCGATCATGCCGCGCAGCACGTTGCGCAACTGGCGGATGTTGCCCGGCCAGCTGTACGCCTTGAGCGCATCGACCATGTCCTCACCCATGGTGACGGCGGGCGTGGCGGCGCACTCCTGCGCAAAGATGTGGCGGATCACGGCCGCCTTGTCCTTGCGCTCGCGCAGCGGCGGCAACGTGAGCACCAGGCCCTGCAGCCGGTAGAAGAGGTCTTCGCGCAACTCGCCACGCTGCACCTTGTCGTGCAGATCGCGCCGGGTGGCGCTGACCAGCTGCACATCGATGCGCGCGGCCTCCTTGGCCGCGGTTGCCGGCAGCGTGCGCTCCTCGATCACGTGCAGCAGCTGCGTCTGCAGAGACGGCGGCAGCTCGCCGACATCGTCGAGGAACAGCGTGCCGCCATTGGCCTGAAGGATGCGGCCGTGGATCTGCTCGGCCGTCGCGCCCGCAGGTGCGGCGCCGGCGGCGGGCGGCTCGCAAGCCGGCTGCGTCTCGCTCACGGAGCCGCAATGCACCGTGACGAAGGGCTTCTCGGCCCGCTCGCTCGAGGCGTGCAACGCCCGCGCGAAGCACTCCTTGCCGGTTCCAGACTCCCCGATCAGCAGGATGGGAATGTCGCGCGAGAGCGTGCGGCGGGTGGCCTGAATGTTGCGGGCCATCACCGGGTCGCCGAAGTCCAGCTCCTCGAGCGGCCCGCGGTTGGGGTCAAGATGCGCCGGTGCCGAGCTCTGCGCGCCGCGCGGCTTGCCGCCGCGTTTGGTCTGCGGGGCCTGCGCGATGGCGAATACCCGCCCGCCGTGGCGGGCGTCGTAGAGGGTGAGGGGGTGGAAGGACTTGCGCTGGCTGCGTGCCAGCAGCGCGCAGAGCGAGACGGTGAATACCCGCTCGAGCGGGGCGCCGAGCAGCTCGGCGGAGTGCTGCAGCCCGAGCTGGAACAGCGCGTTGCGGTCGAGCGCGGTGATGCTGCCGGCGCCATCGAGGGCGATGATGCCCTCGCCCCAGGTGCCGAGCAGCTCCGGGCGGCTGTGGAAGCGCACCACGAACGCGTCGCGGAAGTGATGCAGGAACAGCCGGTTCTCGATCATCTGCGCGGCCATGTTGACCAGCACCAGCGTGTGCTGCTGGGCACGGTCGGACTCCCCTGAGGCATCGAGCACCGCGATCAGCTCGCCGCGATGATCGAAGATCGGCGCGGCGCAGCAGGTCAGGCCGCTGTTGCGCGCAAAGAAGTGCTGCTCGCGGTGCACGATCAGCGGCGTGCGCTCCACGAGGCAGGTGCCCATGCCGTTGGTGCCGCCGTGCTGCTCGTCCCACATCGCCCCGAGCACCAGCCCGGTGCGGAAGGCGGCGTTGCGGAAGCTGAAATCCCCATAATAATCGAGCAGGACGCCGTCGCGGTCGGTGAGAATGATCGAGTAGCCCGAGCCGGCGAGCTGGTGGTACAGGTGCGCCATCTCGGCATCCGCGAGCGCCAGCAGATCATGGTTGCTCTCCTTGCGCTCAAGACGCTCCTGGCGGGGCAGAACGTACGGCTCGCGCTCGGACTGGGGGTCGAGGTGGTACTCGTTCAGGCAGCGCAGCCACGAGCGCCGGATGTACTCCGGGGCGTCCGAATCGTCGTGCCGCAGCGAGTTGCGCGGCGCTGCCAGCGAGTGACGGTGACGGTTATCGGTTGCGCGCAGCATGACTTGCCCCCCCTTCAGCCGTCGCGGGGGAATTATGCGCCGGCCGCGGTGCCCCGCAAGGCGCAAGGGTCAACTTTGGCACAGCTTACCCCAATAGTGTTCCGAATCGGGACAATGGCGCCGCAGGGGTGCATCTGGCGCACCTCGGATGGGAATTTGTCTTTCCCGCCCGCGTAGACTCCGGCCCCTGGCCCATCGGGCCCCGACACACGCGAGCATCGTCATGAAATCAAAAGCCGCCATTGCCTATCAGGCAGGCAAACCGCTTGAAGTGGTGACCGTGGACCTCGAGGGCCCGAAGGCCGGGGAGGTGCTGGTAGAGATCAAGGCGAGCGGGGTGTGCCATACGGATGAGTTCACCCGCTCCGGGGCCGATCCGGAGGGACTGTTCCCGGTGATCCTGGGGCACGAGGGAGCCGGGGTGGTGGTGGACGTCGGCCCCGGCGTCACCTCGGTAAAAAAAGGTGACCATGTGATTCCGCTGTACACGCCGGAGTGCCGCCAGTGCAAGTCGTGCCTCTCGCGCAAGACCAACCTCTGCACGGCCATCCGCGCCACGCAGGGCAAGGGGCTGATGCCCGACGGGACCAGCCGCTTCTCGCTCGAGGGGCGCATGGTGCACCACTACATGGGCTGCTCGACGTTCTCGAACTACACGGTGCTGCCGGAGATCGCGGTGGCGAAGATCCGCGAGGACGCCCCGTTTGAGAAGGTGTGCTACATCGGCTGCGGGGTGACGACGGGGGTGGGAGCGGTGATCAACACCGCGAAGGTGGAGCCCGGGGCGAACGTGGTGGTCTTCGGGCTCGGAGGGATTGGGCTGAATGTGATTCAAGGGGCGCACCTGGTGGGTGCGAACAAGATCATTGGCGTGGATGTGAACCCCAAGCGCAAGGCGCTGGCGGAGCGCTTCGGGATGACGCACTTTGTCAACCCGCGCGAGATCAAGGAGGACCTGGTGGCGCATCTTGTGGCTCTGACCGATGGGGGAGCGGATTACAGCTTTGAGTGCGTGGGCAACGTCGATCTGATGCGCCAGGCGCTGGAGTGCTGCCATCGCGGCTGGGGCGTGTCGGTGGTCATCGGGGTGGCGGGGGCGGGACAGGAGATCAAGACCCGGCCCTTCCAGCTGGTGACCGGGCGGGTGTGGAAGGGCACGGCCTTCGGCGGGGCGCGCGGTCGCACCGATGTGCCGAAGATCGTCGACTGGTACATGGACCACAAGATCCGCATCGATGAGCTGATTACGCACGTCATGCCCGTCGAGCGCATCAACGATGCGTTCGACCTGATGCACCGCGGCGAGTCGATCCGCTCGGTCGTGACCTTCTGAAGGCCTGTACACAAACAACTCGAGAGGAATACAACATGGCTATCTCGATTCATCCGGCGGTCGACCATGGCGTCAAGCCGGGCAGAGCGGATTTCGCGGGCGGCACGCTGGTGTGCCGCTGCGCCACGGATCCTGTGAAGGTGCGCATCGGCGCCAACGTTGCCTTCGATCACGTCTGCGGCTGCACGAAATGCTGGAAGCCGAAGGGCGCGCTGTTCTCCCTGGTGGCGGTGGTGCCGCGCGAGAAGCTGAGCGTCATCGCCAACGCGCAGAAGCTGAAAATCGTCGATGCGAGCGCCGTCATCCAGCGCCACGCGTGCACCGGCTGCGGCGTGCACATGTACGGGCGCATCGAGAACAAGGATCACGCGTTCTACGGGTTCGATTTCGTGCATCCGGAGCTGCTGCAGGAGAGCGGCTGGGCGGCCCCGGAATTCGCCGCGTTCGTCTCCTCCATCATCGAGTCGGGATTCCCGCCGGCACGTATGGGCGAGGTGCGCGCGCGCCTGAAGGAGCTCGGACTCGAGCCCTATGACAGTCTCTCGCCGGCGCTGATGGACGCGATCGCGACCCACACGGCCAAGCAGAAGGGAACGCTGGCGGCGTGAGCGACAACGCAGCCGGTGTGCGGCGGGCTCTGGTCGATTCGCTCGCGCGCCGCCCGCCGTTGGGTCGGCCGCCGGCATAGGCCGAGGGGTCCGCTCTCGCGTCGTCGCCGAGGGCTCCCTGGCTCGGCGACGACGGTCATCGGCCGTGGCGTTGAAGCCGGGCTTGATCGCTGGCTTTGACGCAGCGAGACGCCGGGAGGGCACCGCGAGGTCGCCCTGCCGGCGTGTGGGGTATCTGCGCGCCGGGCATCGTGCGCCGTTGCGCCGGATCGGCGGCGCGGGGTGCCGCTCGCGCATGCGCCAGGCCGGCGGCCGCCCCGGGGTGGCGCGCCCGGCCGCAGGATCTACGGCCCCTGCTGTTGGTTCTGCCTGACGCTTGGCTCAGGCACGAGCACGGTGCCGACGGCGCGCTCCGAAGGCGGGTGACTGCCGGATGTCATGATCGTCGGCGGCCGTGTCTTGACCGGGCCGCCCGAGCCGCTGCGCGACGCTGCGCACCCGAGCGCTCGGGCACAGCCGCAGGCGCGCCGGCCTCGGCAGCGGCTCTAGGCTCAAGTTGCAGAGCACAGCGGCCCCTGATGGCCCGCGAACCCGCCGCAGTGCTCACCCGCAGGTGCGCGCAGTTCAAGGGAATATCGGCTCCGAACGGCCCGCCGGCCGGCTGCTGCCGCGGGGCTCGCGTCCCCCGAAGAGACAAATCGTTCCATTGTCGACACACTCTTGGGACGCTCCTGGCACCTGTCAAAAAGCCGGTGCGTTGTCCCCCGGTTTGCATTGCAGGGCGCTGGCCGCGGGTGTATTGATAGCGTCGGGCAGCGCAACCGTGCCCGAGATGCGCTGCAAATGCTTTCCGCTCCGGACGCGGTGGAGGAGCGCGGAATCGATCGTATTTCCGAAAGACCAATAATTTGGAGGGGAGTATGAGTTATCAGTTCCGATGCTTGGCCGCCGAGGCGAGTGCGCTCGCCAAGCCGGCAGCGATCTCGTTCTCACAAAAGGGGGACATATGAAATTCCCAAATTGGCGCTGGCTAGTGGCGCCGGCATCGATCCTCTTGGCAGCGGGCATCGTGGCCTGCGGAGCGGCTTCGGTTGCCCAAGCCGGATCAGGATCGGATGCGCAGATCATGAAAATGAGCGCAAACCCGGATCTCTGGCCGGCGATGGGCCAGAACTTCGCGCTCGATCGGCACAGTGATCTGTCGCAGATCAATACCCACAACGTGCAGCACCTGCAGATGGCCTGGGCGCAATCGCTCGGCACGTTGCGCGGCCAGGAAGGCCAGCCGATCGTCGTCGACGTCGGCGGCACGCCGATGATGTACTTCGTCAGCGGCTGGCCGAACATCGTTCAGGCTTTGAACCTGACGCATCCGGATCATCCCGTCGAGGTCTGGAACTACGTGAAGAAGACCGGTCGGGATCTCTCGGCCGTGGCGCGCGCCTGCTGCGATACTGTCAATCGCGGCCTGAACTATGCCGACGGCAAGGTTCTCTTCAACACCCTCGATGGATACCTGATCGCCCTCGACGCCAAGACCGGCAAGGTGGATTGGGAGGTCAAGCATGCCTGGCCCGCCAAAGGCCAGACCGTGACCAACGCCCCGCTGATCGCCGATGGCAAGGTGATCGTCGGCTTCGGTGGCGATGAGTTTGCGGCGCGGGGCGAGATCAAGGCCTATGATCTGCAGACCGGCAAGCTGCTGTGGAAGTACTGGGACAACGGCACCGACGCGCAGGTCGGCTTCACGCCCGCGACGAACAAATGGAATCCCCAGTACGGCACCTACGGGCATAAGCTCGGCCTGACCTATCCCGGTGACGAGTGGAAGCGCGGCGGCGGAGCGGCATGGGCGTGGTACAGCTATGACCCGCAGCTGAAGCTTTTCTACTACGGATCGGGCAATCCCGGCCTCTGGAGCCCCTCGTATCGTTGCGGCGCCAATCCGCCCACGCAACAGTCCTGCAACGACGGCAAATGGGACAACAAGTGGTCGATGACCATGTTTGCCCGCAGCGTCGTCACGGGCAAGGTGGTCTGGGCGATGCAGATGACCCCGTTCGATCAGTGGGACTATGACGGCGTCAACGAGCCGATCCTGGTCAACATGAAGATCGGCGGCAGGATGCAGAGGACGCTCGTGCAGTTCGATCGCAACGGCTTTGCCTATGTCTGGAATCGGCGGACCGGCACGCTTCTGGCGGCGCATAAGTTCGTCTACGTGAACTGGGCGGAGAAGGTGAACCTGCATACGGGCCGCCCCGTGAAGGTTTACGCACACTCACCGCTGCTGGTCAACCAGATGGCCCAGGCCTGCCCCTCGGCGATGGGCGGCAAGGACCAGCAGCCGGCGTCCGTCAATCCGGCGGACCCGGAGGTGTTCTTTGTCCCGACCAACAACTGGTGCATGCAGGATACGCCGCAGCCGCGTACCGACATTCAGCAGGGTCTGGTCTACGTCTTCGCCAACGTCTACATGTATGAGCACAAGCCGGGCATTGCGGGCCGGCTGAAGGCATACAACGTGGTGACGGGGCAGACGCTGTGGAATATCCCGGACAAGTACCCGAACTGGAGCGGCACACTGAACACCAACGGTGGTCTGGTGTTCTACGGCGACCTGGGCGGATATTTCCGGGCGGTCGATGCCAAGACCGGCAAGATCCTCTGGGAGCGTAAGCTCGGGTCGGGCATCATCGGCAATCCGATCAGCTGGGCGGTCAACGGACGGCAGTTCGTGTCGATCTTTGCCGGCATCGGCGGCTGGATCGGGTTGCCTGTGACGGCGGGCCTCGATCTGAACGACAAGTACGGTGCGATCGGAGCCACGGCAATGGCCAAGGCTACGCACCTGAACCTGATTCCTCAGGGTGGCACGCTGTACACCTTCAGCCTGCCGAAGGGCTCTGCAGGAATGTGATAGTCTGAAGCTGGGCACCCCGCGGCGGCGGGCGCTTCCGCGGGGTGCCATACTTCCTTCCCCTACCGGCGCGGGACGGAGGGGGGCGGGGGGCCGGCTGATCCTCTTCGACGGGATACGCGATGTCTGCAATGCCAAGATTTGGCCGCTGCGCATTGTCGGCGGTCGTGCTTCTGATCACCACCGTTGTCGTTTCGCCCGCATTCACTGCAAGCGCCGCAGCCCAGTCGGCGGACAGCTCGTCCGGTCTGGTGGGCCCCTGGGCCGGCAAGGATTTCAACCAGCTCGATCAGGCGGAGAAGGATGCGGCCAAACAGGCCGCCCTCACCGCGCATTTCCGCGTCCTGCGCGTCTGCGCGGACCCCGGCAACATGCCGCTCTCCGATCGCAAAAGGCAGGGATACGAGAACAAGATTCTCCAGGTGCTCGCCACGGCGATGCACGCCCGGC
The DNA here is from genome assembly GCA_021816775.1 of Pseudomonadota bacterium. Classification (GTDB taxonomy): domain Bacteria; phylum Pseudomonadota; class Gammaproteobacteria; order Steroidobacterales; family Steroidobacteraceae; genus 13-2-20CM-66-19. The sequence continues at coordinate 114,538 of JAKAXA010000007.1, forward strand.
TGAGCTACTACTGGCGCGCCTACACGGGAGACATCGTCGGCCAGGCTTTCGGCACCAGTGACGAATGCGACCTGCTGATCGACATGCCGGTGCACGCGGCGGGGATTCTGCCGACGATGCCGCTGTACCGCACGACCTACGTGCTCGTGTGGCGCAACGATGAGCACCTCGCGATCAAGAGCCTGAGCGACCCGGCGCTGAAGAGACTGCGGCTCGGGGTGTTCCAGATTTCGGCATTGCGCCAGGCGCTGCAGAACCATGGCGTCTATCAGAACGTGAAGGTCTGGGTCGTGCACAACGACACGGCATGGAATCCGGCGCACCAGCCCTGGCGTCAGGTGCAGGAGGTGGCGCAGGGCAAGCTCGATGTGGTGGGCGCATGGGGACCCATGGCCGGGTGGCTGAAGACCATGAAGGACGAGCCGATCACCATCCAGCCGACCAATCTGATGGACAATTCGGTGCCGATGGAATTCAGCCTCGCGATCGCGGTGCCGCCGAGAGACGTGGTGCTCAGGTATGCGCTGAACGATGCGCTGAAGGCGAATCGCGCCGCGATTGGCAAGATCCTGCGCGAGTACGGCGTGCCGCTGGTGCAGTGTCCCAACTGTCTGATTGCCGGCAATCTGCCGGCGCACGGCAGCTACATGCTGGCGCACTCGGTGGATGACCGCGGCGCAAAGCCCACCCACTGGACCGTCTCGCGTGCGCAGGTCAAGCGCTGGCTCGCCGAAGGGTCGAGCGTCAACAAGGAGCTCTATGACGCGGTACTTGCCAATGACGTGTCGCGCGCGGCCTACCTGATCAGCAAGGGCGCCGACGTCAATAAATTGACCCATCTCGGCAACTCGCCGCTCATGACCGCAGCCCGCGCCGGGTGCGTGCCGATGATGCGGCTGCTGGTCGCGCATGGGGCGAACGTCAATCTGCCCGACGCCGGGGGTTCGAGGCCGCTCTACGGGGCGGTGCTGCGCAACCGGGCGCCGGCGATCCAATTCCTGCTGGCGCACGGCGCGAGCGTCGCGAAGGCGGCGCCGCGCGGCTACTCGCTCCTGACGCTCGCCATAGAGGAGCAGCAGTTTGATGCCGCCTATGCGCTGATCAAGGCGGGGGTGAACGTGAACGCCCCCGGAAGCAAGTACCGGCTGACGCCGCTCATGATCGTCGCGAGCGACCGGCCGCGGCCGATGGGCAGCCGGCTGCGGTTTGTGCAGGTTCACGGGCCGATGAGCATTGCGCGCGCACTGATCGCCCATAAGGCGAACGTCAACGCCACCGACTCCCAGGGGGTCACCGCGCTCATGATCGCGGCCGCGCACGATAATTCCCCCATGATCGGCCTGCTCATCCAGGCGGGTGCGAATGCCCGGATGAAATCGGCGGCGGGCCAGACCGCCCACGATATTGCGGTCAGCGACGACAATCTCGGCGCGACGCGCATCCTCGACATGCTTGCCCGGCCGTGAACCAACGGTGGCAGGCACAGTCCAATTCAGTTAAGCAACCGGAGAAGACGATGACGACACGCCTGGCGGGTTTGGCCGCTCTGACTTTGACGCTGGTTGGAGCGGCATGCGGGCTCGTCGGGCCCTCGCTCGCTGCGACCGCGACGATATCCTTCGCCAAAGGGTCCCCTCTGCTGAAGGAGCCGCCGCTGAAGATCGTCGCGATGGCTCCCAAGGGCTCGCTGCACAATCCCTACAACGGCAACGCGCAGATGGCCAAAGCAGGCCACAAGCTGTTCATGAGCTACGGCTGCAGCGGCTGTCACGGCGGCGGTGGGGGCGGGGGCATGTGTCCGCCGCTGATCAACGGTGTGTGGATTTACGGCGGCAGTGACGACACGCTCTTCCGCCTCATCTCGCTCGGGTCCAACAGGCTGCATAAGGCCGGCTATCACCGGCAGGCCATCGAAAACGTCGTGGCCCCCATGCCCGAGATGGGAGTCGTGATCAAGCACGCGAGCGATGTGTGGAAGATCATCACCTGGATCCGCTCGGCCTACCAGGGGCCGCCGGCGCACAAGTACTAAGGGGGCGATCGTGCGGCGCGCGGCCCGGACATTGGCGCTGCTGACGCTGGTCTTGCTGGCCAGCGTCAGCGCGTCTGCCGCCTACGCGGCGCCGGTCGCGGCAGGCGGCACAGGACTGAAGACCTTCCACATCATCGTCTTGCGCAAGCGATATCATTTCAACCCCGAGACCCTGCCGTCGCTGCTGGAGAGCCACCCGGCCAACCTCGGGGTGGCCGGCGCCGAGGAGGCGACCTACGAGCTCAATACCGCCGGGAAGTTCATCGGCTGGGATTTCAAGCTGGATGTCATCACCGTGCCGGACGGCGGCAATCTCCTCGCTGCGGCGCAGAAGCTGCTCGCGCATGGACCGAGGATCATCATCGCCGACCTCAAGGCGAACGATCTGCTGACGCTCTCCGATCTGCCGGCGGCGAAGAATGCCGTGATCCTCGACATGAGGACGATCGACGACAGCCTGCGTCAGCAGGACTGCCGCGCAAACACCTTTCACCTGCTGCCGAGCCAGGCCATGCGCACCGACGCGCTGGCCCAATACCTGGTGCTGAAGCGCTGGACGCACTGGTTCATCATTCAGGGGCCGACGCCGCAGGATGCGGTGTACGCGGCGGACATCCGCCGCTCGGCGCAGCGCTATGGTGCCCACATCGCCGCCGAGAAGGTCTACAACTACAATCCCGGCTCGCGCCGCAGCGACACGGGCTATCAGCAGATTCAAACGCAGATGCCTCTGGCAACCGAGGTCGACGCCGATTACGACGTGATCTTCGTGGCGGACGAGACGGACCTGTTCGGCGATTATCTTCCCTACAATACCTTCGCGGCACGCCCGGTCGTGGGGACGCAGGGACTCGTGGCGACGGCCTGGTCCCCGGCCTACCAGGAATATGCGGCCCTGCAGATGCAGCAGAGATTCGATCTGTTCGCCCATCGCCGCATGACCGAGCTCGACTACGGCGGATGGCTCGCCGTCAGAATCGTCGGCAACGCCGTCATGCGCGCGGACATCACGACGCCGGTCCCGATGCGCAAGTACTTGCGCTCGAAGGATTTCCTCGTCCAGGGCTACAAAGGGCAGGGGCTGAACTTCCGCCGCTGGGACCAGCAGCTGCGTCAACCGGTGCTGCTGATGACGCCGCTGATGACGGTCTCGATTTCCCCGCAGCATGGATTCCTGCACCCGGGGTACACGACCGACACCCTGGGTTTTGACAAGCCGGAGACAAAATGTCATCTGCACTGACCCGGCGAGGCGCCGCGGTACTGCTCGCTGCGGCCGGCTGCCTCGGCCTGTTCGCGGCACAGGCCCGTGCCACGGAGCTGTTCGTCACGAACGAGATCGACGACACGGTGACCGTGCTCAACGGTCAGAACTACAAGGTCATCGCGACGATTCCGACAGACCAGCGGCCGAGAGGGATCGTCGCGACGCCGGACCACAAATATGTCCTGGTCTGCGACGGCGACTCGAGCAATATCGATGTCATCGACGTGAAGACGCTGAAGGTGGTGCGCAGGATCGACACCGGCCCGGACCCCGAGACCCTGGCGATGTCCCCGTCGGGCGATAAGGTCTACGTCTCGAATGAGAACAATGCGCTGGTCACGGTCATCAATTTCGCCACCGGCAAGTGGATCACGCAGGTTCCGGTCGGCATCGAGCCCGAGGGCCTTGCCGTCACCCGGCACGGGCATACCGTGGTGGTCGTGTCCGAGACCACCAGCATGGCGCATTTCATCGACACGAAGACCTGGAAGGTCGTGGCCAACGTGCTGGTCGATACGCGCCCCAGGATCGCGGAATTCACGCCGGATCAGCACTGGCTGTGGGTCTCCTCGGAGGTCGGCGGGACGGTGTCGGTGATCAACCCGCGCACCCACAAGATCGTGCACATCATCTACTTCCACATCCCGGGAGTCGACCGGGAGTACATCGGACCGGTCGGCGTACGCTTCACGACCGACGGCCGTCTGGCGTTCGTGGCGCTGGGCCGGGCCAATCGAGTGGCCGTGATCAACGCCAAGACCTACAGGGTCGAGAAGTACATCCTGGTCGGCCAGCGGCCCTGGCAGATGATGTTCAGCCCGCACCGGCGCCGGCTTTTCGTGGTCAACGGCCTCACGAACGACGTGACGATCATCGACGTCTCGTCGCTGCAGCCGGTGAGGTCGGTGCCGGTCGGCCGTCTGCCATGGGGCATCGCAGTGATTCCGTGAGCGGGAGGCGGGCGCGACGCGTTCGTGCCCGCGATGCTCTACGCGGGGCGCCGTCCCCAATGAGAAGGCGGGACAAATCAGAGGCCAGGGGGAGGGCAGTGTCGGTGCAGCGCATCCGCCTGTATGTCGTGACGTTCGTGATGGCCATGGCCATGGCTGCCGGGCCGGTGGCCGCACGCGCGGAGCCGACGCTGCGCATCGCGGTGTTGAAATTCGGCACTGTGAACTGGGTGATGGATGTCATCCGGCATCACCACCTGGACCGCGCGAACGGCATTCACATCGAGGAGGTCGCGCTCGCGACCAATCAGGCCACCCTGGTGGCGCTGCAGGCCGGCCGCGTCGATTGCGCGGTATCGGACTGGTTGTGGGTCTCGCGCCAGCGCGCCGCGGGGGCCCACTGGAGCTTCTTTCCGTTCTCGACGGACCTCGGCGCGCTGGTCGCAGCGCGCGGCTCGCCGATTCATCAGCTCTCCGACCTGCGCCATCGGCGGCTCGGCGTGGCCGGCGGACCGCTCGACAAGAGCTGGGTGATCCTGCAGGCGCTCGCGAAGGAGCAGCACATCGATCTGGCGCGCGAGACGAGCGTCTCCTTCGGCGCTCCGCCGCTGCTCAATCAGGAGCTGCTGGCGGGCCGGCTCGATGCCGTGCTGACGTTCTGGAACTTCGCCGCGCGGCTGAAGAGCCGCGGCCTGCCGGTGGTCCTGTCCATGAGCGATGCGTTGCGCCAGCTCGGCTTCACGACCCCGATCCCGCTCGTGGGTTATGTCGTGTCCAGCCGGTGGGCGCGGGCGCATCCGCAGGCCGTGGCCCGGTTCGTGCGCGCCACGCGCCAGGCGCAGTCCATCCTGGCGACCTCGAACGCCGAGTGGAACTGGCTCGCACGCCGGACCGGGGCCCGCGACGCCGCCGAACTGAAGGCGTTTCGGGACGGCTTCCGCGCCGGCATCCCCGCCCATTGGGGCAACCGGGAGCGGCGCGAGGCGAAGGCCCTGTACGCGCTGTTCGCCAAGGTCGGCGGCAGGAAGCTGGTCGGCAAGAGTCCGACGCTGCAGCCCGGCACGTTCCTCGCCACGGTGCGTTACTGAATGAGCGTGCCGAGCGACGCACCGCGTGTCTCGTCCTGGCTGGTGGGCTCCTCGCTGGCGCAGCGCATCGCCTCGGTCGCCCTGTTCATCGTGGTCTGGCAGGTCACGGCCGATGCGCTGCACAGCCGGCTGCTGCCCTCGGCCACGGCCGTGCTCATCGCGCTGGTGCACATGTGCGCCGACGGCTCGCTGCCGCTGAATCTCGGTATCACCCTCGCGCGGGTCGTGGCCGCCTTCGTCGTGGCGATGGTCGTCGGCACGGCGATCGGCATCGTGATGGGCCGCTCGCGGACCCTGGACGTGCTGTTCGACAGCTGGCTCGTGCTGCTGCTCAACCTGCCGGCGCTCGTGATCATCGTGCTCGCCTACGTCTGGTTCGGGCTCACGGAGGCCGCGGCGATCGGCGCAGTGGCGGTGAACAAGATCCCGGCGGTCGCCGTGACGCTGCGCGAGGGCGCCCGCGCGCTCGAGCGGAACTATGCGGACATGGCGCAGAGCTTCCGGATCGGCCGCTGGCGCACGCTGCGCCACGTGATCATGCCGCAGCTGTATCCGTACATCTTCGCGGCGGCCCGCTCGGGCCTGGCGCTGGTGTGGAAGATCGTGCTCATCGTGGAGCTGCTCGGGATGAGCAACGGCGTCGGCTTCGAGATTCAGCTGTACTTCCAGCAGTTCGACGTGACCCGCATCCTCGCCTATACCATTGCCTTCGTGGCGGTGATCCAGCTGATCGAATGGGCGATCTTTCAGCCGCTGGAGCGGCGCGCCGCGCGATGGCGTCCGTGACCCCGGCCCTGCTCGCCGAGATCCGCGAGAAGCGCTATGCGCGCGCGCGCGGGGCGAGCCCCCACGTGGCCCTCGCCAGCCTGTCTCTGCGCATCGCGCCCGGGGAGATCGTGGCGCTCGTCGGGCCGTCGGGCTGCGGCAAGACGACGTTTCTCAACATCGTCGCCGGACTCGACCGCGAGTTCGACGGGCAGGTGCGGCTGGCGGCGCGCGAGGACGGCGATCCGGCGCGCATCGGCTACGTCTTTCAGGAGCCCCGGCTGCTCCCGTGGCGAACGGTCTACGAGAACATCGCACTGGTGCTGCCGCCGCAGCGCGCCGATCCGCTCATCGCCGAGCTGCTGAAGGCGGTCGGTCTGGCCGACGCGCGGGACCTGTATCCGGCGCAGCTGTCGGTGGGCATGAGCCGGCGCGTGGCCATCGCACGCGCCTTCGCGATCGAGCCCGATCTGCTGTTGATGGATGAGCCGTTCGTCTCCCTGGATCACGACACCGTGGAGCAGCTGCGCGAGCTGTTGCTGAAGCTGTGGCATGCACGGCCCACGACGGTGCTGTTCGTGACGCACGATCTGCGCGAGGCGCTGGTGCTCGCCGATCGCCTGGTGCTGCTGTCGGCATCGCCGGCGCACGTGGTGGGGCACGTCCCGGTGAATCTTGGGCGCAATCACCGCCCGAGCAGCAGCGAGATCGAGCTGCTGCGCGATGAAGTCCTGCGCCAGCACCGTGAGCTGATCGGCGGCGCGCCGGCGATGGGGCCGCTCGAGCCGCCGGCCATCGCCTCTCCGACGGCCGGCGAGCGATGAGTTGCTGCGGGGCGCATGCGCTGTTGGATCCGGGGAGCGATCATCCCGGTCGCGATGCTGCCGCGGGCAACATCGCACGCGCGGTGGGCCACACGCGTGCGCCGCTCGATGAGTCCGCGGCGAACACGACGCGCGCGGCCCGTATCGAGCGCGCCGCGCGAGGCGGGGCATTGGGGAAAGAGGCTGTACAAGCGTGCGTATTGTGGCATATTGCCTGCCGATACGAACCGTTCCGGCCCCGGAGGGGACATCGGCGGGGCAGGAACATGGACCGTGTACGCTTGAGGGGAGCGGCCGCAGACACCGGCCGCTGCGCATGACGATCGTGCGAAATCGAATCGCGGGAATCTGTCGGGCCCTGCGCCCGATCGAACGGTGCTCGGCGTCGGCCATGAGGCGGTGAAGCGCGATGTTGGCTGTCAAAGCAGAAGCGGCGGAGCAGGGTGGGGCGGGCGCGCCGGCAGAGGAGGCCCCACCGCTCGTCGTTGAGGGACTCAGCCACTCCTTCGGCGAGCGGCAGGCCCTGCGCAACGTCTCCTTCAGGCTCAACCGTGGCGACCGCACCATGCTGCTTGGCCTCAATGGCGCGGGCAAGACCACCCTGTTCTCCCTGATCACCCGCCTGTACAACCATCGCAGCGGCTCGATCCGGATCTTCGGCTGGGAGATCAAGGACAAGCCCTCCGAGGCGCTCGCCCGGCTCGGGGTCGTGTTTCAGCTGGCGACCCTGGACCTGGAACTGTCGGTCGCGCAGAACCTCTTCTATCACGCCGCCCTGCACGGCCTGCCGCGCCGCGAGGCCGCCGTCCGCCTGAAGCGTGAGATCGAGCGCGTCGGCCTGACAGACCGGCTGCGCGAGCACGCGCGCACGTTGAGCGGCGGTCAGCGCCGCCGCGTGGAGATCGCGCGCGCGCTGGTGCATCAGCCGAAGCTGCTGCTGCTCGATGAGCCGACCGTGGGGCTGGACGTCGCGAGCCGTCAGTTCCTCCTCGATCATGTCCGCAGACTGTGCGATGAACGCGGGATCGCCGCGCTGTGGGCGACCCACCTGATCGATGAGGTCGATCCGGGTGCCCGCGTGATCGTCCTGCACCAGGGCCGGATCCTCGCCGAGGGGCCGGTGCCGGAGGTGATCCGTCGCGCGAACGCCTCATCGATGCGCGAGGCCTTCGATAAACTCACCGGCGAGCGCGGCGAATGACGCCGATCCACTACGTGCGCTGCCTGCGCGGCATCATCTGGCGCGAGGCGCTGCGCTTCCTCAACCAGCGCGGGCGGTTCCTCGCGGCCCTGGTGCGGCCGCTGGTGTGGCTGCTGATCTTCGCCACGGGATTCCGCTTCGTGCTCGGCGTGTCCATCATTCCGCCGTATCAGACCTACATCCCCTACCAGGTGTACATCGCGCCCGGGCTGATCGGCATGATCCTGATGTTTCAAGGCATGCAGAGCTCGCTGTCGATGGTCTGGGACCGAGAGACGGGCAGCATGCGCACGCTGCTGGTGAGCCCGCTGCCGCGCTGGTACCTGCTCACCTCGAAGCTGATCGCGGCGGTCATCGTCTCGGTGCTGCAGGCGTACGTCTTTCTGTTCATCGCCTATTTCTGGGGGGTGCATCCGCCGCGGCTCGGCTACCTCACCGTGCTGCCGGCGTTGATTCTGGCGGGCATGATGCTGAGCGGGCTTGGCCTGTTCCTGTCCTCGGTGATCCGTCAGCTGGAGAATTTCGCCGGCGTGATGAATTTCGTGATCTTCCCGATGTTCTTCGCCTCGTCTGCGCTCTATCCGCTCTGGACCGTGAAGCAGGCGAACCTGAAGCTCTACTACCTCTGCATGGCGAATCCGTTCACACATGCCGTGGAGCTGATTCGCTTCGCGCTGTACGAGAAGTTCAATCTCGAGGCCTTCGCCGTCGTCGCCGGCTCGCTCGTGGTCTTCATGACCCTCGCCATCCTCGGCTACGACCCCGGGCGCGGGCTCATCGCACGCCGGGCCGGCACCGAGTGACCGCGCGGCGGGCGGTTTGACGGGCGCTGAACGGCTCCCGGGCCGCGCCGGTGAGGCTCGGCCCGGAACACGCCGATCGTCATCCCGTGCGCCGGCGGCGGCGCGCAGCGGGCGCTCGCGGCAACGCCAGTGGCGGGATGCGCCGGTGGGTCAGCCCACCGCAGGCGCTGCACGGGAGCGCGGCCGATATCCGCGGAGCCACCCGCGATCCCTGACCCGTCAGAGGCTCTTCGGCACGACCCGAAGCAGCACCCGCGCGAGGCCCGGGACCCGCTTCGGGCGCAGCAGGCGGGCGTCGTAGCGGGCCATGCGCCGGTCGTTCTCGGCGAGGCACATCGCCAGCAGTCCGTGCAGCGTCACGGGCGCACCGATGTCCTGGTGCGCTGTCAGGGTGAAATTCTCGCCTGAGGCCGGCGCGCCGCTGCCGCCGAGACTGCGGGCGGTCTTCACCCGCGAGGCGACCTGCTTCAGGATGATCCACGCACAGCGCGCACGGAAGGCCGGCCGCTTCCACCAGGCAAGCTGCATGCGGCGCGCCTTGACCCAGTTGACGAAGAAGAGGATGTGGCGCACCTCCTCCTCCATCACCGGCTCGAACACCGTCACCAGCGCCGCCGGAAAGTAACCCGACTCTCGTGCGAGCGCGAACAGGCCGAAGGCGAAAAACGAATCGAAGCATTCCCCGAAGCCGGCGAAGAGAAAATCATCCTCCAGGTGGCGCGGCGCGTAGGGCGGCGGGAACTCGATCGGAATGCGGTAATGCGCGGTGAGCGCGGCGAGCAGGCGCGCGTGGCGCTGCTCCTCGAGGCCCTGCAGCGCGATCGCGCGGCGCAACTGCGGGTCGGCCTCGAGCGCCGCGGCGGCGGTGATGGTGTTGGAGGTGACGTTCTCGGTGGACACTGCCTCCTGCCAGAAGGGCAGGCCGGTCAGGCGCTTGAGCTGCTCGTCCGAGAGGCGGGGCCAGTCGATGCGCTGCGGATCGTACTCGAGGTGGGTCGCGAAGAAGAACTCGGCGAGCAGTCGCTTGTGCTCGGGCGATCCGGCGCGCAGCGGGGGCGATTCACAGTCGGCCGGAACCGCGGACATGGTGAAACTCCCTCTTTCCTTCAGTCCAGTACCACGATAGCAGCGCCGGCGCACTGAAGAGAATCTCCCGCATGCGCTTGGTCAGCGACAGCGCCAGGGCGAGGTCGGCGTCGATGCCGAGCAGCCGTCCGACCCCGACCAGGGTGGCTTCCTGAACGCCGAGTCCCGCCGGCACCACGAAGATGAAATTGCGCGCCGCCTGAGTCAGGCTCTCGAGAACGAGCGCCGCTTCGAAACTCACCGCATGGCCGAGCCAGCGCAAGGCGAGCCACGTCTCGAGCGTTCCGGCGATCAGGCCCGCGAGCTGCCACAGCATGGTGCGCGCCCAGCGCGTCCAGTCGGCAATCAGCGAGCGCACTGCGGCATCGAGCGCGCTCCACTTGCCGTTCAGGAAGCGCAGCGTCTCCGGCCCGAGCATCTTCACCGCGATCTTCTCGAGCCGCTCGAACACCGAGCCGTAGTGCAGCAGGGCGGCGGCGAGGAGGAACACCGGCAGGCTCGCGGCGAGCCCGATGAGCACATCGCTCGCGTCGTGCACCATGCCGATGAGGCTGAGCAGGCAAGTGACCCCGAGCAGCACGAACAGGTACTGACTGAACAGGGTCACCAGGAGCTCGGCCGTGACACTGGCCGCGGCCCACACCCCGTCGACTCCGCCGGCCGCGAGCAGGCGGATGCCGACGAGGTCGCCGCCGATGTTGGCCACCGGCAACAGCCGGTTGACCGCCTCGCGCACGGTGGCGATCCAGAACAGGCGCACGGCGCTCACGCGCCGGTTGAGCAGCGCCTGCCAGCCGCGCGAGTCGAGCAGGATCGGCAGCGCGTGCAGAGGCACCAGCCACAGCAGCACCCAGCCGGCGCGCGCGATCGGCGTGAGGATGGCCGTGCCCTCGCGCGCCAGCAGCACGACCAGCAGGGTCAGCCCCGCGAGCAGCGCGATCCGGACGGTCAGTCTCATGCGGCGCGACGGGGTTCGCCGAGCGGCCCGCGCGCGCCGGTGAGCGCGCGGAACCCTCCGGTTGCAGCTCCGGAGGCGCTCACGGCCGCGCGCACGCGCGCGCTGAGCAGTGCCTGAAGCTCATCGCGATGGCGGTAGGTGCTCATCGTGGGCGTCAGTCCGTTACGGGTCGCCGGGTGCAGATAGATCTCCGTCAGCCCTTCGGGCAGATGCGCCAGGATCTCGAGCATGCGCGTCTCGTCCATCGCACCGGTTCCCGAGAGGCCGAAGATCTGATCGTTGCAGGCGACGCCGGCGGCGCGCAGCCGGGCGCGCATCAGCGCGAGCCAGGGCGAGAGCAGCGCGCCGGCGAGTGATGCCCGGCGCGGCTCGCGCGGCCAGCGCACCGGGGGCCGCCCGTACTCGGCGCCGATCGTGAGCAGCATCGACAGCACCGTCGGATGCAGGTGAAAGTGCTTGTGGGCGTTCACGTGATCGAGCGGCAGGCCCGTGGCGGCGAAGGCCGCAAACTGTGCGCGCATCTCCGCCTCGAGCTGGCGCCTGACCCGCGGCAGGGCGAAGAAGCGCAGCCCGTCGCGCGCCATGCGGTCGGCGAAGCGGCCCGAATCATCCACCAGCGCCGGGATGCGTCGCGGCGGCAATACCGCCTGGCCGTCGGCCAGCACCACGTGCAGCCCCACCGCCAGCTGCGCCAGCGCGCGCGCGCGGCGCACGGCATCGTCGATCGCGGCCGCCCCGACCATCAGGCTCGCGCAGGTCAGCACCCCCTCGCGATGGGCCTGCTCAATGGCCTCGTTGACCGCCTGGTGCAGGCCGAAATCATCGGCGGTGACGATCAACGCCTTCAAACCGACCGCTCAGGCCTCGTGCGCGTGCAGGAAACGGAAGAACTCCACACCCTCGCGCAGGCGCCGCTTGGTCATCTCCCAGCTGCGCAGCATCTCGCCGGTGAGCTCGGCGATCTTGCGCGGGCGGAAGTAGAAGCGCTTATAGAAGGTCTCGACCGCGTGATAGATCTCTTTGGCCGGCAGGTGCGGATAGCTGATCGGGGAGAGCTGCACGCCGCGGTCGTTGACGAGGTTTAAGTTCTCGTTGGCGGCGAGCCAGCCGTTTTCCACCGCCTCCTGGTACAGCTGCGTGCCCGGGTAGGGCGCGGCGAGGGACACCTGGATGGTGTGCGGGTTGATGTCCACGGCGAACTGGATGGTCTCGCGGATCGTGTCGGCGGTCTCCCCGGGCAGGCCGAGGATGAAGGTGCCGTGGATCACCACGCCGAGCTTGCGGCAGTCGCTGGTGAAGCGCCGCGCGATGTCGGTGCGCAGGCCCTTCCTGATGTTGTGCAGGATCTGATCGTTGCCGGACTCGTAACCGACCAGCAGCAGCCGCAGGCCGTTGTCCTTCATGATCTTCAGCGTCTCGTACGGCACGTTGGCCTTGGCGTTGCACGACCAGGTGACCCCGAGCTTGCCGAGGCCGCGGGCGATCTCCTCGACGCGCGGCCGGAAGTCGGTGAAGGTGTCGTCGTCGAAGAAGATCTCCTTCACCTGCGGCATGTTCTCCTTGATCCAGCGCACCTCGTCGATGACGCTCTGTGCGCTGCGCACGCGGTAGCGGTGCCCGCCGACGGTCTGCGGCCACAGGCAGAAGGTGCACTTGGAGCGGCAGCCGCGCCCGGTGTAGAAGGACACGTAGGGGTGCTGCAGGTAGCCGATGAAGTAGTTCGGGATGGTCAGGTCGCGCTGGTAGACCGGCGTCACCCACGGCAGATCGTCCATGTTCTCGATCATGGCGCGCGGGGCGTTGTGCTCGATCACCCCGTCGGGACGGCGGAAGGACAGGCCCGTGATGTCGGCGAACGGGCGGCCCTCGGCGACCTCCTTGCAGGTGTAGTCGAACTCCTCGCGCGCCACGAAATCGATCGCCGCCGAGGCCGAGAGGGAGCCGGCCGGATCGACCGCCACCTTGGCGCCGACCATGCCGATCTTCAGGCGCGGGTTCTCCTGCTTGAGCAGTTCCGCCACCTTGGCGTCCGTCGGGAAGGACGGGGTGCTGGTGTGCATGATGACCAGGTCGTACTCGCGCGCAAGCGGCAGTACCTCGGCCATCGAGAGGCCATCGGCCGGCGCATCGAGCAGCCGGCTCCCCGGCACCAGCGCGGCCGGCTGCGCGAGCCAGGTCGGGTACCAGAAGGAACGGATCTCCCGCTTGGCCTGATAGCGCGCGCCGGCGCCGCCATCGAAGCCATCGAACGACGGGGGATGCAGGAACAGGGTTCTCATCATGACGTCACGTCCTCAAGTTATCGGGTGCGCCGAACCGTCGCGCTCCACCCGGTATCGCTCCTGGCGCCACTGCACTTCGCGGGCCGCGAAACCCCAGCACCACAGCGCAAAGCCGAGCCCATCGCTCAGCGGCAGCAGCCACAGGCCTCTCCAGGGGCTGGCCTTGCCCGGCCCCGGGTCGCCGGCTGCGAAATGTAGCATCACGCGGGCCGCTGCGGTGGCGATCAGCAGCGTCACTGCGGCCATCGAGCCCCCCGCGAGCGCCCAGCCCAGCACTGCCACGGGCAAGCTGAAGGTAATCCCGGAGGCGGCGTAACCGCCCGGCCGGACCGCCCGGATGGTCCGCAGCCAGCGGGTCTCGTGCTGTACCAGCTGGCGCAGGCTGCGCTCATCGATGCCGGTGTCGACCACCACTTCCGAGAGCACCGTGCGCAGGCCCTGAGCCCGGGTGAGCTCCCCGAGGCGGTAATCGTCCGCCAGCTGATCGGCGATGGCGGCGAATCCCCCGATGCCCTCGAGCGCCGAGCGGCGCAGGGCGATGGTCGCCCCGAAGGCGAAATCCCGCGAGCCGAGGAGCGCCGCCACCCGCACCGAGGGCATGAACCACTCGTTGACGAACAGCGCCCCGAGCCGCGAGCACAGGCCGGCCGCGCCGCCTGAGTGCGCCGGCCGGCCCCGGTAGGGGCAGGTGACGATGCCCACCGAGGGGTCGGCCAGGGGGGCGCACACGCCGGCGAGGTAGCCCGGCGGGACGCGCACGTCGCTGTCGGCGAGCACCAGCCACTCGTGGCGGGCCGCGCGCATCATATTGATGAGGTTGCTGACCTTGGCGCTGAATCCGTGGCGGGCCGCATCGATCACCACCGCGATGTCGAGGCCGGGGTACTGCGCCTCGAGCGCGCGCACGACCGCGAGGGCCGGATCGTCCGGGTCCTGCACCCCGAAGACGATCTGCATGCCCGGGTAATCCTGGGCGCACAGGCTGCGCAGCGCCTCGGCGAGCCCCGGCTCGGCCCCGCACAGCGGCTTCAGCACCGTCACCGGCTCGCGCCCGTCCGGTGCCGGCGGAAAGGCGATGTTGCGCGAGCGCAGCACCGCCAGATAGGCTGTGAGCGCGTAACCGAGCGCGGCGGCGCCGAGCAGCAGGCCCAGAGCGAGCATGATCCTTAACGAGTTATACTGAACGTGATGCGGGTAGTCCTGTCCAACGGAATCCTCACGCCGCGGACCGCTATGAGCGAGAGAGCCACAGGAATGCGATTCGCTGAACGCCCGATAGGGTACACGGTTGAGCCGGCACCGGGGGGGAGCGCGTGATGGACCAGTGCACTGGAGCGCGCGAACTGTTGCCTGAAGGCGACAGTCTGGCGGGCGCCGAGGCGCTGATTCTGGTGGACGATGCCGACCGCGAGGTGGGTCATGCGAGCCGCGCGCGCTGCCACGAGGGTGCCGGGCTGCTGCACCGCGCCTTCTCGCTCTTCATCTTCAACGACCACGGCGAGCTGCTGATCCAGCAGCGCGCCGCGGCCAAGCGGCTCTGGCCGCTGTACTGGTCGAACAGCTGCTGCAGCCACCCACGGCGCGCCGAGAGCATGGACGCGGCGATTCACCGGCGGCTCGCCGAGGAGCTCGGGCTGAAGTGCCCCTTGCACTTTCTGTTCAAATTCAAGTATCAAGCACAGTTTGACGGGGCCGGTGCCGAGCACGAGCTGTGCTCGGTGTTCATCGGCCGCTGCAGCGCGGCGGTGGTGGGCGCCGACCGCGCCGAGGTCGCCGCCTGGCGATGGATCGCGCCCGATGCGCTCGATGCCGAGATGAGCGCCGGCGCAGTGAGCTTCACACCCTGGTTCACCCAGGAGTGGGAGCGGATCAGGCGGGATCATCAGCCGGCCGTGCGTGCGCTCGCGCGCGGCTAGGCGGGGACCATACAGTGTGGCCCCGGTGATGGGGCCTGCCGGCGGCCCGCGCGCCGGTACAACCTTGGGAGACGGATTTTGGGTATTCCTCTAGTTCAACAGTACCGGGTCGCCCGCTACATCGTCAGCCGCAAGCTGCGCGGTCAGAAGCGCTACCCCCTGGTGCTCATGCTCGAGCCGCTGTTTCAGTGCAACCTCGCCTGCGCCGGCTGCGGCAAGATCGACTACCCGAAGGAAATCCTGCAGCAGCGCCTCTCGGTGGAGGCGGCGATCGCGGCCGTGGAGGAGTGCGGCGCGCCCATGGTGTCGATTCCGGGCGGCGAGCCGCTCATCCACAAGGACATGCCGCGCATCGTCGAGGGCATCGTCGCGCGCAAGCGCTTCGTGTATCTGTGCACCAACGCGATCCTGCTCGCCAAGCACATCGACGAGTACCGCCCCTCGCCGTATCTGACCTTCTCGATCCACCTCGACGGCAACCGCGAGCGGCACGACGAGTCGGTGTGCCAGGAGGGCGTGTTCGACAAGGCGGTCGCGGCGATCCGCCTGGCCCGCTCGAAGGGCTTCCGCGTGACCGTCAACTGCACGCTGTTTCAGCAGGAGGATCCGGATGACGTGGCCGAGTTCTTCGACCTGGCCATGACGCTCGGCGTCGAAGGCATCACCGTCTCACCCGGCTACAGCTATCAGCATGCGCCGCGCCAGGACGTGTTCCTCGGCCGCAACGCCAGCAAGACGCTGTTCCGCGAGATCTTCAAGCGCGGCCGGCAGCGCGGTGCGCGCTGGTCGTTCAACCACTCCTCGCTGTTCCTCGATTTCCTCGCCGGCAATCAGGCGTACCAGTGCACGCCGTGGAGCACCCCGACGTACAACATCTTCGGCTGGCAGCGGCCCTGCTACCTGCTCACCGGGGAGGGCTACGCCGAGAGCTTCCGCTCGCTGATGGAGGATACCGCGTGGGAGCGCTACGGCGTCGGGCGCAATCCGCTCTGCAACAACTGCATGGCGCACTGCGGCTATGAGGGCACGGCCGTCGATGACGCCTTCGCGCACCCGCTGAAGGCGCTGTGGCGCTCGATCAAGGGGCCGCGGCTCGAGGGGCCCATGGCCCCGGATCTGCCCCTGGTGTACGAGGAGCCGTCGTTGCAGGCGCCCGCCCCGACGGAGGTGAAGATTCCGCTCAGCGAGGTGCGCGCGAGCGCGAACCGGGAAGGCCGCCGTGTCAGCGGCGCCTGAGTTCATCCCCGCGCAGCTCGAGCAGTGGCGCGCGCGCATGGAGCAGGCGCTCGCGCGCCGGCTGCCCCCGCGCGAGCGCCTGCCGGAGCGGCTGCACGAGGCGATGCGCTACAGCGTGCTCGGCGGGGGCAAGCGGGTGCGGCCGATTCTGCTGCTCGCCACGGCCCGCTCGCTGGGGCTCGCCGAGGAGCAGGTCGAGGCGGCCGCCTGCGCGCTCGAGCTGGTGCACGTGTACTCGCTGGTGCACGACGATCTGCCGGCGATGGACAATGACGACCTGCGCCGCGGACGGCCCACCTGTCACAAGGCCTACGATGAGGCGACGGCGCTGCTGGTCGGCGATGCGCTGCAGTCGCTCGCCTTCGAGCTCATCGCGCGCGACCCGTGCCTGCCCGACTCGCCCGCGGTGCGGGTGCGGCTCGTGGGCGTGCTCGCCGAGGCGATCGGCAGCGTCGGCATGGCCGGCGGCCAGGCGATCGACCTCGAGTCCGAAGGACGCAAGCTCGGCATCGAGCAGGTCGAGCAGCTGCACTCGCTCAAGACCGGCGCGCTGATCCGCGCCAGCGTCATGATGGGTGCGGCCTGCGTGCCCGGGCTCGATGCGCGCCTCGAGCGTGCGCTCGCCGGGTTCGCCGCCCCCATCGGCCTTGCCTTTCAGATCCAGGACGACCTGCTCGATGAGCTCGGCGACACCGCCACGCTCGGCAAGCCGGCGCACTCGGACCGCGAGCGCGGCAAGTCGACCCATCCGGCCATCCTCGGCATCGCCGCCTCGCAGGAGCGCGTGCGGCGCCTGAGCGCCGCGGCGCTCGAGTCGCTCGCGCCGCTCGGCGCGCAGGCCGATCCGCTGCGCGCGGTGGCCGAGTGGCTGCTCGCGCGCCGCAACTGACCCGCAGAGGGAGTGCATGTCAGAACTGCCACTGTCCGATGAGGCCTACCAGGACCAGATCCTGCCGCACGTCTCGCGCACCTTCGCGCTGACGATCCCGCAGCTGCCGCCGGCGCTGCGCACCGCGGTGACGAGCGCGTATCTGCTGTGCCGCATCGCCGATACCATCGAGGACGAGCCGGCGCTCGAGGCCGAGGATACCTACCGGTTCCTGCGCCGCTTCACCCGCGTGGTGCAGGGCCGCGAGGACGCCGAGCGGTTCGCGCGCGAGGTGGTGCCGCGCTTCACCGAGCACACGCTGCCGGCCGAGCGGGATCTCGTCGCCAACACGGCGCGGGTGATGCGTGTGGTCGAGCGCTTCGAGGCGCGCCAGCGCGGCGCCATCCGCCGCTGCATCGAGGTGATGAGCCACGGCATGCATCAGTTCCAGCGGACCGCGAGTCTGCGGGGGCTCGCGCGCGCCACCGACCTCGATACCTACTGTTACTACGTCGCGGGCATCGTCGGGGAGACGCTGACGGAGCTGTTCTGCGGCTATTCGCGCCAGATCGAGCGCCACTACGCCGAGCTCTACGCGCTCGCCCCGTCCTTCGGCCAGGGCCTGCAGATGACCAACATCCTGAAGGACGTGTGGGAGGACCGCGCGCGCGGGGCCTGCTGGCTGCCGCAGGAGCTCTTCAGCCGCCACGGGGTCGATCTGGCCACCCTCGCGCCGGAGCGCAGCGATGCGCGCTTCCAGGCGGGCATGATCGAGCTGATCGGGATCGCGCACCGCCACCTGCGCAACGCGCTCACCTTCACGCTGCTCATCCCCGGCGAGGAGGCCGGAATCCGCCGCTTCTGCCTGTGGGCCATCGGGCTCGCGGCCCTCACCCTGCGCAAGATCCAGGACAACCCCGCTTTCACCGCGGGCCGCCAGGTGAAGGTATCGCGCTCGGCGGTGGCGATGACCCAGACGCTCACCAATCTGTCGGTGCGCAATGACGCCATGCTGCGGCGGCTGTTCGAGCGGGCCGCGCGCGGCCTGCCGCTCGCCGCAGGCGAGGTGCCGCTGCGCCCGGCCGGCGTGCCGTCCGCGGCGTTCGCCGAGGCGGAGGAGGGCGAGGAGGCCGCGGCAGCGGAACTGCAGTGCGGAGGCCGCTCGCCGTGAACGACGAAACGCAGCACGCGGCGCTCGCCGAGCCGCAGGCGATGGAGCCGGCGCCCTGCGGGGCGCGCGCCGGGCGGCTCGAGCGCGCCATCCGCGCCGCGCGCGATGCGCTGATCGGCCTGCAGCAGTCCGACGGCCACTGGGTGTTCGAGCTCGAGGCCGACTGCACGATTCCGGCCGAATACATCCTGATGATGCACTATCTGGATGAGATCGACCCGGCGCTCGAGCGGCGGCTCGCAGTCTATCTGCGCGCGCATCAGCAGCCCGGCGGCGGCTGGCCGCTCTACGAGGGCGGGGCGCTCGACCTCTCCTGCACCGTGAAGGTGTATTTCGCGCTGAAGCTCGCCGGTGACGATCCCGGGGCGCCGCACATGCGGCGCGCACGCGAGGCGATTCTCGCGCGCGGCGGGGCGGCGCGAACCAACGTGTTCACACGCATCGCGCTCGCGCTCTACGGCGAGGTGCCCTGGCGGGCCGTGCCCTACATCCCCGCGGAGATCATGCTGCTGCCGCGCTGGTTCCCGTTTCACATCGAGAAGGTCTCCTACTGGTCGCGCACGGTGATGGTGCCGCTGTTCGTGCTGTGCACGCTCAAGCCCGTGGCGCGCAATCCCCGCGGCGTGAACATCCGCGAGCTGTTCACGACGCCGCCGCTCGAGGAACGGCACTATTTCCACCTGCCGAACCAGGGGCGCGCGCTGGCGCGCCTGTTCTTCATGCTCGATCGGGTGTTTCGCGTCATTGACCCGCTGATTCCCGCGCCGACGCGCCGGCGTGCCATCGCGCGCGCCGAGGCGTGGACGCTCGAGCGGCTGAACGGGGAGGATGGGCTCGGGGCGATCTTCCCGGCCATGGTGAATGCGCTCGAGATGATGGTGCTGCTCGGCTACCCGAGCGACGATCCGCGGCGCGTCACGGCCAAGCGCGCGATCGAGAAGCTCGTGGTCGAGCAGGGCGATCGGGCCTACTGTCAGCCGTGCGTCTCCCCGGTGTGGGACACGGGCCTCGCCTGCCTGGCACTGCAGACGGTGGGGGACGCCGAGAGCCTCGCGGCCGCGCGGCGCGGCCTCGACTGGCTGGTCCCCCGCCAGGTGCTCGAGACCGTCGGCGACTGGTGCGCGCGCCGGCCGGATGTGCCCCCCGGCGGCTGGCCGTTCCAGTACCGCAATGCGCACTATCCGGACCTCGACGACACCGCCGTGGTGGCCTGGTCGATGCATCAGGCCGGGCCGGCCGCGCCCTACGCCAATGCCATCGAGCGCTCGCTCGAGTGGCTGGTGGGCATGCAGAGCGAGAACGGCGGATTCGCTGCCTTCGACGCCGACAACACGCACTACCGGCTCAACCTCATCCCCTTCGCCGATCACGGCGCGCTGCTCGATCCGCCGACCAGCGACGTGACCGCGCGCGTGATCACGATCCTCGCGCGCGCCGCACGGCCGGCGGACCGGCCCGTGATCGCGCGGGCGATCGAGTTCCTCAGAAGCGAGCAGGAGACCGACGGCTCGTGGTTCGGTCGCTGGGGCACCAACTTCATCTACGGCACCTGGTCGGTGTTGGTGGCGCTCGAGGCGGCGGGCATCGGCGCCGCCGACCCCATGGTGCGCCGCGCCGTCGAGTGGTTCCTCGCCCGCCAGAACTCCGACGGCGGCTGGGGCGAGAGCAACGACAGTTACGATCGCGCGCGCCGCGGCGCGCAGCCGTTCCCGAGCACCCCCTATCAGAGCGCCTGGGCGGTGCTGGCGCTGATCGCCGCCGGGCAGCGTGACCACGCGGCGGTGCGGCGCGGCATCGAGTTTCTCCTCGACACCCAGGAGCGCGGGCTGTGGAGCCATCCGAGCTTCACCGCGCCGGGCTTTCCGCGGGTGTTCTACCTGAAATATCACGGTTACACCGCATTCTTCCCGCTCTGGGCGCTCGCGGCCTACCGCCAGGGGAGGCCGCGAGCGCCTTGAACCGGGTGGGCATCGTCGCGGCACTCGCATCCGAGGCTCGCGCGCTCGCCCCGGAGCATCGCGACCTCCTCGTCGGCGGCGAAGTGCTCGAGCTCGAGGACGATGCGCTGCTCAGCGTGAGCGGCATGGGCTGGGATGCGGCGCACGCCGGGGCGGAGCGCCTGGCGCGGGCCGGGGCGAGCGCGCTCGCGAGCTTCGGCACCGCCGGTGCGCTCGACCCGGCGCTCGAGTGCGGGGCGGTGCTCGTGCCGCGGGAGGTGCGGGTGCTCGACGGTCCGGCGCTGCCGACGCACGCGCGCTGGCGCGAGGCGGTGCTCGCGGCCCTGCCGCGCGACTGTCAGGTCAGCGACGGCGCGCTGCTCACCAGCCGGGTGCCGCTCGGCACGCGGCTCGACAAGGCGATCGCCTGGCGCGAGACCGGTTGTGTCGCAGTCGACATGGAGAGCGCCGCCGTGGCGCAGCTTGCCGCCGCGGCCGCCGTGCCGTTTCTCGTGCTGCGGGTGATCGTCGATACCGCCGCCGACGATCTGCCCGAGGCGGTGCTGGCGGCGAGCCGCGGCGGCGCCGTCGCGCTCGGCCGGCTCATGCTCGGGCTGGCCATCGCGCCGTTGAGCATCCCGGCCGTGCGCTCGCTCGCGCGGCGCTTTCGCATCGCCGGCGGCATGCTGAGGCGTCTGGCCGAGCCGGGTCTGCCGGCGCGTCGCGCGCTCACCGCGCAGTACTGGCCGGAGGCCCGTTGAGGGCGCTGGTCACCGGCGCGAGCGGCTTCGTCGGCGCGGCGCTCGCGCGCACGCTGCTCGCGGCCGGCTGGCAGGTGCGCGTGCTGGTGCGCGCCGGATCCGACCGGCGCAATCTGCGCGCGCTCAGTGTCGAGAGCACCGTCGGCGATCTGACCGATGCGCCGTCACTGGAGCGCGCCGTCGAGGGATGCGACGCGGTGTTTCATGCCGCGGCCGATTATCGGCTCTGGGTGCCGGATCCGCAGGCGATGTACCGCGCCAACGTCGAGGGCACGCGCAACCTGCTCGAGGCTGCGCGGCGCGCCGGCGTCAGGCGCATTGTCTATACCAGCAGCGTGGCCTGCATCGGTCTGCCGCGCGACGGCACTCCGGGCACCGAGGACACGCCGGTCTCGCTCGAGACGATGGTGGGACATTACAAGCGCTCGAAGTTTCTCGCCGAGCAGGTGGCGCTCGAGGCGGCCGCCGCCGGCGCGCCGGTGGTCATCGTCAATCCGGCCGCTCCGGTCGGACCGCGCGACATCAAGCCGACGCCGACCGGGCAGGTCCTGCTCGATGCCGCCCTGGGGCGCACCCCGGCGTACGTCGACACGGGGCTGAACATCGTGCACGTCGATGACGTTGCCGCCGGGCACGTGCTGGCGTTCCATCGCGGCCGCATCGGCGAGCGCTACATCCTCGGCGGGGAGAACCTGCCGCTGCGCGACATTCTGCTCGCGGTCACGCGCCTCGCGGGGCGCTCACCGCCGCGCCTGAAGCTGCCGCACGCCGTGGTGCTGCCGATTGCCTATGCGGCCGAAGGCTTTGCGCGGCTCACCGGCAAGCCGACCCGGGTGACGGTCGACAGCGTGCGCATGGCGCGCAAGCGCATGTATTTCTCGAGCGCGAAGGCCGAGCGCGAGCTCGGCTACAGCCACCGGCCGGCCTCGCTCGCGTTCGAGGATGCGCTCGAGTGGTTCCGCGCGCAGGGCTATCTCGGTGATGCGCCTCAGAACGGGTAGTTGATGCCCGTGAACACCGCGATGCCCTCGCTGCCCTCGCCGACGTCGACGTAGCCGACCACGGACGGCGGGGCGATGCCGCGAAAGCCGATGCCGAACACGTTGTGCAGATGGTTGAGGGGCAGCGTGCTGTAGTGGTGAAAGACCCGCCCGGTGTCGAAGAAGGGCGTGACCTGGATCAGGATGTGGGTCGAGAGGGTGTTCAGGGACAGCACCGTCTGGCGCAGCTCGAGATTGAACACGAACGCGTTGCGGTCGTAGAAGCGCGCCGTGCCGTAGCCGCGCAGCGGCTGCGAGCCGCCGATCGTGCTGGCGTCTCCGCCGAGGCTGCTCAGCCCCCAGAACGGCACGTGATGGGTGGTCGGCTCGTAGCGCAGGTCGAGGTGCGTGGCCACCGTGAGCCGGCGGGTCGGCGACCAGTAGAAGCGCCCATCGATGCCGGCCTCGGTGAACAGCGAATCGTCGATCGACACGTTGCGGCTCGCGATCCCGCCGTACGCCACCACGTCCATGCCGCTCGTCGGGATGACGATGTTGTTGCGCGTGTCGTAGATCAGCGCGAGGCGGTCGAGCAGCTCGTGGGTGGTGCCGATCCCGAGCAGATCGACGAACCGCTGGGTGATGGAGGGGATGTGTGGCAGGCTCCCGGCGGTGACCTTCACCTTGCGCGCCTCGAAGGTGTATTGGAGCTGCCAGGCGTGGGTGATGTTCCAGCCGATCTTGGCGCGCACCCACATCTGCTGACGGGTATAGTTGGTCTGGTTGATGCGCAGCGAATTGTTGCCGAAGCCGTAGAAGCGCGGTGTGCCGCTGCGGTCGTAGTTCGCCTCGAGGCTCACCGACCAGCGCGACTGACGCAGCAGGCCCGTTTCCCACAGCGCATCGAAGTAGCTCTGCACCCGCTGCTGCATGCCGGCGACGACCGACCACTCGGTATTGAGCGAGGGGTACTCGAAGATGCGCGCATCGACGCCCAGGCCGAAGTAGGGGTTGTGGGTGATGTCCGGGGCGATGATGCGCGTGATCTGGTTCGACGCGTTGGTGTGCAGGATGGTGGGGATGATCCCGACCGTGGTGCCGCTGTTGGGCCCGACGGCGATCTCCGGCACCGGCAGCACCGGCCAGGTGGTCGGATTGAGCCATTTCATCCGCTGCTTGTGCGCCGGCACGGGCTGCTTGTGCAGGTTCGGCGCCGGCTTGGTCGTGCTCTGCGGGTGCGGCGCGGGCGCGCCGCCGGCGAGCGCCGCGCCGCCCGATCCGAGGGCGGCCCCGAGCACCGCGGCTGCCACGAGTCGGCGCGCTGGGCTATGCTTGACTGCGATGCCCGTCTTTTTTATTAGGTCAATCAGCGTTGTTCCCGCGCCATCGGGCCGCGGCCTCGATCCTGCCGTGCATGGAGCCACCGTGCGCCGCCGCCCATCCCGCGCAGCGCGGGCGGCGCGGCAGCCTCGGAGGTCTGATGGAAGCGCGGATTATAGTGATCATTTGTGATTCGTACCGGACTGCCTACGGCTCCGGCCCCGCGGGCCGGCGCGCATGAGCGATCCGTGCCTCGCGGCGGCCGTACCGCTCGCCATCTGGCTGTATCTGCTGCTCGCGCGCGGCCGATTCTGGCTGCCGCGCGTCTTGCCCGGGGCCACCGGCCCGGCGGGCGGGCGCGTCGTGGCGATCGTGCCGGCGCGCAATGAGGCCGAGCACATCGGCCGGGCGGTGCGCTCGCTGCTCGCTCAGCGCTGGGGCGGCGAGCTGCAGGTGATCGTGGTGGACGATGCCAGCACGGACGACACGGCCGGGGAGGCGCGGCGGGCGGCTGCGGCCGCAGGCGGCGAGGGCCGGCTGACGGTGCTCGCGGGCGCGCCGCTCGCGCCGGGCTGGAGCGGCAAGCTCTGGGCAATGGCGCAGGGCGTGGCCGCCGCCGGGCGGCTCGAGCCGCACTTCCTGCTCTTCACCGATGCGGACATCGAGCACGCCCCCGATTCGGTGGCGGCGCTGGCCTCCCAGGCCGAGCGGCAGCGGCGCGATCTGGTGTCGGTGATGGTGCGGCTCTCGAGCGCGACTTGGGCGGAGCGCTGTCTGATCCCGGCGTTCGTGTTCTTCTTCTTCAAGCTCTACCCTCCGCGCTGGATCGCCAGCGGCGCCTCGCGCACCGCGGGGGCAGCCGGCGGGTGCATCCTGATCCGCCCGGCGGCGCTCGCGCGCGCCGGCGGGCTCGAGGCGATCCGCGGCGAGATCATCGATGACTGCGCACTCGCCGCCCGGGTCAAGGCGAGCGGCGGGTCGCTGTGGCTCGGCCTCTCCAGCCGTACCCGCAGCCTGCGCGTCTACGGCTCGTTCGCCGAGATCGGCGCGATGATCTCGCGCACCGCGTTCAACCAGCTGCGCCACTCCTGGGCGCTGCTTGCCGCCTCGCTCGCCGGGCTCGCCGTGACCTACGTGGCCCCGCCGCTGCTGCTCGCGACCGGCGAGCCGCTGTGCATGGCGCTCGGAGGACTCGCCTGGGGGCTCATGACGCTCGCCTATCTGCCCATGGTGCGCTTCTACCGGCTCGGGCCCGCCTATGCGCTGCTGCTGCCGGCCGTGGCGCTGTTTTACGCCGGCGCGACGCTGCACTCGGCCCTGCGCTACGCCTCGGGCCGCGGCGGGCAGTGGAAGGGGCGCGCGCAGGATGCGCGCGCCGCGGGAGGCTGAGCGCGATGGCGGCGCGATGCGCCACGCGCCGCGGGAGCCGGCCATGAACCGGCCGCTCGATCCGCAGCGCATCGAATTGTGGTGCGCCTGGCTCGAGGACATCGACGCCGCGCGGCGGTGGGAGGACTATCGCGCGCTGC
>JAKAXA010000050.1 GCA_021816775.1 Pseudomonadota bacterium
CCCCCCCCCCCCCCCACCCCCCCCCCCCCCCCCCCCCCCCCCCCCCCCCCCCCCAGGCCCCCCCCCCCCCCCCCCCCCCCCCCCGCGATGCGCGCCTCGGCCGTCGGGCCGGGTGCCCTGGCCGGATTTCTGCCGCGGGGTTACCAGCCGCCGCTGATCATCGCGCGCGTCTCTTCGACCGCGACGCTCCAGATGGCGAGCATGGCCTCATCGGACGCGCGGTAGCGGCCGCCGAAATTGCCGTCGCCGAGGTGCTTACGCACGCCGGCCGGACTCATGGAACGCAGCTGCGAGGTATCCCGCATCGGCTTCAGGTGCTGCGGGTAGTCGACGCCGGCAAGCCGCGTCCACGGGAAATTCTCCATCCAGGACGCATGCGACGCCACCGGGTCGGTAGCCTGAACCGCCTGCCAGGTTGCCGGCGCATTCCACCAGTTGTGGAACTTGACGGCAACGCCGGGCTTGCCCCCGCACCAGTCGGCGATCGCCGATTTCACGGCGGTATTGCCGCCGTGCCCGTTGACGATGAGGACACGCTTGAAGCCGTGTGTGACCAGGCTGTCGAGGAGGTCGCGGATCAGCCCGCTGTAGGTCTGAGGCGTGAGGCTGACGGTGCCGGGGTACGCCATGAAATACGGTGTCATGCCGAAGGGAAGACCGGGGTAGACCGGCACCCCGAGGGGCTCGGCGGCCTCGACCGATACCCGCTCGGCAAGGATGTGGTCCGTGCACAGGCTGAGGCCGGCGTGCTGCTCGGTGCTGCCGACCGGGAGCACCACGCGGTCGTCGTGGGCGAGGTAAGCTTCAACCTGAGCCCAGTTCATGTCAGCGATTTTCATATGCTCTCCGGTGCGCCTGCAGACAACGGCTTCCCACGATCGAGTGCCAGACACTGGTTTCCCGGGGTTCCAGCATGATAACCGATCACGCATCGACCGAGCGTCATCCGAGAAGGGCCTTCCTGGTGCTCTTCTTCATCGAAGTCTGGGAGCGCTTCGGATACTACGGCATGGCCTCGCTGCTGGTGCTCTACATGGTACAGCAGCGCCACTTCGACGACGCGCACGCCGATATCGTCTGGGGCGCCTTCTCGGCGCTGGTCTACTCCATGCCGATGCTGGGCGGCTATCTCGGCGATCATGTGCTCGGACTGCGGCGCACCATGGTGCTGGGCGCCACGACGCTGGGACTCGGCTACCTGCTCCTGTCGCTGCCGCTGAACGCGGCCCTGTTTCCGGCGATGGGCCTGATCGCCCTCGGCAACGGACTGTTCAAGGTCAACCCCAACAATCTGGTGTCCAGGCTCCACGAGGGCGAGAGCTCCAAGCTCGACATTCTGTTCACCATTTACTACATGTCGCTCAACGTCGGCGCCTTCGTGTCCATCCTGCTCACGCCCTGGATCAAGGATCATCCGCAGTGGGTGGTCACTGTCGGTTCGCTGCGCTTCGACAGCTGGCATCTGGCATTTGGCGTCAGCGCCATCGGCCTGACACTCGGCCTGCTCAATTACGGCCTGTTCCGCAACTACCTGCGCCCCTATGGCGCCGAGCCGGACTTCCAGCCGCTGCGCTCATCGCGACTTGCCGCCGTGATCGCCCTTTCGCTGCCGATCGTCGCGCTGCTGTCGGAAGTGATCCGCCACCGCGCGGCCGCATTGACGGTGGTCGGCCTGTTCGCGCTGCTGCTGATCTATATCTTCGCCCACCTGCTGCTCACCGGTGAGCGCAGCGGGCGAAATCGCGTGATTGCCTGCATCGTCTTCACGCTGATCTCGATCATCTGGGCCGTCTACAACCAGCAGATCTACACCTCGCTCACGCTGTTCGCCCTGCGCAACGTGCGTCACTCGTTGCTCGGTCTGCACGTCGCGCCCGCGCAGTTTCAGGACCTCAATCAATTCTGGCTCGTGGTGCTGGCGATGCCGCTCGCGTGGCTGTACGGCCGCATGGGAAGAACCCGGCGGGGCGATTTTTCCACCGCGAGCAAATTCACGGTCGGCCTGTATCTTCTCGCGGCCGCGTTTTTCCTGTACGCCGCGAGCGGCCTCTCGGCCCGCGGCGGCGTGACCTCGCCCTGGTGGCTGGTCGCCGGCTACGCCGCGCAGTCGCTCGGTGAACTGCTGATCAGCGCGCTCAGCTTCTCGATGGTGTCTCAGCTGGTGCCGCGGCGCTCGCGCGGCATCATCATGGGTGGCTGGTTTCTCGGCATGGGCTTGAGCCTTTATGGCGGCGGCGCGCTCGCCAGTCTCGCGAGCATCCCGACCGGCATCACATCGCCGGTGCAAACGCTACCGATCTACATGCGTCTGTTCGCCTGGCTGGGGATCGGCGCGTTGGCTTGCGCGATCGTCGCCACTGCTCTCGTGCCGTGGCTCAGACGACTGACGGCCGGACCGGCCACGCAGAGCGCATTGACTCCCGCGCCCGATCCGGCGCCCGTTGCGTGAGCGCATTTCTGCGGCGGCACAGACTCCGCCGCGCGCTCGAAGGTCGAACGTCGCGACCGGTCAGGAGCGGCCGGCTTCGGGCCTGAGCCAGCGGGCCGCAAGAGGCGGCACCAGCAGCAAGCTGACGATCGTCGAGGAGACCAGGCCGCCGAGGATCACGACCGCCATCGGCCCTTCGATCTCGTGGCCGGGCTGGTGCAGCTGAACGGCCACCGGCAGCAGCGCAAGCGCGGTCAGCAGCGCGGTCAGCAGCACCGGCGTCAGGCGCTCCTCGGAGCCGCGCAACGCGGTTTCCAGGCCCCACGTCTGGCCTTCAGCACGCACTAGGTGGTCGTAGTGCGACACCAGCAGAATGGTGTTGCGCGCCGCCATGCCGAACAGTGCGACGAACCCGACCATCGCGCCGAGAGTCAAGGTCGCGCCGGTGATCGCCGCAGCGGCTACGCCGCCGATGAGGGTGCTCGGCAGCACCAGCAGCACCAGCACCACGTGACGCGAGCTGCCGAACGCCAGGGCCATCAGCAGCACGATCAACGCAAGCGCCGCGGCGGTGTGCAGGTAGAGCTGGTGCGCAGCTGCGACCTGCGCCTCAGCGACACCGGCGTAGCGCAGATACACCCCGGGCGGCAGTTTGACCTGCGCCGCAATCGCCCGACGCGCGGCCGCGGCGAAGCCGGTCTGATCCGATGTGGTCGGATTCGCGGTCACCACCTGGCGACGCAGCCCATCCTCGTGGTCGATCTCGCTGCGGCCGGACTCCAATTTGAGCCTCGCAACCGCCGAGAGCGGCACCACCGCGCCGTCGGAGCTGCGCAGCGGTAGGGCGCCGATCTCCTGGGGCGAGGAGCCTGCCCCGGCGATGCGCACCGCCACCGGAATGGTGCGGTCGGAGTGCGCGAGCTGGCCGACGATCGCGCCCTGGTAAGCGGCGTTGACCGCCCGCAGCACGTCGCTCGGCTGCAGGCCGTAGAGCGCCAGCCGCTCGGGCCGCAGCTGCACGTGCAGCTCGGGTTGACGCGGCGGGACCTGCAGTCGCACCTCGCCGGCGTGCGGCAGCTTGTTCAGCACCGCCGCGATGCGGCGCGCCACCGCGTCATCGGTATCCAGGTTGTTGCCGAACACACTGACGACGAACGGTGCGGTCTCGCCGGACAACGTCTCGCCGATACGCTCGGCAAGCACCGAATAGACCTCCGTGAGCTGATTCGGGAAGTCCGCGAACACCTTGCGGATCGCCGCCTCGATCTGGCTCGGCGTGTAGCCTTTGGCCGGGTCGATCTGGATGTCGAACTCGCTCTTGTTCGGCGCGTCCCGATCCTGGCCGTTGACGGCGCGGCCAATCTGCTCCGCGACGGTCTTGACGCCGGGAATCGCCAGCAGCCGCTTCGAGATGCGCACGCCAACACGGGTGGTCTCGTGCAGCGAGATGCCCGGGCGTAGGCTGGCGTGGGCGATCAGGTAGTTTTCGCGGAAATTCGGCAGCAGCCGCTGGCCGAACAGCGGCAGCAGCGCCGCCCCGGCGATCGCGGTACCGAGCAGCAGCGCGAGCACGGCACCCGGGTGCCGGTACAGCCGCTCGATCGTGCGCCGCTGGACGCGCTTGCAGTTCAGCAGCAGCCGCGCCTCGGCCGGCGGCTTGTGCCGGCGCATCAGCAGCGCGCACAGCGCTGGCGTGGCGCTCATCGCCACCAGCAGCGAGAGGCCCACGGCGAGCAGGAAGGCTATCGAGAGCGGGCGGAAAAACGATCCCTGGATACCCGTAAGCATGACGATCGGCAGGAACGCCACCGCCACTGCGGCGGTGGCATAGAACACGGGCGTCCGTACCTCCAGCGAGGCACCGACGAACAGGTGGCGGGCATCGAGTTCCGCTCCGGCAGCACCGGCGTTGCGACGTCTGCGGGTGATGTTCTCGACGTCGATCACCGCATCGTCGACAACCACGCCGAGCGCGACCACCAGACCGCCGATGGTCATCGTGTTCAGCGACAGCCCGAGCATTTCCAGGATCCACACGGCCGCGAGCAGCGACAGCGGTATCGACGAAAATGAGATCAGGGCGCCGCGCCAGTCACGCAAAGTCGCCAGCAGCAGGATCACCACCAGCACCGCGCCGATCAGCAGTGACGCGCGCAGTTTGCTGAGCGCAGTCTGAACAAAGGTCGCCGGCCGGAGCAGCGCCGGGTGGTAGATCACCCCTTCCTCTTTCAGCGCCGGCGCAAGCTCGTTGAGCCGGTGTTCGAGCGCGCGGGTGACCGTCAGCGTGTTGGCGCCGTACTGAGTCGAGGTCTCGACCAGAATACCGGGCTGGCCGCCGATGACACCGTCGCCGAAGCGCGGCGCCGCGCCATCGCGCACGGTAGCGACGTCACCGAGCCGGACCGGCATGCCGTGGCGCGTCGCGAGTACCGCCTGTGCCAGCTCCTGCGGCGTCTCGCCGGGTGCCTGCGCGCGCAACACGATGCGCTGCGACGGCGTCTGAATGTATCCGCCGCCGATCAGCTCGGTGGCACGTCGCGTGGCGCGGAACACCTCGTCCAGTGACAAATCGTCGGCGACCAGCTTCTGGGGATCGACGATCACCTGGCGCTCGCGCTCGGCGCCGCCGTAGAGCATCACCTGCGACACGCCGGGGACCGAGAGGATCTGGGGTTCGACCACCCAGCGCACCACGCTGCGCAACTGCACCGGCGTCAGCCGATCGCTGGTGAAACCGAAGTGCTCGAGATACTGCATCGATGACGACAGCGGCGAGAGCAGCGGCGGACCGACGCCGGCAGGCAAGATGGCGGGGGCTCCCGAGAGCCTCTCGGTGACCACCTCGCGCTGCCGATACGGATTGCCGCGGCGCCTGAACAGCACATAGATCGCCGATAGGCCCTGGATTGACTTCGAGCGCACTGTCTTGACGCCCTCGGTGCCCGCCAGAAGCCCTTCCAGCGGCCGTGTCACCAGCGCCTCGACCTGCTGGGCATCGAGTCCCGGCGCCTCGGTCTGCACTGTCACGTGCGGCGGCGCAAAGTTCGGGAACACGTCGAAGCGCGCACGGAACAGCGCCCCGATACTCGCGGCCGCGACGAGTATCGACAATGCGGTGACGATGCGCGGATGCGCCAGTGAGGCGCGGACGATCGCGCTGAGCATCAGTCGGCGCCGCCAGGGATGCGGCCGAGCCCCTGCAGCGACCACAGCACACCGGCGCCCTGAACGACGATGCGGTCATCGGCGTGCAGTCCGGTCACCAGCCAGGCGCCGCCGACCGTCTGCAGCGGAGTCACCGGCAGCGGCGCGAACTGCGTGTTGCCCTGCGGCGTCTTGTGCGGCAGGACGCGGTAGACATAGGCGCCCCGCTGCCCGTAGAGCAGCGCGCCATCCGGCACCACTCGGCCGGCGCGGCCGCGGCCTTCAAGCAGCACCGGCAGCTGCGCACCCGGTCCGAGGCCGCTCGGCGGATGTGGGATCAGCAGCAGCAGGCCAACGCTCTGCATCTGCGCTGCCTGTGGCAGCGCTCCGAGCACGCGCGCCGGCACCTGGACACCATCGACATCCACCAGCGCCCGCTTGGGCATCTGGCCCAGGGTGTGGCGGCCCAGGAGATTGGCGCGCAGCAGCAGTTGACGGCCGCCGGCGAGCTGCTCGAGCAGCCTTGCGCGCTGCGCTGGGCTGAGCTGCGCCAGCGGTCCCCAGCGCAACAGGAACTCAGTGCGGGCCTCCCGTGCGCGCACCCGCGCTTGCGTCTGCGCCGCCTCGGCCACTTGCAGCGCCTTCAGTGACGCGTTCGCGCCTCGAAAGAGCCCCTTCAGTCGCGCCGTCTCCGCCGCGGCCGCCTGGGCGACGGCCCGGGACGAGTCGAGCCGACCGGCATCTGCCACGAGCTGCGACGGATCGAGGACCTGCCCGTAGGCATCGATACGCTGCGGAACCGTTGCTGCTGGCGCCGCGGCGATGACGATACCGACCGCGTGCCGCTGCTCGGTGCTGAGCGTCGGCAGCCGGTTGATCGTGGCGGCCGCCGCTGCCACGCGGTTGCCGGCGGCGGCGGGCATCGGGGCGGGCAGCAACAGCATCGCGCACAGCGGCAGCAGCAGGTGCCTCAGCGGCATCATCGGCGGATTCCGGTGCTGGATTGGCGGCGGCTGGAAATGCGGTGTGCCAAACCGTATCGACGTGTCCGCCGGCCGCAAGGTTGGTCGCACTGGAGTTTTCGTTGCCATCGCCGCCGCTAAATGCAGATGGGCATTGGACTTGAAACCAGGGCCAGAGGCGCCGATCGACTGGCGCGCCAGCCCCTGGAGCAGCGGGCAAACACGCCAATCACAAAGGCAACGTACGCCCACTCCCCCCTCCGAGTTGCCACGTGGTCGAGTCCGGTGGTCCACTTCTCGTTGGGCCGAGAGTATAGTTCCTGGATGGTCATCCGCGCGAGCACGGCCGGCCGGTCGAAGTTGGCCATCGGACCTGTCCTGCAATCGGCACACTCTGCCCGCGTGCTGCTGATCCTGGTCTGCGCCGGCCCGCTCGCCGCCTGCGCCCACTTTCAGCCAAAGGCCCTGTCCGCGGCGACCACCATCGCCGGCTTCGAATCGCGCTCGCTCGAGGCGCCGGGGCTACGCGCCTTCCTGGCAGCCAATCACGTCGCGCCACCCGCGCGAGGCACAGCGTGGAATCTGAAGGCGCTTACGCTCACGGCGCTTTATTACCAACCGGCGCTCGCCGAGGCGCGCGAGCGGCTGCTTGCGGCGCAAGCCGCCCGGATCACCGCCGGTGAGCGACCGAACCCGTCGTTCGCAATCAGGCCCGGCCACGACGCTGTTGTTCCCGGGGCGTTAAGCCCGTGGATCGTACCGCTATCCTTCGACTGGCCGATCGAGACTGCCGGCCGGCGTGGCTACCGCCTCGCGGAGGCTCGACATCTCGCCGCGGCGGCTCGCTGGGATCTGGTCGGTACGGTCTGGCGGGTGCGCAGCCGGGTGCGGGCCGCGCTCCTCGGGCTCTATGCGGCGGGCCGATTCGAGTCGCTTCTCGCACGCGAAGAATCGACCCGGCAGACAGTCGTCCGTCTCCTCGAAGGCCAGTTCAGGGCGGGCAATGTCTCAAGTTACGAGGTGACTCAGGCTCGAATCGCGTTGGATCGCGCGACGCTGGCAAGGCAGGCCGCGGCCGGTCGGATGCGGCAATCGCGCATCGCCCTCGCCGGCGCGCTCGGAGTCCCGCTGCGTGCACTCGATGGAGCCAGATTCTCGTTCGCCGCTCTCAAGGCCTTTCCCCTAGCGCTCACCCGGGCGCAGGTGAGGCAACGGGCCCTGCTCGAGCGCGCCGATGTCCGTGCGGCCCTCGAGCGTTACGCGGCCAGTCAATCGGCTCTGCAGCTTCAGATCGCGCGCCAGTGGCCAGATATCGATCTCGGACCCGGCTTCACCTGGAACGCGCAGCTCGCAGGCGACAGGCAATGGGAGCTCGGACTGTCGCTGCCGCTGCCGATCCTCAATCAGAATCAAGGGCCCATTGCCGAGGCCAAGGCGCAACGCTCACTCGCTGCCGCTCATTTCCTGACGGTTGAGACAGTGGCCGTTACCCAGATCGACAGCTCGCTTGCCGCCTACGACGCTGCCCGCACGCAGCTCATTACCGCTGACTCCCTGCTCCACAATCTCGAGCACCAGACCAACTCCGTCAACGCGCAGGTGGCAGCTGGCGAACTGCAGCCGCTCGACCTGGCCAACGCCCGCTCGGCCTATGAGGCCGGCGTAGAGAACCGGCTCGACGCTCTGGTGCGTGCGCAACAGTCACTGGGCCGGCTCGAAGACGCTGTGCAGAGCCCGCTGACCCTCGCGCCGGTCACGGTGCAGGCCGCCGAGCGCGCACTCGACCTGCGAGCCACGACACCCTGATGGCTCGAGGCCTCAGGGCCGGTCTCGCTGGCGCCGAAAATCCTCGGGCATAAGCTCGATCGGCACGCCGTGGGGCGTACGGCGGGCGGCGCGCTTCCATGCGCGGCGGTAGCGATCGATCGTGTGCGCATCGCTCAATCCTCGCTCCACGATCATGCGCTCCAGCGCCGCCTGCCAGTGCCGGTAATAGGTCCGGCCCGTGTCGGGATCACCTGCGCCCTGCGCGCGCTTGATCTGTTCGGCCAGCATCGTCGCCCATTCGTGCCATTGGAACAAACCGGCGCGGTAAAGGGCCAGGGCCATGGCAAAGGATTGCGCCTCCCAGGGCTCCCGGAAGACCGGCCCTTCTCCATCACGCGCAATCCCCGCGAGATCGGCGTCGGTCGCGATCATACCGGGGCCAGATAAGGCTCGAACGCCTCGATCGAGACGCTGAGCGTCGGATCCGCATCCGCGCCCCACAACTGCCGGCCGGTGAACACAACCGTGTAGAGCCATTGCGGGTTCTCGCCGGCGCCGATCGCTGCCGTATCGGGAAAGACGTGGCAGCCGTGCACGGCCTCGACCAGCCCCTCCTTGTCGCGCGCATAGCGCGGCAGGCGGGTGTGAGTCTCGGGATTGAGGTTCAAGGTACGGACGCGCTCGCCGGGCTTGAAGCGGGCTGGGGAGGCAGTGGGCCGCTCGAAATTCCCACGCTGGAGATTCGCGACATCGGAGGCTGTCATGATGTGCGGGTGACTGCGCGCCGGGCGCAGCGACCGGCCGGCTGCGATCTCATCCGCGCCGACGATTCCACTGCGCGCGAGGCTCCTCTCGAGGCCCATCAGCCATCTGGCGTAATAGGAAGCCGTCAGATAGGTCTGCGGCGGCAGACTCTCGATCGCGGCGCGGCCGCCGTCGATCGTCCAGAACTGCAGGAAGCCCAGCGCGCGGTACAGGGCCATCACGCGCCCTTCCCACGGCGCATGGAACACCGGCTCGTTCACTTCGCGCTCGACCCGCCCGAACCCGTGCATGCCGCCCATGTCGTGGATCGAGTTCACGGTCCCCTCACGAGTCCGGCGCCGATCATGCTGTCGCGCGTCACGAGATCGGCGAGCCGCTGCTCGCTCCAGCCTTCGGTTCCCGGCGGGCGCATCGGCAGCACCAGAAAGCGCGTCTCCGCAGTGGAATCCCAGACTCTGATCCGGGTGTTCTCGGGCAATTCGACCCCGAACTCAGCGAGCACGGCACGCGGCTCGATGACGGCGCGGCTGCGGTAAGGGGCCGATTTGTACCAGACCGGCGGCAGGCCCAGCACTTCCCAGGGATAGCAGGAGCACAGGGTGCACACGACCAGATTGTGGGTCTGCGGGGTGTTCTCGACCGCGATCAAATGGGCGCCCACCGGGTTCGGGAAGCCCAGAGAATTCGCGGCAGCGGTGGCATCGGAAAGCAGCCGCGCCTTGAATTCAGGATCGGTCCAGGAGCGCGCCACGATGCGCGCGCCATTGCGCGGTCCGACCTTGGTCTCGTATGTATCGACGATGAGATCGAGTGTGCTGCGATCGACGTAGCCCTTCTCGGTCAGGATGCTCTCGAGCGCCCGGACCCTCGCTTGCATCTCGCCGAGTTGCGAATGGTCGGGATGCTCGTGATCGTGCTTATGATCGTCGCCCATGGCCGAAGCGTGTCTCGTTCTCATGCCGTACGCAAACGAAATGGGTCCCCCAGCGCGCGCAGCTGGCAAGAAGGAGCATCCGTGCGCATGCGCCGAGGAGCCCTGATTATTTTTCAGAATGCCTGAACAGGCAAGACCCACCGCTGATCGCGCGCATACGCGCGCATGTACGCTGCATACGAGGCCGGAGCGCGAGACCGCAGCACTCCGCCACCCCCAATGTTCGTGCGAGTCGCCAAGGAATGAGTCTCTGTGGACAGAGCAGTCGCGGTCTGCCGCGTGACGAGAATGCAATGGCAGCGTGTCGCGCGCGGCAGCGGAAAGTACGCATTTATCATTGAGCACCGTACTCGCCCACCAGGGCGCAACCGCGACCATTGCGATCGAGCTCCATGGCGATCAGATTTCCCGGACATGCGACTTTGTTGAGGCCTACACAGCGAACACCGGCAATGTCAGCGTCTACCCGCGCATGATGGTGTCCGAAGAAGCAGACCCGCGGTCTCACACGACTGAGCAAGACGTCAATCCCCGCGGCTTCGCTGACATAGCCAACCCCGCGCCGGCGATGCGGCAATTGAATACCCGCTGGCGCGTCGTGTGTGAGTACAACGTCCAATGCGCCCAGACGGCTCAGTCGGTCGACCTCATCATGGGTATAGTGGCGACTCGCGTATCCCTGAAGCGCTTTTGCGTCTCGCCGATAGACTGACGCGCCGTAGCAGCCGCCAACGCCGCCCACACTGATCTTCTCATCAGTGCCCCCGTGCAGGTCAATTCTGCAGCCGTTGCGCAGATAGACGAGTTCAGGCAGCAGCTGCGAGCCATTCCGCGACTCGAGCCACTCGAAGTCTTCATGATTGCCTTTGATGAAAACGGTTCGCCGCAGCACTTCACGTCTCGCAGCGAACCAGTCACGGAAGCCGCCCGCACCACCATGATTGCGCGTCGCTCGGTCGATGCGCGCTGGATCCGGCCATATCCCGAAATCGCCTACGCGCAATACCCAGTCAAATGCCGCACCGAGGGTTTGTTCGAACGCCAGCACGTCGCCATAAAAACGATTGATCGCCCCGTGAATGTCGCCCGCCGCACAGACAAGCACTGCCCCTCCTCGTGTCTTGGCGCTTAGATGGATTTGGAATGTACCGTATGACAGGATCGAAAGACGTCAGGAATGTTGCAGCCGCCGCATGTTGTTACGTCGGCCGAATGAATTCTGACGACGTCCTGGGCGGACGTATCACCCTCCACGCTGAACAGGCGTCCGAACTTCGCGTGCACGACGCACGTGCCATCGGCGTATGGATCGCTGTGTCTTCGGTCTTTAACGTTACGCGTTCGATCAATCGTTCCTTGCACCGCAGACATTGTGGCGCGCACTATGGCGACGAGACACCTGCTACCGAGGCTGCGTTTTAGGGATTCAAACGTTGTGAAAATTCGCATTCTCTCCGATCTTCATTTGGAGTTTTTCGACTGGCGTGCGCCTGCGGGAGATGAGGAAGTCGTTGTGTTGGCTGGAGACATCGGCGAGGGCCGGTCGGGCATCCCTTGGGCACGCCGGAGTTTTGAAGACAAGGACATCGTCTATGTCCCGGGGAATCACGAGTATTACGGTCGGGACTTCGATGATCTGCGCCAGGATCTGCGCGACAGCGCACGAACCCTTGGCGTCCATTTCCTCGACGGCGATGAGCTGGTGCTGAATGGAGTGCGCATCCTCGGAGCGACGCTCTGGACCGACATTGCGCTATACGGTGAGGATTGGGCGGCCATTGAGCATGCGATGAGAAGTAGCGCCGCAGGCATGACGGACTATCACGTGATCCGGCGATCGGGCGGGCCGCTGCGGCCCGAGGACACGCGGGAGAT
Organism: Pseudomonadota bacterium; assembly: GCA_021816775.1. Classification (GTDB taxonomy): domain Bacteria; phylum Pseudomonadota; class Gammaproteobacteria; order Steroidobacterales; family Steroidobacteraceae; genus 13-2-20CM-66-19. The sequence goes on from JAKAXA010000050.1 coordinate 11,876, forward strand.
TCACCTGGCGCAACGCGATTGGCTGCAGAGAGCATTGGCGGGCTTGACGATGACAGCGCAACGCTTTGCCGGACCAACGGTAGTCGTGACTCACCACGCGCCAAGCCCACAGAGCGTCGCGCCGCGTTTTCACGGATCGGTCATGAATGCCGCCTTTGCCAGCGATTTGCGCGATCTCATGGGGCCGCTCGTCAAGCTCTGGATCCACGGGCACATGCACGACTCGCTGGATTACATCGAGCGCGGAACCCGGGTCGTTTGCAATCCAAGGGGCTACGCGCCGTTCGAGTTAAATCCCGACTTCGATCCCTCGCTTGTCGTAGAGGTGTGAGGATTAACCGCGCGCCAGCGGGAAAGAGTGAATACAGGTGAGCCCACAGAGGTTCCCGGGGAGCGCGAATTGCGAACGAGCATCGCGCCTGAATTGCGGATTATATTGGTTTTGATATAATGCACCCGAAGCTGGAAAATGCCCGCAAGGTTCTGCGCTGGCTGGGCGACAGCCGTCGGCGTCTGTGCGAGTTTCCGGAAGCAGCACGCCGCCGGGCAGGATTTGAGTTGTGGGAGGCCCAGCAAGGCAAGGAGCCCTCGGACTGGAAGGCGATGCCTTCGGTCGGAGCCGGAGTGAACGAGATTCGGGTGCATACCAAAGGCGAGCATCGGGTCATGTACATCGCCAAATTCATTGAGGCGGTCTATGCGCTGCACGCGTTCGAGAAGAAGACACAGCGTACCGTGCAGCACGACATCGACCTGGCGAGAGCGCGATATCGCGCCTTGATCGAAGAGCGCAGAAGAGAGCGGTCATGAGGGGACGAGTGAAAATTGAGCGGAGCAGCGGAAACGTCTTCGCCGATCTGGGGTTCCCGAAGGCCGAAGCAGAGAACTTGATGCTCCGATCCGAATTAATGTCCGAAATCCGCGAGATCGCGCGAGGGATGACGCAGGCGAAAGCCGCCAAGCGCTTCGGGATCACACAGCCGCGCCTTAACGACCTGTTGCGTGGCAAGATCGACAAGTTCAGTCTTGACGCACTTGTGAACATGATCGCTGCCGCAGGCCTGCACGTGCAGCTTCGGGTTCGAAAGGTTGCATGACGCCGCTGGGCTGACGCCGGCCTGGAGATCAGGCACTCGGATCGGGTGGCTGCATGGGCGGCGGTCTGTCGATGCCTCAGCCGTCTCAATTCACTGCCGACGAAGTGCGCACGTTCGCGGAACGCACCAGCGCACGGGTATGCGTCAATCCGTTCGCCGCAGCGGCTGTTTCCCGCTAACCCGACGTCGCGGATTCGCGGGGTAGTGCGAGGGTAAGGCATTGATTCTTCGAGGGGTGACCCCCGCAGGTCTGCACTACACGGGGGTCGCGGCGGCGGCCTGGGCGGCGGTGATTTTTGGCGGTGGCTGGGCCGGGAGGACGAGCTTCAGGCGATCGAGCAGCAGCTTCAGATCCGGCTCGGGCTGGGTGTAGCGCGTCAGGGCGAGTTCGCGCCCATCGCTGGTCGGGATGCGCACGTCGATCATCTGCACGGCGGAGAACTTCTCCAACACGCTGCGCGTGGTCAGTCCCGGGGCGAGATGCTTGAGGCGTGACCGAGCGTCACGTGCAGGCAGTAGGCCAGGAAGGCGATGAAGATGTGCGCCTCGATGTGGTCCTCGCGTTGATGGTAGATCGGGCGGATCGCCAGATCGCCCTTGAGCGTTTTGATCGCCTCCTTGACGGCGACCAGCTGTAGGTAATACTCCCAGAGCTTTGCCGGGTCGGACTCGGTCAGGTTCGTGCGCAGCAGATAGCGGCCTTCGCGTCGGCGCACCTCGCGCAATCGCTTGCGATTGAGCCAGAAGCCGAAGGAAGCCCCGTCGATGGCAATCTCGGTGGTGACGAGCCACCAGGCGGCGGGTGCCTTGTTCTGCGCGGCGCCGAGCTTCATCAGCAGCGCATCGCGCGTGAGCTTCATCGTCGAGAGTTTCTTCAGCCGCGCCCACAACCACTTCAGTTGTCGCCGGCGCATGCTGCGCTCTTTGGCGATACGATCCTGGCTCTCGGCGAACACATACAGCTCCTCGTCCTGCGGGAGCAGCTTCACGCGCACCTCTGGCCGCACCTGCTTCCAGGGCTTCTCCAGCAGCGGGCGCTCGAGTGCGGTGAGGCGTCCCCTTGGGCGTATCCACCAGGTACTGCACTGGCGGATCGCTCTTGCGCATCTGCCCCAGCACCTCCTCGGTAGGGATGCCGCGGTCCATGAGCCAAATCCGCCGCGCCTTGCCGTACTGGCACTCAATGCGCGCGAGAAAGTCCTTCAGCGTCGTGTTGTCGGCGGTATTGCCGGCAAGCACTTCGTAGGCCAGCGGAAAGCCCTGCGGCGTCACCACCAGCGCGATCACCACCTGCACGCAGTCGGACCGGTGATCGCGAGAGTAGCCGTGCTGGCGCTTGTCCTCCTCCGAGAGCGGCGGGTCGATCTGGTGGGTAGGGACAGGCCTTGAAGCGGTAGCCCGTTGCGGAGCCTCGCCGTATCCGACTCTTTCGAGCCGGTGCCCTCACCGAGTGGGCATGGCCTCTTGTACCCGTCCCCCCGCTCAGAACCCATCGTGCAGATTTTCCGCAATGGGATCCCCAGAGTGCTTTCGCAAAGGATGTACCCTCAGACCGTCGGGTGAAGCGCCCGTCTCGGTGGCAACGGCAGCTTGAACCAGTCACGGGTGGCCAGGTAGCTCCAGTGGAGCCGATGTCGCTGGCTGCGCTGACTCAGCGTTCGGCGCCATTGCAGTTGAACCTCATGGCGTATCGAATCCAGCTTCGCCTGACAGTGATGCAGGCTGAAGTACTGGTAGAAGCCCTGAAGCATCTCCCGCAGGTGCTCCGTGTGCTTCCGGCACGCGTGCGTGACTGGCGGCGGCCGGGATTGATAGCGTTTCTCTGACGCCCAATTCGGGCGATTGGAGGAACGTATGGGCAACAAAGAGAACGGGCAGCCGCAGGAGCTGGTGCGTCTGCGGCAACGGCTGGATGAGTATCGGCGTGATAGCCAGCCGGGCAAAGCTCTGCCAGGATGGGCGTGGGCTGCGGCGGGCAGGCTGGCGCGCCGGCACGGGGTGCACCGCAGCAGCCGGGTGCTGGGGCTTGAGTACAACAAGCTCAAACGCCTCAGCGGTGCAGCGGCGGCGGATCAGTCCGGGCAGGCACGCACAAGCAGGCGAAGAAGGCCTTCCTCGCCGCAGTTCGTCGATCTGAGCGGCGCGCTTGCCGTCGGTGGAGACTGTCGGCTGGTTCTCGACGGTCCGGGCGGGCAGCGCCTTTCCGTGCAGATGCCCGCGGGGGCGGCAACCGAGGTGGTGCTGGGGTTGTGCCGCGCGGGCTTTGGAGCGCGGTCATGATTCAGATCACCCCGCAGATGCGCGTGCTGGTAGCGATCGAACCGGTCGATGGTCGCCGCGGGATCGATGGGCTGGGGCAGGTGTGCCGATCGGTACTATTGTCCAACCCGGGCGACGGAACGATGTTCGTGTTCCGCACCCGCTCGGGGAAGGCGATCCGACTTTTAGTTTTACGACTAATGGTACGCACCCGGTAATGTGGAGTGGCCGGTACTAACGTCTTGATCTTGCGACGATTGGATACTTAAAGACTTCACATTACCAGGGAGCCATTATGGGAATCCCCTTCACCTCCAGAGGAGACTCCCGTGCTCAACGATCTCTCACCCGAAGACCAACGTACGCTGCGCGCCCTGCCGCTGCTCGGCCCTGTTGTCGATGACTTTAGTGACTGGCTGGGTGCGCAGGACTATCGGGACAGGACGCGCAAGCGCTATCTCCAGCGCTGTGTGGCCATCGACCGGTATTTCGCCAGCCATCAACACCGTGTCCTGGCCGAACTGACCGCGCAACAGTTCCTTGAGTGCCACCAGTTTTATCAGCGTCGCCCAGGAGAAGTGGCCAGCACGGTTTCGTGCCTGAAGCGCTTTCTTGTGAGCCGGCAGCTGATATTGGCTGAAGAGTCTGCTGCGATTCCATTCCGCCCGAGCATCGACGCCTATCGACAATATCTTACGGACGTTCGCGGGTTGGCTGCGGTGACGGTTGAACGTCATTGTTTGCTGGTGTCCGAGTACTTGCAGCACGCCTCGAAGAAGGACCCTGCCTTGTGTCTCGCTGATTTAACACCCGGCCACAGCGAGCGTTTCATTAACGCCATTAGCCCTCGCCACGGACGACAAGCGCTGCAAAAGGATGTGGCGATATTGCGCGGCTTTCTTCGCTTTCTCGGGATGCGCGGTGAAGCCCCGTTGGGATTGGACGCCTGCATCGACACCCCGCGTGTTTACCGTGAAGAACAACTGCCACGCGCATTACCCTGGGATTCCGTGCGTACCTTTCTGGATTCCATCGATCGCACCACGACCGCAGGACTGCGTGATTACGCGATGCTCTCACTGATCGCAGCGTACGGATTGCGCGGCTGCGATGTAGCCAGTTTGAAGCTGACCGACATCGATTGGCGGGCCGGCGAAGTCCGCATTATTCAATCCAAGACCCGCCAGCCCATGACGCTGCCACTGATAGAGCCGGTGGCAGAGGCTGTACTGGCCTATTTGCGGGATGGACGGCCGCGCTCTGCTTATCGGCAGATCTTTCTGAAGACTCATGCGCCCATTACCCGCCTTCAAGGTGCCAACGTCAGCGATGCATTTCGCTTTCGGCTCAAACATAGTGGCCTGGATATCCGGGCCAGCGGCGTCTACTGCTTGAGGCATTCTTATGCCATGCAGCTGCTTCGCCAGGGCACAGCGCTCAAGACCATTGGCGATTTACTCGGCCACCGCCGCTCAGAAAGCACCGGGATATACCTGCGACTGGATGTCGACGATTTGCGGGAGGTTGCGTTACCGCTGCCGGGCTCCCCTCGCATCAAGGAGGCCTGCCTATGAACACTCCCCTCATCAAGACATGCCTGTCGTCCTCCATTGAGCGCTACGTCGAGCTGAAACGGGCATTGGGTCGCGAGTATTGCGCCGAGTATCGTGTGCTGCAGCGGCTGAATACGTTCCTGGCTGATCTCGAAGCGGTCGACTTGACCTGGAGAGAATTTGAGAAGTGGAGTCAAGTACAGAGTCATTTGACGTCCAGAACACGCCGCCGCCGAATGCAGATCGTGCGCAACTTCTGTTTATACCGTCGTCGCAGCGAACGCAGCTGCTTCGTTCCGGATAGCAATTTGTTTCCGGCGCCAAGCCAGCCTGTTCAGCCGCATATTTTTTCAGACGCGCAGATCCTGCAACTGCTTAAGGCCGCTGCCCGCCTACCGGTGGGGCCCAGAAGTCCTCTTCGGCCCGAAGTATTTCGCCTTGCAATTGTGCTCCTCTATTGCACGGGGATGCGACGCGGCGAGTTGGTGCGGTTGACGCTCGCGGATTACGACCCGCAGAAGCGAACCCTGCTGATCCGCGAATCGAAGTTCCATCGGTCCCGCTACGTACCCCTTGCATGGGATGTGATCGACGAACTCAACGCGTATCTGGCAACGCGACGGCAGCGCGGCCTGCCCGTGCTGGCCGATTCACCGCTCTTATGGAATTGCCATGGACAGGGCCGGCCCTATACCGGCGCAGGTCTGTGGCAAGGTCTTCATGCGCTGTTTCAAGTCGCCGATGTGCGCAAGGCCGATGGAATGGTGCCGCGGGTTCATGATTTTCGGTTCACCTTTGCCGTGCAGACCCTGTTGCGCTGGTACCGCAGCGGGATCGATGTGCAAGCCAAGCTGCCGCTGTTATCTCGATACATGGGGCATGTGTCGGTCGAATCGACCGAATACTACCTGCCCTGGATACCCGAACTCGCTCTCGCCGCCAGCAATCAATTCTGTCGCCACTATGGGGCGTTCGTGCAGCCATTATCCACTGGAGGGCGTGCATCATGAACAAGGCACCTAGTCCCAACGCGTTGGCTCGCGCAGTACACAGTTTCTTCGAGGATTACATCCCGACTCTTCGAGGTCTCAGCCGGCACACGCTGCTCAGTTACCGTGACACTCTGATGCTGTTACTGCGCTTTCTAGCCACGTCGCGTAAGGTGGATCCCCTCGATCTGGATCTGGAGACCATTACACCGGAAACGGTGCTCGAATTTCTGAATCACTTGGAACACGAACGTCATAACAAGGTCTCCTCGCGCAACGTGCGACTGGCCGCTATTCACGCGTTCTTCCGTTGCGTTTCTTACCAAATGCCGGAACGCATCGAACAGGCGCAGCGTATTCTCGCGATTCCCTTCAAACGCACCGGTAGCCGCTCCATCGATTATCTTGAGTACCAGGAGATCTGCGCCGTTCTCAACAGTATAGATAGAACCGCCCGAGAGGGTCTTCGCGATTACGCGCTGTTGGCATTCCTGTTCAACACCGGCGCCCGGGCTCAGGAGGTCGTGGATTTGAACGCCGACGCTCTTCAACTGGAGTCACCGCCTCAAGTGAAACTCCTGGGCAAGGGCCGCAAGACCCGAATCTGTCCGTTGTGGCCGCAGACGGCGCAAGTCATCAAGGAGTTTGTCACGAGTGTCAATCTGGATTTGCGCGCCCCTGCGCCGGTTTTCCGTAATCAACGTGGCCAACGGCTCACGCGGTTTGGTATCCGCTATATTCTCGCCAAATATTGCCGGCGTGCGGTCGTCAACTGCCCTTCGTTAAAGGCCAAACGTCTTCACCCACATTCGGCTAGACACAGCTGTGCGATCTATTTGCTCAAGTCGGGTGTAGGGCTGCCCGATATCAGCAAGTGGTTGGGCCATGCCAGCAGCGACACGACGAACCGTTACGCCACGGTCGATCTGGACATGAAGCGACAGGCTCTCGCCAAGGCGGCCGCACCCCGCACTTCTTGGGGACCGCCAGCTCAGTGGCGCCAGGACACTTCGGTCATTGAATGGCTCGAATCGCTGTAGCCTCAACGGTAATGTGGAGTTCGGCCGGGCAATTTGCCGGCTGCTTAAGCACGACCAACCGGCCACTCCACATTACCGGGTGCGTACCATTAGTCGTAAAATGTGACGCGTCACATTTTACGACGGCCAAGGATTCTGGCTCGCGAGCAAACGCCTGAGCGCAGGCAGATTCAGGTATTGGCCGGCGGGCACCGGGGCGGTCAGCCGGGAGCTGCTGGCGCATGAGTTCTCCGCGCTGATCTGGGGCGGGGATCCGCAGCGGGCCCAGGCGGCGCCGATGTGGCGGCGGATTCCCCTCGAGCCGCCCGCAGCGAGACCGTCCTGACCCGAAGGCTCGGGCCCGACCCTTATGCGGGCGGGTCCGGGCCGGCTCCCAGGCGCGCGAGCGTCGAGTGGAAGTTCCAGGGCATCCACTCGCTCGGCCGCTCGGCGAGCTCGAGCGGATGGCGCAGCAGGGCCAGCAGATATTCGAACGGGTTGACTGCGTTGAGCTCGGCGGTGTAGATCAAACTCATGAAGACGTCGCCGACCTTCGCTCCGTTGAGAGTCTTGTAGAACAGGGAGTTTTTCCGATGCAAGATGGCCCGCTTCAGTGCTCGCTCCGTGATGTTATTCGTCAGTGGCACGCCTTCGATCCGCAGGAACAGCGTCAACCCCTCCCAGTGGTTTTGCAGGTAACGGATCGCCTCCCCGAGCCGCGAGTTCGGCTCGATCAGCCGCTCGGTGAGCTGGCGGTCCATCCACTCCTTCAAGGCCGCCATGCGCGGGCCGCTCTCGCGCTGGTGCAATCGCAGCCGTTCCCCGGGACTGAGCTGGCGAGTGCGCGCCTCGGCATCGGTCTTGTAGACCTCCCGCAGCGTCTCGAGCACAAAACGCACCTGCTCGGGGAACAGATCGATCAGTTCGACAAACTTCCGGCGGCCATGCGCGTTGCATTTTCCCAGCAGGGTCTCGAAGTCCCCTGCGGTATTGCTCGATGACCCGTCGCACATCTGGATCGGGATGGGCAATTGCGCTGCGCGCCGCTCGAGGACTGCGGCGAGGTTCTCTCCAGCATGGCGCGCGCCGGTGAAAAACAGCGCAATCTTGCGCCCCTCGCCGATCGAGACGATCCCGGAGGTGAACACCCCGGTACGCCCGCAGGCCTCATCCTCCCCGAGCGCCGCGGCGCGCTGCTCGGCGGTGAGCTCGAGCAGCTTCATGCACGTATCGTCATTGTGCACCACGGTGCCTTGGGCGGCCTGATCGATCATCTGCTCGTGGGCGGCAACGAGCTTCGGGAGGGCCTTGTTGACCAGATCCCACTGCGTGGCC
>JAKAXA010000008.1 GCA_021816775.1 Pseudomonadota bacterium
ATGAAAGCGCTGGTCGGCATCATCATGGGTTCGACGTCGGACTGGGAGACGCTGCGCGCGGCCGCCGACATGCTGGAGAAGCTCGCGATACCCTACGAGGTGCGGGTGGTCTCCGCGCACCGCACCCCGGACCTGCTGTTCGAGTACGCCGCCGGCGCCCGCGGCCGCGGGCTCGAGGTGATCATCGCCGGCGCCGGGGGCGCGGCGCATCTGCCCGGCATGGCCGCCGCCAAGACCACTCTGCCGGTGCTCGGCGTGCCGGTGCAATCGAAGACCCTCGGCGGACTCGACTCGCTGCTGTCGATCGTGCAGATGCCCGCCGGCGTGCCGGTCGCCACCTTCGCCATCGGCGCTGCGGGTGCGTGCAACGCGGCGCTGTGCGCCGCGGCGATCCTCGCCAACCAGCACGCGGCCGTCGGCGAGGCGCTCGAGAAATTCCGGCGCGATCAGACCGCCGCCGTGCTCGCCCAGCCCGACCCGCGCGCGGTCCGCTCATGACGGTCGGCGTGATCGGTGGCGGCCAGCTCGGCCGCATGCTGGCGCTGGCCGGCTATCCGCTCGGGCTCGACTTCCTGTTCCTTGACCCCTCGCAGGAGGCCCCGGCCGCCAGGGTCGCCCCCGTGGTGCACGGAGAGTTCACCGATCCACAGCTGCTGAAGTGGCTGTCGCGCGAGTGTCAGGTGCTGACCTTCGACTGGGAGAATATTTCGGTCGAGGCACTGCGCCGGCACGCCACCGGCGCGCGCCGCGCGCGCATCTGCCCTCCGGTGACGGCGCTCGCGACGGCCCAGGACCGGGTCGCGGAGAAGCGCCTGTTCGAGCGCCTCGGCATTCCGACCACGCGCTGGCAGGCGGTCGGATCCCGAGCCACGCTCGAGCGCGCGTTGCGCGAAGTCGGCCTGCCGGGGGTGCTCAAGACGCGGCGCATGGGTTACGACGGGAAGGGGCAGATGCGCATCCGCACGCACGCCGATGCGCTGCACGCCTGGGAGAGTCTCGGCAGCGCGCCGCTGCTCTACGAGGAGTGGGTGCCGTTCGAGTGCGAAGTCTCCATCATCGGCGCGCGCAGCACCCGCGGGCAGACCGTGATCTACCCGTTGAACGGCAACGTACACGCCAACGGTATCCTGCGCGTGACCCGCGCGCCGTACGGGCCGTCCCGCTGGCACCGCGCCGCCGCCGGTCACCTCACCCGCTGCCTCGAGCACTTCGGCTACGTCGGCGTGTTGACCATTGAATTCTTCGTGCGCAACGGCCGGCTGATCGCCAACGAGATGGCGCCGCGCGTGCACAACTCGGGCCACTGGACCATCGAGGGCTGCGCCACCAGCCAGTTCGAGAATCACCTGCGGGCGATTCTCGGCCTGCCGCTCGGTTCGACGCGGGCGAGCGGCCACAGCGCCATGATCAATCTGATCGGGCAGATGCCCGAGCGCGCGCGGCTGCTCGAGCTCGAGGGCCTGCATCTGCACGATTACGGCAAACGGCCCCGGCCGGGCCGCAAACTCGGGCACTGCACGCTGGTGGAACCGTCCGCCGGCCGGCGTGACCGGCTGGCCCGGCAGGTGCTCGCGCGGGTGGCTCCGGGTGTACGGCTGCCGTAGCATAGCCGCCAGCCATGTACACCGAGCCGTTTCAGCTGAAGGAACTGCCATTCAGGCTCAGCCCCGATCCGCAGTTCCTGTACCTGTCCAGACAGCACGCCCGCGCCAAGGCGTACATGGAGTCAACGGTCTGGTTCGCCGACGGCTTCGTGGTGATCACGGGCGAGATCGGCGCGGGCAAGACCACCCTCATCGAGTCGTTCCTGCGGGAGATTCCGCAGGATGTGGTGGTCGCTCAGATCAACCAGACGCAGGTCTCGGCGGTCGACTTCCTGCAGTCGCTGCTCGCGCAGTTCGGCTTCTCGCCGTTCAAGATGAAAAAGAGCGAGCTGCTGGTCACGCTCAACAATTTTCTCATCGAGCAGTACGCCGCCGGCCGGCGCGTTCTGCTGATCGTCGATGAGGCGCAGAATCTCTCCCAGCGCGTGCTCGAGGAGATCCGCCTGCTCTCGGGCGTGGAGACCACCAAGGAAAAGGTGCTGCGTATCATCCTGGCCGGTCAGCCCGAGCTCAATGCCAAACTCGACGCCCCGGAGCTCGTGCAGCTCAATCAGCGCGTGCGGCTGCGCTTTCATCTCTCGGCGCTCTCGCCGGAGGAGACTGCCGAGTACATCCGCCACCGGCTCGCCGTGGCCGGCGCGGGCGAGCGGGAGATCTTCGCGCCCGACACCTTCGCCGAGATCCACCGCTACGCCGGCGGCGTTCCGCGGCTGATCAACACGCTGTGCGACACGGCCATGATGGCCGCCTTCACCAACGATCGGGACCACGTCATCGCCGCGGACATCGCCAGCGCGGTCAGCGAGCTGCAGTGGGTCGAATTCGCCGCCCGCCCGCAAGGGTTCGGCCCGGCGACCGCAGCGCGCCCGCGCGCCAGGCGCGAGTCGGCCCTGCCGCCGCTTGCGCGCCTGCAGGTGCTCGAGGGCGGCCGTCTGCTTCAGGAGATCGCGCTGCTGCCCGGGCGGATCATCGTCGGGCGGACGCCGGACAATGATCTGCAGATCGACAGCCGCTTCATCAGCCGTCATCACTGCCAGATCACCACCACCACTCACGCGAGCATCATCGAGGACCTGAACAGCACCAATGGGCTGTACGTGCGGGGACTGCGGGTGCACCGGCATTATCTGCGCCACGGGGACGTCGTGCTGATCGGCAAGCACGAGCTGCTCTACGTCGATGAGCGGATGCCACACTCGCACGGCAATCCGAACGACACCCTGCCGGGCATCCCGACGCTCGGCCACGACGAGGAGACCCTCGCCGGGGAGGATCTGCCGCTCGAGATTCCAACCGTCTCGCCGCGCAACGACTAGTCGCGGTCCCGGTCCTGCGGCCCACCGGGCGCATCGCCCGGCGGCGCCCGGTCGGCGCGGCCTGCGTCGTAGCGCGCGCCGAGCTCGCGGAATCCACGCCGCCGCAGCAGCAGCACGGCCCCGGCGAGCAGGCAGGCGAAACCGGCGAGGCCGCTCACCAGGCTGAGTGCGCGCGAGGCGGCGGCGAAGTCGCTGAACCCGAGCGCCGTCAGGCCGAGAAGGATGTACAGCCAGGGCAGCGCCTCGTAGAGTCGTCGCGGGACGTGCATACGCGCCTCAGACATGGGTCACCTGCAGGATGCTGTGCCGGATCTGCTCGCTCAGGACGAACTGCGCGTCCGCGGCCACGTGCATGAGAATCTCGTCGAACTCGAGCATTGCCCCCGGATTGACGCGGATGACGCCGCGCCCGCGCAGCAGATCGATGAAGTTCGCGAACAGCGCGCGATCGAAGAACTCCGGGGAGTTCAGTCCGTAGAGCAGCGCGATGCGCTGCGCGGCGAGCTGACAGCGCTCCTCGAGGCTCGCCTGGGTGATCGCGCCGGAGCCGGCCTGCACGAGCAGCGCGATCGCCAGGTAATACCGCTCGATGGTCTGCAGCGTCGCCTGCGCGAGAATCGACAGCTGCATCGCCTGGGCGCTCGAGGGCGGTGGGCGGCGCCAGACGGCGCGCCCGGCGCTGCGCTCGATGAGGCCATGGCGGGCGAACTCCGCGAGCATGCGCTCGACCACCGCCGGCAGCTCCGGCTCGCTCCAGCGCAGGAAGAGCTCCGCGGCAATGTACGGGTAGATGCGCCCCGCGAGGCGCAGGATGTCCTCGTGCGGCACCTCGGCGTTGCTGAGGAAAACGCACGCCAGGAGCGATGGCATGGCGAACAGGTGCAGCACGTTGTTGCGCAGGTACGCGGCCAGCACCGCACTCTCATCGCTCATGCGCAGCACGTCCCCGGACGGATGGCTCTGGCGCTGCAGCGTCTTCATTGACTCCCCGTAGGCGACGATCTGCTCGCCAGAGAGCTCCGTCACGGTCACCCGCTCGCTGTAGGGGACCCCCGCGAGCAGCTCGCGGTACAGATCGATCTGCCGGACGAGATCGGGTTCGGGCAGCGCCTGGCGCGGCATGGCGAGCAGCGCCATCGCCAGCAGGTTCACCGGCGTGACCGCCGCGGCCGCGTTGATGTTGAGCATGATCCGCCGGGCCAGCTCATCGACCGCCGCGCCCACCCATGCGGCGCGCGTATCCTCATCGAAGAGCTGCTCGCGCCACGGGCCGTGCCGCTCGAGGATCGCCTCGAGCGCGAGCGGCTCGCCGAGATTGACATGCACCCGCCCGAAGCGCTCGCGCAGCCGGCCGAGCGAGCGCACCAGCCCGCGCACGCTCTCCTTCTCCTTCGGCTTGCCGGAGAGCTCCCCGACGTAGGTCGCCCCCTCGAGGATGCGCTCGTAGCCGAAGTACACGGGCACGAACACCACCGGGCGGACCGGATCGCGCAGGAAGCTGCGCACGGTCATCGACAGCATGCCGGTCTTCGGCTGCAGAAGGCGCCCGGTGCGGCTGCGGCCGCCTTCGATGAAGTACTCGATGGAATGACCGCGCGCCATGATGGCGGCCAGGTATTTCATGAATACCACGGTGTACAGGGCATTGCCGCGGAAGCGCCTGCGGATGAAAAACGCCCCGCCCATGCGCAGGAAGCGCCCCACGATCGGCAGATTGAGATTGATGCCGGCGGCGATGTGCGGCGGCGCGTAGCCGTTGACGTAGATGACGTACGAGAGAAGCATGTAATCCATGTGGCTGCGGTGGCAGGGCACATAGACGATCTCGTTGCCCTGCGCCGCCCGCTCGAGCGTTTCCAGGTGTCCCACCGTCACGCCGTCGTACAATCGGTTCCACAACCAGGTCAGCACGCGCTCGAGAAAGCGGACGAAGGCGTGTGAATAGTTGGCCGCGATCTCGTTGGCGTAGCCGGCGGCCTCGCGCAGCGCCGCCCGGCGCGTGATCTTCTTCTCGCGCATCAACTGCGTCACGGCGGCACGCACGGCGCTCGTGCGCAATACGCGCGTCACCACCACGCGCCGATGCGACAGATCCGGACCGATGCGCGCGGCGCGGCGCTGGACGTACAGCGCGCGCAGCGAGCGCGTCACACGGCGCCCGCTCAGCGCCGGCCCGCTCTCCTGCCCCACGAGGCTGCGCAGCGAGATCGGCTCCTCGAACTCGATCAGGGCGTTGCGGCCGTTGAACAGCACCTGCAGGAACTTGCGCACGCGGCTGGTGAGCGCCCAGTTCTCCACGAGCAGCAGCCGGAACCAGGACTGCTCGCGCTGCGGCGCGCGCCCCCAGTAGACCGCGACCGGCACCAGATCGATGTCCGCGCTCGGATCGGCATCGAGCGCGCGCAGCATCTGCTCGATCTGCGGCGGCGGGCGCCGGTCGAGCCGCTCGTTCCAGAATCCGCGCTGGCGGCTGAGATAGAAGTTCGAGCGCAGCTCGCCGCGGCGGCCGAGCAGCCGCTTGCGCGGGTGCGGCAGATGCATGCTGTCGCACACGTTCTGCAGCACTGCGAGGTCGACGGCGCTGCGGCGCTCGAGCACGTAGCACACCGGGTTGGCGCGATCGCGCAGACGCGCCGCCGCATCCTCCGGGAGGATCCTGCAGCGCACCCACAGCGCCAGCACTCGGTGCAAAAACCAGTTCATGCAATCGTCCGGCCCGCTTGCCGCCGCGGCGAGTCCCGCGCTGCGGGCACGCCGCAGATCTTATTCGAAGGCCAGCGTGGGCAAATCGAGCGCAATGAGAAAATATTCGAACAGATTCTGGATCACGCGGATCTGGTTGTGCAGATTGTGATCGCTGTCGAGCAGGTGCAGCGCCGCGCGGCAGCCCTGGGCGAAACGCACGCTGTGCTCGAAGGGCACGACCTCGTCGCGCCAGCCGTGCACCACCGCGGCGGGGCAATCGACGATCCCGGTGCGCAGCGGCGGCAGCTCCGGGAAATACAGCGCCGGGGCCATCAGGAAGATGCCCCGCGCGTGCAGCACCGAGGCGCTCGCCACGGTCACGTAACCGCCGAGGCTCGAGCCGACGAGCACCAGATCTCCGCTCAACACCTTGCAGTAGTCGGCGAGCCGGGCAATGCGCTCGCGCGGCGCCTCGAGGCCGCGGTAATCGACCGAATGCGCCTCGTATCCCTCGCTGCGCGCCACTTCGGCGAGCGCGGTGATCTTGCGTCCCCACGGGCCGCTCGCCTGACCATGCGAGAACACCACGTGGCGCTGTGGTGCGGCCGTTTCAGCCGCGCCGGAAGGTTCCCCCGCGGATGACCTCTCCTCACTCATCGGGCAATCATGCCGGCAAATGCCGCACTAAGCCATAGCGGCACGGTCCGGATCAGTGGCGGATCGTCGACTCGGCCGGCCACTGCCCCGGCGGGTGCGTCGCCAGGCGATTGACGGATACCGGGCGCGCGCGGCTCGCCGCCGGCTGGTGACTGACCAGCCAGGTGTCGAACTCCCCGGCGCGGCGCGCCGCGATGCCGAACAGCAGATTGACCCGGCCGGCCGCGATCGATTGCGGTTGATTGATCCGCTCGTCGCAGACCACGAAATACCGCTCCTCGCGCGAATCCCCGGCGAAGACGCCTTCCGCGGCGAGCCGCTCCAGATACGCATCAACCAGCGAGCGGCCCCGGGCCCAGGTGACGGGCGCGTTCTGCTCGAACAGCATCCAGCGGGTGCCGCGCTCGACGCGGGCGGCGATCCGCAGCGCGAGCCTGCGGGCGGAGAGAAACTTCCAGTCGGGCGAGCCGCTCGCCCCCGCCGCCAGCGTACGCGCGCTCACCGCCGGCTCCGCACCCGAGCGAGTCGCGACCAGGGTGTTGATGCCGGCGAGCGCGAGCCGCGCCCGCTGCGACAGGGACACCTCGACGGCCGGCTGCAGGCCGGCGCGCAGCACGCTCTGCTCGTCGCCCGCTCCCATCGGCTGGCGCTCCTCGGCACGCGAGATCAGTCCCGCCGCCGCCCCGCAGCACGCGAAGGTCTCGAGCCTGCCGCGCAGCCGGTCGAGCGCGCGCAGGCGCGGGTAGTACATGACGGCATGATCGCTTCGGAACGGCCACTTGCGCATCGCGACAATGGCCTCCTGCGGGCTGTCCCAGCCGCTCGGCGGATCGACGATGAGCAGCGCATGGCGCTCCCGGCACAGACGCGCCGCCACGAGCAAGGTGCCGAGACCGACATCCTGCTCCCGCGTCAGGGGCGGGACGCACAGAAAATCGAACACCTCAGCCGCGAGCGCGAACAGCCCAGTTCCCTCGGACGCCGAACCGATGAGATCGTAATCGGTGATCGGTCCGCCGTCATCGCCATCGGAGTTGCACCCGACGTAACCGACGCTGAAGCCCCTCGGGCCCGGGCCGGAGCGGTCCGGACGCTGCGGCGGCAACGGCGCCATGGCACGCGCGAGCTGCGAATGCACCAGCACGTCGGTGATGAACCGATCCGACTCCGGCACGAGCGAGACGCGGCGGAATATCTCCTGGTCCTCGACCCGCTCGGAGCCGGCCGCGCGCACCCGCTGCAACACCAGGTTGAACAGGGCGTCGGTTTCGGCGATGCCGTCGTAGTCCACGGAGGCGCGCAGATACTCCCGCGATCCGGGATGCACGCCCGCGAGCCGCAGGGCCCCGGAGCCGGCCGGCAGCGTCAGGGTGGGGGGCCGGGCGCCGTTGGCGACCCGCACCACCAGCGCCTTGCCGCCGCCGCTGGCGAAGAACTGCTCCACCGCGTACGAAAGCGTCGAGAGCTGCCACAGGCCGCCGAAGATCTGCTGGAATTGGGCGAAGCTCGTCACCGGCACCGGACGGTGCAGCGGCCCCTTCAGCGTCCGGCCGACAAAAGCGGTCACCGGCTGGCGGCGCGCCACCGACGGCTCAGCGCCATCATCCTCAAGGGAAAGGCCCGCAACGCCCTCAACCACCGGAATGACCCCGCGGCGTTATTTTTAGTTGCTCGAGCGGCTCAATTTACCACAAGACCCGAGCGGCCCGCCCGCTCGCGGCCCCGCCGTCCCGCGCAGGAACCGCAGAGACCAGGAGGGGCGCTTCAGTCGGCGCCCCGAGCCGTTCCCGAGACCTGCGCTTCGCCCGCGCGATGGTCCCGCTGATCGGCGCGACCGGACTTGCGGTCCGCCTCATGCTTGCCCTTCAGCGAGGCGTCGTAGCGGGCCATGATCTTGTGGAACTGGCTGCTGGTGAGCGGCAGGTGCGTCTGCCCGTTCCAGGCCGAGCCCTTCGGCAGGCGGTTCTGCACCAGCGTCGCGACCAGCCCCTCGCCCGCCAGGCCCGTGCCGGACACCGGCAGGGGAACGACCTTGGGATTGCTCACCAGGGCGCGCACGCGCCGCCAGTCGATGCGCTGGTCTGCGCGGGCCAGATGGTGGATCAGCGTGCGAGTCAGCATGTGATCGAGCAGCGTGGCGTTGGTCTTCCACGGCCGCTTGTCGTCCTGCAGCGCGCCATAAGCCTGCATGTACAGCCGCCCGTTCCTCCAGCCGAACAGGTACGGCTGGTTGACGATGCGCACCGGCGTGCCGTTCGGCACCTCCCGGAACAGCTGCTTGATGTCCTCCGGATACAGGTGGATGCAGCCGTGGCTGACGCGCCGCCCCACGCCGGCCGGCTTGTCGGTGCCATGGATGAGGACGTCGGTGTGATAGCCGGCCGCGGCAAGCGGCATTGCCCAGTTGCCGAGCGGATTGTTGGGGCCGGCCGGAACCACCCGTGGCAGCGGCACACCCTCGCGGGCATGCTCGGCCAGGATCGAGCGCGGCGGGATCCACGCCGGATGGGCGATGTGCCCGACGATACGCGTCACGCCCGTATACGTGGGCCAGCCCAGCCTGCCGATCCCGACCGGATGAGTGATGACGATCTGCGGCTGGCCCGGCTTGTGCGGCGGAAAATAAAAGAGCCGCATCGCCGCGATATTCACCACGATGCCGACGTGCGGCGCGTCCGGGAGAATGAACTGCGTCGGCACGATCACCGGGGTGCCGACCGGCGCGAGCCACGGGTTGAGCTTGGGATTGGCGTGTTTGATCGCGTCGTACCCGACATCGAAGAGCCGCGCGACGTCGGAGAGAACCTGATGTGGCTTGAGGCGCACGATCTGCACCCGACCGATCACGTCCTGGCCCGGCTTGAGCACGAAGCGCTCGGTCTGCACCGGCGCGGGCAGCTTGGTCTGTGCCGTGGCCGGCGCGCTGGCCGTGACGGCCGGCGCCGCGGCGGCGCGGGCGTGTGTGATGGCGCAGCCGACTGCCGCAAGAGGCAGGCAGGCCGCGAGACCGACGCAGGAGTGGGTGCGCTTCATGTCAGTATATTATGACAGGTTGATGGCCGATATGTTTTGGCTGCGCAGAAAAAAGCCCCGATCCGCCGGGGACCGGGGCGATCAGGCGGACTATCGTAGAGGGGGGCAGTCCGCCCAGGGGACTCAGTGTAGGCGCGCCCAGTGAAGGATCCGAATCTCCTCCGAGTCGAGGTTGAAGTTGACGGCCAGCAGTGAGCGCAATTCACCCAGTTCGCGCCGATCGCACAGCGGCTCGCGCAACTCCACCACACCGCTCCACTCGTGGGTCGAGCGGCTCTCGCGCTCATCGCCGCCACCGGTCAGGAAGTGCGTGTAATACTTCGCAGCCACGTAGCAAGCCTAGCGCCACTGCCGCCGCCCGGACCGTGAAGCCGTGCTCAGATTGTCGCGATTCCGCGACCGTCAGGGGGTGGAGGTCCCCCGGCAGCGGCCCCGCCGCCCGTCCATGAGCCGCTATCGACCGCCATCGCCCGCCGCCTCCCAATACATCACGCCACAGGGCGCCGAGCGGCTGCGCCAGGAGCTCGACCGGCTGTGGCGTCTCGAGCGTCCCCAGGTGACGCGCGCCGTGGCGGAAGCGGCCGCCCAGGGCGACCGCTCGGAGAACGCCGAATACACCTATGGCAAGCGCCGCCTGCGCGAAATCGACCGGCGGGTCCGCTACCTGCGCAAGCGGCTCGAGGGCATGGTGGTGGTCCACCAGCCGCCCTCGGATCCGAGCGGCGTGTACTTCGGGGCCTGGGTGACCCTCGAGGCGCAGGACGGCGAGCAGGTCCGCTACCGCATCGTCGGGCCCGACGAGATCGGCAGCGAGCCGGGATTCATCAGCATGGACTCGCCGCTCGCGCGGGCGCTCCTCGGGCGGCGACTCGACGACGAGGTGAGCGTCGAGCTGTCGGGCGGCACGCGCCGCTTCGTCATCCTCGAGGTCGAGTACCCGGCGGCCTGAGGCAGGCACGAAGCGCTACCACATGACCCGCACGTTCTTGAACTGCCAGGGATCGGTCGCGTCGATGTCTTCCGGAAACAGCCGCCCGCGCTCGTGCAGGGGCGTCCAATCGGTGTACCGGCCGACCAGCGGGCCCAGGTAGGGGCGGCAGATCTCGAGGCTGCGCTGGAAGTCCATCTCCTCCGGCTCGACGATGCCCCGGTTGGGGTGCTCCATGGCCCACACCACACCGGCGAGCACGGCGACGGTCACCTGCAGGCTGGTGGCGTTGTTCCACGGCGCGAGCCGGCGCGCCTCCTCGATCGAGAGCTGCGAGCCGTACCAATAGGCGTTCTTCTTGTGCCCCGCGAGCAGCACGCCGAGCTCATCGATCCCGCTGACGATCTCCTCCATCAGCAGCCGCTGCCGCTCCTGCTGCAGGTAGTTGCGCCCCGCGAACTCGTGCACCGACATCACCGCCGCGTCGCAGGGGTGATAGGCATAGTGCACCGTCGGTCGGTAGATGACCTGAGAGCCCTCGCGCACGGTGAGGTAGTCGGCGATCGAGATCGATTCCCCGTGGGTGATGCAGAAGCCGTAAAAGTGGCCGGCGAGCGGCGTCCAGGTCCGCACCCGCGTGCCCGCGCCGGGCTGCATCAGGTAGATCGCCGCCTGGCAACCGGCCTCATGCCGCTTGCCGTCGCGCGGGAAATTGCGCTCGTGCGTGCCCCAGCCCATCTCGCTCGGCTGCGACCCCTCGCCCACGAAGCCGTCGATGGACCACGTGTTGACGAACTCGCCCGGCTGCTTCGGCTCGCGCGCCGTCTGGGTGTCGCGCTCGGCGACGTGGATGGTCGTCACGCCGAGCTGGCGGGCGAGCTCGCCCCACTCGCCGCGCGCGGCCGGCGTGCGCACATCGAGGCCGGTGTCGGCTGCGATATTGAGCAATGCCTGCTTGACCAGGTGGGACACCAGGCCCGGATTGGCGCCGTGGGTCAGCACGGCGGTCGGCGAACGCTCGTTGCCGTGGCGCAGCGCGAGCGCCTCCTCGCGCAGCGCGTAATTGGTGCGCCGTCCGGCGGGCACGGTCGGATCGGTGTAGCCGCCGGGCCACGGCTCGATGCAGCTGTCGAGGTACATCGCGCCCTTCTCCCAGCACAGCCTGATCAGCGCGAGGCTCGAGACGTTCACCGAGACGTTGATGAGGAAGTCGCCTCGCCCGAGCAGCGCCCCGAGCACGCGGCGATAATTCTCGCGCGTGAGCGGCTCGCGGATGAAGCGCACACCGTATTGAGCGGCCTCCACATTGCCTTTGTCCTCGGCCGTCACGATGGTGATGCGATCGGCGGAAACGCCGATGTGCCGCAGCAGCAGCGGCAGAACGCCCTGCCCGATGCTGCCGAAACCGACCAGAACGATGCGACCGGGAAACTCGATGTGGATCTTGTGTTCGCTCATCTCGCTCACGAATACCGGAAAAAAACACTGACCTCGGGCGGTGCGCGGCCGACATGCGGCCCGCATCCCGTACCAGCGCGGAGGGTATCAAAGCATGGCGGTCAACGAAACGCCGCGCCTCAGGCCTCGCGCCAGTGCGGCGGATAGGTGCGATCGTAGCCCGGCAGTGCCTCGATGCGTCTCAGCCAGCGTCCGAGTGCCGGATAATTGACCTCCACCGGCATGAATCGGGAGGCGAGGTCACGGGCCACGGGACGCTCGAGGGCGCGCTTGAGCAGCTGGATGCCCGGGAAAATCACCATGTCGACCGCCGAGAAGCGCTCTCCGACCACCCAGTCGGACTTCGACAGCCGGCCCTCGATGGTGCGCGCCTCGCTCGCCACCGCGTGCATGGCCTGCGTGATCTCGTCGCTGTGCAGATCGGCCCCGCCGCGGAACACCGCGCGGGTGATCGTGCGCAGATGCGGCTCGATGTAGGCCTGGTACTCGCAGATGACCCGCATGATCGTACCGGCCTCCTCGGCATTCACGCCGAAGATGGGCGGCTCGGGGTACTTCAGGTCGAGGTAGTACAGGATCGCGAGCGACTCGAAGCACACGTACTCGCCGTCCTTCAGCACCGGCACGCGGCCGCGCGGGTTCATCTGCAGCATGTGCGGAGACTTGTGCTCCTGCTTCGAGAACTGCAGCAGGTGGGCCGTATAGGGCAGCCCCTTGTGCTCGAGCGCGAGCAGCACCCGCCACGCGTAGGGACTGCCGCTGCCCCAGTAAAGCTCGATCGCCATCAGCCCCCCATTCGGTTGACCGCGCAATTGTACCGAGTTCCCCGCCGAAGCGATCACTCCGGCCGGGTCGCCTCGCAGCGGCGCACTGCATAGAATGTGTGGGGCAGCGGCGGCCGGCGCCGCCGCAACGGCGGGAATGAAGATGCTCGAGACACTGATCGGCACGCGCGAGCTCGCGCAGCGGCTCGGGGAGCCCGCACTCGCCGTGATCGACTGCCGCTTCGATCTGGCGCGCGCCGAGTGGGGCGGCGAGGCCTATGCCGCGGCCCGGATCCCGCATGCGCGCTATGCGCATCTGGACCGTGACCTCTCCTCGCCCGTGTCGGGCTCGAGCGGGCGGCACCCGCTGCCGGCGCCTGCGGCGCTCGCCGAGCGCTTCGGCCGCTGGGGCATCGACGCCGGCACCCAAGTGGTGGCGTACGATCAGGGAGCCGGCGCGTACGCCGCTCGCCTCTGGTGGCTGCTGCGCTGGCTGGGACATCGCCGCGTGGCGGTGCTCGACGGGGGCCTCGCCGCCTGGCAGGCCGAGGGCCTGCCGCTCGAGCACGGCGCGCCCGCGCCGCCGGCCGCGCGGGGCTTTTCGGGGCGAGCCGACCCGCGCCTGCTCGCCGGCAGCGCCGAGATCGAACAGGCGCTCTCGGCGGGGCAGCTCGAGCGGCGCGAGCTCGTGCTGATCGATGCGCGCGGCGCGGACCGCTTCGCCGGGCAGAACGAGACGCTCGATCCGGTCGCCGGGCACATCCCCGGCGCGCTGAATCATCCCTTCGCCGACAATCTCGGCGGCGGGCGATTTCTCGAGGCCGCCGCGCTGCGTGCGCGCTACCTGAAGACCCTGGGCGGACAGTCCGCGCGCAGCGCGGTGTGCATGTGCGGCTCCGGGGTGACCGCATGCCACAGCCTGCTCGCGCTCGAGATTGCCGGGCTCAAGGGCGCACGCTTGTACGCCGGATCCTGGAGCGAGTGGATCCGCGACCCGGCGCGGCCGGTGGCGCGGGGGCCCTGAGGTCCCGCCCGAGGGGCGGAAAAATTTGCCCGCGGGTCTTTCACTGCGGCGCGATTTTGATATCGTGCGCGGCGAACGCAGTCCCGCGCGTCGTACGGAAATCACCGGCGTGGCCGTAGATCCCAAGAGCATCGGCAATCACCAGTACAACCCCGCCGCGCCCTGGCGCATCGAGGACTCCCTCGAGCTCTATCACGTCAATGCGTGGGGCAAGGGTTATTTCGGCGTCAACGAGGCCGGCCATGTGGTGGTGCGCCCCGACACGCAGCCCGGCAGCGACATCGATCTGTACGAGGTCATCGAGGGGCTCGAGGCCCGCGACCTCACGACGCCGGTGGTCGTGCGCTTCTCGGACATCCTCGCGCATCGCCTGAAACACCTGCACAATGCGTTCGCGCAGGCGATCGCGGAGAACGACTACCGCAACCGCTACGCGGCGGTGTTTCCGATCAAGGTCAACCAGCAGCGCCTGGTGGTCGAGGAGGTCTACCGCTATGGCGCCGAGTTCGGCTTCGGGCTCGAGGTCGGCTCCAAGCCCGAGCTGCTCGCCGTCATGGCGATGACCGAGAATGCCTCGGACCGGTTGATCGTGTGCAACGGCTTCAAGGATGACAGTTACATCGAGGCGGTGACGCTCGCGACCAAGCTCGGCCGCACCATCATCCCGGTGGTCGAGAACTTCGATGAGCTGGCGCTGATCCTCAAGCACGCCGAGAAGTACCGGGTGCGCCCGCGCATCGGCGTGCGGGTCAAGCTGGTCACGGAAGGCTCGGGCAAGTGGCGCGACTCGACCGGCGAGAAGTCGAAGTTCGGCCTGTTCATCACCGAGATCCTGGAGCTGGTGCGCGAGCTGAGGTCGCGCGAGATGCTCGACTGTCTGCAGCTCGTGCACTGCCATCCGGGCAGCCAGCTGCAGGACATCCGCCGCGTAAAGGACGCGATCAACGAGCTGGCGCACGTCTATGCGGAGCTGAAGCTGATGGGCGCGGGTCTGCAGTACATCGACGTCGGCGGCGGGCTCGGCGTCGACTACGACGGCAGCGGCACGAATTACTCCTCGTCGATGAACTACACGCTGAACGAATACGCGAGCGACGTCGTGTACCGCATTGCGAGCGTGTGCAACGCGCGCGAGGTGCCCCACCCGATGATCGTCAGCGAATCGGGACGGGCGGTGGCCGCCTATCACAGCGTGCTGATCTTCGATGTGCTCGGCTCCTCGGCGCTCGACAAATTCCGCGTCACCGGCCGCGAGGAGGAGGACTACGGCGGCGGCGATGAGCTGCCCCAGCCGGTGCACGATCTGTTCGAGGCGTTCCGCTCGGTCAGCCGCAGGCGCCTGGTCGAGTGCTATCACGATGCCCTCACCGCGCGCGACCAGGTGCTGCAGATGTTCAACCTGGGGCTGATGTCGCTCGAGTTCCGCGGGCTCGCCGAGCGGCTCTTCTGGGCGACCTGCGCCAAGATCCGCGACTGCTGCCGCCGCCTCGAGCGTCAGCCGGAGGAGCTCGAGGGCCTCGAGTCGATTCTCTCGGACACGTATTTCTGCAACGTGTCGGTGTTCCAGTCGCTGCCGGACAGTTGGGCGATCGATCAGCTCTTTCCGATCATGCCCATCCACCGCCTCGATGAGCGGCCGACGCGCACCGGGGTGCTGGCCGACATCACCTGCGACTCCGACGGCAAGATCGATCACTTCGTCTCGCTGCGCGACGTCAAACACACGCTCGAACTGCACGACCTGAAGGCCACGGGAAAGTATTACCTCGCGGCCTTCCTGGTGGGGGCCTATCAGGAAACCCTCGGCGATCTGCACAACCTCTTCGGCGACACCCACGTCGTTCACGTGCGGCGCCACGACGAGGGCGGCTGGTGGATCGAGGAGGTGGTCAAGGGCGACACCGCCAACAAGGTGCTCGAATACATGGAGTACGACGTGGCGGAACTCTCCCCCGCGCTGATGCGCGACTGCGAGCGGGCGATCCGCGACGGGCGCATGAGCCTCGCCGAGAGCCAGGTCCTGAAGCGCTTCTATGAGAGTGAGCTCGACGGCTATGCCTACCTGGAGCCGGCGGGCAGCTGAATGTTGCGTCCCCACAACAGACATCGAGACGGTTAGGCCCTGACCGCCGGGCAGGTGTTTGCTTCCCGCAAACGCCGGGAGTAGCATCCAGACGTACCCAGTCCGTAGTGGATTGATCACGTTTGAGTTTCAGGCTCCTTCGATCCGCTCCTCCCCGCGCATCTTGCGCGCATGAACCTGGTGCAGGCTGCTGGACCGCAGAGGCCGTCATCCCAACCAACCCAACCGTGTTCATTCACGTTCACGCCGTGTCCTTCCCCAGTGATTCCGCGATACCCGCGGCCGATGCGTGCGGCCCGCGGCTCGCGCTGCCAAGAGAGACTTCCGGATGACGACGATTTACGTAGGCAATCTGCCTTTCTCCGCCACCGAGCAGGATGTGAAGGCGCTCTTCGAACGTCATGGCAAGGTGGATTCGGTCAAGTTGATCAATGACCGGGAAACCGGCAAGCCACGCGGCTTCGGCTTCGTGGAGATGGCACCGGGGGAGGCGCAGGGGGCGATCCAGGCGCTGAACGGCTTCCAGATGAACGGCCGCGCGCTGCGGGTCAACGAAGCGCAGGAGCGCGCGCCGCGGCCGCGCTCCGGCGGCGGCCCGTACCGGCGCTGAGCGCCGCTCGCGCGTCCGCCCCGGCCTCGCGCGGGGCGCTCGCCGAGCCTTGCTGCCGCATGGGCCGCGCGCCGGCCCGCGACCGGCGCGCCCTGCCGGGCGCGCGGGCGGCCTGATTCCTCAGGAACGGGCGGCTCGGCCGTCGGGCGCTCGTCAAATCGCCTCGCTTGAGCTCAAGCGGGGTTTTTTTTGGCCGCGCACCCGTCCACAATGGCAGCCCTCATGCGAGCGCCTCGGACAACGGCTTCGGCCGCCATGGCGGCCCTGGCAGCACTGGCTCTGCTGGCGGGTTGTGCTACCACCAGCGGGCGGCACTCCACGGCCGTGGCGCTCGATGCCATTCTCGCCAGCCCGCGGCCGGCGACGGACCGCCTCGCCGACCGCGACCGCCACCCGGTGCAGACGCTGCTGTTCTTCGGCCTGCGCCCCACGACCCGTGTCCTGCAGGTGTGGCCGCGGACCGGCTACTACACGCGCATCATCGCCCCGCTGGTGTACCGGCGCGGCCGCCTCTATGCGGCGCTGGTCGAACCCGATCACAGCCCCTTCCTCGCGGCGCGCATTGCGCGCTATCGCCGGCTGCTGGCCTCCAATCCCCGCTTGTACAAGCGCGTTCGGGTAGTGACCTTCCCGCTCGACGGCGGCAATGCCGTCTCCCCTGGTTCGGTCAACCTGGTACTGACCTTCGGCGATCTGCATCAGTGGATGGCCCGTGGCGCCGCCCGCAATGCCCTGCGGACCATCTACCGGGCGCTTGCGCCGGGTGGTGTGCTCGGGGTGGTCGACAATCGCGCCGCGCCGGGCGCGCCGCTCGACCGGCACGCCGAGGACGGCTACGTGCACCAGTCCTATGCGATCAAGCTCATCGAGTCGCTCGGCTTCCGGCTGGTGGCCACCTCCGAAGTCAACGCCAATCCGCGCGATACCAAGGAATACCCGGCCGGCGCCTGGACGCTGCCCCCCGCGTACCGCTTGGGCAAGATCCATCGCCGGCGCTACGCGGCGATCGGCGAGCCGGACCGCTTCACGCTGAAGTTCGTCAAGCCGCGCGGGCCCTGAGCGGCCCCCGAGGCAGAGCGCCTCCCTACCACATCTCGCGCAGGCGCGCGCCTGCATCGAGCGTCGCTTCGAGCCCCGCCGCGGCGCCGCCCTCGTCCCCCGCGCCCGCCGGCGCGCTGCTCGTCACCTTCGAGAGAACGGCGGCGGTGAGAAACCGGCTCCTTCCTCCGTAGACGTGCCCATCCCCGTGGCGATGCTGGCCCGTCACATAGAACTTCAGCGGTGCGAAGAGCAGCAGATCGTTGCGGGCCCGCGTGAGGGCAACGTAGAAGAGCCGCCGCTCCTCCTCGAGCAGGGCCGCGCTGCCGGCGGCGTACTCCGACGGGAAGCTGCCGTCGACGACGTTGAGCAGGTACACCGCGTCCCACTCCATGCCCTTGGCGGAATGCACGGTCGAGAGCACCAGATAGTCCTCATCGAGCGCGGCAGGGCCGGCCAGATCCGAGGCGGCCGAGGGGGGGTCGAGCGCGAGCTCCGTCAGAAACCGCTCGCGGGAGGGGTATTGGCTGGAGAGCATCTCGAGCTGCTCGAGATCGCCGCTGCGGGTGTGCACCTGCTCGTAGAGGCGCTCCAGATGCGGCTGATACCACGCTCGCGCCCGCTGCACCTGCCCGCTCCACGGCCGGCGCGGATCGGCGAGCTCGAGCAGCACTTGCACGAGCCCCGGCCAGTGGCCGGCCGCCGCCGCGGGCGGCTCGAAACCCGCAAGCGCGGCGAACGCGCCGCCGGCGCGCTCGAGATGATCGAGGGCCCGCCGGGCGTTGACCGGGCCCATGCCCGGCAGCAGCTGCAGCGTGCGCAACCCGGCGAGCCCGTTGCGGGCATTGTCCGCCCAGCGCAGCACACCGAGCAGGTCCTTGACGTGGCCGGCCTCCAGGAAGCGCAGCCCGCCGTATTTGACGAACGGAATGCCGCGCCGGCCCAACTCGATCTCGAGCACGTCGCTGTGGCTCGAGGAGCGAAACAGCACGCCCTGGCGCTTCAGCGGCACGTTGGCCTCGCGGCGCTTGAGCACCTCCGCGCAGACGCACTCGGCCTGCTGGCGCAGGTCCGCCACGGTGAGCAGCTCGGGCCGCACGCCCTCGCCGCGCACGGCTTTGAGGTCTTTGCGGAACTGGCGTGGCGCCTCCGCCATCACGGCGTTGGCGAGGTCGAGTATCGGCTGCGTGGAGCGGTAGTTGTGCTCGAGCGTGATCACTTCGGCACGCGGCGTGAAGCGCCCCGGAAACGCCAGGATGTTCTCCACCGAGGCGGCGCGAAAGGAATAGATCGCCTGCGCATCGTCGCCGACCACCGCCACGCCCGCGCCGTCGGGCTTGAGCCGCTGCACGATCTCGGCCTGCAGCGTGTTGGTATCCTGGTATTCGTCGACCAGCACGTGCTCGAACTGCCCGCCGACGAGCGCCGCGAGCCGCGCATCGCCCATCATGACGTGCCAGTAGAGCAGCAGATCGTCGTAATCGAGCAGGCTCGAGCGCTGCTTGCGCTCGAGGTAGGCGCGATAGAGGCGCGTCAGCTCCTCCTCCCAGTGCGCGCACCAGGGGAACTGCTCCTCGAGCGTGGCGCTGAGCGGGCGCTGGGTGTTGACCCGGTGCGAGTAGATCTGCAGACACGTGTCCTTGCGCGGAAAGCGCTGCTCCTTCTGGGCGAGGCCGAGCTCCTGGCGCAGCGCATCGAGCAGATCGGCCGCATCGCCCCGATCGAGCACGGTGAACTGCGGATCGAGCCGCAGCGCGGCCGCGTAGTGGCGCAGCAGCCGGTTGCCGATGGCGTGGAAGGTGCCGCTCCAGGTGAGACGCTCGTGAATCGCACCGCCCGAGGCCGTGCGTACCAGATCGGCGGCCCGGCGGCGCATCTCGGCGGCGGCGCGCCGCGTGAACGTCAGCATCAGGATGCGCGCCGGATCGACGCCGTGCAGGACCAGGTGCGCCACCCGGTGCGCCAGCGTGTTGGTCTTGCCGGTGCCCGCCCCAGCCACGACCAGCAGCGGACCGCACCGCACGCCTCCCCCGGCCACAGGCTCGCCGAAGGACGCCGCCCGGCGCTGCGGCTCGTTGAGCCGGGCAAGATGGGACACGCTCGACATGACTGCAGGGACTATACGGAATCCACCCTGGCGCCGCCATGAATCGCGCGGGCCGGCGCGCATCCAGTGAGCGGTGCGGCCGGCTGCTGGATGTGGGCGGCGGCGGTAGGGCCGCACGCTGCGGCATCGATTGCGAGCTCAGTGCCGTACTCGATGAGACGGCCGCGGATGTCCGCCTCCACGGCCTCGAAGTCGACCGCCGCGTCCGTCTCCTCGTGGCGCGGCGTGCGCGCATCGCTGAAGTCCACGGCGAGTCCGCTGCCGGTGAGAATCCGCGCGCTCAGCCCGGCGCGGTACGGAGCCGACTCCCCGAGCCGGTCCACATCGAGCAGCACATCGGCCGCGGGAGCCGCCGCGGCCTGCGAGAGCAGATGCACCGCGATGAAGGCCTGATAGGACCGCTCGTCGCTCCACGGCAGGAGCGCCGCGTGCAGCGCCTGCAGCTGGCGCTTGAAGCCTCGCGCCCGGCGCGGCACCCGCGGCAGGCCGAGGCTCGCGGCGAGCCGGCCGGCGGGCGAGTCCGCCGCGGCGAGCGCCAGGATGAGGCAGTGGCACAGTTCGAAGTACGACGCGGCCCCGCTCTCCCGGTAGCTGCGGCAGGACAGCCACTGCTGCCGCGGCTCGCGCCGCAGCACGATGTGAAAGCCACCGAGTGCCGCCTTCAGCGCCGCGGCCCGGCCGAGCGAGCGCGAGAACCCGAGCACCGGCACGGCGCCGCGGCCGCGGGCATGATCGAGCAGCCGCGCCAGATACGCGATCTCGCGCCGCGCCCCGTCGCGGGGAAAGTAGCTCGCCACGGCGAAAGACTCGCGATAGCCGGGCACGCCCCGTAAGAAGCGGCGCAACAGAGGTTCGTATTCGGCGCGGTAGGGCGACTCCAGAGGCGGATGACGGGAGTCCCAGCCGTGCGCGGTGTCACGCTCGAGACGCTTCGGCGAGACGTGCGCCAGACGTTCGCCGAACGGTTCGTAGAAGCACAGAGTCTGCGGCAGCGCCCGGAAGCGGCTCCACACGTACGTGCTGGCGCACCGCCAGCCCGCATGCAGGAATACGGCTGGAAATTCGTTGCTTCGGCTGGACAAAGGACTCGCAGGACTCGTCGCAATGAGACCGCTACTCGCCCTCAGTCTAAACTCGGGCGTCGCCGGCGCTCAAGCGCCGCGCCGGCAGCATCGCGCCCGCTCGCTCGCGGTGCTAGGCTGGCGCGATGGCGCCCTCGAAACAGACTGAGCATTACCGCGGCCGCATCATCTCGGTCACGACCGACGAGGTGCGACTGCCGAACGGACACCTGGCAAGCCTCGAGGTCGTGCATCATCCCGGCGGCGCCGTGGCGGTGGCGATCGATGCCGATGCGCGTGTGTGCCTGCTGCGCCAGTACCGTTACGTCGCCGGCGGCTGGCTGTGGGAGCTGCCGGCCGGCAAGCTCGAGCCCGGCGAGCCGCCGCTCCTCACCGCGCAGCGGGAACTCATCGAGGAGGCCGGCGTGCGCGCTGCAACCTGGCGCAGTCTCGGCTCGTACCTCAGCTCCCCGGGGGTGTTCAGCGAGGTGCTGCACCTGTTTCTCGCGACGGACCTCGAGACGGCCGCCGTCGCGCACGAGCAGGCCGAGGTCATCGAGGTGCATTGGGTTGCCTTCGCCGAGGCCTGCCAGTGGGCCGAAAGCGGCGAGATCCGCGACGGCAAGACCGCCCTCGGCCTGCTGCGCGCGCGTCACATGATCTCGGCCGACGGCTCGAGCGCCTCGCCGCGATAGACCGCCTCGAGCCACGAGGCGATCCGCTGGCAGGGGCGGCCGATCCAGTCGAACCGCTCCGGCAGTTCCAGCGCGTGCAGCCCGTCGATGGAGCGCACGAAGGCGCGGCGCAGCGCCAGGCGGCTCCCGAAAGCCTTCGCCAGAGACGAGGCAGATGCCGGGGTCTTCACCGTTGCGCTCAGCACCTGCGGCGCGGTGGCCTCGGTGAACGAGAGCGCGCGCGCATACGCGGAGGCCTCGATGTGATCCTTGATCGCGCGGATCCGCTCGGCGTCCGCGAGGCGACGGCTGTGCACCGCGTAGTTGTTGGTCTGAAAGCGGAAATCCTGCGCGCGCGCCTCGCCGAGCACGTACTCGGGAGCGCACCCGGGCGGCACGAACGTCCAGCTCGCCGTGCCGATGCGAAACAGCGGCGTCACCAGCACATCGCAGCCGCGCGCGCACTGCTCGATCGTCTGCGCCAGATACGGCGCGAAAAAATCGTCGTCGTCGTGCGGATAGAGGTAGAACTGCGCGCGGCGCGAGAGCCCGGCAACCTCCTCCATCTGATCATATGCGTACCGGCCGGCGCGGCTCACCGCCGCAAGGTTGGCCGCGCTCAGGCGAACGAGCAGCGCGCGGAACGTGAAGAAGTCGGTGCGAAAGCGCGCATTCCAGGCGCCGATCAGGGTCGCGATGCGCGGCGGGAAGTCGGGTATCGGGTGATCCGGCACATAGCGGGTCGGATCGATCGGCACGCCGCGGCGGTAGTCATGCGAGAGGGCCTGCCAGTCGGGCGACTGGCGGCGCAGGAGTACGATGGGACTCATCGGACGCACAATAGCCGCGCCCGGCGCGGATTGCACCCCGTTGCGCCGCTTCAGGCCAGCCGCTCGATGTGTGCCCGCTTGCGCGCGTTCGTGTAGCGGTAGAAGCGGCGCAGCTCCGCGAGCACTTCGACCTCGGAGCCACCGCGCGAGCCGTGCAGCAGCTGCTCGAGCCGGCGGCAGAACCGCTCGGCGTAGCCGCTCGCGTGCCGGTACAGGTCCTCCCGGCCATCGGCGAGGCGCTGATCGATGCGCGAGCGGTCGAACAGCAGCCGGCGCAGCTCCGCCGGAAAATGCTCCGGGCTCTGGCGGCGCATCAGCCAGTAGCTCGCCACGTACTTGTCGACTTCCGCCTGCATCTCAAGCTCGAGCAGCGACACCGGCCGGTCGTGGCTCGCGTTCCAGGCGAGGTAGAGAAAATGGCTCACGCCCTCGAGCGCGATCCACCAGTCCGCGACGTTGCCGTCGTGCAGTCGCACCATCGGATCCTCGCGCCCGAGCCGCTCGAGCAGCGCCGGATCGAGGTACAGCGACATCGCCACCTCCTCGCCCGACTCCCCCGGCTGCGCGACGATCAGATCCTCTGCGCTGAGGCGCGTGCGCACCTGCGGCGGCAGGCACGCGCGGTCGGTCACGAGGAAATCGTACACGTCGTAGGCGACGCCGAGATCGTAAATGCCGCCGATCAGCTGCTGCAGGCGTGTCAGGATCATGGGCTCAGTGCAGCACGCCGGGCGCGGCCCCCGGGTGCGCGGTCGGCTCGACCCCGAGGCGCTTCAGCAGCGCGTAGCTGCGCCGGCTGCCGGTCTTCACCCACAGCTCATAGAGGCGCAGGATGTCGTTGTGAGAGTGCGCGTAGCCGGCCTCGCTCAACTCGTTGAGCGCATCGACCATGGGTTGAAACTTCTCGGCGAGCTCGGCGAACACCTGACCGAGCACGCGGCCGCGCCGCGCCGCGGCGGCCTGCGGCGCACCGCGCGGAGCGAGCCGGCGCGCGAGCGTTCCGTAGGCGCAGCCGCCCATGGCGATGTGGTAGTCGATGTCGATGAGCTTGCGGGCGAAGCCGCGGGCGAAGAATCCGGCGACGAACAGCGACACATCGCCGAGGCGCTGCAAACCGCGGTCGCGCTCGGCGCGACTGTGCGCCTCGAGCGCCTCGGAGAGCATCACCACCAGTGGCTTGAGGCGCAGCCCCTCGACGGTGTGCTCGAACAGGGCTTCGGAACGGGCGAACAGGGTGAGCAGATTCACCACGTAGTGCTCGGTCTGATCCTCGACCGCGAGACGCTGATTGGCGAGCGCGCCGTGCAGCGCGTCCTTGAAGTATTCCTTCAGGTTGGCGACCGGCTGGATTCGGCTCGACATGGATGGCGTGACCTCCTGCTCGGCGTGCGGTCGGCGGCAACGGCCGCCGACACTCAGAGTTGACCACACATGGCGCGAAAAAATCGCGAGTCGGTACGCATTTTAGCGGCCTTTTTCGTGGCCGTGCCACGGGCGCCGCTGGCAGCGGCCGCCGGGGAGTGCTGACAGAGCGCGCTGACGCGCAATCGCACTCAGCGCCAGAGCGCGCGATAGGACAGTCCAAGGGTCATGAGCCGCTCGAGCAGCTCGCGGTACTTGATGCCGGCGGCGAGTGCCGACTCGGCGAAGTCCTCGCTTTCCTCCAGGTTTGGATTGGCGTTGGCTTCGAGGGCGTAGACCCGTCCGTCGGCGGTGAGGCGAAAATCCATGCGCGCGTAGCCGGAGAGCCCGAGCGCCCGGTAGATGCGGCGCGAGAGCTTATCGAGTCGAGCCTCGACGCCGCTTGGCAGATCCGTCGCCTTGCGCGTCGTGATGCCGTAGCGGTCGCGGTAGGCGCGGTCCCACTTCACCTTGCGCGTGGCGATGCCCGGCAGGGATTCGGGCATCGTGCCGAAGACCATCTCCCAGACCGGCAGGCGAGTCAGGCGATCGTTGCCGAGCACCCCCACATACAGCTCGCGCCCGGCAATGAACTCCTCGACCAGCGCGTCCGAGCCGACCTGCTCGTAGATGAATTCCACCCGCTCCTTGAGCTTTGAGGCGTCCTCGACCACCGAGGCCTGTGCGATACCGAGCGAGGCGTCCTCGGTGGCCGATTTGACGAACAGCGGGAAAGTGAGCTTGCCCGGAGCGCGCACGCGCGCGCCGCGGCGGAACACGGCGAAGCGCGGCGTCGGGATGCGGTGAAAGGCGAGCAGCTGCTTGCTCAGCGGCTTGTCGCGCGAGAGCAGGAGCCCGCGTGGATTGCAGCCCGTGTACGGCTGACGCAGCAGCTCAAGGTAGGCCACCACGTTCTGATCGTAAGTGACGATGCCGTTGAATTCCTCGAGCAGGTTGAAGACGATGTCCGGCTTCCATTCGGCGATCTCCAGGCGCATCTCGGTCAGGCTGTCGAGCACCCCGAGACAGCGCACGTCGTGCCCGCGGCGGCGCAGCGTCGTGGTGACGTCGTACTCGGTCCGCCATTCGTCGATTTCTTTCTCGGTATGCCCGGTGAGGGTCTCCGGGGGCACCAGACTGGAGTGCATCACGACGAGCGTGCGCAGTTTCTTCATAGAGGTATGTGCGGCGTTTCGCCCTGCGAATACAACGACGCCAGCCGCTCCAGCAGCCAGCGGGAGACCTGCACTGCGTCGCGGCGATCGCCGCGTACGTACAGCTGCAATGCCTCGCTCCGGTCAATCATCGCACGCATGATTTCCCGCACACTATAACGCGGCAGGCCAAGCTCGCGCGAGACGGCGTCGCTGAGGGCGCGCTGGTGAGCGCGCAGCAGAGTCGAGGCGCGCACCGCCCCCCTGCGCGGCCGATCTTCGCTGAACACCCATTGCAACATCGCATCGACCATGCCGCGCCGATACTGGCGGTAGCGTGCCGCCTTGCGCCGATAATGCTCGGCGAGCGTCCGTGTGTTGGCATCGATCGGCTCGATGCGGGCGCGCGTGCGCACCGGCGCCGGCCGCTCGCGCACCTCGGCCATCAACTCATCGACCGTGTGCAGCTTGCGCACCGCCGGCCAGTCGGCGTAACGCTTGCGCCACCCCGAGCGGGGCGTCAGCCAGACGGCGAACGTCTCGGCGAAATCCTCGGTGGGATGCGCCTGCGCGTACCAGTCGCCGAGGTGATGCACGTAGCGGCGGCTCCCCGGGCGCGCCTTGTAGCGGTCGGGATAGCGCAGCGAAGCCGGTCCGAATGCTTCCCGCCAGCGCTTGCGGCGGCGAAGCCGGTAGGCATTGTCGATCGCGTGCCCGGCCTCATGGCGCAGAATCCGCATGAGCCAACGCGAATTGCCGCCCTCGACCTGGCCCATGAGGCTGCGTTCGAGCCGCGCCAGACGCGGATGGGCCAGATAGAAGGGCACGGCGATGCCCGGCACGCCGTCCGGTGAGAACCACTCCTCCGAGAGCCAGATGTGCGGGCGGAAGTGGATGCCGCGCGAGCCCAGCTCCTCGTACAGCCGCCGCATGGCGCCCTCGATGTTCGAGCCGCGCACGGTCAGGCCGAGGTCGCAGAAGCGCAGCTTCAGCAACTGCTCATCGCTGAGGCGGGCCCACGCCGCGGTCCGCCGCCTGGTACGGGGTGTGTTCATAGGCAGCCTGGCCCCGGCACCGGCTCGGGACGCGGCACCGGCGAGCTTAGCAGCGTACTCAGCCCATCTGCACCAGGGCGTGCGAGAGCAGCCGGTCGGCGAAGGACTCGATCAGCGGGGCGCGCAGCAGGGCCGTGCGCCAGGACGCCGGGATGGCGCTGGCGCCCCAGAAGGCACCGGCGAGTTGACCGCAAACGGCCGCGGTAACGTCCGAGTTAGCGCCGAGATTCGCCGCGTGGAGCACCGCCTCGCGGAAACTGCCGGCCGCCGCGAAGGATTCGAACGCCGCGGCGAGCGCGCGCATGGCGCCCTTGCCGGCGCTGGGCGCCGGCGCCGCGCTCTGCGCGGCGAGGATGCGCGCCTTGGGCTCACCCGCGAGCGCCGCAAGCAGCGCGCGGGCGAGGTCGGCGCACGCAGCGAGCACCGTGTTGACCTGACAGGTCGTGCGCGCAGCCTCGCTCGCCAGGCGCATCGCTTCCTCGCGGGATGGGAATGCGAATAGCACCGCGGGCGCGACGCGTGAGAGCGGTTCCGGATCGGGGTGTGCCGGATCGTGCGCTCCGGAGAAGGGCTGCTGGCGCCAGCCGGCCACGGCGAGCGCGCGCGCGGTACCCGCGGTGATCCCCACGCATCGGCCGGTGGCCGACAGATACCCCTCGCGCTGCCACCGTCGGTAGCGCTCGACCTGATCGGCCGGATCGAACCCTCCGCGCTCGAGCAGACTCTCGGCCAGGCACAGCGCCATGGCCGTATCGTCGCTCCAGGCGCCCCGCGGCAGCCCGAAGGGCCCCCCGCCCAACAGGTCGGCCACGGGGACGAAGCTGCCCGGACGCCGGTACTGCGTCGCCGCGGCAACCGCATCACCCACCGCCAGCCCGAGCAGCGCGCCGTGGAAGCGCTCACGCAGCGCGCGGGCGGCGGCAAGCGCCGCCGGTTCGAGCAGCGGGTCGCCCTCCGGCGCATCGGGAGGCGGCTCGGGCAAGACGATCTTGCGGGGCGACCAGTTGCGCACGTACTCGATCTGCGCCTGCGTTTCGGGGATGCGTGGCCATTCCCGCGAGCGCTCCGACTGCCGCCACAGGCGCGCGAGCTCATCGAGCGCCTCCTCGCCGGCAAGTCCGCGCTCGACCAGCAGACAGCCGATCACCGTGGCGCTGCGCCCGATGCCGCCGCGGCAGTGCACGTAACAGGGCTTGCCCGCGCCGAGCGCCCCGTGCAGACAATCGAGGATCTCGAACATGTGCTCGCGCCGCTCGGGCACACCGTGATCGGGGATGGGCTTGCGGTGATATTCGATTGCCAGCGGCAGCGCGTCATCGTAGTCATCGATCTCCGCCGGCTCGGTCAGATCGATGATCGTCTCGATCCCGGCGGCCCGCAGCCCAGCGAGGCGCGCGCGAGTCGCAGCCATGTCCATCCCCGCGGGGTGCTCGCCGGCGAGCAACCGCCCGGGGTAGACCCAGTAGGCATTGACGAGCGGGGGCGCAGGTGCGGCGGCCATTCGGATGAAGCGGCCCCTCAGGCCACCTCGCAGGCCTCATCGAGGCCGAGCTCCTCATCCGCCGTCATCGCGCGGATGCGTCGCGACTCGAGGCCGGCGAAATCAAACACCCGCGTGTCGGCGAGCGAGCCGAGCTCCACGTGGCGCAGTGCCGAGAAGATGCTCTCGGTGCGTCCCGGGCTCGCCCGCTCCCACTCGGCGAGCATGCGCTTGACGGCCACCCGCTGCAGATTGTCCTGCGAGCCGCACAGCCTGCAGGGAATGATCGGAAAGC
The DNA here is from genome assembly GCA_021816775.1 of Pseudomonadota bacterium. Lineage (GTDB taxonomy): Bacteria > Pseudomonadota > Gammaproteobacteria > Steroidobacterales > Steroidobacteraceae > 13-2-20CM-66-19. The sequence continues at coordinate 27,258 of JAKAXA010000008.1, forward strand.
GCCGGCCGCGCGCGTATCGCTCGATATCCCGCTCGGCGACATAGGCGAGCGGGCGGATCACCACCTGACGGCCGTCCTCCGAGAGCAGCTTCGGCGCCATGGCCTTGAGGCGTCCGCCGAAGAAAAGGTTGAGGAACAGCGTCTCGACGATGTCATCGCGGTGGTGACCGAGGGCGATCTTGGTCACCCCGTGCTCGGCGGCGAAGCGATACAGCGCTCCGCGCCGCAGGCGCGAGCACAGCCCGCACATCGTGCGCCCCTCGGGCACGACGCGCCTGACAACGCTGTAGGTATCCTGCTCGATGATGTGAAACGGCACGCCGAGGGCGGTCAGATACTCCGGCAGCACCTGCGCCGGAAAGCCGGGCTGCTTCTGATCCAGGTTGACGGCGATGAGTTCGAACTCGACCGGGGCGCTGCGCTTGAGCGAGAGCAGGATGTCGAGCAGGGTGTAGGAGTCCTTGCCGCCCGAGAGACACGCCATCACCCGATCGCCGGCGCCGATCATGGCGAAATCCTCGATGGCCTTGCCCACCTGCCCGCGCAGCCTCGCCTGCAGTCGCGTCAGCGTCCGCGACATCGTGACCGGGGCGCTCATCTACGCCGCCTCGCTCGCAACCGGCTCGAGATACTTCGATTCCACGTAGCGGATGTAGGCGGCCGCCGCAAGCGGCTTGCGCGTCGCGCCGCGCAGCAGATCCTGCACCGGCACCTTCGCGCCGAGACCGTGCACGTTGGCGCGCAACCAGCCGAGCAGTCCGGAGAATTCCCCGTGCGCGAGCTGCTCATCGAGCGCCGGCACGTCGTTGCGCAGGCTCTCGTACAGCTGTGCGGCGATCACCGCGCCCAAGGCGTACGAGGGAAAGTAACCGAACGAGCCAACCGCCCAGTGCACGTCCTGCATACAACCCTCGGTGTCGTTTGCCGGGCGGATGCCGAGCCGCTGCTGCATGCCCGCGTTCCAGGCCTCCGGCAGCTCGCGCACGGCCAGCTCGCCGAACAGCAGCTGTTTCTCCAGCTCGTAGCGCAGCAGGATGTGCAGCGGATAGGTCAACTCGTCCGCGTCCACGCGGATCAGGCCGCGGCGAACCCGCGTCAGGTGCGCGTAGATGTTCTCCACGTCCCACTCCGGTCCACTGACGCCGAAGTGCCTCGTCAGCAGCGGCTGCACGTAGCGCACGAACGGGCGGCTGCGGCAGACGATCATCTCCATCAGCAGCGACTGACTCTCCTCGAGCGCCATGCCGCGGTCGCGGCCCACCGGCTGGTCATGCCAGTCCTGCGGCAGCCCGAGGTCGTACATGGCATGCCCGGTTTCGTGCAGCGCCCCGAGCAGCCCGGTGAACGGATCGGCGGCATCGAGACGCGTGGTGACGCGAATGTCGCCGGGCACGCCCTCGGTGAAAGGGTGCTCGCTCTCATCGAGCCGGCCGCGATCGAACGGAAAGCCGATCTGCTTCATGATCTCGACGATGAGCGCGCGCTGCTTGGCGAGCGGAAACTTTCCCGAGAGCGGCTGCGGCGGACGGGTCTCCTGGGCGGCGATGGCTTCGCGGATGAGCGAAGGCAGGCGGCGCGAGAGCGCCTTGAACATCGCATCGATGTCGGCCGTGGTGATGCCGGGGCTGAACTCATCGACCAGCGCATCATACGGGGCGAGATTGAGGGCCTGGCCGAGGAGCGCCGCCTTGTCGCGCACCAGGTGCACGACCTCCTCCAGGTGCGGTGCGAACAGGTCGAACCGACCCTGCGCGCGGGCGTCGAACCAGCACACCTCGGCGCGCGAGACCGCCTTGGTGAGCCGGGAGATCAGCGACACCGGGGTGGCAATCGCGTGATCGCGTTCGCGGCGCATCTCGCGCAGATTGGCGATCTGCCAGTCCTCGAGGCCCTGCTCGTTGGCCTGCGCCCGATCGAGCAGCCGGCTGATGCGCGGCGCGGTGAGCAGCGCGTGATGCTCGGTCTCGAGCGCGGCGAGCTGCTCGCCGCGGATGTCGGCGCTGCCGCGGGGCATCATGACCGCGGCGTCCCAGCGCAGCAGCGACAGCGCCCCGCGCAATGCGTGAAGCCGCTTGAACTCCTGCTCGAGCTGTTTGTACGGGGAGGCCGACATGGAATGCGGATGCGTCCGGGCGGCCGGCCGCGAACCGCACGCCGGTCCCGCAGAGACGCGCCCCAAAATGCGTCGATGAACCAGACTAGTCTACCAGCGGGCGCCTGCGCAGCCGGATTCCAGGGATAAAACCCATTTAATTTCAAATGGTTGAGCGCAATCGGGCTGCTTGACAGTCCGCCGCGCGGCAAGCGCGCCCACGGGCCACTCCCCCGGGGAGCCGTGCGGCCTTCCGGTACACTCGACCCTACAGCCAGGGCCAGCGGGCCACGGCGATGCCGATCCCGATCGATACCGCGAGCAGCAGTGTGAGGACCAGACCGATGAGGAAATGGCGCATTGTCCGCATGATAAACCGGAGCACCGCGGGATGAGCCTGGGCGTCGCGCTGCTCGCCTCCGAGGCGACCCCGCTGTCCAAGACCGGCGGGCTGGCGGACGTCGCCGGAGCGCTCGCCGAGTGCCTGCATGCCGCCGGGCACGATGCCCGCCTGTTCACGCCGGGGTACGCCACGATTGACCGTGAGCGTTTCGCGCCCCGGCCGCTTGAGGACCTGCAGGACATCCCGCTGCAGCTCGGAGCGCATCGGTACGTCTTTTCAGTGAGCGAGGTACGGCTGCCCGGCTCGGGCGTCAGCGCCTACCTGATCGAGTGCCCGTCACTCTACGGGCGCGCGAGCCTCTACACCGCCGACCCGGACGAGCACCTGCGCTTCCTCGCCTTCACCCGCGCATCGCTCATCGCCTGCGCGAAACTCGGCTGGTCACCGGACATTGTGCACTGCAACGACTGGCACACGGCGTTCGGCCCGCTCCTGCTGCGCACGCGATTCGCGCGCGAGCCGGCATTTGCGCGCTCGCGCACGGTGCTGACCATTCACAACATCGGCTACCAGGGCGTGTTCGGCGCCGAGGCGGTGGGCGATCTTGACCTCGGGGAACAGGTCCATCTGCTGCACCAGGACGATCTGCGCGCCGGGTACATCAACCCGCTGCGCCACGGCATTCTCTACGCCGACGCGCTTACCACCGTCAGTCCGACCCACGCCCGCGAGATCTGCACCGACGAGTACGGCATGGGCCTGCAGGACTCGCTGCGCATGCGCGAGCGGGATCTCACGGGGATCCTCAACGGCGTCGATTACGCCGTGTGGGATCCCCGGTGCGACCACCACCTGACGCGTCACTTCGATGCGCAACACCTCGGCGTCAAGGCTGAACTGAAGCGCGCTTTCCTGGCGCGGATGGGTTTCACGACGCCCGCAGCCACGCCGCTGGCCGGCATCGTCAGCCGCCTCGCGGTGCAGAAGGGCTTCGAGCTGATGTTCGACGTGCTGCCCCCGCTGCTCCAGAAACGCGAGCTCGCCATGATGGTGCTCGGCACCGGCGAGGCGCGCTACGAGCAGTTCTTCACCGAGCTCGCCGAGCAATTCCCCGGACGGGTGGTCTTCCAGCGCGGCTACGACGATGCGCTCGCCCACTGGATCGAGGCGACCTCGGACCTGTTTCTGATGCCCTCGCGCTACGAGCCGTGCGGCCTGAACCAGATGTACAGCCTGCGCTACGGCACGGTGCCGGTGGTGCGGCGCACCGGGGGGCTCGCCGATTCGGTCGAGCACTTCGACCCGGCCACGGGCACCGGCACGGGCGTGGTGTTCAACGATTTCGATACCCCCGCCCTCGCCTGGGCGCTGAATACCGCGCTCGACTGGTACGCCGAGCCGCAGCTGTGGCGGCAGATCATGCGCAACGGCATGGCGCAGGATTTCTCCTGGACCCGCCAGTGCGAGCTGTACGTCAAGATCTACCGGGCACTCGCGCAGGCACAGTGAGCCGATTCGCCGCCCGAACTGACGTGCGCTGACGACCGGTCGCGCCGCGGCCGCTTCCGCGAGAGACTTGGAAACGACGACGCGCTACGCCGCAATGACCGGGAAACCCTCGCGTCGGGCGGCCACAGTCAGGCGATCGTCGAGACAGACCATTTCCAGACTCGACGCATCATGCCCACAGGCCACCAACGCGGCAGCGAGCTGCAGGCTGTCAGCCGCTCGAAGCGGATGCATGCGTAACAGGCGTTGCGCCGTACGGCGCACCATCTCCGTGGGAAGAATCTCGTGCCAGACGCGAGCCAACTGCCCGATGGCCGATTGAGCCGCGAGGACATCCCGCTCAGCGAGGCCGCCCTCGCGTTCCCGGCGTGCCAGCGCCGACATCATTTCCACGGGGGTGCCCCACCACACCAGCACTTCAGGATCTTCCTCGAGATGACTGAACGTCGCCTCGCGGGCAGGCTCATCGACCAGCAACGCAATCAGCGCCGAGGCGTCCCAGAAGCGCATGCGGCGTCCCTCAGCGATCTTCTGCCCGCTCGGCGCGCAGTGCCTCGAGCAAGCGCGCCGAGCGCGGCAGCGGCCTGGGAAGCGACTGGCGAAGCCGCTTGACCGACAGTGTGCCTGAGGCAGGTCGGGTAATGCCCTGCGCATCGAGCAGCGCAAGCCGCTTGCTGCCCGCGCCGCTGTCCTCGATGCGCTCAATCCGAGCAATCGGCACATCTCTATCGTAGATGATCACCGACTGCCCGGCGCGCACCCTGCGCAGGTATGCGCTCAGGGCATTCTTCAATCGCGATACGCTGGCCTTTTCCATTTGGCTATTATAGCCATTCCGACGGCCGCGGCAATGCACGACGGACACGATCTTCAGCTTCAACGGTACATAGCCTCTCACGCGTCGTCACGATCGTCGCCAGCAGCAATCGGCAGGCAACGAGGCAGACGACCGGCATATCAGGCATGTGAGCACAATTGATCTCGGCACGGGGGACCCGACATTCACCAGCGTCGGCGTCCCGGCCGTGTGCGCCCGCGGCACACTCCCGGCTGTGACGGCCGGATGAGCGATTGGCGTGCAGCCACAATCGTGCCTGCGCGTGGCGGCAATGCCGCACTTTGCGGCTTTCACCATTTCACCGCCGGTCGGACCCCAGACCCACGCACTGTACGGCCCGTCGTCCCGGCGGCAAGAGTCTTGAGGCGCGGGGCAGTCGCCGCATGCTTTCGAACCAACACGGCAGCTCAATCGCTCGCCCAGAAAAGCCATCGGATGATTTGCTGCAGATCCGCGCGCGGCTTCACCATTGCCGTCCCGCCTGGACGCTGCGCACGGGGCTAACAAACGACGGAGTGGCGAGTTTCGGGATTCACCGCAACGCACGGCTGGCGTATGATCGCCTTCCCGGCGTGGACCGGGCGGACCGACGTCTCCGAACACTGAACGGCGATCGGGATTGCGAGCCTGCGTTGGCCGGGACCGTTGGCCATCGAGTCAAAGAGGGATTGCATCATGACTGCGAATCGGCGTGCACGCTTCTTCTCGCGTCTCGCACTCTCCGTGACGCTCGGCGCACTCTCGACGGCACTCGTGCCACCGGCGTGTGCCGCAGCCAACCTCGTCAGCTTCTACATTGGGGGCGCGTACGGGCATGCCGACGTCACCGCGCCGACGGCGGAGTTGTTTCATTCCCGCGTCATCAGCCCCGGCGGCATCGACCTGGGACATTCCGCGTACCAGATCATGCTAGGCATGCGCGTGCTGCCCCTGCTGGGATTCGAGATGGACTACCTGGACCTCGGCACGGTCAGCGGCTCACCCGGATCGTTCTATGGCAGTGCGATCCGCGCGAAGGTCACGCAGAGGGGAGAAGCGGCCTTCGCCGTCATCTATCTGCCGGTGCCGGTGGTCAAACTGTATCTGAAGGCAGGCGTTGCGCGGCTGACCAGCGAAGTGCACGGCACGTTCGCCGGCACGACCTGCCCGGCGGGCGTCTTCTGTTTCGTGCAAGCAATCCTCCCGCCGTCACAAGGCGCTTTCAGCACCTCGGCCATCACACCGGCGCTCGGCGGCGGCCTGCAATGGACACACGGCCACTGGGGCATACGCGCCGAGTACGAACGGTTTACAGCCCTCGGTGTGCATCCCGATCTGGTGTCGGTCGGCGTCATCTGGACGTTCCTCTAGCATCGTCAGCTCAGACCGTGGCGAGTCTGCCCGCCCGCGGGGCGTGCCTGATCACCGCCGACACTCAGCGCGCCTCGCGAGAGGTGCGTCGCTCGTTGCCGCGCGTCCTCGCGATCGCCTCGACGCCGGCGTTCTCCGACACGGGCCGTGAAACACCCTGCCGCGCAAGCGGTTCGACGCTCCCGAGCCGCGACCCCGGCGGGCGAGCCCGCTGAAAGAGGGCAGGCGCGGCGTCTGACGGCTCTATCAGAGCGGCCACGGACGCCAGCGTATACTGTCGGCTCAATCGGCACAGCAACACTCGCACTCCCCGATGAAACCAACTGTGCTCCCACCCGAACGCTCAGCGGCGCCGAAGCGCGGCCATGCGGTCGCCAGTGCGCATATCTCGGGCGACTCCGGTCGCGTTGCCGCTGCGGCGAAGTTACGGGGCACGGACGATGCAGCCGCCGCGGCGAGGCCCGCCCATCGGAGCGCGCCGCCTCCGAGCGGGACGGGAGCTCCCACCGCGCAAGTCAAGGGCGCTGCTGCAAGAATGCCGCTGTCAAAACTTCCGCTTGACGGCATCGGCGCGTTGTACGAGCAGGTTGCGCGTGCGCTGAGGCACGCCATTCTGCAGGGGCACCTCTCTGCCGGCGAGCGCATGCCAGCGACCCGGACCCTCGCTCAGATGTTGGGCGTGTCGCGCAACACCATCGCCACCGCGTACGAAATGCTCCGTGCGGACCAGCTGACGGTGGCCTACGAGCGCTCGGGCACTCGGGTGGCCGACATGGCATCCGTTCCCACCGAAGCGAGGCGGGATGCGGTCACGCCGCCGCAGTCGCGCTACGCCGCACGCCTGCGCGAGCTGCGCCCGAGCGGGCTTGGACGGCACCGCGAAGGCCTGCCTTACGATCTGCACTATGGCGATCCGCCGCACAATCCCGCCCTGGTGCGCTCCTGGAGCCGGCGGCTGCTCGCCGCGGCCCGCATCGCCGGGCCGTTTTACCCGGATGCCAAGGGTTTTCCGCCGCTGCGCCGGGCACTGGTCGAGTATCTGGCACGACGGCGCGGCATCACGTGCAGCGCATCCGATGTCCTGATCGTCGGCGGCACGCAACAGGCCATTGCGCTCAGCCTGCGCACCCTGGTCGACGAGGGGGACACGGTCGCAATCGAGGAGCCGCACTATCAGCACCTCAAGCAGGCCATCACCGCCCATGGCGCGCGCAGCGTCGGCATTCCCACGGACGAGAGCGGAATCGTGACCTCCGAGCTGCGCCGGCATCGGGCACGGCTCATCTGCGTCACGCCATCGCATCAGTTTCCCTCGGGGGCGGTTCTCACCCTCGAGCGGCGCCTCGAGCTGCTCGACATCGCGGCCAGCGACGGCAGCTGGATCCTGGAGGACGATTACGACAGCGAGTTTCACTACCACGGCCGGCCGCTCGCGGCGCTGCGCTCGCTCGATCTGTCCGCCCGCGTGGTGTACGTGGGCACGTTCTCCAAGACGCTGTTCCCCTCATTGCGCCTCGGATTCATCGTCACCCCTCCCGGATTGCGCGAGGACTTCATCAAGGCGAAGCGGTTGGCCGATCTGGGCAGTCCCGCCGTCGAGCAGGCCGCGCTCGCCACCTTCATCCGCAGCCGCCAGTTCGAAAAGAACCTGCGCAAGACGGTGCTCGAGCTGAATGAGCGCCGCCGCATTCTCATCGACGGACTAGTGCGCCACGGCCGCGGACGCCTGCAGATCAACGACACAGGAGCGGGCGTGCACATCGTCGTGTGGCTGACAACGTTGTCGTACCCGCAGCTCGAGCGGCTGATCGAGCTCGCTCTGCGCCGCGGACTCGGGCTCTATCCCATTCACCCGCACTATCACTCGCTGCCGGCGCGCCCGGGGCTGCTCCTCGGCTATGCGGGCGTTCCCGCGGAGGCGCTGAGTCGGGCCACCGAGATATTCGGCGAGTGCCTGGACGCGGTGGAGAATGCCCGCGGGCGCTGATCGTGGGGTGAAGGAAGCCGCCGGATGGACTGCGCGCAAATACGCTAGTGCCGGGCCACGGCGAGCCATCGCGCACCGCGGTAGGACTCGGCCACCACCCAGCCGCCGGCGGTGAGCGCCGCGGACACGGCAAGCTCGCTCCATTGGCCGAGATCCGCTCGCCCCGCCGCCACGACCGGCACCCACACCAGCAGCGTGAATAGGCCCATCTGCACGGCCGAGAGTGCGGCCGCGAGCCGCGCGTACACGCCAACGAGCACGGCGGCACCCGCTGCAATATAGGCACTGCCGGTGAAGTAGGCCCAAATCATGTGTGCCGGCAGCCAGGCCGGCACCAGCGGCGCGGTCAATTGAAGGTAGGCAAAATGAGACAGGCCGAACGCGAGGAGGGCGAGGCCGTAGAGACGCCTCGCGAGGCGCACACCGCGCTCATCGGCAATGAACCCGAGCCACCGCCTGTCCCAGCGCCCGGCGAGCCAGACGTACAGCACCCACGCGCCCGCGACGATGACCGCGGTTTCGCCGCAGCTTTCGTAGTTCACTTCCACCAAGGGCGTGCGCAGAACGTAGGGCAGCTTGACCAGCGCGAGCCAAGCCACAAGATAGGCGAACAGAGCGCGCGCGGCAGGCGCGGCGGAGGGCCGCCACAACAGGCCGAGCCCGCCCGCGAGCGAGACGAGGGCGCAGAGGTAGGCCAGGGCTTCCCGCAACGGTGCCCCATGCGGCACGGAGTCCCAAATGCCCACGAACCCACCCCTGGCGAGACCCCAGACACCGACGGCAATGAGGATCAATGCGAAGGCGGCATGGCCGGCGCTCGCGATGCGCACCGCTGCGAGCTTCGGCATCTGGACTCCCGCGGATCCCGGTGCGACTGCTGCCGCGCCAGGGTCCCATTGCGGGGACGGTTCAGGGTCCGAGCCGGTCACTGACTGCTCCTGCTCTTCTCTTGATCAGTCTGCCCCGACAGAATCCGCCCGCTCGAGGCACAGGTGCCGCCGCCTGACCCGCTCGCTTCAGCCGACCGAGGGACACGGGCGCTGAACTGCCGTGCCACAGCAGACCCCAGCGCACCCTCCCAGAGCCGCAAACGGCCAGCGCGAGAGGAAATTCTGGTTCCAGACGTCGGAGTGCGGATGCAGGCCACCGCCGCATCGAGGCGGCTGGCGAATCGAGGGGCGAGCCGATTTTTCGATCGTGGCGCCCGACCCTGTTCCCGATTCACACCCTCTGCCTGGCGGTGTTTGCATGAGCGGGCGGCAGTGTACGCCGCTGCGCTCAAAAGTGGCGCCTCTCGCCCTGCTCTTCGAGCTCATCGAGACACTCGCCGAGGAGTTCACCGGCCCGCTCGAGCGCATCGGCGGACAATCCCGCGTAGCCCAACAGCAGCCCGGGGCGCTCCGGGGGATTCAGATAGTACGGGTGCATCGGATACAGACCGAGGCCACGCTCGGCGGCGAGCTCGACCAGCCGGGTGATCTGGGGGTATGTCAACTGCCGCAGCCACACGACCACGTGAGTGCCCGCGTGTGTCTCCTGCACCGCGAGGCGCTCGCCGCCATGGCGGCGAAGCGAATTCACGAACACCGTGCGCCGGCGTTCGAGCTCGGCGACGGTCCGCCGCAGGTAGCTCTCGAACTGGCGAGTGCGCATGAAGGCCGCCAGGGCGGCCTGCTCCGCCAGCGGACTGCCGAGGTCGTCGAGCCTTTTGATGGCACACAGATCATCGCGCAGACCGGCAGGACAAACGACGTAGCCGAGCCGCATCGCGGGGAAAAGGGTCTTGGAGAATGTCCCCATGTAGATCACCCGTCCCGACAGGTCAAGGGAACGCAGCGCCGCAATCGGCTGGTCGCGGTAGTGGAACTCGCCGTTGTAGTTGGCCTCGAGAATCCAGCTATCCTGACGGGAGGCGATATCGAGCAGCGCGGCGCGGCGCTCCAGGCTCATGACGGCTCCGGCGGGGAACGACTCCGACGGCGAGACACAGATCAACCGCGCGTTGTGTCGGGCAAGATCGTCCGTCACCATGCCATGCTCGTCGGTGCGCACGCCAGCGACGGATACACCGTGCGCGCTCAGCGCCTGCAGCAACTGCGGAGCATGAGGATCCTCGATGGCGACCGTATCGCCCTCGTCGAGGACAGTGCGAATCGCGACCGTGATGGCCTGCTGCGCCCCGCTGACGATCAGAATGTCGCTCTCCGCGCACACCACTCCACGGCGTCGCGCCAGGTAGTCGGAAATTGCGGCGCGCAACGGACGGAAGCCCTGCGAATCAGGGTACCGCGGGCCGGCGAGCCGCGCGGCTGCAGCCAGCTTGCGTCTCCACAACGGTATCAGCTCCGGCCCGAACGGCGGATCGCAGCGCAGGTCATAGCGCAGGCTCTCACGCTGTCGCCCCGGCGCGCTCAGTCGAAGCTTGCGTACGCGCGCCGCATAGCGCGACTGCGGCTCCACGACTCTTGATGCCGGCGAGGATCGTGGGGGCAGGGGAATGTCGGCCACGCGGGTCCCGCAGCGCTCGCGCGAGATCGTCAGCTGCCCGGCGCCGAGGATTTCGTAGGCCGTCGTGACCGTGTTGCGGGACAGACCGAGGGATTCGGCCAGCGCCCGTGTCGACGGCAAGCGCTCTCCGACCTGGAAGTGACCTTCGACGATCGCTCGCCTCAGCACGCGGGCGAGCTGCTCGTAGAGTCTGCCGCGACCGTCGGGCGGAAATTTCCGCAGCAGCGTCGCCGCGTCGGCGCCGGATCGGACCGGTAAAGCCGGCGGCCTCGACCGCGGCCTTCGCCACGTTGCTATCCGCTCTGGCATCTACGCTCACCGGGCATCCGCGCGTCGACGTCGATCTCAACGAGGCGCTCCGCCGAGCTCGCCGCTTGCGCAGATCTCGCACCGGAACCGATTCGCTCTACCGGCGCGACGATGGCGGGGAATCGACAGCCGCAGCCTGCGCAACCGAAGCGGCTCCGAGCAGCGATGAAACGGCGCGGCAAGGCCGGCTCATCGTGTTCAACGATGAGCCACGACCCTGGATGCGGCCTTGTCGCGCACGAGCGAGCAACCGCGCCATCCGCCGCCGTTTTGTGGGGATTCGCATCGAGGAAGCCGCCACGGCTTTGGACCGCGGCAGGGTCCGTGTGCGCTCGAGCGCCGAGCACACCTTTGGGCGGGTCAGGCCAGTCCCCGATGTTCGGTAGATCCGCTACCCTGGGTTCGCGCTGAACCTGCAGACCGCGCAGATCAGTGCAACGCCCGCAGGCCCGCACCCGGGACGGTGCGGCCCGCGGGCAGCGACCTCCGGATGATCTCGGTCGAGATCGCCCCGCGCGCACGGGGCCGAGCCGCCCGCCGCCGAAAGTCCGGCGTGAAACGGCCCCGAGGATCATCGAACAGGAATTTTCGCGAGATTGGCGTTCGGCGCTCATGCTCGTGGACCGTTCAGTGGCTGACCAGAGCAGTCAAATCAGATTGGCCGTGCCGCCATGCCGGTCGGCGTGGGCAATTGAGCGGCACCAGATCGGTGCGGTCAGGACCCCCGGGGGATCAGCAGACCGTTCAATACACTTTCCATATTGGCAAAGTGTGAGCGCCGCAAAAGACCGTGTCAAGCCGACGTCCGGGGGCCTTGCCGACGGCCAGCCTTGGTCGATGAAGAGCTCGAACGAGGCGAAACTTGCGCGCTACGCCCCGAGGCACGCCGCTATTTGAACCGCGGCGCCGGCGTCCCGTCGGACCAGGTTGGCACCAGGACGAAGAACACGGTCGTAGCGTCGCTGGTTCCGGAAAAGACGGGGGCACCGCGCGAGTTCGCGCCCCAAGCCGGCGCCTGCGCACGGGGAAAATAAGACATCAGGTGCGGGCGCCACGGCCCGGTGCCGCCGATGCCGCGTCCGCTCCTCGACATCATGTAGGACATCGCGCCTGAGCTCGGCTCCTCGAGCTTCCCTTCGGCCCATGAGGCCTGCGTCCGGCGCCGGATCTCGCTTCTCGATGCACCGGCGAGCACCCATCGTGTCCGCATCAGATAGCGAGGAAGCACCGAGCGGGCGCCGGCCGCGTTGAAGCAAATTGGAGCCCGAAACTTTGGGTTCCAGAATTTCGCTCGCTTCGCGCCCAACGGGTTGGCCCAGGACCGCTCGACGATGCACACGAAGCCATTGCTGCCCTTTGCCGCCGTGACATAACCGTGCGTTGCGAGAACCAGGACTGAAGCCCGTGCCGAGATCGATGGTGGCGCCGCGCTGCGGGCAAGTGCCATCTCGCCTGCCTTGCTTGCCATGAAATAGTACCCAAGGCGGGCTGCGGCGGAGCCTGCGGCCTCGGGCGGCGCCGCCGAGGCACTCCCCGTCGGGAATACGGCCAGCAGTAATGCGAGTACCGCGCAGGAGGGATGCCGGGATAGCGGGGGCTGCCTCATGGAACCGACTCCATATCCACAGCGAGTACGCAGATCGGGCTCATTGAGCCCCGCGCGCCCGGGAATAACGCCGCAGAAGCTTCCTCAGAGCGCCGCCCCAGCCGGATTCGTGACTGCGGGCCGAGGCCTCGCTCTGCAAGGCGGAATGGATCAGCGTGAGCTCCGTTCCCGTATCGATCGCACGCAGCTGGAACTCGAGGCGCGAGACGTTGTTCGCTTCATCGGGCTCGCCGCCCTCCTCCCAGCGCCAGCTCATGACGACCCGCTTGGGCCTGTCGATCTCGAGGAACTCCCCGGCGCACTGGTGCTCGCGCCCATCTGCCCGGCGAAAGCGCACGCGAAACTCTCCGTTCACTCGAGGCTCGGCCGTCGCGGATATGACCGGCAAATCGTCAGGGCCCCACCAAGATCCGATCCCGTCCGCCGTCACGAGGGCATCGAAAACGATCGCGGGTCGCGCGGCGATACGTCGGACCAGGACCGCTTCGGTCATTTTCGCTTGCCTTCGCTCTGCCTTTCCCGGGCTTCTGCATACTTCACCAGCCGATCGAGGCTCGAGGACCAGAAGATCCGATGGCGTTCGAGCCAATCCATCGCGGCCTTCATCGCTCCCGCCTCGATTTCCACCCAGACCGTTCGGCCGATCTTGCAACGGCGGACGAGTCCGACTTCGGACAGCACTCCCAAGTGCTTCAGGACCGCCGGCAACTGAATGTCGAAGGGCTCGGCCAGCTCGCTGATGGAGAGCCTCGGTTCCCTCTCCAGTCGGGCAAGGATGGCGCGGCGCGTCGGATCACTCAACGCCGAGAAGATGAGATTCAGACGCTCCTCGTCGACCTGTGCATGATACCTCACCATTTTGGAAAGTATGGTCCCGGTGCGGATTCGTGTCAAGAAGCGCTCCCGGCTGCGGCGTCTTCCCGCCGTAGGCGCTTGAGTTTCGGTTGGCCTCACCCGATCGGGCGATCGCAGACTCAGGCGCCGGGGTGCTTGAGCTCTGATGAGGTCGGAGGAGAGAGTTGGGGCGCGACGAACGGCCTCATTGAAGGCGCAAGGACCTTGGCGCGGATGCGCTGGGAGATCAACGCCAAAGGTTCGCCGAACGGCTCGCAAAACCCGGCCGGGCCCGGCGCCACGCGCCGGCACTGGCTGGATCACAGCGTCAGATCCCAGGAGAGTCCCGGCCTTCGGCTGCGGCGGCCGAGCAGGAGCGATCGGCGCGGCGAGTCTTACGTTCCAGCACCGCCTCGCCGCCTGCGGGCACTCAGTCGCTGCCACCGTTCATGAGTGGACTCCCGACGTACATGTCGCTCACCGACACCGAGACCCGCTTCGCCGCAGGAGGCAGGAGGTAGACCCGGGCGCGGGGATAGTCGAGCACCATCGCATCGACCGTGCCCAGCACATTCATGCCGATGATGATCGCCGGCGTCTTCTCCAGGTGCCAGGTCTTGAAGATGGGAATGTCCGCATACACGATCGCGAGATTGCGGATGGCGGCCGGCCCGAGATATATCGTGGGGGCGGCAACCAGACCTCCGTTGGAGACCTGTCGGGTCACGCCGAAGATCTTCGTGCTCGTGACCTTGCGTGCGGCATCCCGCAGCAGCGCGGCGTGCAGCGCCGAATTGCCCAAGGTCACTGCGGCTCCCGTGTCGATGACCGCCTCAACCCGGACGTCACCGACACGCGCCGGGATCATGAGCAGACTGCCGGCAGTGCGCCGCGCGTGGATGTCCAGGAAGCCGCCGAGCGCAGCGCCAGTCGAGGGACCGATGATCACCTGATCGTGGTGAAAGTCGACCTTCACGCTCACTTCGCCAAAGCCAGCCATCCCGAGAATGCCGTCGAGGTCGCCCAGCACCGGGCTGCTGCAGATCGGCATGCGCAGGCCGCGTCTGACGATGCCGCCAACCTGCAGAGTCGCAATCGGCACCCAGGGCAGCTGCTGCGAGCCGGTCGTACCGTCGACCTGCTCGGCGGCACCCTGCACCGGCGCCAATCCGAGTTTGTGCACGAGCGAGGGCGAGACCATCGAGCCATCGGCTCCCGTGTCGACCAGGAAGCGGAACGGGCCCTTGCCGTCGATCATGACGGGCACGACGATGCGGCCGACCTCGTCATGCCCCGTTGGGGTCGCGAAACGCAGGTCAGCCGGCTTCGTCGCGGTGGCCTGCGTCACCGGGAAAACCGCTGGCGTCGCGCCCGCCGCTACCGCCGGCAGCAGCGCGGCCCAGCACAGAATGCGCGCTACGGTTTTCATATGTAACGTCGCAGCAGGGTCAACCTGTTTTCTCGCGCTCCACTATACGCCTCCTCAGCCTGGTGGGGGCTGTGACGGCGCACTCGCCAGAGCACCGAGGTTGCGAAGCCTGCACGACAGACCTCATGCGCCATAAGTCCGAATTCGGCCATCCCACGCCGTCTGGTTCCCGTTGAGGCCGTCCGCGGTTCGACCCCGCCGCCCACCGGTCTGCAAATGCGCAAGCCGGAGCCAGACACCACGCGAGGGCCGGCAGAGCGCCGAGATCGCGGCGACCGCTCTTTGGAGGCGGGGAGCGCTCCCTGCCCGGACGCCCGCCCATCGGCGATGTCTTCGGTCCCGAATGGCCGACTCTCCCAGAGTGCCCGTCGACGACTGCCAACGCATTGCCGCACCCTGGCGTGGCTCGACGTCCAGTTTTCGACCCGCGCCAGCAAGATGCGTCCCTAGAGATGCAAGCAGTCAGGATCTCCTAGCGCGCCTCGCCGACACGGCGTCCGACACTTCGTGAAGGCGCGCCATCGTCGCCCGCTCTCGATCAGCGTGTTTGATTCACCGTTGCCAACATCGCCGCGCTTCGCAAGCGCGGTTCGCGATGCCTGCGATTTTGGTGTAGCTTACGATCGTCGTCTGATCCCATTAAGTGCCAGATCTGGTCAGTTTTTTGGTGCCAGCATGCTGCTCTCAAAGTTTCCATTCGACGGCCAGGGCACTCGCTACGAACAGCTCGCGCGCGTTTTGAAGCGCGCGATCGTGGAGGGACACTTTGCCCCCGGCGAGCGGCTGCCGGCGAGCCGCGCATTGGCCCGCATGCTCGGTCTGTCGCGCAACACCGTCCTGACCGCGTACGAGATCCTCAGGGCCGAGCAGTTGACCATAGCGAATGAACGCTCCGGAACCAAGGTCGCGCAATTCAGGTTGCCGGAGGGCCTGACGGCAGTTCCGGCATTCCTCCCGCCGCAGTCCCGCTACACCGAGCGCGTTCGCAGGCTGGGCGCCTGCCCGCTCGGTCGCCAGGCCGGCGCGCGACGCTACGATTTCTACTACGGCGGACCGTGGGTCGGCCTGGACCTGATGCGCGCCTGGACACGCAAGCTCGCCGCGGCCGCGCGCAGCGCCGGGCCGCACTATCCGGATCCGATGGGTCTGCCGGCATTGCGGCGGGCGATCGCGAAATACCTCGCGCGCCGGCGCGGCGTGGTGTGCACTGAGGAGGACATTGTGATCGTCGGCGGCACTCAGCAGGCGGTGACACTCGCGGCGCGCGCCGTGCTGAATGAAGGCGACACGGTGGTGCTCGAGGATCCGCATTATCATCGTTTGATGGAGGTGGTGACGGCGCACGGGGCCCGCGTAGTGCACGTGCGGACCGATGCGCACGGCATCGTGACCGACGAGCTGCGCCCCCACCGCTCGCGCATGATCTGCGTAACGCCCTCGCACCAGTTTCCCTCTGGTGTGATTCTCACACTGGAGCGCCGCTTGGCGCTGCTCGACATTGCCGCCAAGCACGAGAGCTGGATTCTGGAGGATGACTACGACAGCGAATTCCAATACCGCGGCCGCCCACTGACGGCGCTGCGTTCACTCGACTTCTCCGGACGCGTCATCTACGTCGGGACGTTCTCGAAGACGTTGTTCCCGTCGATGCGCCTCGGGTTCATGGTTTGCCCCGCCGGGATCCGCGAGGATCTGCGCAGGGTGAAGCGCTTGGACGATCTCGGCGCCCCGTCCGCCGAGCAGGCGGCCCTCGCCGTTCTGCTCGACAGCAGACAGTTCGAGCGATATCTGCGCAAGACCCTCGTCGAGCTCGACCGGCGCCGGCACGCATTGCTCGAGGGTCTGCGCCGATGCGGCTCCGAGCGCCTCGAGATCGTGGACACGCAGGCGGGTGTGCACGTGGCGGCTTGGCTCAATGGCATGACGTACGCCGAGCTCGAGCGCCTGGTCGAGCTCGCGAAGCGGCGAAGCATCGCTCTGTATCCCATCCATCCGCACTACCACACGCCTCCGGAACGCCCCGGGCTGCTGTTCGGCTACGCGCGACTCGCGCCCGATGCGATCGAGCGGGCGTGCGCGCTGTTCGGTGAATGCCTCGAGGAGCTGGAACGTCGCCCCGCAGGCCGGGCCGCACAGGTGCGGCGCGCTTGATGACCGTCAGCGGCCGGGGCTCGCCACAATCTTGCAGCGACGGTCGGTCTGCCTCGGGCGCGCGGGGAAAGCGACCGGCGAGATTGGGTGAGATCGGCCATGCGGTCCGATGAGAGCGGCGCCGGAGTGCAGCATCAGCCCTTTGGAGGCGCGCGGCGAGCCGGTATCGAATGAAAGGCGGGCCAAACCAGCAGCGCCGGCTCGGACACGCGGAGTGCACGTTGCCCCAGGTGATGACGAGACCGCGTAATCCGGGCGGAACGCAGTCTCGTCTGCTCTGACGAACTGGCGGCGAACGGTGAGACGCCGGACGGTTCGTTCTATGGCAACGCCCCGCGTCGTGTGGGGCGGCACTGATTTGGCCCGGCCGTTACCGTACTGATCTGTCGTGGCACCATAAAGCGCCAGGACCCTGTCCATTTTTAGGTCCAGATTGCGCCACCGGGCAGCGCAAAGCGCGTCCGCCTGATGTGCAAGGCACACCGTGAAATGCGTGCGCCTGCCATCCGCATTACGCGCTGGCCGATATCGCCTCCACGGTCGTCATGGCGGCCATGCGGCGCACGCTCGGTCAACCTCTGGGCTGACGGGCCGTTGTTCACAGTGGACGCCGGGGCGCCGGGGCTCGGTACGCCCCGGCGCCGGAGCGAAGGCGGCCGCGGAATGCGTGTCTCAGCAGGAATGGGCTGAGGAGGGTTGTGTCATGGCAGGCAGGCGATTCTCGAGTCGCGCGTCCCGCTCTGCGATCGCGGCGAACCATGGTGAGCGGTCGCTGATCGGCAGCCTGGCGTTCGCGAAGAATCTCCTCAGTCGGCTCGGCGCGGGCCTCGCCCGCAGCGCACACCCTCGCCGCACTCGCTCGGCATCGGCTGGACCATGCTCCGGGTGCCGACGCGTGGGGCGACGACGTCACAGGAATCGAGCTCCGCCGCAAAGCCGCAGAATGCGGCGGCGTATGATGTACCCCAGGCACAGCTCGGAGCGCAGAGCGCCCCGAGTCGGCGCTGCAGCATGAGCGGCACGAACGACTGAATGGATGGATGGACGGATGGAGGAACGCTTGATGGCTGGCAATGTGTTTTCCCGATGCAGAATCCGTCTGACGCCCGCGGCACTGGCGGCGGCAATTGCGCTGACCGCCATACCGCAAGCGCGCGCGACCAACCTGTTCAACATGTACGTTGGGGCGGCTTATGCTCGCTCGAACCTGCGCGCCAAGGACAGCATCCCCTTCCCCTTCGGCGGCGCCGGTCCGCTCAACAGCTTCAACCGGTCCAACTCGGGCTACCAGTTCAGTCTAGGGGTACGGGGACTCGATCTGCTCGGCGCGGAGGTCGACTATTTCGACCTCGGCAGTGGCAGCGTCTCGTACCCCTACGGCTTCCCGGCTGTGGGAACGGTCACGGGAGCCACCCTGTCGCAAAAGGGCGAAGCCGCCTTCGCGATGCTGTACCTGCCCGTGCCGGTCATCGACGTCTATCTGAAAGCCGGTGTGGACCGGATCACCTCGGACCTGGGCGGGCAGTTCACTCCGCAGCCGACCTGTGTCGTGAGTGGCTGTCAGCCCCAATCGCTGGCGCTGCACGCGACCACCACCGGTCTTGCGCTCGGCGCCGGCGTGCAATGGAAATTCGGCAACTGGGGCCTGCGGGCCGAGTACGAGCGGTTCACGGCCCTCGGCGAGCACCCCAACCTGGTGTCGGTGGGGGTGGTCTGGACGTTCCTCTAGCGCCGGCAATTTCCCTGCCGCTTGCGCCTGAGGGTACGATGCCGGTCTCCCGCACACCGCGCACGCATCGCACCTCATGGCGGACACTGACGGCAGCTACCACTCGCTCCTGCGCGCGGCGCACCGGTATCGGGATGCGGGCCAGCTGCCGCAGGCCATCAGCGCGTATCAGCGTCTGCTGGCGCTGCGTCCGGGCTCGCCCAATACCTGGTACAACCTCGCCCGGTTGCAGCGGCAGGCGCGGCAGTACGAGGCGGCCCTCGCCTCATACCAGCGAGCCCTCGAGGCGGGGCTCGAGGCGCCCGAGGAGGCCCATCTCAATCGCGCCGTCATCTTTTCCGATCACCTGCACCGCTTTGCGCAGGCCGAGCGGGAGCTCGATGCGGCGCTGCGCCTGAACCCGACCTACGTCCCGGCGCTGCTCAATCTCGCCAATCTGCACGAGGACCTGGGCCGGCGCGAGGCGGCCGCCGGCACTTATGAGCGGATCCTGGCGCTCGAGCCGGACCACCTGGAAGCCCTCGCCCGCTACGCTCAGACGCAACTGCCGGCGTCAATGCCGGAGACGCTGCTCGACACCTTGCATGCCAAGCTGACCGATCCGCGAGGCGATGCCGCGGGACGGGCGAGCGTGGGTTTCTCGCTGGGGCGCGCGCTCGATGCGCGCGGCCGGTACGCGGAGGCCTTCAGCGCCTATGAGCTGGCGAACCGTCTCAGTCGCGCGAGCGCCGGCGCGCGGTTCGCGCCGTACGACCGCGCGGCACACGAGCGGCTGATTGAAGAGATCATCGCAGCGTTTCCAGCTCCTGAAGCGCAGCTGGGCCGCACGGCAGTCGCGTCACCCGAGCCGATTTTCATTTGCGGCATGTACCGCTCCGGTTCCACGCTAGTCGAACAGCTGCTCGCGCGGCACCCACGAGTGAGCGCCGCCGGCGAGCTCGATTGGCTGCCGGGGATCGCCCAAGACACGCTGGCGCCCTATCCGCGGGGCGCCGCGGCCGCGGCGCCGGAGCGCCTCACGAGGCTCGCCGCGCAATACCTGTCCCACCTCGCCGCAGCCTTCCCGGGGGCCGACCATGTGACGGATAAGCGCCCGGACAACTTCCTCTACATCGGCCTGATCAAACGGCTGTTCCCGGCGGCGAAGATCGTGCATACCACGCGACAGCCGCTCGACAACTGCCTCTCGGTGTATTGCCTGCACCTCGATCCCGCCATGAGCTACGCACTCGATCTGCTCGACACCGGTCATTACTACGGCCAGTACCGGCGGCTCATGCGCCACTGGGACCGCCTCTACGGCGAGGACATCATCGAGGTGCCCTACGACGCGCTGGTCCGTGAGCCGCGCCGGGTGATGGGGCGGCTCCTCGGCGCGCTCGGCCTGCCCTGGCACGAGGGCTGCCTTGAGACTCCGCAGGATTCGGGCGCGGTCAAGACCGCCAGTGTCTGGCAGGTCCGCGAGCCGCTCTACCAGCGTGCCTCGGGCCGCTCGGAGCATTATCGCGAGCAGCTCGCGACGCTACGGGCGTATCTCGGCTCAATCGCCCCCGATGCCGCGCCCGCTCCCTGAGTCAAAAAATCCGACCGGCGCGCAGGCATCACCGCGCGCCGCATGTGATGTTGCGGCGCTGCGGTGAGCAGCAACACATCGAACAGCACGGCTGTGCTGTCCCAACACTTCGTAAACGGATCGGCCTGATCGGGGTTGGCGCCGGGCTCAATTTCCGGCGCAGTCGGCCTTACCCCCGCACATCCCCCCGGCTCTCTCCATCATCTGGTGGCGCTCCGTGGACAGCGCCCGCAACACCTGCCGCAGCGACTGCGCGCTGTTGACGCACTTGGTGGATGGAATCAGCGTGCCAATATTCTTGCCCCGCCAACAGTAGTCTGTGTGGCCGTTGCGCACGACTGCGTAGAAATCGGGCAGCCCGGCCTGGCGCGCCTCGGCGACCAGCTGCTGCACCTTCGTCAGATGCTTGGCGCTGAGTGCCGCCTCGTGTGCGGCCGCTTTCGACTGCGGGCCGTTCGCGGCAGTGGCCGCCGGCGCGGGCCCGCTGGCGCAACCGGCCAGCGCAATGAGCGCTGCCCCGGCGCAGACCCCAGGCAACAGCCCCGATAAAGTGAACCTAGACATCCTGACCTCCCCTGCAAATCCTCCTCCCAAGCCTAGCGCCGCCGGATCGGCCGTCAAGGGCGACTAGGGTCCCCCGGGCAGGGGCGAGCCGAGCGGCGAGTAGGTCTGCTGCACCTCCACGCCCGAGGGCCGGTGCGGCAGGATGTAGACATGCGGGCGGCGGTAGTCGAGGATCAGCCCATCGACCGTCCCCAGGACATCCATCCCGATGACGACGGCCGGGCGGTCCTCCAGGTGCCAGACTTTGAAGATCGGAATGTTGCCGTAAACGATATCCAGGTCGCCGATGGCGGCCGGACCCAGGTATACCGTCGGCGAACCGGCCATGTCGCCATCCGAGACCTGACGGGTCACGCCGAAGATACGGGCGTTGTCCTTCTGTCGCGCCGCGCTGCGCATCAGGGCCTTGTGCAGCGCCTCGTTCCCGAGGGTGCGTGGCGAGCCGGTGTCGATCACGGCGATGACCGGGACGCTGCCGATGTGGGCATGGACCCTGAGCAGCCCGCCGGCCGTGCGGCGGGCCGGAATGGACAGATAGCCCCACACGCCGCCGCCGTGGGAGTGCCCGATCCAGACCACGTTGTGGCGGAAATCCACGGCAATGCGCTCGGCAGGCAGGCCGGCCAAGCCGAGGATGCCGTCGAGCCCGTTCATGACGGGGCTGTCCGTGATCGGCATGCGCATGTTGGCCCAGCGGAACCGGCCGACCCGCAGACGCGCCACCGGGACCCAGGGCAGCTGCTCGCTGCCGGTAATGCCGGTCACCTTCATGAGCGCCCCGGGACCCGGCGTCAGCTTCAGACGCTGGGCGAGCGCCGGCGAGATCATCGAGTCATTGGCGCCGGTATCGACCAGGAAGCGGTACGGCCCCGTCCCGTCGATCATCACGGGCGCGATGATACGGCCGATCCGATCGATGGTTGTCGGACAGGCGAGCAGCCAGCTCGAGGGATCCGCCGAGGCACTCGCAGCGGCCGCACGCGGCAGGCAGGCCGCGCACAGAACCGCGAACCAGAGCACCGCGGAATGGGACTTCATGGCGAGCCTCTGATGGGCCGCAAGTGGCTGGCGATGCGAACACTATACGCGCGAGCGCGAACGGCGCCCTTCTTTCCGCGCGGGAGCCAGATCCGATGCGCCGCCGTCCGCGAGATGGGTCCAGCAACGTGCGCCGGTTGCCCAATACGTTAAGCTCACAGCCCATGCCTGACCCAGACAGTCCCAACCGCACTCCAACGCCCGAACAAACCTCAATCGCGACCGAAGCGCTGATCGGGACGCCCGCCTGGCTGCCGCTCGCGACCGCCCCCGACGGGACGGTCCGTCTGATCCGGCTCACGGCAGCCGATTACCGGGCGGCGAGTTTCCTCGATGCGCGGATCCTGCAGGGATCCCCGCCTCCGGCCGAGTGCTCCGTGACCACACTCGCGGCTGCCGCGGCGCGCCTTGCGCCGAACGCGCAATTCATCTTCCACATCGGACACGTGGGCTCGACGCTGCTGTCGCGCCTGGCGGGCGAGCACCCGAACCTGTTCTCGCTGCGCGAGCCGACGCTGCTGCGCGAGGCCGCACAGCCCGGTGGCAACGCCGCCAACGGATTGACGCTGCCGCAGCGGCTGGGGCTGCTCTCGCGCACCTGGCGGCCCGAGCAGAGGGCACTGATCAAAACCACGAGTTTTGTGAACGAAATCGCCGCCGACCTGCTCGCGTGCACGGCGGACTCGCGGGCGATCCTGTTGTACACACCGGCGATTACCTACCTGCGCGCCATACTTGCGGGCCCCAACTCCCGCCTCGAAACACGGGCGCTCGGGCCATCACGCCTCGAGCGTCTGCGGCGACGGGCACGAGGCGCTCTGCCGGAGCCGCGCAGCGAAGGGGAGTGGGTGGCGATGAGCTGGCTGTGCGAGATGTCCGCGCTCGAGGAGACGGCCCTGCGTTTCGGACCCCGTGTCCGGTGGATGGATTTCGAGCGATTTCTCCGAGAGCCGGTCACCCGACTTGCCGAGATGCTCCTTGCCGTCGGCGTTGAGCCCGACACGAGGTTGATCGAGACGGTGCTCGCGGGACCGTTGATGCACCGATACTCCAAGGCACCGGAGCACGGCTATGACCCGGATCTGCGCCGGCGGGTGCTGGCTCAGGCCGACCTCGAGCATGCGGCCGAGATCCGCTCGGGCATGGACTGGCTCGCCGGACTGCGCAACGCACATCCGCACGTTGCCGCGGCGCTCGCGCGCTGAGCCCACGCGCCGTGCGCACATAAAAAAGGGGCGGCGAGCCACTCGAGCCCGCCGCCCCGCTTGCAGTGGCGTCCCTAGATCAGAACTTCGCGGTCACATCGACGAAGATGTAGCGACCGAGCGAGTCGTACATCTGCGGGAATGTGTTGCCGTTGCCGAATACGCCCGGCAGGTCCGACAGCCCGATGACCGGCGGCTGCTTGTCCAGGACGTTGTTCACGCCGAGTCGTGCAACGACTCCGTGAGCGACTGGCATGGCGGCCGTCAGGTCGAGGTAGCTGTAGGAAGCGATGTGCGCATCCGTGTTGGAGATGGCGCCGTTGGCGATGGTCCCGCCGCCGTTCAGCTTACCGAGAGCCGGATTCGGGCTGAGAGCGTCCAGGGTCACCGGCGAGTAGTAGCGCCAGGTCGCGGTTGCCTGCAGGCCGTGCCACGGGGTCATCCAGGTCACCGTCATGCGATGGCGCCACTTCGGCACTGGCTGGCCGCACACCGGCCCGTAATACCCGGCACAATCGTAGCGGGTCGAGGGCAGGCCCGTGATCGTGGTCGTGTAGAGGCCTCCGATGTAGGTGCCCTGCAGAGCGAACGCCAAGCGGCCGTAGCCGTTCAGTCCCATCTCATAGTTGACGTCGATGTCAACGCCCTTCTCCTCGAGCTCACCGACGTTCTGCTCGGTGTCGAAGACGTAGCCGCTCTGGCCCCAGAGCTCCCCGCCCGCCGAGCGGTGCACGTCCTGGCACAGCAGCCCGGTGTTCACGCACTGCGTGATGATGGTGTTGCCGCCGAGGGCCTCGATGACGTTCTCGATCTTGATGTCGTAGTAGTCGATCTCAGCGCTCAGGCCCGGCACGTACGAGGGCGTCCAGCCGAGACCGAACGAGCTGGTGAGCGCCGTCTCGGGCTGCAGGTTCGGGTTGCCGCCGAGCAGGCCGTTGTACTGCGCCGCAGGCGCCGGCAGGATGTTGCCGTACTGGGCCGGAGTCACGCCGGAGCGTTCGCACTGCGCCAGAGTGGGCGACGGATTGGTGCCCGCGCACGGGTCGACGTTACCGTCCAGTGCGACGGTCTGCGGGCTGTAGAGCTCGCCGACGTTCGGCGCGCGCACCGCGCGATCGAAGCTCGCGCGGACACGGTAGTCGTGCGAGGGCTTCCACGCAGCACTGAACCCGTAGGTGTTGGTCTTCACGCCACCGAGCGTCGACCCGTTGAACGGCGAGTACGCCGAATAGCGGTAGGACATGTCGATCGCCAGGCTCTGGGCGAACGGCTTGTCCTGGATCAGGGGCAGCCGCCCTTCGCCATAGGCCTCGCGCACGATCACATCGCCCGCCACCGGCAGGGTCGCACCGCCCTGACCGGCCAAATCGCCGGTCTGGAACTCCATGTCCGGCTGGGTGAAGGACTTGTCGTCGCGATAATCGGCGCCCAGGGCCACCTGCAGGCCCGAGTGGGCGGTCGGCAGCGTGACATAGTGGCTGAGATCGCCGTTGACCACCAGGTTCACCATGGTCTGGGCGATCTGGCCGCGTTGCACGCCGGGCGTCGAGAGGAACTTGGTCGCGGCCGAAGGCGGCAGATAGGCGCTGCCGCCGTGACCGAAGATGTTCCACGGCACGCACCCGACGCCAAGACCGTTGGCCACGCCGTTCGCAGTGACCTGACACTCCGGCTGACCGGTGGCCTGATTCATCACGACATCGAGAGCATCGTTGATGCGCGTGACCGACAGATCGTTGAGGTACGTCTCGCTCAGGTTGGTGAAGCCGTACTGATACGAGCCGTCGTACGACCAGTTGTCGTTGATCTCACCTTTGACGCCGACGGTCTCGTCGAAGTCTGTGTGCTCGAGATCGTCGACGCGATTGCCACCCTCGATGTTGCGCCGGCCGATGTACATCGTGGCGGTGCCGGTGGTGCTGCCGCCGCACCACTGGGTGACCATGGAGCTCGAGAGGAACGGGTTCGCGCAGTTGATCGTGTACGGCGTGCCGAGGAAGGCCGCCGATGGGGCGATCTGCGCGAGCGACCGGTCGTCCATGAACATGGTGTTCGAGTACACCGTCACGTGCCGGTTGAACGTGTAGTGCAGGAAGGAGCCCGCGGTGTAACGCTCATCCGGGCGCTGGAAGTAGTTCAGCGGCCCGAAGTTGAAGTCGTACGCCGGCGAGTAAGGCACCAGAGCGCCCGTGGCCAAGTTGACGCTATTGTCGAATGTGGTCCCCGCCGCATTGGTGAAGATGAACCGGCCGGGATAGCCGTTGCTCGAGCCCAGACACTGGAACTTTCCGCCCGTGTCGTAGGAGCCGGCAACGTAGCCCGAGCCCAGCGAGCAGGCGCTCACCGAGTACTGCGACTGCAGCACCGAGTTGATGTTGCGGTAGGTCGCGTAGAAGGTGGCGTTGCCCTTGCCGTCCGGCGTGTTCACGCCGGCGATGAAGTCGATCTCCTTCTGCGCGCCGGTCCACACGCTGGAGGGCGCCTGCTGGAAGTTCGTGCCGTAGTTGGTGTTGAAGTTGGTGATCGCGGACTGCACGCCGGCGGTGTTGCCGTTGTCGTTCTGGTAGATGCCGCCGTTGAAGTCCAGCTCCACGCCCTGGAAGTGCTGCTTCAGGCGGAAGTTCACCACGCCCGCCACGGCGTCCGCGCCGTAGATCGAGGAGGCGCCGCCGGTCTGGATCTGGATGTTCGAGATCAGCGCCGCCGGAATCAGGTTCACGTCGACCGATCCGCCGCCGCGCGGGTCGCCCGGGGCGACACGCTGGCCGTCGATCAGCACCAGAGTGCGCTTGGCGCCGAGGTCACGCAGGTCGATGGTGGCCGTGCCCGTGGCGCCGTTGACGATGTTCGAGCCCTGATCGGCGAACACCTGCGGCAGCTGATTCAGCATGTCCTCGATGCGGGTCGCACCGGTCTGCTGAATGGCCTGGGCGCTGACAAATGTCACCGGACTCATCGAGACCTGGTTCGGAGTGGCGATGAGCGAGCCGGTCACCACGACCTCCTTCAGCTGGGCCGGCTCCTTTTTGGCGTTGCTTGAGGGACTGGGGCCGTTAGTGGCGGCATTCTGGGCGTGGGCCATCCCAAAGCTCATCGCCAGCGCTCCGCCGGCGAGAACCGCGCGAACGGCCGAGCGCACCAATGGATTGCCCGGGTTATTGTTGAACATTCAGTAAATCTCCCAAATGAGGTAGTGCGGACCCGAAGATCTGCAACTGGGGCGTTATCAGATGAAACTACCGACGGAAGCCGCGCTCCCTGCGCACACGCGGCACCCTCCCCGACGAAATGGCTCTTCGAGCCAGCCCAAGCGGGCAGCCGAGTACTGAGTACTTCTGTGGTTTTTTCACCGTTGCGGGAACTATAGCATGCTGTTTGAGGTCCGCAACATCTGCCCTTGAGCGCAGCCGGTACGGCAATGAAGCCACCGCGGCGTGGCTCGAGAACGACCTGCGTGCCAGAAAGCCTTGAATTTCAGCGTAGATCGCGTTGCCCCGGGGACGCAGCCGGCAGCAGCAGCGCGTCGCCTCATCGCACGGGGACCACGGATGATCTTTTTTGTGGCATAGGCGAAACGCCTAGAGCCGCGGATCGTTGCGTGTGCACAACGATTGTGTGCTGAGCACGCAACAAACGGGGCCGCTATCATGGCCGGCATGACGAGTCCCGCGGTCACGACGTTCGAACGAGAAATCAATGCCCGGCTGCGCGCCGGCGATATTGCCGGCGCGGCCGCCGCGGCCGCCGCCTGCCGCTCGGCGCTGCCCGACTCGCGGGCCGGCTGGTACTTCGGCAGCGTCGCGGCGCTGCTCAAAGGGAAGGCCGACGAGGCGCAGACCCTGGCCGATCAATGGCTTCAGAAGCACCCCGGGGACGCGGAGGGCCTGCTGCAGAGCGCCGAGTGCCACCTGGCCCGCGGCGAGCGCGCTGCGGCCATGCGCGCCGCCTCGGCGGCCATCGAGGCGACGACGGCACCGGAGCTCTGGGACGCGATCGGGTACTTTCTCTTCCATGCGGCGGAATATCCGCTCGCGCTGACCGCCTACGATCGGGCGCTCGCGGCGCGCCCGCACGATACGGATCTGCTCGGCAAGCGGGCGGTGATTCACCGCTCACTGGGCGCGTTCGAGCGCGCGGCCGCCGACTTCCGGGCGGTGCTCGCGCACGCGCCGGGCGATCCCGATGCCTTGAAGGCCCTGGTGGAGCTCGAGCCCCAGACGCCGCAGGGGAATCACATCGCAGCGCTGGAGGAGGCGCTGCGGCAGGCCGGCACCGATGCGAAAAGAGCCGCAACGCTGCATTTCGCGCTCGCCAAGGCCTACGACGACATCGGCGAGTGCCCCTCGAGCTGGCAGCACCTCACCGCCGGCAATCGCCTCGAGCGCGCCGGCAGCCCATACGACCCGGCCACCGACCGGGCCGTGATCGAGCGGCTGATCGAGACGTTCCCGGATCTCGAGGCGGCCGCGGCGGACACCACGGGCGAGGCGCCCATCTTCATCGTCGGCCTGCCGCGCACCGGCACGACGCTGCTCGAGCGGATCCTCGGCCAGCACTCATCCGTGCATGCGGCCGGAGAGCTGCCCGCACTCACCGAAGCGGTGAGCCTCGCGGTGCGCCGGGCGAGTCGGGACGTGCCCCGCGATTGGGCGCAGTTCGCCGCGCGCTTTGCGCGCGCGGATGCGGCGGTCATCGCCCGTGAATATCTCGCCTTCGCGCGCGCTCTGCGCGGGCAGCGGCCGCGCTTCACGGACAAGCAGCCGACCAATTTCTTCTTCTGCCCGCTCATCCTGCGCGCCTTCCCGAAGGCGCGCATCGTGCACCTCACCCGCCATCCGCTCGCGGCGTGCTACGCGATCTTCAAGACCCGCTTCACCGGCGGCTACCCGTTTTCCAACGATCTCACCGAGCTCGGCGCGTTCTACCTCGGCTACCGGCGCCTCATGGATCATTGGCACCGCATCCTGCCGGGGCGCATTCACGATGTCGCCTACGAGGATCTGGTCACGGCGCTCGAGCCGACGGTGCGCGCAGTGCTGCAGTACCTCGACCTGCCCTTCGAGGCGCAGTGCCTGGAGTTTCACCGCAACCCGGCGCCGACCAGCACCGCCAGCGTCGTGCAGGTCCGCCAGCCGCTGTACGACTCTTCGCTGAGCCGCTGGCGCCGCTACGAGCGGGAACTGCGCCCGCTCGCCGAGCAGCTCGCCGCCGGCGGCATCGCGCTCGATTGAGCGATCCTCAGCGCACCCGCTCGACTTTGCAGCCGGTGTCATCGGGCAGCTGCATCCAGTACGAGCCGAACAGCTGGCGGGAGATGCTCACCCGCTGCCCGCGGCTCACCAGCAGCTGGTGATTGCGGTAGTCCTGCACCCAGACCTGGCCGTTGCTCAGTGTGAAGATCCACCGGCCGTCGGCCGCGGTGCTGATGCGTCGCAGCGTCGCGGTGATGCGCGAGATGGGCTTCGGCAAGGCCCCGACCGCGACTTCGTGCGCGGTGAGGGCGCTGTCGGAGAGACCGAATGCCTGCTCCGCGCTCAGCCTCTTGAGCGCCGGTGCCGGCGGTGCCGTCGGCCGGGTCGCGGCTACAGCCGCGGCGGGGGCCGCTGATTGCGCGGGCGCCATGCGCGCAACGGGCGCGTGAGAGGCGGGAGGGGCGGCGGCCAGTGAGGCGGCGAGGCGCGCCGAGGCGCGATCGAAACACTCGAGCCGCCGGCTCGGCTGCGCGATGCGCCGGCAGGCGAGCACCGCCTGCATGGGCGTCGCCGCCTGGCACGACCCGGCACCGGCGAGCAGCAGCGCCGCAACGCACGAGATCGAAAGCGCGTGTGTCAAACTGGGATCTGTCATCGTCATTGCGCGTCCCGGCGCCCGCGGCGCAGGCAGAAGTTGAGTCCGGCGTATACTATACGCGGAGTCCGCCCGACGCCCACCCATGCCCGCCGCCACACTGCAACCGCCCGAACTGCTCACCATGTTTGCGGTGCCGTTCGGGATGTCGCGCTACCCGGCGCACGAGCAGCTGAACCCGCGTCTCAAGCAGGTGATATTCGACCTCGAGGCGCAGGGGGCGACCAATCCGCGTCCGCTGACGCCGCGCAACGCGACGCTGTTCGAAAGCCACTTCAACTTCTTCCGTGTCGAGCATGAGGCGGTCCGGGAACTGAAGGCGTTCTGCTGGAACCAGCTGCTGTCGGTCGTCGGCCGGCTGAACGGCTACGATGCGACAACCGTGCAGCGGCTGCAGATCTTCAACGACTGCTGGTTCCATGTCACCCGCCCGGGCGGGTTCTTCGGCGTACACAACCACCCCAACGCCTCCTGGAGCGGGGTCTACTGCGTCGATCCGGGCCAGGGCGATGCGCGCAAGCCGGAGAACGGGCTACTGACCTTCGTCAACCCGACCACCCCGAGCGCCATGCACATGGATGCCGGCGTGGCCAACATCCGATTGCCCTTCGGCCATTATGCGCCGCGCTTTCGCCTCGAGCCCGGCCAGCTCATCATTTTCCCGTCCTGGGTGCTGCATCACGTGACGCCTTTCGAGGGTGAGGGCGAGCGGATCACCGTGGCGTTCAACTGTTGGTTCAATCTGCCCGATGCGCCCGCCTCGTCGTAGTAGAACTGCCTGATCCACGGGGCGAGGATGGGCAGCGCCGGCTCGAGCTGCTCGCGGTAGCGCAGCCAGTGACCGAGGCCCTCGGTGTTCAGCCCTCGCGACAGCTGCGCGGTGCTCGGCGTCAGCGCCTCCCGATCGCGCGTGCGCAGCGCGAAATCCCCCATGGCCGGATCCCACTCGAGACCGAGGAAATCGCACACACGGCGCATCTCGCGCGCAAAGCCGGTCACCACGTCCTCGTGGCGCACCAGACACATGTCGAGCTGCAGCATCCGCGTGCACTCCATGAGCACGCGCATGACCGCATCGTAATAGCGCGCCGCGCCCTCGAGCGTGAGCATCTCGTAGATCGGCGCGCTCATGCGGAAGCGATGGCGGAAACAGCTGAGCACGATGTCGCGCGGATCGCGGCACGCGAACACGATCTTCGCCTGCGGGAACAGCCGCGCGATCAGCGGCAGTTTCAGCGTGTTCAGCGGATTCTTGTCGACGAAGATCCGGCCGGCGACCTCGGCGCCGGCCTGCGCGACGCGGCGCCAGTAGGCCGCGCGCAGCGCCTCGTAGGCCGCCGGAGGCGCCCGCAGGAACGCCGCCAGGTCCTGCGGCCGCTGCATGTACTGCTGCACGCCGTCGATCAGCGACTCGCTCTCCTCGACGCTCACCACCTGCGGGTGCCCCTCGAGTATCACCTCCAGGAGCGAGGTGCCCGAGCGCAGGAACCCGAGCACGAAAATATGCCCTGCAGCCGGTGCCGGCGCCGATGAGGGCGCCGCCGGCGGCCACTGTGCCTGCGCTTCGCTGCGCAGATACTCCGCAAGGCCGAGCGCATACTGCAGCGCGCTCGGCGAGGCGGATGCGAACTGTGCGGCGTATGCCTCGCGCTGCACGTCATTGCTCTCGGTGTACGCGGCAAACGCCTCGGGCATGCGTCCCTGGGCATCGAGCGCGTCTCCGAGCAGCCCTCCGGCCAAAGCGCGCTGCTCGGCCGACAGATCGGTGCGCGAGAGCAGCCCGCGCAGGCGCGTCTCGGCGCTGAGCGGATCCTGTTCGCCGAGGTCGGCGGCCGCGAGGCTCAGCTGCGCGTCCGGATAGCCCGGCAGGCTCGCGAGCGCCCGCTCGGCCCACTCGCGCGCCTGCCGGTAGGCGCCGCGATAGCTCGCGATGCGCGCAAGCCCCGCCAGCGCCACCGCCTGGCGCGGATCGAGCTCGATCGCCCGCTGAAACGCCGCCTCCGCATCCCGCACGCGCGCCAGCGCGAACAGCGCAGTGCCGCGGCTGGCATGCGCGAACGGCAGCGTCGCGTCGGCCGCCAGCAGGATGTCAAACTGCTCGAGCGCCTCGGCGTGGCGCTCGAGCCGCAGCAGGCACAGGCCGAGCGCATTGCGCGCCGCCTTGTCCTCGCCCGGGAGCGCGACCGCCCGGCGCAGCAGCCGCTGCGCCTCGCCGAGCTCGCCGGCGAGTTCGTGCCGCAGCGCCAGCACGTTGAAGATGAGCGGATGCTCGAGGCCGTCGGCGAGCGCCGCCTCGGCCAGCTGCGCCGCCTGCGCCAGCTCCCCGCCCTGCGCGCTGCGCTGGATCGCGAGCAGCCGCTCGCGGTCCGCGCCCAAGTCGCGGCTCACGGCTCCGCCCACATCCGCTGCAGATTGGCCGCGACGTATTCGAGCCGCATGCGGTTGCCCCACTCGAGCTTCGCCCCCTCGAGCGCCCGCACCTCGTTCAGGGTGTAGAGCAGTTCGCGCCGCGCCGGGTCGGCGATCTGGCTCTCGATGAAAGTGATCATCACCAGGCGCTCCCCGGAGCTCACCGGCGCCACCTCGTGCAGCGTCGTGGACGGATACAGGACCGCCTCGCCCGGCCTGCCCTTGATGCGCACTTCCTGCGAGCCGAGATAGATGACCAGCTCGCCGCCGCCGTAGCTCGACGGATCGCCGATGAACAGTGTGCACGAGACGTCCGAGCGCAACGGCTGCTGACCCACCGCCATGAAGGCGGCATCGACGTGCGCCCCGTAGCCCATGCCCTCACCGTAGCGCACCACCTGCGGCACCGCGATCCGCCGCGGGAAGACGAAATCGCGCGCCCTCTCGCTGCGCTGGAAGGCCCCGAGGGCGATCTGCCCGGCCCGCTGCGCGTTGGGGTCGGCCGGATCGGGAATCAGGCTGGACTTGGTGTGATTGTGCGGATTGGAGCTGCGGCCGTCGATGAAGCGCGTCAGCCGCGCAAGCTCGCGCACCGAGTTCACCTCGGCGGCCGTCAGGAATTCCTCGATTTGCAGAAACATCGCCGGTACGCCCCTGCGGACAGATACATCCGGCAGTATAGCCGCGCGGCGCTCACACCGGCTCAGCGCTCCAGCGAGCCCCTGAGAGAGCCTCCCTGCCCGAGGCCCCGGTTCGGGTAGGGACGCAGCGGCGGCACCGGCTGCCCGCTCGCGCCGGCACCGAGGCCGCTCTGATCCGAAAAAAAAGCCCCGCGCGTGGCAGGGCTTCGAATCGGCGTTCAGTCCGGCTCCGGCGGACCCGATGGCGGGCCGGCCCGGCCTTCGCGCCGCCGGATCCGGGTACCCGCGCGGCGGCGGGTACCCGGCAGACGCTCAAGCCCTCCGCTCAATCAGAACCGGTAGTTCATGTTGAGGTAGAAGGTCCGCAGCAGCGGGTCCGAGTAGACCGGGTTGTAGCCCGCCGGCCAGTTGCCCGTCTGGTTGGAGAAAGGCGGAACCTGGCCGAACACGTTGCGGATTCCAAACAGGACGGTGAGCGGGCGAATCGGCTTGTAGGACGTGAAGACGTCCCAGGTCGACTGATTGCCGACGATGCGCTGATTGCCCGCCGCGTTCGGATACTCGTCGATGTAGTGCGAGAAGAAGTGATTGGTCACTCCCGCGCCCCACCGCCCCTGCGGGCTCGTCCAGCCGAGCCGCAGCACGTGCTGCCAGCGAATCGCCGGCTGGTTGCCCTGGTTGTACCAGCCCAGCAGGTCGATCTGCGGCCCGCCGGTGTACTCCTGCAGGTGGAACTGCGTCACCAGCGTCCCTTCCAGGTCCGCGCGGAACGTTCCGTAGCGCGTATTCAGGAAGTACTGCGCGCTGAGGTCGAATCCGTCGGTGGTGACGCCGCCGGTGTTCTGCCCGGTCTGCAGGATGTATCCGCAGCTCGCGACCGTGTAGCTCGGACTGCAATCCAAGGGAGCGGCCGGCGCCGGGGTGAGCGAGCCGGCGCTGTTCAGCACGTACTGGTTGGCAAACAGGGACGGGTTTGCATAGATCGCCGCGCTCGGAATCCCGCCAATGGCGTTCTTGATGAGGATCTTGTAGTAATCGAGCGTAATGCCCAGGTTGGTGAGCGGCTCGACGATGACACCGAAATCGAAATTCTCCGATGTCTCCGGCTTCAGGTGCCGGTTGCCGCCATACACCGCCATGCCCTGCGAACCGCAGACCAGCTGGGTGAACTCCGCGTTGTAGCTCCCCGAGGCGCAGTACGGATTTCCCTGGCCCATGGTGCCGCCGGTCGCACCGAAGGTATTCGGCGAATAGAGGTTGGTGAGCGAGGGGGCCCGGAAGCCGGTGGAGGCGGCCGCCCGGAAGGTCACGTAGCGGGACGGCTGGTAGCGCACCGCGAGCTTGCCGTTGTTGGTCGTGCCGAAATCGCTGTAGCGGTCCTCACGATCCGAGAGGGTCAGGTCCAGGTGGCTGCTCATCGGCACGTACAGCTCCGCGTACACGGCCTGTGCCTGCCGAGACCCGTGGATCGCATTGGGCGGATAGAACAGCGCCGAGTACAGCGTGCTCGCCAGAGGCGTCGAGGCGAAGTTGATGCGGTCGACGCGCGCGTTGACGCCGATCGCCAGCTCTGCCGGATGGCCCTTGTAGAAGGCATCGCCCAAGCGGTGCCGGGCGTGGCCGCCGATGCTCCAGTGCTGCAGCGTGCCGTTCGCGTACACGCCGTTCAGATACGAGCTGTTGATCAGCTGCTGCCCGGCCGCGCTCTGCGGGCCGAACGGGTTGATCAGATTGCTGAGAACGCCGTTCGGCGCAAGCACCGCCTCGTTGGGGTAGCCCTCGGTGACACCCGCCGTGTTCTCGTTCACGCTGTAGTTGAAGGTCGTCGCGTAGCTCCAACCGTCGTTGTAGCCGGCAAACGTCAGCAGCACGCGCTGCTCGGTATTGAGGTCGTTCGAGTAGCGGTTGTTGTTCGGATCGGTCCAGAACGCGGTGATGCCGCTGGCGCTGGACAGATCCGGCCCGCCGGCGCACGGGCCGCCGTTCACGTTGAACAGGCACGTCGACTGGGCGGCCGTCGGGTAGTAGGTCGGGTCGGCCGCGGGCGTCATGGCGAAGCCGTAGGTGATGGGCCCGCCCCACGTGGTCACCTTGGAGCGCGTATAGAAGTACTGCAGACGCAGGGTGTTGTTATCCGGCAGCGACTTGGTGAAGGACATCAATCCCGACAGTTCGCTCGATGCCGGCAGCAGATCCACCGCGGCGGAGTACTCGTACGCGCAGTAGCCGGGCTGCGTGGTCAGGAACGGATTGCCGGCGCAGGTCGGGTAGCCGGTCTGCCAGAGATTGCCGTTGGCATCCAGATAGCTTCCGGGCCAGGGGCCGAACGGCCCGTTGAGGTTCTCCAGGCCCTGCGCCGGGTTATAGCCCGTGGCGGCGAACGAGCGCTGCTGCGCCTTCAGCTCCTGCTGCTTGCTGTAGCTGCCCGTGATCATGAAGTTGTAGCCGTCGCGCGCGAGACTGCCGTGTCCCCAGGTGAAACTCACGTTGCCCGAGCCGCCGCCGGCCTGCTGCGGGTGGTTGATGTCGACCTGGACATCGCCGCCCTGGTAATCCTTCTTGGTGATGAAGTTGATCACGCCGGCGATCGCATCCGAGCCGTACAGCGCCGAGGCGCCCTCGCGCAGCACCTGCATGCTCTGGATGGCCGAGAACGGGATGCCGTTCAGATCGACCGAGTCGCCCTGGACCACGTTGTTCGCGAGCCGGTGCCCATCGAGCAGCACGAGCGTGCGGCCGGGGCCGAGGCCGCGCAGGTCCGCGAAGGAGCCGCCGCCGGTGAAGGTCGAGACGGACTGCGCGACGTTGATCCCGGGAATGTTCGAGGTCACCTGATCGACCGCCTGCTCCACGTTCGTCAGGCCCTGGTTCTTCAGAGTGTCTGCGCTGATGATGGTGATGGCCGCCGCGGTCTCGGATGCCGGTCTGGGGATCAGAGTGCCGGTGACCACGATGGTCTGCAGCTGCATCGCCGCCGCGCTCTGGCTCTTGCTCTGCGTCGGAGCCGGAACCGCCTGCGACTGCCCCTGCGGCTTGGGCGTCGGCGCCGGTTTCGCGTTCGCGACCAGCGCACCCGCGCCGATCACGGCGACGGCACCTGCTGCGAGCGCACGCCTCACAGCCTGTCTGACAGTGTAATTTCCAGTCATGAATTCACTCCGTGGCGCCCCAGGACGGGCGCCTTGTCGTTGGCATCAGTTGATCGTTGTGGTCCCGATTCCCTTGGGCTGATTCCTATGCGGCGGGGGTTTCCGTACTGGTTCGGCATCTTCCCTGTTTCGGTTCGCGGTCCTCGGGGCCCAGACCGGGCCCGTCGGATACTGTGGTTGACGCTATACGACCGTCCTCGGGCGAGAAAGTTTCAACGCAACGCCCGCTCGGAGCACTGAACTTATTTCGCCGATATCCATTTGATTATTATCATTTTTTTGGACACGCTCACGAATCGAAGCCGATGTTGCGCGGATGTGACGCCGGCTGCGGGCGCCTGTTGCAGCCGTGCATCGGCCGGTCGAGCGGGTCGACTCCGCGGCGAATCTCGCGCGCGCGGGCACGGTCGGGACGGCCGGCTGCGCGGCGCCGGGCCCGGCGCACGACGAGGCGAATCAATGCATCGAAGCGTCGATTATTTCGACTTGCCTCGGACCCAGCGGGCGAGCGAGCCGACCGTGATCCCGAGCTTTTTCGCCTCGCCGCCCCGGATCTCGATCACCGCCTCGACGGGCGCGCCGGAGCTGATGGTCTTCAGCGAAAACGGCTTGGCGTTGGCGGTGATCTTCTCGATGCGCCCGCCCGGCGCCACGAACAGCATGTCCAGGGGAATGTACGTGTTGGCCATCCAGAACTGCGCGACGCGCGCCGGATGCATCGGGAAGATCATGCCCTGATCGGCCGGCAGATCGCGCACGAACATCAGCCCCTGCACCTGGCGCGAGGGGGTATTGGCGATCCACACCTTGAACCGGTACGGATGCCCCGCCGCCTCGATGGTGAGGGTGGTGCGCGGGAAGTGATCGAGGTTCTCAAGCGGCGCCGTCTGTGCGCGGACGGCCACCGGCGCGAGCACGGCAAGAAGCCCTGCGGCCAGCAGCGCGGCCCCGCCGCCCCGAGTGCTCAGACCCATCGTCATGACGCGCCCCCTTCGCGTGGTTCGCGACAATTGTCGCACAGGCGACCGGCTCTGCGCGCTCCCCCCGCGGTGAGGCCGTCCGGCCGCGCGCACGAATCTTGCTGCCCTTCGGTCCGGGCAGTCCGGGTGCGAAGCGGCTAGACTCCGCGGTCGACCCACGTTTCGCTTCCATTTCTGGTGCCATGCGCAATACCCTGCTCGAAATCACCCCCGTCGTTCCCGAGGCGCTCGCGCGCCTGCCGGAGCTCGCCAGCAACCTTTTCTTCAGCTGGCATCGGCCAATCCGCGCCCTGTTCGAGGACCTGGAGCCTGAACTGTGGAAACAGTGCGGCGGCAACCCCCGGCTGATGCTGCGCTGCGTGCGCCAGTCCGCGCTGGATGAGGCGGCCGCCGACCCGCAGTACCTCGGCCGCTACGCCGCCGCGCTGCAGCTGCTCGATACGTACCTGGCCGCCCGGCCGCCGGCGGACGAGCCGCTGGTGGCGTATTTCTGCGCCGAATACGGCTTTCACGAGAGCTTCCCGATCTATTCCGGCGGGCTCGGCGTGCTGGCCGGGGACTACTGCAAGGCCGCGAGCGACGCCGGCGCGCACTTCGTGGCGGTGGGGCTGCTCTACGAGCAGGGCTACTTCACCCAGACCGTCGATGACGACGGCGTCCAGCACGCCGAGTACAAGGCGCACGACCCCCGTGACCTGCCGGTCGAGCCGGTGCTTGACGCCGGGGGTCACTCGGTCACCGTCACGGTGCGGATCGGCGGGCGAGACGTGGCGGCGCGCATCTGGAAGGCTCAGGCCGGGCGCGTGCCGGTCTATCTGCTCGACACCAATACCGCGGTGAACGCGCCCTCCGATCGGGACATCACCCGACGCTTGTACGGCGGCGACGAGTCCACGCGAGTTCGCCAGGAGATGATTCTCGGCATCGGCGGGGTGCGCGCGCTGCGCGCGCTCGGGCTCGCGCCGGCGGCCTGGCATCTGAACGAAGGGCACGCGGCGTTTCTCATCCTCGAGCTGATGCGCGAGCACATGACCCAGGGGCTGGCGCTCGAGGCGGCGATCGAGGCCACCGCGGCCGCTTGCGTGTTCACCACCCATACGCCGGTGGCCGCCGGGCATGACGCGTTCGGGCACGGCCTGATCCTCGAGCACTTCCAGGACTTCATCAACGAGCTGGGCCTGCCGGTCGAGCGCTTCCTCGATCTGGGCGCCGCCCCGTCGGTGCCGGGCATATTCAACATGACCCGCCTGGCGCTGAACGGGACGCGGCACGTCAATGGCGTGAGCCGCATTCACGGGGCGGTCTCGGCGCGGCTGTGCGCGGATCACTGGCCCGAGATCCGCCCCGAGGACAATCCGGTCGGGTTCGTCACCAACGGCGTGCACGTGCCGACGTTCCTGCACAAGCTCTGGGGCGCGTTCTTCGACGCTGAGCTCGGACCTCAGTGGCGCGAGCGCCTGAGCGACTCGGCGTTCTGGGCCGGCCTGGAGGCGGTGCCCGAGGAGCGCTTCTGGCAGACCGCGCAGGCCGTGAAGGCGAAAATGCTCGATACGGTGCGCGAGCGGCTCGGGCGCGAGTACACGCGCAAGGGCCTGAGCCTCGCGCAGCTCGCGCGCATCACCCGGCTGCTCGATCCGGCGCGGCCCGAGGTGCTCACCATCGGCTTCGCGCGCCGCTTCGCGACTTACAAGCGCGCCACGCTCCTGCTGCGCGACCGCGCGCGCCTCGCCCGATTGCTCAACGATCCGGAGCGGCCCGTGGTGCTGCTGTTCGCCGGCAAGGCCCACCCGGCCGACGAGCCGGGCAAGCAGGTGCTGCGCGAGATCCGCCAGCTGATGACTTCCGCGGAGTTCATTGGGCGGATCATCTTCCTCGAGGACTACGATCTGCAGCTCGCCCGCTCGCTGGTCTCCGGCGTCGATGTGTGGCTCAACACCCCGATCGCGCCGCTCGAGGCAAGCGGCACCTCAGGGATCAAGGCGGCCATCAACGGGCGGCTGAACCTCAGCATCCTCGACGGCTGGTGGGCCGAGGGCTGCATGCCGGGCAACGGCTGGGGCATCCCCCCGACCGAAGTGCAGGACTGGGACCGGCGCGACTCGATCGAATCGGAGCTGATCCTGCACACGCTGCAGGAAGAGGTCATCCCGCTCTACTATCAGCGCGAGGCGGGCGGACGCTCCACGGAGTGGGTGCGGCGCGCCAAGCAGGCCATGATGACGGTGATCCCGCGCTTCAATATGGACCGGGTGCTGCGCGATTACGCGGACAAGCTCTATCGCCCGGCGGCCGAGCACTACCGGCGGCTCGCCGAGCACGACTACGCCGGCGCGCGGCAGCTGGCCGAGTGGAAGCGACGCATCCGCGATGCCTGGACCCGCGTCGATCTGCATCTGATGGAGGACGCCTCGGCGGAAATCTCCCGGGAGCAGAAGGTGCGTCTGCGCGTCGCGGCGCACCTTCACGGGCTGCAGCCCGGCGACGTGCGCATCGAGTTTCACGCCCGGCGGCTATTGCCGCAGGCCGGCACCCAGCCGCCGCCCCTGTGCTCCTTCGGCGCAGCGCCGTTGCCGGGGCTGTGGCGCGCCCCCCTGCGCGCCACCGGCGAGTGGAGCGATGGCGCGGCGGTGTTCGCGCTCGAGACCGATCCGCCCGGCTGCGGCCAATTCGCCACCGAGGTGCGCATCTACCCCTGGCACGAGATGCTCAGCCACGCGCACGGCATGGGGCTGATGAAATGGCTCTGATGCCCCGGCAGGCTGATAGGATAGAACCCGCCAGAACCCCAAGGGAGCCCGGGCCCATGCTGCGACAACCAGCGCGCACCTCCTCCGGACGCTACGTGAGCCGACTCACCGGCGGCACGCTCGCGGTCATCATGGCCGGAGGGCGCGGGGAGCGCCTGAAGGGCCTCACCGCCAGTCGCTGCAAACCCGCCACTCCCTTCGGCGGCAAGTTCCGCATCGTGGACTTCGTGCTCTCGAACTGCGTCAACTCCGGCATCCGCCAGATCGCCATTCTGACGCAGTACAAGGCGCAGCCGCTGATCGCGCACGTCCAGCACGGCTGGAGCTACCTCCGGGGCGAGTTCGGCGAATTCATCGAAGTCGTGCCGGCGCAGCAGCAGACCGGCCCGAACTGGTACCAGGGGACCGCGGATGCGGTGTACCAGAACATCGAGCTCATCCTCTCGCACCGCCCGAAGCACGTCCTGGTGCTCGCCGGCGATCACATCTACAAGATGGACTACGGTCCGATGATCGCCTATCACGTGGAGAAGGGGGCGGACGTCACCATGGGCGTGGTCGAGGTGCCGGCGAGCGAGGCGCACCACTTCGGCGTGCTCACCGCGACGGAGTGGAACCGGGTCACGAAATTCAGCGAAAAGCCGCAGGTGCCCGATACCCTGCCGGGCCGGCCCGACACCATCCTCGCCTCGATGGGCATCTACGTCTTCAACACCCGGCTGCTCGAGATGCTGCTGCGCGAGGACGCCGAGAACCAGGACTCCTCGCACGATTTCGGCAAGGACGTCCTGCCGAAGGCGATCGCCGGCGCGCTGCAAGTGTTCGCCTATCCGTTTCAGGACGTCAAGACGCGCGCGCAGAGCTACTGGCGCGACGTCGGCACGCTCGATGCGTACTACGAGGCGAACCTCGAGCTGGTGCACGTCGAACCGGAGCTCAACATCTACGACGAGGACTGGCCGATCTGGACCTATCAGGTGCACCAGCCGCCGGCGAAATTCATCCTCGATGAGGACGGCCGGCGGGGGCTGGCGATCAACTCCATGGTGTCCGCCGGGTGCGTCATCTCCGGGGCCTACGTGCGCGAGTCGCTGCTCTTTTCCAACGTGCGGATCGAGGAGCGCAGCGCCATCGAGCGCGCGGTGATCCTGCCCAATACACGCATCGGCTCGGGCTGCATCATCCGCGGTGCCATCATCGATGAGGGCAGCGAAGTGCCGAGCGGCATGGCGATCGGCGTCGACCGCGAAGCGGACGCGCGGCGCTTTCTGGTCACCGAGAAGGGCGTCGTGCTGGTGACCGCGGAGATGCTGCGCCGGATCTCCGGCTGAGCAGCGTATGGCCGCCGCACGCCTCCCGGTCGTACTGCTCTGGCACATGCACCAGCCGCAGTATCGCGATGCCCTCACCAGCCGCTACGTGCTGCCGTGGACGTATCTTCACTCCATCAAGGACTACACCGACATGGCGGCGCACCTGGAGGCGATCCCCGAGGCGCGCGCTGTCGTCAACTTCACGCCGGTGCTGCTCGAGCAGATCGAAGCGCTGTCGCGCTCGGTCGCCGAGCATCTGCGCGACGGCGCCCCGCTGCCCGATCCGGTGCTCGCCCTCCTCGGACCCGACCCGGTGCCGAGGGAGCCGGCCGCGCGGCTCGAGAGCCTGCGCGCATGCCTGCGCGCGCAGCGCAAGCAGATGATCGAGCGCTTCGGTCCCTACCTCGAGCTCGCCTCCATCGCCGACACGCTCGCCACGGCCGAACGCGTGAACTACGCCTCGGACCAGTTCATTCAGGACTTGGCGGTGTGGTACCACCTGGCCTGGATGGGCGAGACCGTGCGCCGCTCCGATCCGCTCGTCAGCCGCCTGACCGAGCAGGGCCGCGGCTTCACGGCCGAGCAGCGCCGCGACCTGCTGGGGCTGATCGGCTCGTTGCTCGCGAACATCGTGCCGCGTTACCGGCGCCTGAGCGAGCAGGGCCAGTGCGAGCTGTCGGTCACGCCGTACGGGCACCCGATCATGCCGCTGCTCTTTGATTTCCAGTCCGCGCGCGAGGCGATGCCCAATCTGCCGCTGCCGAAGCTGTCGGCCTACCCCGGCGGCAAGGAGCGGGCCGAGTGGCACGTGCGCGAGGGACTGCGCCTGTTCACGCAGACCTTCGGCAGCCGGCCGGTCGGCTGCTGGCCGTCCGAGGGCGCGGTGAGCCGGGCCACGCTCGAGCTGCTCGAGCGCTCGGGCTTCAAGTGGGTGGCGAGCAGCGCCAACGTGCTGCACGGCTCGCTGCAGCGCACCGCGGCCCAGGTGCCGCAGCCGCCGGGCCTCGATGTACAGGTGTTCAACCGGCCGTACCGGCTGGCCGGCAGCTCGCTGCTGCAGTTCTTCCGCGAGGACACGCTCTCGGACCTGATCGGCTTCACGTATGCGACCTGGCACGGCGATGATGCGGCGCACAATCTGGTCGATGCCCTCGGCCAGCTCGCGCGTCAGTACGCCACCACGCCGGGCCACGTGGTGCTGATCGCGCTCGACGGGGAAAACGCCTGGGAGCACTACCCGTTCAACGGCTACTACTTCCTGCGCGCGCTGTACACGCTGCTCGCGGCCCATCCGCAGCTCGAGCTGACGACGCTCGGCGCGTGCGTCGCGCGCGGACTCACCCCGATCACGCTGCCGCGGCTGATGGCCGGCAGCTGGGTGCACGGCACGCTCACCACCTGGATGGGCGATGCGGCCAAGAACCGCGCCTGGGATCTGCTCTGCGATGCGAAACTCGCCTTCGACGCGACGCTCGCGAGCGGTTCGCTCGATGCCGCCGGGCAGCGCGCGGCGCAGCGGCAGCTGGCGCTGTGCGAGAGCTCGGACTGGTTCTGGTGGTTCGGCGACTACAACCCGGCGGAGGCGGTCAGTCAGTTCGACAGTCTGTACCGGCGCCAGCTCGGCCGCCTCTACGAGCGGCTCGGCCGCCCAGCCCCGGAGAGCCTCTCCCGGCCGATCGCCACCGGCAGCGGCAGTCCCGAGCACGGCGGCGTGATGCGCCGTTCGTATGCGAGCTGACCGCCCCAGCGCGCTGCGCGCGCGCTGGCTGGCCCCTGCGCTGCTGCTCACCGCCCTCGGCGGCTGCGCCTGGCTGGTGCCGCATCTCGAGGCGCCGCGCCTCGCCGTAATCGGCGTGCGGGTGCGCCGCGCAGACTTCTGGCAGCAGCAGCTCGAGGTGCGCCTGCGCGTGCGCAATCCCAACCCCGTCAGTCTGCCGATCGAGGCGCTCAATTACACGCTGACGCTGAACGGCCAGCGCATAGCCGACGGCCGGGCAGCGCAGCGCTTCACGGTGCCGGCGCACGGCACCGCGGAATTCAACACGGAGGTCACGGCCAACATGGCGGGCGCGCTGCTCGGCATCCTCGGCGACGGCCGTCATCGCCTGGTGCACTACCGGCTGCGCGGCAAGGTCGAGCTGGCTTACGGCCTGCTGCGCGAGCTGCGGTTCGATGAGCGCGGGCAGTTCCGGCTCAAGTAGCGGGCCGGGGCGCCCGCCCGGCTAGTCTTCCTCCGCCCGCGGCCGGAAGGCCTGCACCAGCTCCTGTTGGCGCCGCGACGGCACCGGGTCGTAATGGCTGAGCGCCATGACGTAAGTGCCCTGCCCTCCGGTGAGCGCCTTCAGGCGCGACTGGTACTCGGTGATCTCCGCGAGCGGCACCAGTGCCGAGACGGTCGCGAGCCTCCCCGGCAGCGCCTGATTCCCGTTGATGCGTGCGCGCTTGGTCGCCAGATCGCCGGTGATGTCCCCGATGGCGCTTGCCGGCGCCGTGATCTGCAGGTGCACGATCGGCTCGAGCACGATCGGGTTGGCCTTGCCGAGCGCATCGAGGAAGGCCTTGCGCCCCGCCGACACGAATGCCACTTCCTTCGAGTCCACCGGATGATGCTTGCCGTCGTAGACGGTGACGCGGATGTCCTGCAGCGGGAAGCCGGCGAGCGCCCCTTCGGCGAGCACCTGCCGCACGCCTTTCTCCACCGCCGGGATGAACTGCCCGGGAATCGCCCCGCCGGCGACCTCGTCGACGAACTCGAAGCCCGCGCCGCGCTCGAGCGCCTCGATGCGCAGAAACACCTCGCCGAACTGGCCGGCCCCGCCGGTCTGCTTCTTGTGGCGGCTGTGGCCCTCGGCCGCACGCGTGACGGTCTCCCGATACGGAATGCTGGGCGGATGCGTGTGCACCTCGACGCCGTAGCGCTGATTCATGCGCTCCAGCAGCACGCGCAGATGCAGCTCGCCGGTGCCGTAGAGCACCGTCTCGTTGAGCGCGGCATGCTGCTCGATGCGCACGCCCGGATCCTCGGCAGTGAGCTTGTGCAGCGCATCCGCCAGGCGCTGCTCGTCGCCGCGCCGCTGCGGCGCGATCGCCAGTCCCAGCATCGAGGGCGGCAGCGCGACCGGCGCGAGATGGTAGTGGTCCTCCTCGTGGGAATCGTGCAGCACGGCATCGCGGTGCAGCTCATCCACTTTGGCGAGCGCGCAGATATCCCCGGGGATCGCCTCGGGAATCTCCACGGTCTCCTTGCCCATGAGGCGGTACAGATGCGCCACTTTGAACGGCTTGCGCGCATCGCCGACGTACAGCTGGCTGCCCGGCCGTACCGTGCCCTGATGCACGCGCAGCGCCGCGAGCTTGCCGACGTACGGATCGATCGTGATGCGAAACACGTGCGCCACGACGTGCCGATCGGGGTCCGGCGTCACTTCGACACGCCGCGCCGAGCTGCCCGTGCCGGCGAGAAAGGGCGGCGGGTTGCCTTCGGCTGGATTCGGCATCAGCCGCTCGATGATCTTCAGCAGCGCGCCGATC
Source organism: Pseudomonadota bacterium (assembly GCA_021816775.1). GTDB lineage: Bacteria > Pseudomonadota > Gammaproteobacteria > Steroidobacterales > Steroidobacteraceae > 13-2-20CM-66-19. The sequence continues at coordinate 70,940 of JAKAXA010000008.1, forward strand.
CCGGCGCCGGTTTCAGCCGAGGCGAAGCACACCGGCACGAGGTGCCCCTCGCGCAGCGCCTGCTCGAAGGGCGCGTGCAGCTGCTCGCTCGTGAGCGCCTCGCCCTGCTCCAGGTACAGCGACATCAGCCGCTCGTCGAGCTCGACGACCTGATCGACGATGGCAGTGTGCGCCGCCGCGACGCTCGAGAAATCGACCGGACCGGGCTGTGGATCGAAGAAGCAGTCCCGGACCGCAGCGCCGCGATCGGCCGGCAGATTGATCGGCAGACATTCCGGCCCGAACGCGGCGCGCAGCCGTTCCAACACGCCGGCGCAGTCGGCCTCGCGGCTGTCGATCTTGTTGACGATCAGCAGCCGGTCGAGGCCGCGCTCGCGCGCAAACGCCATGAGCCTCTGCGTCACCGCGTCGGGACCGGTCACGCCGCTCACCACCACGGCCACCGCTTCCACGGCCTCGAGCACCGCGAGCGTGCGCGCAAGGAAATCCGCGTAGCCCGGCGTATCGAGCAGATGGATGCGCGTGCTGTCGTGCTCGAACGTGAGCACCGCGGGCTCGAGCGAGTGATGGAGCATGCGCTCCTGCGGATCGAAATCCGACGCGCTCGAGCCGCGCTCGATGCTCCCCTTGGCGCGGATCGCGCCGGCCTCGAACAGCAGGGCCTCCGCGAGCAGCGTCTTGCCGGCGCCGGCGGCGCCGGCCAGCGCGATGTTACGAATGCCCGTGTGGTCCATGCCGCACACCCCGCCGCAGCATCGAGGGAGCTGGCAGGGTACTCCGGCGCATCGCGCGGCGCAAAATGCGCGCGCGCGAGCGCCTCACGGCGCGGCAATCTCCAGCTCCGCGCCGTCCTGATCGACAGTGCCCAGGCGCACCGGCCGGCGCCACACGCGCTGCAGATACTCGAGCACTTTACGGCTGCGCTCGAGGTCAAGTCCGCGCCGGTCGAGCGCGTGGTCGTGTGCGAGCTCGAGCGTCCCGTCGGTGTGCACGCGCCGCACCAACACCGTGGGTGCGCCGAAGTTGTATTTGGGCGCGAGGATGGCCTCGTGCAGCGCATCCACGTCCTGCTCGAGCACCCGGATCTTGCCGTCGCGGGCCCGGTAGCGGAACAAGCCGAGCTCCGCGGCGAGCTCGCGCGTGAGATGATTGCGGATGAAGGCGAAGTCATCATCCTGCGCGCGGATCGCGAAGGCCGCCTCGAGTCCTTCGTCCGCCACGATGCGCTCCCACAGCGCGAAGCCGAGGTGGTAGGGATTGAGGCTGAGCGTCACCTCCTGGTCGGCCGCCACCGGCCGCACCACGTCGGAGTGGCATTTGATCGCATCGAGATATGCCTGCTGCGCGATGAAGTCCGCCTCGCGCAGCAGCCGGGCATGCCAGTACGATGCCCACCCCTCGTTCATGATCTGCGTGGCGAACACCGGATAGAAGTAGAACGACTCCTCGCGCACCGCGAGAAAGATGTCCCGCTCCCAGCTTTCCATCTCGGGCGCGTACTGCGCCACGAACCACAGCAGATCGCGCTCGGGGTGCGGCGGCAGCGGCGCGCGCTGCCGGGGGGCGATCGCGGCGCCGGCCGTGGCGGGCTCGAGGGCCGCGAAGCGCCGGCGGAACTCGTCGTCGGCGAGCGCCTTCGGCGGCTCGGCGTACTCGGGGAAGCGCAGCCGGCGCAGCGGCTGATCCACGTCGATGTGCTGCTCGAGCGCGAGCGCCGCATCGAGCACCGCCTCCACGCGCTCGAGGCCGTGCGTCTCGATGGCCTGCTGGATCTGGCGCGCATGCTGCGCCGCGTGCTCGACGATCCGCTCGCTCACCTGCCTCTGACAGCGCTGAAACAGCAGATTGTTGCGCGAGAAATCCGCATGCCCGAGCACGTGGGCGGTCACCAGGATGTTCTCCGCCAGCCCGTTGCCCGCGGCGAGATAGGCGTGACCGGGATTGCCGGGGAAGACCACCTCGAACAGCCGCGAATGCCCCATGTGGCGCTGGATCAGCTGATAGATGTAGCGCACGCCGAAGGACCAGTGCGGCATGCGCACCGGCAGGCCGTACACGGCGATCTCCATCATGAACGTGTCCGGCACGGCCTCGAATTCGACCGGGTGAAACTCGAGCCCGAGCCCGCGGGCGAGCTGCTCGATGCGCGGGATGTAGCTTTGCCAGTCTCCCGCGCTCACGCACCCTCCGCGGCGCGCTGCTGCGCGGTGAAGAATCGCCGGATCGCGCCCCAGACATCATCGAATTCCGCGAGCACGCAGCTCTCGACGGGTGCCCCCGCGGAGGCGAGCTCCGCGAAGAGCCTGCCGGTCTCGGTCTCGAGGTGGCGCGAGAGCCCCGCGGCGACTTCGACGTAGCCGCAGAAGCATGCCTCGGCGGCCAGCGCCGCGAGCGCCTCGCGCGCCGCGGAGGCATCGCTCGCGGCGTTGTCGCCGTCGGTGGCGTAGAACAGGTACACGTTGTACTGCTCGGCCTCGAAGCGTTCCCGGATGATCTCGCTCACCTTGTTCAAGCCGCTCGAGGCCACGGTGCCCCCCGTGCCGCTCACCTGGAAGAATTCCGGCTCGGTGAACTCCCAGGCGTCGGTCGTGTGCGCGACGAACACCGTCTCGAGCATGCGGTACTGGCGGCGCAGCCCCTGCACCGTCCAGAAGAAGAACGTCTTCGCGAGCTGCCGGTCCCGTTCGGACATGCTGCCGGAGACATCGAGGAGGAAGAACACCACTGCGCGCACCGCCGGCCGGCGCCGGCGCGCGAGCTGACGAAAGCGCAGATCCTCGTCGGTGAACGTCGGCAGCGCGCCCGGAGCGCCGCGCCGCTTCACCAGCTCCTTGAAGGAGCGGCGCCGATCGAGGCGCGAGCGCGCGCCGCGCCGGTCCCAGCCCTCGCGCACCCACTCGCTCTCCTGCGACGGGCCGGCGCGCGGCACCAGGTTCGGCAGCTGCATCTCCTCCCAGAGCCACTCGACGATGTCATCGATCTTCAGCTCGAGGAGCAGCTGCACCTCGCCCTCCTCCTCACCGCCGGGCCCCTTGCCGCCCGGGGCGCCGCCCTGCGTCGGATCGACGAACACGTCGCCGGGCTTGACCTGCCCCTGGCCCACGCCCTGGCGCTCCTCGGCGCGGCGCAGGCGGAAGTGGTAGTGCTCCAGCAGCTTCACCGGCACGCGCACCGTGCGCGCCCCGCCGCCGATCAGCTCCCCGCCGGAGACCAGCTCCGGCAGGTGCCGGCGCACCGCCTCGCGCACCTTCGCATCGTGGCGCAGCCAGTCGCGCGCGCCGCGGGAGAACAGCTCGTACCACTTGGCCGCGCTGGCCGGCGGCTCGCGGGTGATCTGCTCGCTCATGGCGGGCTACTCCTGCGCCAGCAGCGTCGTGACGTAGCTCAGCGCTTCCTTCGCGCTGTGCTCGTCGTAACCGTACTCGCTGATCAGCCGCTGCTGCACCACGGAGATCTTCTGTTTCGCCTCATCATCCGGGCGTGCCGCGGAGGTAACCAGGCGCAGCACGTCGCGCCGCTCCTCGAACAGATACTGCTCGATGGCCTCGCGCATGCGCGCATGGCTCGCGAGCTTGAACTTCTCGCCGGCTTTGAACGCGACCATGGCCTTGCGCACCACTTCCTGGCGGAACGAGAGTTTCCCCGAGTCGGACACCTTGATCTTCTCCTCGACCGAGCGCAGGAAGCGCTCGTCCGCCGGGCGGCTCTCGCCGGTGATCGGATCGCTCACCTGGCGGTGATCGAGCGAGGCCTCCACCTCATCGAGGTATTTCTCGAGCAGCTGCTGCGCCTCCTCCTCGAACGAGGCGAACATGGCGCGATGCACGTCCTCCTTCACCCAGCGGTTGTAAAACTCCTTGCGGGCCGTGACCAGGTGGTCGATCCAGATCTTCTTGTGCTTGGCCTCGAGGCGCGCGTCGCTCTCGATCGCGTCCTTCAGCGCCAGCAGCAGATCCATGCTGGTGAGGCTGCGGGTGGTGCCGCGGGTGATGGCCGTGGAAATCGCGTTGATGACGAAGCGGGGGCTGACGCCCGTCAGTCCCTCGTCGGGCGCCTCGGCGCGCAACCGCGCCGCCTCGCTCTCCGGCGCCCCTTCGATCGCCTCGCCGGCGTACAGGCGCAATTTCTTCGGCAGATCGAGACCCTCGCGCTCGGGGCGCGTCAGGCGTGTCAGGATCGCGAACACGGCCGCGAGGTTGAGCACGTGCGGATCGAGATGCACGTTGCGGAAAGCCGCCGCCGCGCACACCAGCTTGTGATAGATGCGCGCCTCGTCCTTGTAGGACAGGGCATAGGGCACCTTGATGATCACCATGCGATCCAGCAGCGCCTCGTTCTCCTTCTCCTGGAGAAATCGATGGAACTCGGCGAGGTTGGTGTGCGCGAGCACCGTCTCGTCGAGGTGAATGAGCGGGAAGCGCGAGACTTTGACGTTCTTCTCCTGCGTGAGCGTGAGCAGCAGATAGAGAAACTCGCGCTTGACCTTGAGGATTTCGATCATCTCGAGCAGGCCGCGGCTCGCGGAGTAGACCGCGCCCGACCACGACCAGGCGCGCGGGTCGCCCTCGTCGCCGATCTGCGCCACTTTCGCCAGATCAACCGATCCGACCAGGTCGGCGATGTCCGCGGTGGTGGGATCGTGCGGCGCATAGGTGCCGATGCCGAGGCGCGCGGCCTCCGAGAGGAAGATGCGCTCGACCGGCATGTTGAGAAAATCCCCGTCGAACTCGCGCTCCAGACAATCGCGCGCCCAGGGCGAGAGCTCGCCCGGAACGCTGACGCCGTAGCGCTCGCGAAACTCCGCCCGCAGGCTCGCGGGAACGAGGTTCAGCGGGTTCTCGTGCAGTGGCGAGCCCTTGATCGCATACAGCGCCCCTTCGTCGGTGCGGCTGTACTCCTCAAGCCCGCGCTTCAGCAGTATGGCGAGCGTCGACTTGCCGCCCGAGGGCGGCCCCAGCAGCAGCAGCAGCCGGCGCCCGACATCCGACCCGCCGGCGGCCGCCTTGAAATACTCGGCCACGCGCGCGAGCGGCCCGTCGATGCCGAACAGCTCGCGCCTGAACAGCTCCCCGGCGCGCTCGTCCTCCGGGAGCTCCTCCTGCCCTTCGCGGACGGCGGACCCGGAGCGGCCCTCGCCGAGCGGCTCCTGCTCGGTGCCTTCCCGCGCGGCACGCTCCGCGGGGCGGACCTCCAGGGGCGCTCCGGCGCGCCGCTGCGCGGCTCGGCCGTGCCAGCGCAGCATGTCCCAGATGTACTCGTGGCTGGTGCGCACGAGCGCCGCGGGGTCCGCCGGCAGAATGTCGGCGAGGAACTGTCCGAAGGTGCCCTCCCAGCGCTGCGCGCGGTGCGCGCGGCTGAAGGAGCTCAGAGACTCGATGAACGCCGTGTGATCGATACAGGCGCCAAGCCGGGCCTGATCCGCATGGATGTCACGTGATCGCATCGCCATGACCTCCCGTTTGACAACGGCAGTGGCGGCCGAGAGAGGCGGCTGACGCGCCTGCTGCGCAGACCGGATGGAGCACCTCGCCCTGCGCGAAAGCTGCCGAACTCGCGATCCTGCTGCCCGATAACCATTATGAGGGCCGCGGCGGTAAATCGTTCCAGCGCCGCGGCGCGATTGTGCCTCCGTGCTCACGCCCATCATCGGTCGCTCGCGGCCCGATGTCGAGACGACTGTCACCGCTTGCGCAAGCTGGCGCGCGCTGCCTCAGGGCCCGCGTGCCCTGCGGTGGCGCGCTTGCGAGCGGTTTCCGGCGGCGAACGGGGCCGAACCGCAGGCATCGCTCGAATAGTGTGAACGGCGACACTGCACCGGGGCGGCACTGCGGGTTTGATGCTCAGCGCACGTCGCGTCCGGGCGTCTGCGGCCGTCTTCGCCAACCTGCGCCGGGTCCGGACCGGCGCGGGACGGCGGTATGCCGCTGGTTGCGCTCATAATAATGAGGGAGACGGGTTGTGGCCCATCCAGCTCCGAGTGAGTCTCGCGAATCCGCCAGTGATGCCGCCCCCAGCGGCGCGCGGGCGGCGGTCGGCCTGACGGCACTCACCTGTCACGACGATTTCCTGCTCGAGCTCGGCGAGGTCCTCGGCGGCCGCGCCAGCGTCCACCCGGCCGATTCGCTCGACGCCGCGCTCGATCAGGTCGGCGCCGGCCGGGGCGGACAGATCCTGGCGATCGATGCCCGCGGGATCGCGGACGTACGCGCCGACGTCGAGCGTGCCAGCAGGCAGGTCCCTCACGCCGTCATTCTGGTCTTCACCGATGCCGGCGCGGAAAAGACCATTGCCGCGGCAGTGAAGGGAACGAAGGTCTTTGCGGTGCTGCCTCTGCCGATGGAGCCCGGCAAGACCTCCGCAGTCCTCGAGGCCGCGTTGACGGATGCGCTTCGCCAGCACGCGCCATCGGGCTCGGCTTCCGCCCGCACGTCCCGCGAAGACGCGCCGGCGCCCCGCCATTCGCCGCCCGCCGCACCCGAGCCGGCGGCTGCAGAGCCCCCGCCGAGCGGCGCCGGCAAACGCCTTTGGCTCGCCATCGGGGCCGGCGTGCTCGCCCTCGGGGTCGGCGCCGGCATATACCTGATGCGCCAGCCGCCCCACGCCGCGCCGCCGCTCACGGCGACACCGCAGTCCCCCGCCGCGCACGCGCAAGGCGCGCCGCAGGGACGGCTCGCGCCCCACCTGCCCGCGCCGGCGGTGGATACGTCCATCGTGCGAGGGCACGTCGAGGACCTGCTCGAGAAAGCCAGCCGCGCGATGTTTGAGCGGCGCTTCACCGCGCCGAGGGGCGCCAATGCGCTCGTCTACTACCGTTCCGTGCTGGCGGTCGATCCGACCAACGGCGAGGCCCTCGACGGCCTGCGGCGGGTCGGTCACGTGTTGATCTCGCGATTCAACGACGACATCGCCCAGCAGCATTACAACCGCGCCTCGCTCGCGCTCGCCACGCTGCGCCTCGCCGAGCCGACCAACGCGCACGTGCGCCCGTTCGGCATCGAACTGTCCGAGGCCCTCGTCAATCAGGCCCTGGCGAACGGGCCGCTCGGCACGGTGCCGGCGCTCATCGCCCAGGCGGCGCGCCGCGGCGTGCCGGCCGCGCAGCTGGCGACTTGGCAGAGCGCGCTCACGGGCCAGCAGCACAAGCGGCAGATCCAGAAGATCGCCGGGCAGATTGCCCGACGCATCGATGCCAATCGGCTGACCGGCCCCGCCAGCGCGCAAACCGCGCTCGCGCGGCTGCGCACGCTCGCGCCGACCGCGCCCGCCACGCAAAACGCCGCACAGGCGCTGACCCGCGCGTTGCTGCGTCAGGCGCGCGAGGCAGGCATGGCCGGCCGCAGCGCAGCGGAGAACGAGTGGCTCGCCGCCGCCCGCGAAAACGGCGCGACCGCCGAGGCGCTCGCCGCCCTGCGTACACAGGTCGCCGCGGCGCGCACGAGCGCCGCGAACTCCAGGCTCGAGCAGCTGCTCGCCGCGGCCCGCGCCCGTCTCGACGCCGGGCGGCTGCTGCAGCCGGCAAATGACAGCGCCGCGTACTACCTGAGCACCGTCGACGCGAACCACCCCGACGCGGGGGAAGCGGCCGCGGCGCGCCGATTGCGCAGCGCGCTGGCCGCAGCGCTCGTGGCGCGCGCCGAGTCGGCGTCCCGCGCCGGACAGCATGCCGCAGCGCTGGCGGACCTGGCCGCCGCGCGCCGCTGGGGCGCGAGCGCCGCTTCACTGCACACCGCGGCAGCGCTCGCCGCCAAGCCGCTGCCGCCCACGCCGGCACAGCTATCCGAGGTGGCCGAGAATCTGCGCCGCACCCACTACGTTGCGCCGGTCTACCCGCAACGGGCGCTCGATGAGCGCATTGCCGGTCAGGTGACGGTGCAGTACATCGTCGACAAGAGCGGCCACACGCGCAGCCTGCAGGTGATCGCGGCCGCTCCGGCGGGCGTGTTCAACCGCGCCGCGCTCGATGCCATCCGCCGCTGGCGCTATGCGCCGCCGAGATTCCACGGCGAACCGGTGGCAGTGCCGGTCCGCACCATGATCCGCTTCGTACTGCCGAACTGACCGGGAACCACGCATGCGACTGTCAGGCACTGATCGAAGCCGCCGGCTGCTCACCGCGGGCGCCGGCATCGTGTTCGCCGCGGTGATGAGTCTGGTGCTGATCATCGGCTTCAGGCTCGCCACGGAAATCCGCGCCAGCGTCGGCGCCTTGCAGCGGGCGAGCGAGCTGGAGACCTATCCGTCGGTGGTCTCCGAGCAGCTCACGGCGCTGCGCGAGCGGCTCGATACGCTCGAGTACACCGGCCACGTGCACGCCGAGCTCGCCGGCAGCATACGGGGCTTCAACCGGGACCTCGCCGCGCTCGAGCGTCAGCCCGGCCTCGATCCCGCGGCGATGCACGCCGCCGCCGCACTGTGGCGCAGCTACGCCGGCGTGCTCACGCCCGTGCTCGCCTATGACGGGGAGCCGTATTCCGATACCGCCACCACCAGCTCGCTCTCGCGCAGCGGGCGGGTGTTCTATGCGCACGTGCGGCGCGCCGAACTGTTCGCCCAGACCCACGCCGCGGCGTTGCACCGGCAGCTGGCCACGGTCAGCGCCTCCCTGCAGGCGGGCACCGCCGCGGCGGCGGCGCGGCTGCGCCTGCTGCTCTCCGGCGGCGTGCTCGCGGTGCTGCTGCTCGGGCTCGCGGCCGCCTACCTGCAGCTGGCGCGCTCCCGCGGGGAGCGGGCGGCGCGCGAGGCCCAGGAACAGACACGCGACATCCTGGCCACGGTGCGCGAGGGCTTCTTTCTGCTCGATGCCGACTACCGCATCGGCGCGGTGTGGTCCCAGGCGCTGACCCACATGTTCGCCCGCCAGGACTTCGCCGGCCTGTCGTTCGAGGAGCTGCTGCGCGACAAGGTGCCGCCCGAGACCCTCGCCACCGCCACGAAGTTCATCAAGCTGCTGTGGGGCGAGCGCGCACACGAGAACCTCATGAAGAGCATCAACCCGCTGGGCCAGCTCGAAGTGAGCATGGACAACGGCCGCGGCGGCAAGGAAACCCGCTACCTGCAGTTCGATTTCCACCGCGTGATGGGCCCGAAGGGCATCAAGCACGTGCTGTGCGCGGTCGGTGACATCACCTCGAGCGTGCTGCTCTCGCGTGAGCTGCACGAGGCCCAGGAGAACGCCCACTCCCAGCTCGACATGATGGTCGGCATGCTGCATTCCGACCCGCTGCAGATCGGGGCCTTCCTCGACAGCGCCTCGGCGGGTCTGAAGCACATCAACGCGATCCTGAAGGAGCCTGCGCGCAACCACGCGGAGTTCAGCAAGAAGCTCGCCGGCCTCGCGCGCGAGCTGCACTCGCTGAAGGGCGAGGCCTCGGCGCTGAACCTGATGAGCATCGCCCAGCGCGTCCATCACCTCGAGGACATGGTGGCGGAGCTGAAAGGCCGCAGCGAGCTCACCGGCAACGACTTCCTGCCGCTGGTGCTGAAGCTCGATGAGCTGCTCGCCCATCTGCGCGGCGTGCGCGAGATGACGCTGCGCCTCTCGAGCCTGAAGGGAGGCACGCCCGCCCCGGAGGGCACCTTGAGCACGCCGATTCTGCGCCTCGGCGCGAACGGCCCGGAGGAGCTCGCCTCGACGCTGCACTCCCTCGCGCGCAAGCTGGCGCAGGATCACGGCAAGGACTTCATGCTCACGCTGAACGGGCTCGCGGACTGCCCGCGGGCGTACCTGCCGACCGTCAAGGACTGCCTCATCCAGATGCTGCGCAACGCCGCCGTGCACGGTATCGAGCCGGACGCGGTGCGCCGCGCCGGCGCAAAATCAGGCACCGGCCAGGTGCGGGTGGATTTCCGCCGGGTGGAGTCCGGCTACGAGATGCTGTTCGAGGACGACGGCGCGGGGCTCTTGCCCGAGGCGCTGAAGGAGGCGGCCGTGCGCAGGAACATCCTGACCCCGCAGCAGGCGGCGCAGCTCGACAACCGCGCGACGCTGGCGCTGATCTTCAAGCCCGGATTCTCCACGCGCACCGAGGTGTCGATGGATGCCGGACGCGGCGCGGGCATGGACGTGGTGGCCAAGGCGGTCTACGGCCTCGGCGGCAAGATCGGCGTCAGCACCAACCCCGGCCGCTACACGCGCTTCAAGATCGCACTGCCCGCGGCCAGCGAGACCGCGGTCGCGTAGGCGCGCCGAGGACAACGGCTCATGGGCACGGCACAGGAGGCTGTTGCACGGCGGACCATCAGACTGCTGATCGTCGACGACTCGAACATCGTGCGACGGCGCATCGAGCGCTCGCAGCAGTTCGATGAGCTCGAGGTGGTCGGCACCGCCGCCAACGGCCTGGAGGCGCTGGAGCTGGCGCGCAGGACCGACCCGGACCTGGTCACCATGGATCTGACCATGCCGCAGATGGACGGCATCGAGTGCATCACGCAGCTGGTCCGGTTCAAGCCCGCGATCCGGATCCTGGTCATCTCCGCGCTCGCCGACAAGGCCACCGCGGTGGAGGCCATGGAGCGCGGCGCGAACGGCTTCCTCAACAAGCCGTTCACCGACCGGCAGCTGAACGACGCGATCGCCGAGCTGATGTACTGATCCGGCAGGCACGGCACCGAGAGCACGCACATGTTGCGCGAAGAGGAACTGAAAACTTTCGTCGACGGCACCACCCGTTACTTCGAGGTGGCCGCGCAGCAGCCGGCGACCATCGGCTCGCCCTACCTGCTCGAGGGCGAGCCGGCCATGCACGATTACACCGGCATGATCAACATCTCCGGCAAACGCGAGGGGGTGGTTTACTTCACCGCGCCGCGCGCCATGCTGACGGTGCTGCTGATGAAGATGCAGGAGAGCGACTTCAGCCACGAGAGCATGCGCGATCTGGTCGGCGAGGTGGCCAACACCATCTCAGGCAACGCGCGGCGCGACTTCGGACATGATTTCGTGATTTCCGTGCCGAGCGTGTTCGCCGGCGAGAAACCGCAGCTCGCGCAGCCCTCCGGCGCGCGCGCCTTCGTCATTCCCATCCACTGGCGCAGCCACTCGGCGAAACTGGTCGTGTCGCTGACCTGAGCGGCGCGCACCGGCCGTGCCGCCGCCCGCGCAGCCGTTCGCTGCTGCGCAGCTCAGCCGTCCTCGGTGCGCAGCCGGTAGCCGAGGCCCGCCTCGGTGAGCAGATAGCGCGGCTTGTGCGGATCGGACTCCACCTTGCCGCGCAGATTCATGATGCACACGCGCAGTCCGCGCGAGTCCCCGAGGCGCTCCGGCCCCCAGACCTCGCGGATCAGCTGCTGCTGCGTGACGATGGCGCCGAGATGGCGCGCCAGGGACTCGATCACGCGGTACTCGAGCGGGGTGAGGTGAATCTCCCCGTCCGCGCCGCTCGCCGCGCGCTTCTCCAGATCGATGCGAACCGCCCCGAGCGTCAGGACGCCGCGCTGGTCCGCGCCGCGCACATTGCGGCGCAATGCCGCGCGAACCCGCGCGAGCAGTTCCGGCGCACTGAACGGCTTGGTCACGTAATCGTCCGCGCCCGCATCGAGCGCCGCAATCTTCTGTTGCTCCTGCGCGCGAGCCGACAGCACGATGATCGGCACGGGCGACCAGGCGCGCACCCGGCGGATGATCGCCAGCCCGTCCCCATCCGGCAGCCCGAGGTCGAGCAGCAGCAGATCGGGCTTGTGGCTGCGGCTCTCGATTTCCGCGCGCAGCGCGCTTTGCGCCTCGATGACCCGGTAACGCTCGGCCTCGAGCAGCACCTTCAGCACGCTGCGGATCGCCGGCTCGTCCTCGATCACCAGCACCTGGTGCATCGCCTCGGTCACGCGCCCGGCTCCCGCGTCGGCAGCGTGAACTCGAAGCGCGCGCCGCCCTGCTCGCGCCGGCGCGCCACGATCTCCCCGCCATGCGCGCGCACGATGGCGCGGCAGATCGCCAGGCCCAGACCCGCCCCGGCCACCGCCCCCTCGCCGCTGCCGCGCTGGAATTTCTCGAACAGCCGCTGCGGATCTCCCTCGGGCAGTCCCGGACCGTCGTCCTCGACCACCACGCGCACGCTCGCGCCCTCGTTGATCGCGCTCACGACGGCATGCGTGCCGGCCGGCGTGTATTTGGCGATGTTATCGAACAGGTTGGCGAACACCTGCACCACGAGTCCCGCATCCACGTGCACCGGTGGCAGCTCGCCCGGCAATCGCAGCTCGACCGGGTGCTCGCGCAGCCGATCCTCGAGGCGCTGCAGCGCCGCGCCCGCGAGGTCCTCGACGCTCTGCCAGTCGCGCAGCAGCGGGACCTGGCCGGACTGGAAGCGCATCAGATCGAGCACATTGGATATCAGCTCGGACATCTCGCGCGCCTTCTGCTCGATCGAACCGGCGAGCTGGCGGCGCTGGCGGGCATCGAGCGCCTCGCCGCGCTCGGTGAGCGTGCTGGCCGCGCCCACCATGACCGCAAGGGGCGTGCGCAGGTCGTGGGAGATCGAGGCGAGCAGCGTGTTGCGCAGACTCTCCCGCTCGGCGGCCAGGCTCGAGGCCTGCGCCGCATCGGCGAACCGCGCCCGCTCGAGCGCAAGCCCGATCTGCCCGGCGAAGGTGTCGAGCAGCTGGCTCTGCTCCGGCAGCAGCACGCGCCGCGCATTGGTCGGCAGCACGGCCAGCACGCCGATCGGGTGCGGCTCGTCGCCGAGCGGCACATACAGCGCCGGGGTCGCCGGCAGCGTATCGGAGCCGAGCCCGGCGCGCCGGCCGTGATCATTCACCCACTGCGCCACGGCGAGGTCGGCGCCGCGCAGCGAGTCGGGCTGCGGCTCGCCGTCCGGCAGACGCAGCTCGCCCGCCTCATCCGGCAGCAGCACCACCGCGCGGCAGTCGAACACTTCCGCCACGTGACGGACCGCCACTCGCGCCATGTTCTCGATGCCGCGCGTGACCGCCAGCTCCCGGCTCATCGCGTACAGCGCCGCGGTCCGCCGCTCGCGCGCGCCTGCCACCCGGGTCTGCTGACGCACGTTCGCGGTCAGCGTTGCGATGACGAGGCCGATCGTCAACATGGCGGCGAAGGTGACGAAGTACTGGACGTCGGATACGGCGATCGTGAAGCGCGGCGGCACGAAGAAGAAATCGAAGGCCATGACATTGAGCACGGCGGTGAGCGCCGAGGGCCCGCGCCCGAGGCGCAGGCCCGCCACGGTCACCCCGAGCAGGTAGACCATGGCGAGGTTGGAGAGCTCGAAACGCGGATACATGATGAAGGCGAGCGCCGTGGAGAGCACGCTCACGCCCGCTGCCCAGCCGTATCGGCTCCAGGGGATCTCCGCCTGCGTGCCGCCCGCGGGCAGCCTCATCCCCGGCGGGCGCACCGCCGTCAGTGCGGTCGGCGCGACCACGATCACGTCGAAGGCATGCGCCTGCTTCACCAACAGGTTCGAAGTGGAGGCACGCAGCAACGCGCGCCAGCCGCGCCGCTTCGGCGCTCCGACCAATACCCGCGTCGCGCGTCGCGTCTCGGCGTACTCGAGCAGCGCCGCCGCCGCCGACGGGCCATCGAGGGTCACGGTCTCGGCGCCGAGCGACTCGGCGAGGCGCAGCACGGCGATGCGCCGGTTGCGCTGCTCATCGGAGAGGCGCAGCAGCGCCAGCGTCTCCACGTACACGACAGTCCAGCTGGCCGCGAGCGCATCGGCCATGCGCTTGCCGGTGCGCACCAGCTGCTCGGCCTGCGCATCCGGTCCGACCGCCACCAGGATGCGCTCCCCGGCGATGCGTCCTCGCGCCCGCTCGGGCTGCAGCTCGCGCGCCGCGGCCTCGACGCGCTCGGCGACCCGGCGCAGCGCAATCTCGCGCAGCGCCATCAGGTTGGTACGGCGGAAAAACCGCTCGGCGGCGGTCGCCACCGCATCGGACACGTACACCTTGCCGGCGTGCAGGCGCGCGAGCAGATCGTCGGCGGGCAGATCGATCAGCTCGATGGCATCCGCCTCATCGAACACGTGATCCGGCAGCGTCTCGCTCTGGCGCACGCCGGTGGTCTGATAGATCAGGTCGTTGAGGCTCTCGAGGTGCTGGACGTTCACCGTGGTCCACACGTTGATGCCCGCCGAGAGCAGCTCCTCGATGTCCTGCCAGCGCTTGGGATGGCGCGGCTGGGGAACGCCGCCGATCAGGTTGGAGTGTGCGAGCTCATCGACCAGCAGGATCTGCGGGTGCCGCGCGAGCGCCGCGTCGAGATCGAACTCCTGACGCACGATGCCGCGATAGCTGACCCCGAGGGTGGGCAGCCGCTCGAGCCCCTCGGCGAGCTGCTCGGTATCGCTGCGCCCGTGGGGCTCGAGGTAGCCGATGAGCACATCGGTGCCCGCGGCCCGCTCGGTGCGCGCGGCCTGCAGCATCGAGTAGGTCTTGCCGACGCCGGCCGAGGCGCCGAAGAAGATGCGCAGCCGCCCTCGCCCGGCCCGCGCTTCCTCGGCCTGCACGCGGGCGAGGAGTTCTTGCGGGTCGGGCCGGCGCTCGGCCGTCGGCGTCGGTCGGTTCATCGGGCCATTATTTCATGGCATCGAGCGCCAGGTTCAGCTCCAGCACGTTGACCCGCGGATCGCCCAGCACGCCGAGCTCCCCGCCGCGCGCGTGCGCCGCGATCAGGGCCCGCACCTGCGCCACGCTCAAGCCACGGGCCCGCGCGATGCGGTCGGCCTGGTAGTAGGCGGCCGCCAGACTGATGTCCGGATCAAGCCCGCTGCCCGAGGCGGTCACGAGGTCCACGGGAATGGGGGCATCGTTGCCCGGGTCAGCGGCCCTCAGCGCGGCGATCCGCGCCTTGACCTCGGCAATGAGCGCCGGGTTCAGCGGCCCGAGGTTCGAGCCGCCCGAATCCAGCCCATTGTAGGGTTGGGGACTGCTCGCCGACGGCCTGCTCCAGAAGTAGCGCGGGGCGCTGAAAGGTTGCCCGATGAGCCGCGAGCCGATGAGCCTGCCGTCGCGCATGATCAGGCTGCCGTTCGCCTGGACTGGAAAGGCGACCTGGGCCACCCCGGTGATGATCAGCGGGTAGATCACGCCGGTAATCACCGTCAGCGCGAGCAGCAGCGTCAGGGCGGGTCGGAGGATGGTCTTCATGGTGCGCCTCGGTCAGGCCAGGTGCAGCAGCGTCAGTCCCATGTCGATCAGCTTGATGCCGATGAAGGGCACGATGATGCCGCCGAGGCCGTACAGGAGCAGATTGCGCCGCAGCAGCGTCCCGGCCCCGAGCGGCCGGTAGCGCACGCCCTTCAGGGCGAGCGGGACGAGCACGATGATGATGAGCGCGTTGAAGATAACGGCCGAGAGGATCGCCGAGAACGGGCTCCTCAGGTGCATGATGTTGAGCGCATTCAACTGCGGATAGGTCGTGGCGAAGGCCGCCGGGATGATCGCGAAGTACTTGGCGATGTCGTTGGCGATGCTGAAGGTCGTGAGCGAGCCGCGCGTCATCAGCATCTGCTTGCCGGTCTCGACCACCTCGATGAGCTTGGTCGGATTGGAGTCCAGGTCGACCATATTGCCGGCCTCCTTGGCCGCCTGGGTGCCGGAGTTCATCGCCACGGCGACATCGGCCTGCGCGAGCGCCGGCGCGTCGTTGGTCCCGTCGCCGGTCATCGCCACCAGGCGCCCCTCGGCCTGGTGGGCGCGGATCAGGTTCAGTTTCGCCTCCGGGGTGGCCTCCGCGAGGAAGTCATCGACGCCGGCCTCGGCGGCGATGGCCGCCGCGGTGAGCGGATTGTCGCCGGTGATCATGATGGTCTTGATGCCCATGCGGCGCAGCTCGCCGAAGCGCTCCTTGATGCCTCCCTTGACGATGTCCTTCAGCTCGATCACCCCGAGCACGCGCGGCCCGTCGCTCACCAGCAGCGGCGTGCTGCCGCGGCGCGCCACCTCCTGCACGGTGGTGAGCAGCGCTTTCGGAAAGCTCTGGCCGTGGGACTCGATGTGCTTGCGGATGGCGTCCACGGCGCCCTTGCGGATCTGCCGATCACCGATGTCGACGCCGCTCATGCGCGTGTGCGCGGAGAACGGCACGAACGTGCCAGCGAGCGCCGTCAGATCCCGCTCGCGCAGCCGAAAGCGCTGCTTGGCGAGCACCACGATGCTGCGCCCCTCGGGCGTTTCATCGGCGAGCGAAGCCAGCTGCGCCGCCCCGGCGAGTTCCTCCTCGCTCACCTGCGCGGCGGGCAGGAACGCGGCGGCCTGCCGATTGCCGAGCGTGATGGTGCCGGTCTTGTCGAGCAGCAGCACATCGACGTCGCCGGCCGCCTCGACCGCCCGCCCCGAGGTCGCGATCACGTTGGCCTGCATCATGCGGCTCATGCCCGCCACGCCGATCGCCGAGAGCAGTCCGCCGATGGTGGTCGGGATCAGGCACACGAGGAGCGCGATCAGGGCGGTGATCGTGACGGGGGCGCCGAGCCTGGTGACCGCGACGCTGTAGAGCGAGAACGGCAGCAGCGTCGCGGTGGCGAGCAGGAACACGAGAGTCAGGGCGACCAGCAGGATGGTGAGGGCGATCTCGTTCGGGGTCTTCTGCCGCCGGGCGCTCTCGACCATGGCGATCATGCGGTCGATGAACGTCTCGCCCGGATTGACCGAGATGCGCACCACGATCCAGTCAGACAGCACGCGGGTGCCGCCGGTCACGGAGGAGAAGTCTCCACCGGACTCGCGGATGACCGGAGCGGACTCCCCGGTGATGGCGCTCTCGTCGACCGAGGCGGCCCCCTCGATGACCTCCCCGTCCCCGGGGATGTAGTCCCCCGCCTCGACCAGCACGACATCGCCCTTGCGCAGCTCATCGGCGCGCGCCGGCCTCACCCGCGTGCGGTCGGCCGGATCGGTGAGGCGCTTGGCCTCGACGGCCTGCTTCAGCCCCTTCAGGCTCGCCGCCTGCGCCTTGCTGCGCCCTTCGGCGAGCGCCTCGGCGAAGTTCGCGAACAGCACCGTGAACCACAGCCACACCGCGACGCTGAAAATGAACCAGGCGGGTGCCTCGCCGTGTCCGGCGAGCGCCTGGATCCAAAGGCTCGTGGTGAGGATGCTCCCGAGGTACACCACGAACATGACCGGGTTGCGCCACTGCACGCGCGGATCGAGCTTGCGCAGCGCATCGAGGATCGCGGGGGCGAGCAGCGAGCGGTCGAACATCGAGAGCCTGCGACGCATATCAGTGACTCCAGAGCATCAGGTGCTCGACGATCGGTCCGAGCGCCAGCGCCGGCACGAATGTCAGGGCCCCGACCAGCAGCACAGTGCCGATGAGCAGCACGACGAACGTCGGGCCGTGCGTCGGCATGGTGCCCGCCGAAACGGGTATGCGCCTCTTGGCGGCGAGCGAGCCGGCGATGGCGAGCACCGCCACGATCGGCCAGAAGCGCCCGAGCCACATGACGATGGCAAGGGAAGTGTTGTAGAAGGTCGTATCGGCGCTGATGCCGGCGAACGCGCTGCCGTTGTTGTTGCCGGCGGAGGTGAACGCGTAGAGGATCTCGGAGAACCCGTGCGCGCCGGGATTGGCGGTGCCGGCCCGGCCGGCCGCGACGCTCACCGCCACCGCCGTGCCCGTGAGCACGATGAAGGGCATGACGAGGATCGCGATCGCGCTCATCTTCATCTCGAACGCCTCGATCTTCTTGCCGAGGTACTCGGGCGTGCGCCCGATCATCAGCCCGGCGATGAACACCCCGATGATGGCGAAGATCAGCATCGAGTACAGGCCCGAGCCCACGCCGCCGAACACGACCTCGCCGAGCATCATGTCAAAGAGCGGCACCATCCCGCCGAGCGGCATGTACGAATCGTGCATGGAGTCGACCGCGCCGGTCGACGTCACGGTCGCGACCGTCGCGAACAGCGTCGAGCCGGCGATGCCGAAGCGCACCTCCTTGCCTTCCATGTTGCCGCCGCTCTGCTCGGAGCTCGGCGTCTGATTCACCCCGAGCGCGGCGAGCTGCGGATTGCCGCGCTGCTCGCTGTGATTGCACACGGCATAGAGGCCGACGAACATGATCACCATGGCCGCGAGCACCGCCCATCCCTGGCGCGTGTCGCCCACCATGTAGCCGAACGCGTAGGTGAGCGCGGCCGGGATGAGGGCGATCGCCAGCATCTCGAGCAGATTCGTCAATGCCGTGGGATTCTCGAACGGATGCGCCGAGTTGGCATTGAAGAAGCCGCCGCCGTTGGTGCCGAGCTCCTTGATCGCCTCCTGCGAGGCCACCGGCCCCATCGGCAGAGTCTGCGTGCGCGTGGTCACGGTCTGCATCAGAGGCTCGCCGGCGGCATTCGTGAGCGGCTTGCCCGCGGAGTTCAGGGCCGGCTGCTGGTCGGTCACGGGCTGCAGCAGCGTCGCGCGCCTGTAGGCGCTGAAGTTCTGGATCACCCCCTGGCTGACGAGTACGAGCGCCAGCACGGCGGCGATCGGCAGCAGCACGTAGAGCGTCACGCGCGTGAGGTCCACCCAGAAGTTGCCGATGGTCCGCGCGCTGTGGCGCGCAAGCCCGCGGATCAGGGCGATGGCCACCACGATGCCGGTCGCGGCCGAGAGGAAGTTCTGCACCGCAAGACCCGCCATCTGCGTCAGATAGCTCATGGTGGTCTCGGGCAGGTAGCTCTGCCAGTTGGTGTTGGTGCTGAAGCTCACCGCCGTGTTGAACGCCGAGTCGGGCGCGGGCCCGGCGAGGTGCTGCGGATTGAGCGGCAGCCAGTATTGCAGGCGCTGCAGCGCGTAGAGCAGCAGCGCGCCGAGCGCGTTGCATACGAGGAGCGCGAGCGCATAGCGCTTCCAGCCCATCTGCGCGGCCGGGTCGATGCCGCAGAGCCGGTAGATCAGCGCCTCGAGGCGCGCCCCCGCGCCGAGGCCTGCGATCGGCTCGCCTTCCATGACGCGCGCCAGGTACAGCCCGAGCGGCTTGACGGCGAGCAGCGTGACCGCGAGGAACAGGGCGAGCAGCCCCCAGGATTGGGCGGTCATCAGAATTTCTCCGGCTTGAACAGCGCGTAGAGCAGGTAGACCATCAGGGCGAGCGCCAGCAGGCCGCTGAGGAGATAGACGGGGGTCACTCCAGGGCTCCGAGCCGCGCGATCGCCCAGATGATGGCGTGGGTCAGGCCGTAGAGCAGCGCGAGCAGCAGTAGAAATTCCAGGTCCGCCATCTGAGTGCCTCCGATCCGCCGGGCCCGACAGCCCGCTCAGCCGCGCACGTTAGCGCCGCCGATGTGAGCGTCCGGTGAAAAAAGGCCGCTTCACTGGTGTCGCCCCGAACACTGACGGACAATGCGCGCTGCGCCCCCGCTGCAGGCATCCGCTGCATGTCCATCGCTTCATACCGCCCTTTCCCGGCGCTGCGCCCGGGCGACCGCGTCGCAGCCGTTGCGCCGGCCGGCCCGTTCGAGCGGCCCGCGCTCGAGGCGGGGCTCGCGGTGCTTGCCGCGCGCTATTCGGTGCATTGCGAGCCCGGCATCTTCTCTCGGCACCGCTATCTCGCCGGAGACGATGCGCGCCGCCTGGCCGAGCTCAGCGCCGCCCTGACCGACCCGCAGGTGAAGGCCGTGTTCTGCGCCCGCGGCGGCTACGGCACGCTGCGGCTGCTCCAGGGGCTCGAGGGCGTCGCGCCGTTGCCCAAGCCCGTCGTCGGTTTTTCGGACATCACTGCGCTGCATGCCTGGCTGCAGTGCGCCGGGCTCGTCAGCCTCCACGGGCCGGTGCTGACTCAACTCGGCAGACTCGACCGCCGCACTCACGAGCGGCTGTTCACGCTGCTCGAGGGCGATTCGCCCGCCGCGCCGCTGCACGGCACCGAGACGTACGTGGCGGGTGTTGCGGAAGGTGCGCTGCTCGGCGGCACGCTGGCCGTGCTCTCGCGGCTGCTCGGGACGCCTTTTCTGCCGCCGCTCGAGGGCGCGGTGCTGCTGCTCGAGGATGTGGGCGAGCGCCCCTACCGGCTCGATCGGATGTGGACGCATCTGGCGCTCGCCGGGGTGTTCCGCCGGATCCGGGGCATCGTGCTCGGCTCGTTCACCGGCTGCGAGGAGCGCGACGCCGCTTACGGCAGCGCTGAGGTGCTGCGGGACCTCGCGACCGCGACCGGCCTGCCCTGCGCGGCGGGCTTTCCGGTGGGCCACGGCGAGCGCAACGAGCCGGTGCCCCTCGGCACGCGCGTGCGGCTGGATGCCGCGGCGCAGACGCTGACTTTCCTCGAGAGCGCGGCCCGATAATCCCCGCCGGTCCCTATCGCAATCGCCCCGATTGCTGCACGATACGCGCCCGACCCAGCGCGCCCGAGCCCGACCTATGCCCTCGCTTGCCGATATCGAACGGATCCTGAGACTCTCCCCGGTGATGCCGGTCGTGGTCATCGAGGAGCCGGCGATTGCGCCGGACCTGGCCCGGGCGCTGCTGCGCGGCGGACTGCGCACCATCGAGGTCACCCTGCGGACCGCGCGGGCGCTGAGCGCCATCGAAGCGATCGCGCACGATGTCCCGGACATTGCCGTCGGCGCCGGCACGGTGCTGTCGGTCGAGGATCTGCGCGCCGTGGCCAATGCGGGGGCCACGTTCGCCATCTCCCCCGGGGCGACCCCGGCGCTGCTCGAGGCGGGTGTGCACGCGCCCATCCCCTATCTGCCGGCCATCGCGAGCGCCTCCGAGCTCATGCAGGGCCTGGCCCGCGGCTACCATTGCTTCAAGGTCTTTCCCGCCGCACCCGCCGGCGGCACCGCGCTGCTCAAGGCGTTCGCCGGGCCGTTCCCGCAGGCCCGCTTCTGTCCCACCGGCGGGATCACCCAGGAGACGGTCGGCTCGTACCTGGCTCTGCCCAATGTGCTGTGCGCGGGCGGCTCCTGGTTCTCGCCGGCGGAGGCGCTGGCGGCGCGCGACTGGCGGCGGATCGAGACCCTGGCGGCGCAGGCGGCGGCATCGAGAACCTGAGGGCGGCGGGGACGGTCGAATCCCCAGCCCCAGGGTCCGCCTCTATGCCCATCCACCCCTCCCGTGTGCTGTGCCTGTGCGCGGCAGCGATCGCCACAAGCTTGAGCGGATGCGGGACAGTTCAGCTGAAGGCCGTCCCGCCGCGCAACCCGCCGCAGCTCGCCGGCAACTGGACGCTCGATCCGGCGAACAGCGAGCACGTCGATGCCGCCGTGAACAGCCTGGAGGCACAGCTGCGCGCACTCGTGGCACGGGCTCGCCAGGCGGCCGGCCGGGCCGCGCAGCAGCCCCCCGAGCCCCAGCGCCGCAAGCGGCAGCGGCCGGCGCAGGACGGTGGCCAGAACCTGCCCCCCCCGCCGGCCGGCGCCGGCGAAGCGAATGCGGTGCAGGAGCCGAGTGTCGAAGTGAGCGCACCGCTGCTCGGTGCAGCCTGGGTGCGCGAATTCATCGGGCACGTGCCGGTGGGCGATTACCTCGGCATCGGCATGACGCCCGGCCGGGTCACGGTGCGCACCGCCGCCGGCGCGCAGCAGTGCAGTCTCGGCGTGCCCACCGCCATGACCTTCGGCAAGAGCCCCGCGAACGAGACCTGCGGCTGGGACGGACAGGCCTTCCTCATCGAGATCCTGCCGCTGATCGGCCCGCGGCTCACGGAGCGCTTCGCGCTCGCGCCGGACGGGGAGCTCGCGATGACGCTGCACCTGAGCGGCCACGGCATCGACGTACGCCTGATTCGCCGATACCGGCGCAACCCGCACGCCGCCCCGCCGGTCCTGCTGCCGACCAGCGATTGAGCGCTAGGCGAGCGCCCGGGCCCAGGCGAGGGTCATGATGAGCATCGCCGCGAGTCCGGGCAACCACTGCGGCACGCGCTCGAGCCGCCGATCGACGAACGGCCAGGCCGCGCCCCAGCCCAGGAGGACCCCGAAGCTGAAGCCCAGCACGTGCGCCATGGTGTCGGTGTGCCGACCGCCCGACCCGAGCCAGCCGAGCAGCATCACGCCCGCGCCGAGTGGAATCCACTCACGCAGCCAGCTCTGACGCGTGCCGCGGTGCGTCCACCACGTGTGCGCGGCCATCATCCCGAGTGCGGTGAACACCGCGGTCGAGGCGCCCGCTGAGCGATACCCCGGCGGGCCGATCAGCCCCTCGAACAGGTTGGCGAGTCCGCCGCCGAGCACGATCAGCACCCAGGCGGTGCCGGCGCCGAACTGACGGCCGGCGAGATAACCGAACCACAGCCCGACGAGCAGGTTCCCAGCGAGGTGCGGCCCGCTGAGGTGCAGCGTCAGCGACGTCCATGCCCGCCACCACTGGCCGGCGCGGACGGCCGCTCCGGACATCTCGCCGCGGTTGAAGGCATCGAGGCGAACCCATCCGTTGGACAGCGCGTAGGCAACGCCCAGCAGCCACGCGGCGTAGCCAACGCAGCCGACCCATGCGTGCGGAAACAGCCGTGGCGCGAGGGGCTGCGGCTCGGTCCGCCGCAGCGGATTTTCGCGATCGTACTGATCAAGGTGCGCGGCCGCCTGCGCGGCGTCGCGCGTGGCGACCTGCAGCAGGAACCGCCCCTGGAACGGCACGACCTGACTCGGTATGCCCACCGCGGCGAGCACGAACGCCCGCTCGTCGCACACGCGGCGACGCCGGGAGCGATAGACCTCGACGTCCGGCTCGCCCAAGCCCTCCATCGCGGCAGGTGCCCGCGCACCCGCGTCATGCTCAGCCATCGGCCAATGATCGCACAACCGTCCGCCGCCGCACGCGGCGCGCTGCGCAAGCCCGGGCGGCCCCGCACCACAGGCGGCAACCGTAAGCCTGGCCGCGGCGCACTTATACGTATGGCTGTCGGCGGGCGCTTGCTTCATCATGTTTTGGGCTGCGCCCGGCGGCCGACGGACGGATGGCATGACGAGCCCACTGACTTTCGACCCCGAACTGCTGCGCCGCTACGACCGCCCCGGGCCGCGCTACACCTCCTACCCGACCGCCCCGCAGTTCACCGCCTCGTTCGGCGCGGCGCAGCTGCGCGAGTATCTGCGCCGCAGCAATGCCGGCGGGCGCGCGCTGTCGATCTACGCGCACATGCCGTTCTGCGTCAGCCCCTGCTTTTATTGCGGCTGCAACCGTGTGATCACGCGCGATGCGGCGCGCGGGGAGCGCTATCTCGAGCGGCTGCTCAGCGAGGTCGCTGCAGTGGCGCCGCTCATCGACCGCCAGCGCGAGGTGCTGCAAGTGCACCTCGGCGGCGGCACCCCCAACTTCTTCCGTCCGGCCCAGATCGGTGCGCTGCTCGAGGCGCTGCGGCGGCAGTTCCACCTGAGCGCCCGGCCCGAGCGGGATTTCTCCATCGAGCTCGATCCGCGCACCGTGCGCCCCGCGGACATCGCCGAGCTCGCAGCGCTCGGCTTCAACCGCGCCAGCCTCGGCGTGCAGGATTTCGATCCGCAGGTGCAGCGGGCCGTCAACCGCATGCAGAGCGTGGAGGAGACCCTGGCGGTGATCGAAGCGTGCCGCGCGAGCGGCTTGCGCTCGGTCAACGTCGATCTGATCTACGGTCTGCCGCTGCAGACGCTCGAGGGCTTCGCGCACACCCTGCACACGGTGATCGCGGCGCGGCCGGACCGTCTGGCGGTGTACGGCTATGCGCATCTGCCCGAGCTGTTCAAACCGCAGCGCCAGCTCGACACGACGTTCCTGCCGCATCCGGCCACCCGCATCGCGCTGCTGCGCCTGGCGATCGAGTCGCTGACCGCCGCCGGCTATCAGTACATCGGCATGGACCACTTCGCCCTGCCGGAGGACGACCTGGCGCGGGCGCGCGCCGCCGGCGGGCTGCAGCGCAACTTCATGGGCTACACCACCCACGCCGATTGCGACCTGCTCGGGCTCGGGGTGAGCGCCATCAGTCACATCGGCGCGAGCTTCAGCCAGAACCACCGCGACCTGCCCGGCTGGGAGGCGGCCATCGACTCAGGAGAGCTGCCGCTGTGGCGGGGCCTGGCGCTCGATGCCGATGACGTGCTGCGCGCGGATGTCATCCAGCGGATGATGTGTCAGGGGCAGATCGACATCACCGCGATCGAGTCGCGTCACGGCGTCGACTTCGAATCCTACTTTGCCGATGCGCTTGGCGAGCTGCGCGCACTCGCGGACGACGGGCTGGTCGAGATCGGCCGCACGGCAATCCGGGCCACCGCGCGCGGCCAGCTGCTGCTGCGGCTGATCGCGATGTGCTTCGACCGCTATCTGCGCGCTGCCCCATCTCCCGCCGCAGCGCCGCGCTATTCCAAGGTCGTCTGACCCGGGGCCGATGGCGCGCCGGAGGATGCGAGTCGGCGCGCTGCGAAGCGCGAGCGGCGGCGCCCACCCAACTCGCGCCGCGCGCTGATTGACAGCGTTGAGTGTTCATCGTCCGCGGCGCGATCGGTCCGTCGCCGCCGAGTGCGCTCTGCGCTGCATTGCAGCGGTGCGCGAGGCGCTGTTCAGTAGCCCCCGAGCGCCTCGCCGAGCGTGCCGATCGCACCGACGAGGTGATAGAAGCTGCTCGCCGGAGAGGGCTCGGAAACGAACGTGCCGTCGGGCCTGCGCCGGTCGAACCACAACCCCGGCGTGACGGCAAGGTAGGCGCGCAGCGCCTCGGCCGCCTCCGCCACGCTCGACCATGCGTCTGAGTCCGCGCCCGAGGCGGCCAGCCGCGCCAGCGTCTTGATCCGCTCGGTCTGCGGCCAGAGGCGTGCCTCGGGATCCTGGACCGTCAGATTCTCGGCGAGCGCGTTCACTGCGAAACCGTCCCGCAGGCCGTGAGCTTCCCCGATCTGCACCAGCCGCAGCGCCGCTTCGCGCAGCGGCGGGGAAGCGGCATCGAAGCGCAGCAACAGCCCGGCCCACTCGAACTGATGTCCGGGCTCAATGAGACCGGTGCGCCGCGGCGCCCCCGCGCCCCGGGACTCGTACCGCTCACGCAGCGCACCGCTCGCCGGATCGATCCAGCGCTCGAGCGCGAGCCGGGCGAGCCCCTCGGCGAGGCGCCGCCAGCGCGGCGCGCCGTCCACCTCGAGCCAGGCGAGCGCCGCCTCGAGCAGATGCATGTGCGGGTTGGCGAGCAGCGCCGCGTCCGCCGCGCACTCGGTGTTGGCCCGAAACCCATCGCCGCCGCCGAGGCGCTGCGCGATGCAATCGAGGAGCTCGGCGGCGCGCGCCGGGCAACCGGCCGCCGGTCCCAACAGGCGGTGCGCCTCGGCGAGCGCAAGCAGCGCGAACGCCTGGTCGTAGAGCAGCGCCCGCTCCTCACGCACCGCGCCATCGGGCCCGAGCAGCGCGCGAAACAGCCCGTCGGCGCGGCGATAGCGCGCATACACGTGATCGAGCCCGCCGGTGACGAGCGGGCGCGGGTCGCCGCTCCAGCCCAGAGGCGCGGCGCGCGCGAAGCTGTAGATCTGGCGCAGCTGCACCCGGGCGCGGCGCTCATCGGTCAGGACGGGACCGGCCGGCGCGAGTCGCTCGTGAAACCCTCCGCCGGTGTGATCCCAACCCACCGCCGCCCACAGGGGGTAGGCGTCCTGCAGCAGCCAGCGGCGCAGCGCTTGGTACGCCCTGCGGGCAGCTGCATGCGACTCGGCGCTCATGCGCCCGCGCGATCGGGCGCCGGCTGAGCGTCCGGCGTGCGGCGGAAGATGGATGAGGACACGACTGCCTCCGCGCCATGTAGCCAGCGCGGGTCCGACGCGCCGGTAGCCGCGAGGATATCGAGCAGGGTGCGGCGCTTCAACAACCCCGACGGTGCTGGAGAAAAGCCGGCGCCGCGGCACCGGCAGGCGAGCCCTGCGCGCCCGTGAGTGCCCCGAGGCGATGGCACCGCCGGTATGCGAGTCGATACGGATGTCGGCGAGTGCGAGGGCGAGCCGGCCCGCGGTGCGCACCGCGAGCGGCCGCGCGCCGCACCGCCCCGTCCCGATTTCAGCCCTGTCCTGGTGAATCGGCCCCTGCCCCATCGCTGCCCGCATGCCCACATTACCGGGCACGACAGCGCCGTTAATCCGGCTTGGGCCGGACGGGGCTGCAGTCCGCCTCGGGGTTACAGGCGGATGCGCTGCCAGGCGCGCGAGCGCCAGCGCAGAAACAGCGACGCCCCGAGCAGCACCACGTAAATGATCACCGCGCTCCAGCCGCCGCGGGCGCCCCAGCCGAACTGCGGTAGAAAGTGAAACCAGCCCTGCCCCGGCGCGAACGTGAAGGCATGCGCGAGCGGCAGGAAGACGAGCCAGCACATCGGGAAAATCAGCGCCGCGGGCACCCGCACGTCCCCAGCCCCACGCAGGCACATGCTGCTGCCGAGATTGAGGCCGTCGAAGAACTGGTACGCCGCCGCGAGCCACAGCAGCCCGATGCCGAGGCGCACCGCCGCCGCCGCGCTCGGGTCACGGGCCGCGGCGAACAGCGGCAGCAGCCAGGGACCGGCCGCGGCGAGCGCGAGGCCGATGCCGCCCATCACCAGTGCCGCGAGCAGGATCACCCGCGTGCCCAGGCGCAGCGCCCAGGCCCGATCGCCGGCGCCGATGGACTGGCCGACGAGCGTCGCCGCGGCGGTGGCGATGCCGATCCCGGGCATGTAGGCCATGGAGGTGAGCACCGTGACCATCTGCGTCGCGGCGCCGGCCACCATGCCGTAGCGCACCTGCATCATCTGGAAGACGGAAAAGCCGAGGACATCCGCCGCCGGCATCAGCCCCATCGGAAAACCAAGACGGAGCTGGCGGCGCACGTGGTGCCACCGCGGCCGCCAGGTCAGATGCGAGTTGAAGGCAATGCGGATCGGCGCGCGCAGAAACAGGGCGAAGCCGAGCAGGAAGCCCACCGCCTGCGCCACGTTGCTCGCCCAGGCCGATCCGGCCACCCCCCAGCCGAAGTGGAAGATGAACAGCTCGTTGAAGATGCCGTTGGCGAGCGCCGCCGCCGCGGCCACCATGAAACTCACGCGCGTGCGGCCGATGCCGTTGAAGAAGCCCATCATCGCCCAGGCGGCCACCGCGAACGACGCGCCGCCGATGCGCGGCAGCCAGAACTGCCCGGCGAGCTCGGCGATGCGCGGCGCGAAGCCGAACGGCATGAGGATCCAGCGCCCGGCGAGCCCCAGAGCGATGCACACCGGGGCGATCCACAGCGTCACCCACAGTGCCGTCCACGCAGCCTGCGCGGCCCGCCGGAAGCGGCGAGCGCCATGCGCGTGCGCGGCGAGCGTCTGCACCGCCATGCTGCAACCGCCCAGCACGAACAGCACCCCGAGAATCAGCCACTGCACCGCGCCGACGGCGGCGAGCGCCGCGGTGGAGATGTGCCCGATGAACCACATGTCGGTGAGATTGAGGACCACCTGCACCGCGCTGTTGGCCATCAGCGGCAGGGCCAGCGCCCAGACGGCGCGCAGATCGATGTGCGCGCGGCCGCCGGCGTCGAGGCGCTGCGCCGGCAGGCGCGGCGGATCTCGGGCCAGAGGGGGAGCGATATCCATGCCGGGGCTCGCTGGGGCGGGCGCGCATTTTGGCATAACACACTTTACGGGGCCGGCCGCGCGGTGCACCGTAGCGCCCATGGCTGCTCGTCGGAAAACCGCGGCGCCGCGTGCCCGGGCGGCACGCCGCGCCAAACGCCCCGCCCGCCGCTCGCGGGGCACACTCGCGCCCGGGGCGCGCAAGCAGGGCCTCACGGCGGCCGAAACGGCGCTGACCCTGGA
Source organism: Pseudomonadota bacterium (assembly GCA_021816775.1). Classification (GTDB taxonomy): domain Bacteria; phylum Pseudomonadota; class Gammaproteobacteria; order Steroidobacterales; family Steroidobacteraceae; genus 13-2-20CM-66-19. The sequence goes on from JAKAXA010000008.1 coordinate 98,619, forward strand.
GAGCCCGGAGGTCGCCGCGCTGGTCAGCGAAGTGCGCGAGGCGGGGGGAGCGCCGCTCGGCGCTTACCGGGAGCCCCTGAACGGCGGCCCCCTGCTGCTGGCCACCATGCCGCTCGCGGCGCTGCAGCCGACCCCGTTCCAGCGCGACCTGTCCCCGACCCACACGCAGCGTCTGGCGCAGCGCATCGCGGAGACGGGCGCGTTCCTGGATCCGCTGATCGTCGTGCGCGGCGAGGACGGACGGTTGTGGACGCCGAACGGCCGGCACCGGCTGGCGGCGGCCAAGGTGCTCGGCCTGCGCCAGATCACCGCGCTCATCTGTCCGGACCCCGCGCTCGCCTACCGCATCCTCGCCCTGAACACCGAGAAGGCGCACAACCTGCGCGATCGAAGCCTCGAGGTGATCCGCATGGCGCGCAGCCTGGCGCGCGAGCGCGGGCGGGCGAGCGAGCGCACCTGGGCCGAGCAGTTCGAGGCGCCCGAGCTGCTCACCCTCGGACTGCTGTACGAGGCCTCCGGGCGATTTGCCGGCGGCGCCTACAGCCCCTTCCTGCGCAAGGTGGACCGCTTCAGCGATCAGCCGCTCGCCAAGAGCCTGAGCCAGCGGCAGGATTACGCCGCACGGCTGCTCGGCATCGACGCCGAGGTCAAACGCATCGTCGCCGGCCTGCAGGAGCGCGGCTTCCGCTCCCCGTACCTGCGCAACTACGTCGTCGCCCGCATCAACCCGGTGCGCTGGCTGAAGCCGCGCAAGGCGAGCGACGCGCCGTTGATGCCCATGGGCCAGGCGCTGACGCGCATGGGCGCCGCCGCCCGCGCCTTCAAGCTCGAGTCGGTCTCGCACCGCGACCTGGCCTGGGTGGCCGTCGGAGCGGGCGCCGAGGAGTGAGCCCCTTGGGGCCGGGCGGCCCTAGCGCAGGTGCGCCGCGTGCGCGAGCCACTCGGCCGCCTGGCGCGGGGAGCGTTTGTGCCGCGGGCGATCCACCCTGTAGTTGGCCCGGCGCATGAGCGCGATCGGGATGGCCCCGATCAGCGGCTCGAGCGCGCGGCGCAGGAGAGGATCGTGCGCCCGATGCGGGGAGAGCAGCAGCACCGCATCGTACGGGGGGATGACGTGCAGCGGATCCTGCAGCACCACCAGGTGATCGGCGCGGATGCGTCCGTCGCTCGAGAACGCCGCGATGACATCGACCTCGCGGCTCATGAGCGCGTGGTACATGAAGGTCGGCTCATATTGACGCAGTGCGCGAAAGTGCAGCCCGTAGCGGCGCTCGAGCGCCTTCCAGACCGGGCGCGCGAAGAACTCCAGGTCGGCGCCGAGGGTGAGGTGCGGCGCGGCGCGGGCCAGTTGGGCGATGGTATGGATGTCGAGCGCGTCGGCCTCACCGCGCCGCATCGCCAGCACGTAGGCGTTCTCGTAGCCGAGGGCCCCCAGCAGCTCGACGCCGTAGCGCCGGCGAAGCGACGTGCGCAGCTCGCGCAGCATCCGCTGCCGCGAGGGCCTGCTGGTCCGGTGCAGGACGTCGTCCCACAGCGTACCGCTGTAATCGACGTACACGTCGAGTTCGTTGGCCGCGAGCGCCTGAAAGGCGAGGCTCGAGCCCAGGCCGGTGCGCTCGGTCACCGGATGGCCCGTGGCGCGGATGCGCCGCGCGATCAGCGAGGCGAGAATGTACTGCTCGGAGAAGTTCTTCGCCCCGACGACATAACCGCCGCGCGACTGCGCGTGCAGCGGCGCGGCGGCCGCCCCCACTCCCGCGAGCAGCACCGCAAGGCCCAGCCAGGCGAGCGCGGGGCGCCGCCGCGCCAGGCCGAACTCGATCAGCGCCAGCAGCTGATCGGTCGCGAGCGCCAGCGCCACCGCCGCGCCGCAGCCGAACAGCACCCACACCCAGTCCTCCATCTGCAGGCCGGTGAAGATGTAGTTGCCGAGACTGGTCTGCCCGACGGGCGTCGCGAGCGTCGCCGTGCCGATCACCCAGACCGCCGAGGTGCGCACGCCGGCCATCAGCATCGGCGCGCTCAGCGGCAGCTCCACGCGCAGCAGGCGCTGGCGGCTCGTCATGCCGACGCCGCGGGCGGCCTGCAGGATCGCCGGCTCCAGGTTGAGGATGGCGGTGATGCCGTTGCGCAGGATCGGCAGGATCGAGTAGAGCGTCAGCGCCAGCAGCGAGGGCAGAAATCCGAGCGCCGGGAGGCGCCATCCGAGCAGGCGATGGGTGAGCGCGGACAGGCCGAGCAGCAGCGGGTAGAAGAGCGCGAGCAGCGCGATGCCCGGCACCGTCTGGATGAGGCTCGCCGCCGCGAGCACCGGCCAGCGCACCTGCGCGCTGCGCCGCGCGGCGATCAGCAGCGGCAGGCTGAGCGCGATGCCGAGTGCGAGGGCCGCGGCGCTGAGCAGCACGTGATCACCCAGATACTGCGGCAGCAGGCGCAGCGCCGAGCGCAGGCGCGAGTTCACGCACTGCGCTCCTCGAGCAGGGCCCGCACGCGTGCCGCCTGCCGCCGCGGCATGTCCATCAGCGCGCGCACCGCCGGATCGTCATGACCGCAAAGCAGCGCGTGCGGCTCGCCGTCGGCGACGATCCGCCCGTGGCGCATCACCACGATCCGCTCGGCGAGCAGCACCCCTTCGAGAATGTCGTGCGTCACCATGACGGTGGTGAGGCGCATGCTCTCGTGCAGCCGCCGGCACTCGCTGCCGAGCGCCTCGCGCGTCACCGGATCGAGCGCGCCGAAGGGCTCGTCCATCAGCAGGATGTTCGGCCGGGCCGCGAGCGCGCGCGCGATCCCGACCCGCTGGCGCTCACCTCCGGAGAGCTCGGCCGGCCGCCGTGTCAGGTACGCGCGGGGCAGCGACACCAGATCGATCAGCTCCTCGACGCGCGCGCGAACGGCCTTCTCCGGCCAGCCGATCAGCCGCGGCGTGATGCCGATGTTCTCCGCGATGCTCGTGTGCGGAAACAGCCCGACGCCCTGGAACACGTAGCCGATGCGCCGGCGCAGGCTGTGCGCCGGGGTCGCGTGCACCGGCTTGCCGTCGATGAACACCTCGCCGGCCTCGGGCTCGATCAGGCGATTGATGGTCTTCAGCAGCGTGGTCTTGCCGGAGCCGGAGTCGCCGACCACGGCGAGAAAGGTTTCCGAGGGCACCTCGAGAGTGATGTCCCGGACCGCGTAGGTCGCGCCCCCGTCGAAGGACTTCGAGACGCCCTGCAGCGCGATCACGAGGGCACGCGCAACACCTGCGCGTCGGGGCCGCGCCCGACCCGCACGTAGCGCGTGCCGACGGTTCGATTGCGGCCGCTCACCACCGTCACGATCCTGCCGAGCGGCGCGGCGAGCGCGTCCTCGCGCGGCCGCGACACGAACAGCTCCGCCTGGAAGCGCCCCTCGGCCTCGAGGCCGTTGGTGTCGATGCCGAGCTTCTCGAGCGTCGCCAGGCAGTTGCCGAATTCCTCCAGGTCGCGGAATCGCCGCTGCACGAAGGTCGCGCCCGCAAGCTTCTCGGTCACCAGGCCCCGCTCGGCGAGCGCCGCGGCGATGGCGTCATAGGGAAACATGCGCAGCACGAATGACACGACCCACGGCGGGCGCTCGGTCGCATTCAGGATGGCCGCGAACGTCCGCTCGGTGACATAACCCACGCATCCCGTCGAGAGCACGACGTCGGCGCGCCCCAGGCACTGGCGGTCCTCGGGGCGCGGCTCGCCGCTTTCTAGATTGGCGATCACGCCGGCCTCGAGCAGCCCGACCGAGACCGCATAGCGCACGGCGGGCGCCGAGACGTCCAGTCCGATGAAGCGCGCCGTGCCGATCTGCGGCCAGCTGCCGTAGTAGCTGCGATCGAGCCGTGCGAGCTGCTCGGGATCGACCGCCGCCATGTCAGGATTGGCGTAACGCAGGCGCAGCCGGCGGAAGCTGAGCGGGAAGCGGTGCACGGCGGCGTTGATGCCGTATGAGCAGCCGACATCGAGCACGGTCGGCGGCCGGTCGAGGCGCTTCTCGCGCGCGCGCAGGATCTGGCGGATGATCGGATCGGCGACGTCCGGGATCATGTAATCGAGCGCGCCGAGCACCGAAAAATAGCCGCGCGGGTCCGGCCGATCGTAAATGTTGTCGAAGTTCGCCTTCGACGCGTTGAGCGTGGCGTACTGCTGCATGCGGGTCTCCTTGAGAGCGACCGTGCGGCGCCGTCGCCGGTCGTTTGTCTGGTTGCGCAACGGCCGCTCCTTCTGGCCGCCCGAGACCGTATGATAATATATTTGTCCGAATATATGAGGATATAGAGCCGCGCGCGCGAGCGCAACCCGGAGCGCGGCGGAGTTATTCGCCGAGGAGAATCTCGCCGGCGGCCGCAGGTGCCGCCTGACGCATCGCCCCGAGCAGAACCGCGAGGCTGTGGGCGAGCTTGTTGAGGTCGCGCGCGCCGATCCGGCGCAGCGCATCGACCAGCAGGCCGCTGCACGGCTGCGGCGAGTGCGCCAGCAGCCGCGCCCCTTCGGGCGTGACGTGCAGATGCACCACGCGCTGATCGCGGTGGTCGCGCGAGCGGCGGATCAGGTGCCGCTCGGCCAGCGCGTTGATGAGGTTGCTCGCGGTCGTCTGGTGCAGTGCAAGGCGGCGGGCAAGCGCATTGACGGTGATGCCGGCGGCGTGCGCGACTTCATCGAGCGCCCACAGCTGCGAGCCGGAGATGCCGGTGGCGCGCCTGACGCGCGCGTCGTGCCGCCGGGCCGAGCCGACCACCGTGCGCAGATCCTGCAGCGTGTGCAATTCGATCGCGGCACGGCGGGCGCCGGCTGCGGGCGCGCGCGGTGCGGCGTTCAGGCGGGGGCGGACTGGCAATGGCGTGACCCAACTTCGCACGGCGCAACGCGCGCCCGATGCGCACAAGGGTAGCCGGACGGCGCGCGGTGCACAACGCGCCGCGCGCGGGGGTTTGCGGATTGCGATAATCTTGCGCCGTGAAACATCTGCATCTGCTCATTCTGCTGCCCATTCTGCGCAGCGCGCCGCTCGATCTGCTGCAGGGCACCGGCGCGGCGATCGTGCTGCTCGGCGCGGCGCTGCTCGCGCGGCGCATCGCGGGCCACTACTACCGGCGCGCCCGGGAGGCGGGCCGCCCCGAGCTGATGGAGCTGCCGCTCGATCTGGCGCGGCGCACCAAGGCGGTGTTCCTCGCGGCCGCGGCGGTGTTTGTCGGCCTGCAGTTCCTGCATCTGCCGCCGCGCGGGCGCGAGCTCATCGACTCGGCGCTCACCCTGGTGTCGTTCTGGCAGGTCGGGGTATGGGCGAGCGTGGCGGTGAGCTGGTGGCTCGAGCACAACCGCCAGATCCGTCATGCCGGGGATCGCGTCGCGGCGAGCTCCTTTGCGGTGATCGGCTTCATCGCCAAGGCGCTCGTGTGGGTGCTGATCGTGCTGATGGCGCTCGAGAACCTGGGCGTGAACATCACGACCCTGGTAGCGGGCCTCGGCGTCGGCGGCATCGCGGTGGCACTGGCGCTGCAGAGCATTCTCGGGGATCTGTTCGCCTCGCTCTCGATCACATTCGATCAACCGTTCTTCGTCGGCGACTTCGTCGCGGTGGATGCCTTCTCCGGCACGGTCGAGCACATCGGCATCAAGAGCACTCGCCTGCGCAGCATCAGCGGCGAGCAGATCATCCTGGCGAATGCCGATCTGCTGAAGACCCGCCTGCGCAACTACGGGCGCATGACCGAGCGGCGGGTGCTGTTCACCGTCGGGGTGACCTACGAGACGCCGGTGGAGCAGATCGAGCAGATCCCCGCCATCGTGCGGGGCATCATCGAGGCGATCCCGGACACCCGCTTCGACCGCAGCCACTTCAGCGCGCACGGCGCCGTCTCGCTCGATTTCGAGACGGTGTACTACGTCCTCATCGCGGACTATGCCCGCCACATGGACATCCAGCAGGAGATTCACCTGAAGCTGCACCGCGAGTTCGCCCGGCGGGGGATCGAGTTCGCCTACCCGACGCAGCGGCTGCTCCTGGAGCGGGCCGGTGCGGCGCGGCCCGGGCCGTCCCCGGCGGGTGCCTAGCGCCGCACCGATTAAATTTTTCTGAATCCCCCGAAAACCGCCCCGCCGGCATTGACCCGTCGGCGCAGACGGATATGATCGGGGTCATATCGGCGGCATTGACCGCTTCCGCCGCCCGGCTCCCATCGAGTGAGAGCGACAGGGCGCGGCGCGATCCGCCTCATTCAACTTGAGTCATGCGGGAGCCACCGGCGGCTGCCACCGGTGCCAGGGAGCGCGCGCAACCGCAAGCGTTGCCCAGCAGCTCGCCATGCCGGCGGGCGGCCGGCGCGGCGGGCCCGGCCCGCCGCGCGGACCGTCCTGCCGTCGGGGCGGGCGATGGGACACTCCGGCGAGAGGCCGTTTCGGGCGGCTTTGGCCGGATCCACCAACCAATGAGGCCGATCATGCGACATCAGCGCCGCAGCGCTGTGGCGCGAGCGCCCCGGGTCGCCCCCGGGCCGACGCGCCGCCCCCAGGGTACCCCCGGCAAGCAGGGGCTTTACGATCCGTGGTACGAGCACGACGCCTGCGGCGTCGGCTTCGTCGTCGACATCAAGGGGCGCAAATCCCACCGCATCCTCGAGCAGGGCATTCAGCTGCTGCGCAACCTCGAGCACCGCGGCGCGTGCGGCTGCGAGACCAACACGGGCGATGGCGCCGGGGTGCTCATCCAGATGCCCCATGCCTTCCTGCGCGAGATCACGCGGCGCAACCATCTGAGCCTGCCCGCCCCCGGCGAGTACGGCAGCGGCCTGATCTTCCTGCCGCGCAACCCCACCCTGCGGCGGCGGATCGTCGAGTTCTTCGAGCACATCGTGCAGTCCGAGGGTCAGATCATGCTCGGCTGGCGCACCGTGCCGACGAACAACGCCATGCTGGGCGAGACCGCCAAGTCCGGCGAGCCGTTCATCCGCCAGGTGTTCATCGGCCGCGGCCCGCAGGTGCGCGATGCGGCCGAGTTCGAGCGCAAGCTGTTCATCATCCGCAAGCGCGCCTACAGCGAGATCCGCGCCTCGACCATCGACGGCGCCGAGCACTGGTACCTCTGCAGCCTCTCGCACAAGACCATCGTCTACAAGGGCATGCTGCTCACCGAGCAGCTCGCACGGTACTACCCTGATCTCACCGACCCGGCGGTCGAGACGGCCCTCGCACTCGTGCACTCGCGCTTCAGCACCAATACGTTCCCGAGCTGGGACCGCGCGCACCCGTACCGCTACCTGGCGCACAACGGCGAGATCAACACCCTGCGCGGCAACTTCAACTGGATGCAGGCGCGCGAGGCGCTGTTCGACTCGGACCTGTTCGGGGAGGACACCCCGAAGATCCTGCCGGTGGTCAACCCCAACGGCAGCGACTCGGCCATGCTCGACAACACCCTCGAGCTGCTCGTGCTCTCGGGCCGCCCCCTGGCGCACGCCATGATGATGCTGATCCCCGAGCCCTGGTCGAACCACGAGACCATGGACGAGGACCGCCGCGCGTTCTACCAGTACCACTCGAGCCTGATGGAGCCGTGGGACGGTCCGGCCTCGATCGCCTTCACCGACGGCAAGCAGATCGGCGCGGTCCTCGACCGCAACGGCCTGCGACCCTCGCGCTACTACGTCACGCGTGATGACCTGGTCATCATGGCCTCCGAGGCCGGCGTGCTCGAGGTGCCGCCCGAGGAGGTGGTGCAGAAAGGACGGCTGCAGCCGGGCCGGATGTTCCTGGTCGACACCGAGCAGGGCCGGATCATCGGCGATGAGGAGATCAAGCGCACGATCGCGGCGCGCCACCCGTACCGGCAGTGGCTCGAGCAGCACCTGGTGTACCTGAAGGACCTGCCGCCGGTCTCGGAAGTGCCCCCCGCCGATCCCGAGATGCTGCTGCAGCGGCAGATCGCCTTCGGCTACACGTTCGAGGATCAGCGCATGCTGCTCGCCCCGATGGCCCGAAACGGCGTCGAGGCGGTCGGATCCATGGGCAACGACACGCCGCTCGCGGCGCTGTCGCAGCGAGCGCGCCTGCTTTATGACTACTTCAAGCAGCTGTTCGCGCAGGTCACCAATCCGCCGATCGACTGCATCCGCGAGGAGCTGATCACAGCCTCCGAGGTGTGGCTCGGCTCGGAGGGGAACCTGCTCAGGCCTCAGCCGGCCGACTGCCGCCGGCTCGAGCTCACCGGCCCGATCCTCACCAACGAGGAGTTCGCGCAGGTGCGGCGCATGTCGCTGCCGGGACTGAAGGTGGGCGCGCTGTCGATCCTGTTCCGCGCCACGCGCGGGGAAAAGGGCCTCATCAAGTCGATGGAGGAGCTGTGCCTGGCGGCGCGGCGCATGGTCGAGGACGAGGAGGTCAATATCCTGGTGCTCAGCGACCGGGGCGTGTCGCGGGACTTCGCCGCGGTGCCGGCGCTGCTCGCCGTCAGCGGCCTGCACCACTACCTGATCCGCGAGGGGCTGCGCACCCGCGTGAGCATCGTGCTCGAGACCGGCGAGGCGCGCGAGGTGCATCACTTCGCGCTGCTCATCGGCTACGGCTGCTCGGCGATCAACCCGTACCTCGCGTTCGAGACCCTCGAGCACATGATCCGCGAGGGCGAGATCACCCACGTCGACACCACGCTCGCGTGCAAGAACTTCGTCAAGGCGGCCACCAAGGGCGTGGTCAAAGTCATGTCCAAGATGGGCATCTCCGCGATCCAGAGCTACCACGGCGCACAGGTGTTCGAGGCCGTCGGGCTGCGCCAGGACGTCATCGACCAGTACTTCACCGGGACCGCCTCGCGCATCGGGGGCATCGGCATGGAGACGGTCGCCCAGGAGGTGCTCAAGCGCCATCGCGCGGCCTTCGCGCCCTACAACAGCGAGCACACGCTCGATGCCGGCGGCCAGTACCAGTGGCGCGCCGACGGCGAGCACCACCTGTTCAACCCCGAGTCCATCCACCGCCTGCAGAAGGCGGTGCGCACCGGCAGCTACGCGACGTACAAATCCTATGCGCAGCTGATCGACGATCAGTCGAAGCAGCTGGCCACCTTGCGCGGGCTGCTCGAGTTCGTGCCGTTCGAGCCGGTGCCGATCGAGCAGGTCGAGCCGGTGGAGAGCATCCTCAAGCGCTTCAAGAGCGGCGCGATGTCGTACGGCTCGATCAGCCAGGAGGCGCACGAGACGCTGGCGATCGCCATGAACCGCATCGGCGGCAAGAGCAACACCGGCGAAGGCGGCGAAGACCCGGCGCGCTACGAGCCGCTCCCGAACGGCGACTCGAAGGCGAGCGCCATCAAGCAGGTGGCCTCGGGACGCTTCGGCGTGACCAGCCAGTACCTGGTCAACGCCCGGGAGCTGCAGATCAAGATGGCCCAGGGCGCCAAGCCCGGCGAAGGCGGCCAGCTGCCCGGCACCAAGGTCTATCCCTGGATCGCCAAGACGCGTCATACCACCGCCGGGGTGGGCCTGATCTCCCCGCCGCCGCATCACGACATCTACTCGATCGAGGACCTGGCCGAGCTGATCCATGACCTGAAGAACGCCAATCGGGACGCGCGTATCAGCGTCAAGCTGGTCTCCGAAGTGGGTGTCGGCACGATTGCCGCGGGTGTCGCCAAGGCGCATGCCGACGTGGTGCTGATCAGCGGCCACGACGGCGGCACCGGCGCCTCGCCGCAGACCTCGATCACGCATGCGGGCCTGCCCTGGGAGCTCGGCGTCGCCGAGACGCACCAGACGCTGGTGCTGAACAACCTGCGCAGCCGCATCACCATCGAGGCGGATGGCCAGCTGAAGACCGGCCGGGACGTGGTGATCGCCGCGCTCCTCGGCGCCGAGGAGTTCGGCTTCGCCACCGCGCCGCTGGTGGCGCTCGGCTGCATCATGATGCGCGTGTGCCACCTGAACACCTGTCCGGCCGGCATCGCCACACAGGATCCGCGGCTGCGGGAGAAGTTCGCCGGCAAGCCCGAGCACGTCGTGAACTTCATGCGCTTCATCGCCGAGGACATGCGCGAGATCATGGCCGAGCTCGGGTTCCGCACGGTGAATGAGATGATCGGACGGGTCGACCGGCTGCGGCCGAAGAAGGCCATCGAGCACTGGAAGGCCAAGGGCTTCGACTTCAGCAACATCCTCTATCAGCCGGACGTCGGCGAGGAGGTCGGACGCTTCCGCCAGATCGCCCAGGATCACGGCCTGGAGAAGTCCCTCGACGTGACGACGCTCCTGCCGCTGTGCCGGCCGGCGATCGAGCGCGGCGAGAAGGTGCGCGCCGAGCTGCCGATCCGCAACGTGCATCGCGTGGTCGGCACCATCACCGGCAGCGAGGTGACGCGGCGGCACGGCCCCGCGGGGCTCGCCCCCGACACCATCCGGATTCACTTCAAGGGGACGGCCGGGCAGAGCTTCGCGGCGTTCATGCCGCCGGGCATGACCTTCGTGCTCGAGGGCGATGCCAACGATCACGTCGGCAAGGGCCTCTCGGGTGGGCGGATCATCGTCTTTCCGCCGGCCGGCTCGCCGTTCGCGCCGGAGGCGAACATCATCATCGGCAACGTGGGCCTCTACGGCGCGACCGCCGGCGAGGCCTACATCTGCGGCATGGCCGGCGAGCGCTTCGCGGTGCGCAACAGCGGCGCGGATGCGGTCGTCGAGGCGGTCGGTGACCACGGCTGCGAGTACATGACCGGCGGCAACGTGGTGGTGCTGGGGCCGACCGGGCGCAACTTCGGCGCGGGCATGTCCGGCGGCATCGCCTACGTGCTCGATGAGACGGGTGAGTTTCCCGCGCACGTGAACCGGCAGATGGTCGGCCTCGAGGCGCTCGAGGACCCGGAGCAGATCGCGCGCGTGCGCGCCATGATCGAGCGGCATCGCGAGTACACCGGCAGCGCCCGGGCGCGCGATGTGCTGGAGAACTGGAGCCGGCTCGTGGCGCGATTCGTCGCCGTGGTGCCGAAGGACTTCAAGCGCGCCATCGCCTCGCTGCAGCGCGCGCACAGCCAGGGGCTCACCGGCGAGGCGGCCGTCATGGTGGCCTTCGAGGACAACGCGCGCGACCTGGCACGCGTCGGCGGAAACTGACAGCCATACCGAGTAACCGATGGGCAAGCCGACTGGATTCATCGAATATCTGCGGGAGCTCCCGGTGGACCGCGCGCCGCTCGAGCGCGTGCGGGACTGGAGCGAGTTCCATCACCACATGGACGAGAAGCGGCTGCGCAATCAGGCCGCCCGCTGCATGGACTGCGGCGTACCCTTCTGCCACACCGGCACGCTCGTCTCGGGCATGGCATCGGGGTGCCCGCTGCACAACCTGATTCCCGAGTGGAACGACCTCGTCTACCGCGGCCTGTGGCGCGAGGCGCTCGCGCGGCTGCTCAAGACCAACAACTTCCCGGAGTTCACCGGCCGGGTCTGCCCGGCGCCCTGCGAGGGCTCGTGCGTGCTCGGCATCAGCGACCCGCCGGTCGCCATCAAGACCATCGAGGCCGCGCTCGCCGATGAGGGCTGGGACCAGGGCTGGATCGCGCCGGAGCCTCCGGCGAGCCGCACCGGCAAGCGCGTGGTGGTCATCGGCTCGGGACCGGCGGGACTCTCGGCGGCGGCGCAGCTCAATGCCGCGGGGCACAGCGTCACGGTGCTCGAGCGCGAGAACCGGCCGGGCGGCCTGCTGATGTACGGCATTCCGAACATGAAGCTCGACAAGAAGGATGTCGTGCTGCGGCGCATCGGGCTGATGGAGCGGGAAGGCGTCAAGTTCGTGTGCAACGCCCACGTCGGCGAGAACGTCGAGGCGCAGCTTCTGCGCAAGGATTTCGACGCCATCGTGCTGTGCACGGGCGCGACGCAGCCCCGCGATCTGGCCGTTCCGAACCGCAAGCTGAAGGGTGTGCACTTTGCGATGGAGTACCTCACGGCGAGCACCAAGGCGCTGCTCGATGGCGGTCCCGAGCGCAGCCCCGTGCACGCCGCGGGCAGGCACGTCGTGGTCATCGGCGGCGGCGACACGGGCACCGACTGCGTCGCCACCGCGATGCGCCAGGGCTGCAAGAGCCTCACGCAGCTCGAGATTCTGCCGCAGCCGCCGGTGGATCGCGCCCCCGACAACCCCTGGCCCGAGTGGCCCAAGGTCTATCGGCTCGATTACGGCCAGGAGGAGGCCGCCGCGGTGTTCGGCGCCGATCCGCGCGCCTACGTCACGACCGTCAAGCGCGTGAACGGCGATGCCGAGCGGGGTGTGCACTCGCTCACCACGGTGCGCATCGCCTGGCAGCGTCAGGCCGACGGCCGCCTGGCGCCGGCCGAGGTGGCCGGGAGCGAGGCGGAGATCCCCGCCGATCTGGTGCTGCTCGCGCTCGGGTTCACGGGCCCCGAACAGCCGCTGCTCGCGGAACTCGGCATCGCGACCGACCCGCGTACCAATGTCGACGCCGCGCACGGCGCGTTCGCGACCAACGTCCCGGGCATCTTCGCCGCCGGCGACTGCCGGCGCGGGCAGAGCCTGGTGGTCTGGGCCATCAACGAGGGCCGCGCGGCGGCGCGCGAGTGCGACCGCTATCTGATGGGCAGCACCGCCTTGCCTTGAGGCATCGAAGCACCGCAGGATGGGGCATGAACGCTGAAACGAGCACCGTGCCGTCGGGCGCCGGCGAGGCGCGCGCCGACGCGCCGGCTCGGCTGCGCGAGATCCCCTACAACTACACCTCGTTCTCGGATCGCGAGATCGTGGCGCGGCTGCTCGGGGAGAGATACTGGACCATCATCGAGGAGCTGCGCGCGGAGCGGCGCACCGGCCGTTCGGCGCGCATGCTCTACGAGGTGCTCGGGGACATCTGGGTCGTGCGGCGCAATCCGTATCTGCAGGACGATCTGCTCGAGAACACCCGGCGCCGGCGCCTGCTGGCCCAGGCGCTGCATCACCGGCTGAACGCGATCGACCACCGGCGCGACAGCGCAGATGGCGAGCGCTATGAGCTCGTCGGGGAGCTGCTCGCGGCCGCGCGCGGTGCGGTGGGCAGCTTCGAGAGCGATTTCGACGAGTGGACGGCGCTCAGGCGCCGCACGCTGCGCGCGCTGCGCCGCCACACCCGCGCGGACAACATCCGCTTCGACGCCTATGCGCGCGTGTCGCATGTCACGGATGCGACCGACTGGCGCGTCGAGTATCCGTTCGTCGTGCTCATGCCCGACTCCGAGGGCGAGATTCCCGCGCTGGTGCGCGAGTGCATCGAGCTCGGGCTCACCCTCATTCCGCGCGGCGGCGGCACCGGATACACCGGCGGCGCGGTGCCGCTGACGCCGCTCTCGGCGGTCATCAACACCGAGAAACTCGAGCGGCTCGGGCCCATCGAGGCCCTGACACTGCCCGGGCTCGAGGCGCCGATTGCGACGATTCTCACCGAGGCCGGCGTGGTGACGCGCCGCGTGGCGAATGCCGCCGCGCAGGGCGGCCTCGTGTTCGCGGTCGATCCGACCTCGGCCGATGCGTCGTGCATCGGCGGCAACATCGCCATGAACGCCGGCGGCAAGAAGGCGGTGCTGTGGGGCACGGCCGTGGACAATCTCGCCTGGTGGCGCATGGTGGACTGCGATGGCAACTGGATCGAGGTCAGCCGCCTCGCGCACAACCGCGGCAAGATCCACGATGTCGAGACCGCCGAGTTCGATCTGATCTGGAAGGATGGCCGCCATCGGCCCGAGGAGGCCCCCGAGCTGCGGCGCGAGCGCCTCGCCATCCCCGGGCGCAGGTTCCGCAAGGTCGGCCTCGGCAAGGACGTCACCGACAAGTTTCTCGGCGGCCTGCCCGGTGTGCAGAAGGAAGGCTGCGACGGCATCATCACCTGCGCACGCTGGGTGCTGCACCGCAGCCCGGCCTTCACGCGCACCGTGTGCCTGGAGTTCTTCGGCCAGCCGCGCGAGGCCGTGCCGGCCATCGTGGAGATCAAGCAGTACCTGGAGAGCCGGATCCCCCGCGGCGTGCGGCTCGCGGGACTGGAGCACCTCGATGAGCGCTACCTGCGCGCGGTCGGCTACACCACCAAGTCCAGGCGCGGCTCGCTGCCGAAGATGGCGCTGTTCGGGGACATCGTCGGCGATGACGAGGCCGAGGTCGCCGCGGCCGCCTCGGCGGTCGTGCGCCTCGCCAACGCGCGCAGCGGCGAAGGTTTCATCGCCGTCAGCGAGGACGCCCGGCGCAAATTCTGGCTGGACCGCGCCCGCACTGCGGCCATCGCCCGGCACACCAACGCCTTCAAGATCAACGAGGACGTGGTGCTGCCGCTCGAGCGCATGGGCGAGTACACGGACGAGATCGAGCGCATCAACATCGAGTTTTCGATCGCCAACAAGCTGAAGCTGGCGCAGGAGCTGCAACGGCTGCTCGCCTCGCCGCTGCCGCTGGCGCGCGCCGATGATCCCGAGCTGACGAACGTGCCCTACGAGGAGGTGATCGGCGAGCGGATCGAGCAGGCGCGCCAGCTGCTCGAGAAATCGAGCGCGCGCTGGCGCTGGCTCGCAGCGAACATGGACGTCGCGCTCGGCGAAGGGGTCGATGAGCTCGTGCGCCTCGGCACCGAGGTGCCGCCCGATGAGCTGCGCGCGCGCGCCGCACAGGCTCCGCAGACACGCATCTTCGAGCTGCTGCAGGACCGCACGATCCGCATCTCCTGGAAACGCGAGTTGCGCGCGCCGCTGCGGCAGATCTTCGGCGGCGGTGTGTTCGCACCGGTTCTGGCCGCCTGCGAGCAGGTCCACAAGCAGGTGCTGCGCGGCCGCCTGTTCGTCGCGCTGCACATGCATGCCGGTGACGGCAACGTGCACACCAACATTCCGGTGAATTCCGACGATTACGCGATGCTGCACTCGGCCACCGCGGCGGTGGCGCGCATCATGGCCATCGCGCGCCGGCTCGACGGCGTGATATCCGGGGAGCACGGCATCGGCATCACCAAGCTGGAGTTTCTGCGCGAGGAGGAGACCCGGGAGTTTCGCGCCTACAAGCAGCGCATCGATCCGCAGGGACACTTCAATCGCGGCAAGCTGATGCCGGGCGCGGACCTGTCGAACGCGTACACCCCGAGCTTCAACCTGCTCGGGCACGAATCGCTGATCATGCAGCAGTCGGCGATCGGCACGATCGCCGATTCGGTCAAGGACTGCCTGCGCTGCGGCAAGTGCAAACCGGTGTGCGCCACGCACGTGCCGCGCGCCAATCTGCTCTACAGCCCACGCAACAAGATCCTCGCCACCTCGCTGCTGATCGAGGCGTTCCTCTACGAGGAGCAGACGCGCCGCGGCGTCAGCATCCGGCACTGGGACGAGTTTGCCGACGTCGGCGACCATTGCACGGTGTGCCACAAGTGCCTCACGCCCTGTCCGGTCGACATCGACTTCGGCGATGTCTCCATGGCCATGCGCGACCTGCTGCGGCGCATGGGCAAGCGGCGCTTCAACCCGGGCACGGCCGCCTCGATGTTCTTCCTCAATGCCACCTCGCCGGAGACCATCCGCCTGACCCGCAAGGTGATGATTGAGTGGGGCTACAAGGCGCAGCGCGCCGGCAACCGGCTGCTGAAGGGGCTCGCGCGCGCGCAGACCGAGCGCCCGCCGGCGAGCACCGGCCGGCCCGCAATGCGCGAGCAGGTGGTGCATTTCGTCAACAAGAAGATGCCGGGCGGGCTGCCGAAGAAGACCGCGCGGGCGCTGCTTGATATCGAGAACGCCGCCTACGTGCCGGTGATCCGCGATCCGGCGACGACGAGCACGGACACCGAGGCCGTGTTCTATTTCCCCGGCTGCGGCTCGGAGCGGCTGTTCTCGCAGGTGGGGCTCGCCACCCAGGCGATGCTCTGGCACGTGGGCGTGCAGACCGTGCTGCCTCCCGGTTACCTGTGCTGCGGCTATCCGCAGCGGGGTGCCGGCCAGTTCGACCGGGCCGAGAAGATCACCACAGACAACCGGGTGCTGTTTCACCGCGTGGCGAACACGCTCAACTACCTCGACATCCGCACCGTGGTGGTCAGCTGCGGCACGTGCTACGATCAGCTGCAAGGCTACAAGTTCGAGGAGATCTTCCCCGGCTCGCGCATCATCGACATTCACGAATACCTGATGGAGAAAGGCGTGCGGCTCGAGGGGGTGACCGGCACGCGCTACATGTATCACGACCCGTGCCACTCTCCGATGAAGCGCCATGATCCGCTGCAGGTGGTCAACGCACTGATGAACGATGCGCGCAACGGCCGCATCGAGAGGAACGACCGCTGCTGCGGGGAGTCCGGCACGCTCGCCCTCACGCGCCCCGACGTGTCGACGCAGGTCCGCTTCCGCAAGGAAGAGGAAGTGCGCCTCGGCGCCGAGAAGCTGCGCGCCGCCGGTGCCGGGCGCGTGAAGATCCTCACCTCCTGCCCTTCGTGTCTGCAGGGCCTGAAGCGCTACAACGAGGATGCGGATCTCGACGCCGATTACATCGTCGTCGAGATCGCCCGGCACATCCTCGGCGAGAACTGGATGGCCGACTACGTGGCGCGCGCCAACAGCGGCGGCATCGAGCGCGTGCTGGTCTGAGCCGGCGCTGCGCTGCTCAGGCTCCCGGCGGCCGGATGGTCACCGGCACGTCGAAGCGCGAATACTGCACCACACGGGTGCCCTTGCTGTCGTGAATCACCGCGCGCACGGGAAGGTCCTTGCCGTTGACGTACCACGTCTCGGTTGTTCCATTGAGCACGTACCGAAAGACGCGCACCGGCTGGCCGTCGAGGGTCTGCGTTGCGAGAGCGCGCACCGAGCGGCGCACCGCGGCGCGCTCGGCGCCGACGAACAGGTGAATGTGGACCGTGCGCGCGATCATCGCCGCGTATGTGGGCGGCAGCTTCATGACACGCCCGGCGGTCACCATGTAGACATCGGTGCCGATGATGACCTCGGTGATATTCGGCGCGGGCTCGATCCGCCAGCGATTCGGCGCGGAATAGTCCATGACGAGGGTCTTGCCGCCGGGCATCTGCTCCGTCAGGTGCCACGAGGTCGCGTGTTTCAGCGCGAGCTCGGCGTGCATGAGACTGCCGAACGCACCGGCGAATGCAGGGCCCGCGCCGAGCAGCGCGGCGCCGGCCAGGACCGAGCTGAGCCGTTTCATGCGTGATCCTCCCGCTGCGGCCTGGTTGTCGATTTCCCCAAGCCTTGGGCGCGAGCATAGTCGCGGCAGGACGGCCGCTCAATGTCGGGCCGCGCAGCGCGCGCGGCAGGTCGCAGGGGCGGTGCGGACGGGCGAGTCAAAGAGTGGCGCCGCTCGGATCGGCGCACTGGCTCTCGCCGCGAGGCCGGGCGCGGGGAATGAGCCGCCCCGAGAGCCACAGCATCATCAGCGTCCAATAGCTCAGCCCGACGGCAAGGCGCACCGGAATCGAGATCCCCGGGTGCGGCGAGATGAATCCCTCGATCAGCCCCGAGCCCAGCAGCAGCAGCGCGCAGGCCACGAGCAGCGGACCGAGCTCGGCGGCCCGCCGGCGCAACGACTCGGCACGGCCGCCCTCCCCGGGGCGGATCACCGCGTCCCCGAGCGCCGTGCCCGCCGCCGCCGCCAGGCACATCACCGACAGCTCCACCGGGCCGTGCGCCAGGGTGAATTTCAACAGCCCGAGGCCGAGGCCGTGTTGATGGGTGAAGGCGAGCAGTCCGCCCAGCATCAGCCCGTTGATCGCGATCATGTAGAACGCGCCGAGCCCGAACAGTATGCCGAAGCAGAACGCCCCGAGCGTCACCACCACGTTGTTGGAGAAGATCCGTGCCGAGAGCAGCGCCGGCGGCGCCAGATTGAGCACCTGATAGGTCCACAGGTGCCCGTGCTCGACGCCGTCGATCATCGCGGGGCTGGCGATCAGGCTGACCAGTTCCGGATAAGTGTTGATCAACCACCAGCCTGCGCAGGCGCTCGCCACCAGCAGCACCGCGATCCACAGCGCAAGGGCGCGCACGGACGCGGCTGCCGCCGGGATGTCGTCGCGAACGAGGCCGATCCAGCGCGCCCGGGTCAACCTTGGAGAGCGGTTGACGGCCGCATGCAGTGCGGCGCTCGTCTGCGCCAGTGTGGTGGCGAGGACGCTTCCCGGAAGGATCTCGCGCGCGCTTGCCAGATGCCGGCTCAAGGCGCGGTAGGCACTCAGCGTATGCAGAGCCTCGTCCACTGTCGCGCGCGAACGCCGCGACGCCGCGGCGCTCTCGGCCGCGAGCGTCCGCCACTGCGGCGCGTGGCGCCGGATCCAGATAGCGGCGTCAGGATCGGTGTTGGCGGACAAGCAAGGCCTCCAGCCGCTCGCGCAGAGCCGTACCGTCGGGGCCGGCGCGCCCCGCGCCGGCCTGCGGGTCGAGCTTGGCGAGCAGCTCGCGCGCGAGACGGATCCGCTGCGCGCCGGCCAGCAGCTCCCAGCGATCGAGCAGGTCGTGGATCAGCTGCAGCGCCTCGGCCGACAGGCCCGTGTGCTGCATCTGCTCTCCGAGGCGCACCAGCGATTCGCCGGCTGCGCTCTCGTCGATCACCAACAGGGTGCCGGCGGCAAGATCACCCAGGCGCACGCGCCGGGCCGTCACCATGCAGCTGGCGAGTCCGACCAGATACAGCAGCGGCAGGCAATCGATCAGACGGAACAGATTGCGCATCAACAGCGCGCCCACTCCGGGCGTTGCGCCCTCGAGCGTCACGATGCGAGCGCCTGCCTTGATCTTGCCCGGCGTGCGCCCACGCATCGCCACCTCGATGACCGGGTGATAGAGGAAGTACGTGAGCAGCGCGAGGATCCACCCGGCGAGCATCACATCATGCGCGATCGGCGCTCGGGACAGCGGCGGCAGCCGCCGCAGCAACAGCGCGACGAGCAGCCAGGCGAGGGCGCCGAGCAGGCGGATCTGCCAGTCGATGAGAAACGCATAGCTGCGCGTGCCGGGACCGGCGATCCGGAGCGTCAGGTCGACGCCCGTCAGACCCCTGACGTTGAGTTCTTCCTCGGCCATCCGCTGCGAAAATAGTTGCCGGTCAAGATCCAGCTTAGCTATTCTGCCGGGCGGCGGCAAGAAGCCGACCGGGCCGCCGCCCCGCACCTGAGCGCAATTTGGGAGCGATCATGTCCTACGTGGCACCTGGCGCACCGCAGAGCATCGGGGGAGTTCTCGACGACTGGCTGCGCCTGTTCCGGGAGTCGTTCCGCAGCTGCTGGCTCCTGGCGTTGATCGCCGCCGTCGGCAACGCCTATCAGTCGTTCCTGCTCGTGCCCCGCCTGCCGCACAACCCGGGCGTCTCGCTGATGCAGTATTTCACGCAGCTCGGCAGTGCCTATCGGGCGCCGAACGTGTTCCTCACCGATGTCGTGTTCTGGCTGCTGCTGCTGGTGGTGTATGGGGCGCTGATCGTGCAGCAGTTGAGCCTGGTGCGGGGGCGCCCGAGCGCATCGCTCGGCGCGGCGTTGAGCGCGAGCCTCGCGCGGTTGCTCCCGATGCTGCTCGGCGTGGCGCTGCTGGTGCTCATCGAAGGGAGCCTGGGCGGGCTGCTCGTCTTCTGCTCGATGGCGCTGGTACCGCTTCACCGCAGCCCGCCCGCGGTCACCGTGATCGTCCTCGCGGTCCTCGTGCTCGCGATCGTGATGATCTACGTGTCCGTGCGGATCCAGTTCTGGCTGGTCGCGCTGTTCGACACGGACTGCGGCGGTGCGACGGCGATCGGGCGCAGCTGGCGCCTGGTCGGCGGTCACTGGTGGCGCACCACGAGCATCGGCTTCGTCGCCGGCATCGTCATCTGGATCCTCGGTCTGGCGGTGGGCGCCGTCGCAGGCGTCCTCGCCGGCTGGTTCTCCATCAGCGGCGGGGCGCTGTCGCTGCTGTCACATCTGCGCCTGATCGCGATGATCGGCGCCTTGTCGCGAGTGCTGACGATGCCGCTGCTGACTGCGGTGTGGCTCGCGATCTATCACGACCTGAAGCTGCGGCGCGAAGGCGCGGATCTCGCCGCCCGCACGGAGGCATTGGGCGGCTGAGCCATGCCGGCCCGATGGACCGCGGGACTGGCGCTTGCGGCGCTCGCGCTCGGCGCCCACGCCCGAGCGGCGCCGCGCGCACAAACCGTCCTCGCCCATTGCGCCGCCCAGTCCGCGAAATCCGTGGGCCTGTCCGCGCTGCGCACGGCATGTCCCGGAGTCGGCCGGGCGCTGCAACGGCTGCATCTGACGAGCCGCCTGCCCGCCGGCTGGCGCCACGCCATCACACCCGCAGACCTGAGCGGCCTGGCGCAACTGACGCAACGCTATGCCGGCACGCCGGCGCGCTGGCTGCCGGACGCCCCGCTGCGCCACATCGCCCGCGACCTGAAGCCGCCGCGTCCGCCGCCGGACGCGTGGAGCCGCTTCGTCAGGTGGGTACGTCATCGCCTCAGCCTGCTGCTGCACCGGGTTCGCCGCTGGCTGGACTCGCTCGCACTCGGCGCCCGACACTCGGGCCTCGCGCCCGGTTTGGTCTTTGCGCTGGCGGCCGCCGTGCTCCTGGCGATCGTGACGGCAGCGCTCCTCCAACTGCGCGCCGTCCGCAGATCGCGCCGCACCGCCCGGGCTCAGGCCGGCAGCGGCGAGGCGCCGATCATTCCGTCCGCGGGCCTGCCTGAGGGGGAAGCGGACTGGGGCGGGCTCGGGCATCATCCGGCCGCCTGGCTGCGTGCGCTCGTCGCGGCCCTCTCCGTGAGCCGCCGCCTGGAGGTGCAGCGCGCTTTGACCTGCCGCGAGCTCGCGCTGCGGGCGCACTTCGACAGCGAGGCGCAGCGTGCGGATTTTCAACGCATCGCCGAGCTTGCGGAGCGCGAGTTGTACGGCCCTGGCGGAACAGGCGCTGTCCCCGAAGAGTCCCTGCACCGCGCGCGAGCGCTGCATGCCGAGCTGAGCCTGCCTGCGCGGGCCGCCGGGACGCGCCGCTCATGAGAGAGCGGATGCCGACGGTGCTACTCGCCCTCGGAGCGCTGCTGCTGTTCTACCTGCTGTTCATACCGAAGCCGCATCGCACCGAAGTACCCGAGGGGCTGCCGCTCTCGAGCGACGCTCGGCCCGACGGCTATCTGGCCATCTGGCGCTGGCTCGGCGCGCAGCACATCCCTCGCCTCAGCCTGCGTTACCGCTATGCCCGCCTGCCCGCGCTCCTGCGCCATCCGACCGGCAATCTGCTGCTGCTGACGCTGCCGCAGCGTGTGCCGATGCACCGGGCCGAGCTCACCGCGCTCAAACGCTGGATCGGGCGCGGCAATACGGTACTGATCATCGCCGCGCTCGATGACACGCCCCTCTGGAGCCTCGGCACCGGGCGCACACTCGAGATCGAGGACCTGCGCCGGCTGACGGGACTGCAGTTCACGCCCATGCCCGCCGCCCCCCTGCTGCGCGAGCTACGCGAGCGCCCGCTCAACTTCGTCAGCGCCGGCGCACAGCCACTGCTCGCCGACGTGTCGGATCTGCGCGCCATCGGGTCGCTGCCCGCGCGCCAGTGGCTGGAGCGGCCGCTGCCGGGGGCCCCCTTGCCGCTGACGCTCGCCAGGCGGCCGGACGGCGGCAAGCCGACGCTCTGGCTGCAGTCATCCGGCGCCGGGCAAATCATTCTGTGCGCGGCCGCGAGCCCCTTTTCCAACGCCGGCATCCTCCTCGCCGACAACGCACGCTTCCTCGCCAACGTCGTGGACTGGTCGGTACGTCGCGGCGGGACGGTCGTGTTCGATGACGCGCACGAAGGACTCGCCGCGTTCTACGATGCGCAGGCGTTCTACGCCGACCCGCGGCTGCACGCGACGCTGGCGTGGATCGCCCTGATGTGGCTGGTGTTCGTGCTCGGCTCACGGCCGCTGCGCAATCAAAGCCGTGCGTGGCGGCCTGCCTCGGAAGTGACGGACCTGGAGGGCAGCGCGCGCTACCTGGCCGCCGTCGTGCGCCCGGCGGCGGTTGCGCGCCGTCTGATCGAGGATTTCCTCGCCGAGCTGCGCACTGCGGCGCAACCGGATCCGTGGCTGCGGCTCGCTCACGAGCCGCGCGTGACGCCGCAGCAGCTGCGCGCGCTGCGCGCGCTGTATCAGCGCGCCTGCGCCGATGAGCGAGTCAACCTGACCCGGCTGCAGACCCTTTTGGCATGGTTGAGAAGGCAAATGACATGAACGCGCTCGAGGAACTCGAACATCACATCCAGGACCGGCTTGCCGGCACGGTCATCGGTCTTCAGGAACTGATCCGTGCGGTGCTGATCGCGGTGGTCGCGCGCGGCCATGTGCTCGTCGAGGGACCACCCGGTCTCGGCAAGACGCTGCTCGGCAAGGCGCTCGCCTCGAGCCTCGCGGGGCGTTTCACGCGGGTGCAAGGCACGGCGGATCTGATGCCTGCGGACATCACCGGCGCGCACGTGTTCGACGAGGCCAGCCGCAAGTTCGTGCTGCATCCCGGGCCGGTGTTCACCGACGTGCTGCTGGTCGATGAGATCAACCGGGCCAGCCCCAAGACGCAGTCGGCGCTGCTGCAGGCCATGCAGGAGCGGCAGGTGTCGATCGACCGGCAGACCTACCGCCTGCCGCCGGCGTTCCTGGTGATCGCCACGCAGAACCCGCATGAGTTCGAAGGCACCTTTCCCCTGCCGGAGTCGCAGCTCGACCGGTTCATGATGCGCATCGAAGTGAGCTATCCGGGCGGACAGGACGAGGTCCACGTGCTCGAGCGCTACGGCACCATCGCCGCAGCCGACGCAGCGCCCGCGGCGCTCGAGAGCCAGACGGTAAGCGCCGAGTCGATCGCGGCGGCGCGCGAGTGCGCCGACCGCGTGCATGTCTCGAAGGAGGTTCTCGAGTATGTGCTGGCGCTCGCGCAGGCGACCCGCGAGGATGCTCAGATCGGCTTGGGACTGTCCACCCGCGGCGCCCTGGCGGTGCTGCGCGCGGCGCGCGTGGCGGCCGGTCTGCGCGGCGCGCAATTCGTCACGCCCGACGATGTGAAGTGGATCGCGCCCTGGGTGATACCGCATCGTCTGACCCTGACACCCGAGGCGCTCCTCGAGGCGGTGCAGGCGCGGGCGATGACGCTGTCGCTCCTCGAGCGCGTGCCGGTACCGCGCTGAGCCGCGCGAGGCGCGATGAGTCTGCAGCGCAATGCCCTGCTGCTGGTCCTGCTGACGGGAGTGCTCGGCATTCTCGGACAATGGGACACGGCGCTCGCTCGCCTGTGGTGCCTGCCCGCCGCTGTGCTGCTGCTCGGCCTCGCCTACGAGCGCGCGGCGGTGCGCGGCTGGAAAGTGCGCGTGCGCCTCACGGGCCCGCAGCGCTGGCCGCTCGCCGGCGAGCGGCCGGTCGGGTTCGAGCTTGCACAGGAGGGAGCGCAGCAGATGAAGGTGCAGGCGGCCCTCTCGGCACCCGAGACGTTCGCCGCCGAGCCCCGCATCGCCACGCTCTCACTGCCCCGCGGGCAGGCAATAACGCTCGAGCTGCGCGCCACGGCGCGGCGCCTGGGCCGCTTTCGCTGGCCCGCTGCGCGGCTGCGGCTCTGCGGGCCGCTGCGCCTGGCCTGGTGGCCGCAGCAGGCGGCGGCCGACTACACCGCGACGGTCATTCCCGACCTGAGCGTCCGACCGGCCGGCCTGTTCGCAGAGGCGCGCGGCGGCCGCTCCGCAACGCGGCAGGCCGGCGGCGGAGCGGACATCGTGCAGCTGCGTGAGTATCGCCATGGCGATGCACTGCGCGCGATCGACTGGAAAGCAAGCGCCCGGCGCGGCCACCTCATCAGCCGAGAGCTGTCCGAGGAGCGGCGCCTGGAGATCCTCGTTGCGCTCGATGTGGGTCGCGCGAGCGCACTCGAGGCCGGCGAGGTCGACCGCCTGGGCCTGTACGTCAACGTCGCGGCACGGCTCGCGCAGCGGGCCGCGGAATTCGACGATGCGGTCGGTTTGCTGCTGTTCGCGGAACGGCCCGTGACGCTGCTGACGCCGGCGCGCGGCCCCGCCGCCGTGGCCCGCATCCGCGCCGCGCTGGCCGAGTGCAGCGTGCGCCCAGGTCAGGCCAATCCCACGCTGGCCGCGGCGCGCATCCGCGCCTCGAGCCCGAGGCGCATGCTCGTGGTCATGCTGACGGATCTGCTCGATGCCGCGACCGAGGAGCTCGGCGAGGCGGTCAAGCTGCTGCGGCCGAAGCATTTCGCGCTCGTCTGCGGCCTGGAGAATCCGCGCATCACGGCGCTGCCGGCCGCGCCGGCGCGCGATGCGCTCGATCCCTTTCGCGCCCTGGCCGCCGCCGAGTACCATCGGACCCTGGCCGGCAACGTCCGGGCGCTGCGCGCCCTCGGGGCGGCCGCCCTCACGGCCCGCCCCGAGCAGCTCGACCGGGCGGTGCTCGCGGCCTATCAGCGATTCCGCCGGGAGCGACGGGTTTGACCGGCAAGCACGACAGGGGAGACTCCATGATCCGCATCACTCGACGATTGAGCGCGCTCTGGGCGGGCTTCGCGCTGGCGCTCTTGGCGCCGCTGGCGCTTGCCGCCTCGCCAGCCTCGACGCACGTCAACTACCGTGCCGAGGCCACCGCCTTCATTCACGCGCTCGCGGCCGGCCAGTTCAAGCAGGCCGAGGCCCACTTCAATGCACAGATGCGCCGGCACGCCTCCCCGGCGAAGCTGAAGAAACTCTGGAAGTTCATGCAGAAGCAATTTGGGGTGTACGCGAAGACCGAGGGCAGCGACACGATGAGCTACCACGGAAATCCCATGGTGATCGTGCACACCATGTTCAAGCATCAGACGGTCGGCCTCGCCGTGTTCTTCAATCGCTCCCACGAAATCGCCGGCCTGCGGGTCGTGCCCATCCGATGAGGGCGCTCGCGCGCGGCGCGAGCTAATACGCGAGCGTCGCGGCGAGGAGCGCGAGCAGCGATTGCCAGTGCCGCTCGGCGCCCGCCGCGTCGTACACCGGCGTGTCGCGGAACACCCAGCCGTGCCTGGCCGGATAGGTCTCGATCTTGTGCTCGACGCCCGCCTCGGTGAGCGCCTGCGCGAGGCGCGCCTTCATGTCGTCGGGAAACGAGGCATCCTCGCTCGCGCCGGCCACATACACCCGTGCCCTGATCTTCGCGGCCAGCCGGTGCGGACTGTCGGGCGCATCGGTGGCGAGACCCCCGCCGTGGAATGAGGCGGCCGCCGCGATGCGCTCGGGGAACGTGCCCGCCGCGGAAAGCGAGAGCATTCCGCCCCAGCAGTAGCCGGTGACGCCGATCGGGCCAGGCTTGACGTCCGGCTGCGCGGCGATGAAATCGAGGAACGAGGCGGTGTCGGACATGATGTTCGCCGTCGTGGCCGGGGCCCGGAATTTCTCCATCAGGATCCGCCGCTGCTCAGGATCCGAGAATACCTTCTTCGGGTCCATCGGCTCGTACGGCCCGGAGCGATAGAACAGATCCGGCAGCAGCGTGAAGTAGCCGTTCGCGCTCAGGCGCTCGCCGATCTCGAGCATCGCCGGGCGGATGGCGAGCGCATCCATGAACACCAGCACCGCGGGCCACGGGCCGCGACCCGACGGACGATACACATAGCTCGGGCACTGCCCGTCGCGAGTCTGAATGGTGATCCGCTGCACGGCGTTGCCTCCAATGACATGATGGCTCGGATATCGGGCAAGCGCGGTCCGCGGGCCCGGGCGGCGCCGTGCGCGCGCGTGGCCGCACCGCGGGCGCTATGTTACCGTACGCGCCCGCTCCCTTGAACCGGCGCACCGCCGTGGGTTGGGAACCGCCGTGCAACTGATCGGCATGCTCGATTCTCCCTATGTCCGGCGCGTCGCCGTATCGCTGCACGCGCTCGGCGTGCCGTTCACGCAGCGCTGCGTCTCAGTCTTCCGCACCTACGAGCAGTTCAAGGCCATCAATCCGGTGGTCAAGGCGCCGACGCTCGTGTGCCGCGACGGCACCGTGCTGATGGACTCGACGCTGATTCTGGACTACGCCGAGGCACTGGCGCGGCCGCGCTCGCTGCTGCCCGCCCCGGCGAGCGAGCGGGCCGTGGCGCTGCGCGGCGTGGGACTCGCGCTCGCCGCGTGCGAGAAGAGCGTGCAGATCGTCTACGAGCGCGAGCTGCGGCCGGCCGAGAAACAACACGAGCCGTGGCTGAGGCGGGTGAGCGAACAGCTGCACTCGGCCTATCGCGAGCTCGAGATCGAGCTCACCGCGCGGCCCGCGCCCTTTGCGCTCACCGCCCCGACCATCGCGACCGCGGTCGCCTGGCGGTTCACGCACGAGAAGCTTCCGGGCGCGATCGACGCCTCGAGCCATCCGCGACTGCAGGCCCTCTCGCAGTGGGCCGAGGCGCAGCCGGCATTCCTTGCCGCGCCCTACGACGAGACGACGCTGCACGTCTGACGGACACGGCCCGCCCTGCGGCCGGCCGGCCCGGCGCGTCACCCGGAATTCGGCTCGGTCCGATAGCCGCCGCGGGTGGCGGCCATCCTGCGCGCCGCGGCGCGCAGCACCCAGGGGAAGAAGCGCTCCAGGATGACGAAGAGCTTCCCGTGGCCGGTGATGATGACTTCGCGCTGGCCGCGCGCGATCGCGCGCAGCATGTGCTCCACTGCGCTGCTGCGCGCCACCACCAGCCAGCGCGGAATGGGCTCGGCGGCGTCGGCGTGCAGCCGCCCGTGATTGTCGGTGCGACGAATGTCGCTCTCGACGAACCCAGGGCTGATCAGCGTGACGCGCACCCCCAACAGCGCCAACTCCGGAGTGATCGAGTTCGCGAGGGCCCGCACCGCGAACTTGCTCATGGCGTAGGGCGAGGCGCCCGGAGAGGCGGTCCAGCCGGCCACGCTGCCGAGAATCACCAGCTGCCCGTGCGATTTGACGACTTCGGCCAGCGCCGCGTGCAGGGTGCGCAGCACGCCGAACACATTGGTCTCGAACTGGCGCCGATAGTCCGCCACCGAGAGCTTCGCGAACGATCCGACCACGCCGAACCCGGCGTTGGCGATCACGATGTCGAGCCGGCCCCAGCGCGCGAGCGTCTCGGCCACCACGCGCGGCGGGTCTTCGTCACGGGTCACATCGCAGGCCACGATCAGCGGCTCGGGGCCGCCGATCGCGCCGATCCGCCCGCGCACCTGCTCGAGCCGCTCGATGCGGCGCGCCGCCAGCACCAGGCGTGCGCCGGCGCGGGCCAGCTGCACCGCCATCTCCTCGCCGATCCCGGAGGACGCTCCGGTGATCAGCACCACCTTGTCGTGGAAGCGTTGTGCAGCGCCTGCGCCCATGATGCCCCCCATCGGCTTGCCAGGAATCCGCCCGGGCCGAATACGGCCGCTCGCCGAGCCCGCGCCGCGGGCGTGACGTCTGCAGAGGATATTCGATCGGCGCGCGCCGGCGACACCCCACTCTATATTTCAATGAAAATCAATGAGTTATGAACTTTCGATCGAGCGTGCCGCTGCGCGGCGCCCGCTCCCGCAGTTGCCGCGGCGGTGTTAAAGTCCCCGCTTCTGTGGCCGATTCATTCACGAATGGCACAAGAACGACGCAATCTGTATCGGATTCTGTTCGTGCAGCCCGAGGCACCGCCGGAGATGATCACCGCGGCGTACCGTTGCCTCATGGCCCAGTTGCGCAACGATCCGGACCCCGGCGGCAATCCAGAGAAGGCGGCGCGGATCAATCAGGCCTATCAGATCCTGCGCGATCCGGCCAGGCGCAGGGCCTACGACAACAGCCGGCGGCGGCCTCTGTCCACCCGGATACGCCCGGCAGAGGGCGGCAGCCGGGCACCGCGCACCGCCGGGCGCGTCTGCCCGTTCTGCGGGCTCGAGGTGCCGCAGCGGGTCGATCGGGACACGCGCTGCCTGCGCTGCGCCAGCCCGCTTGAGCCCGTGGCCTACGATCTCGCCACCCATCGCGAGCCGTTCGGCCGGCGTTCCGCGCCGCGCGTGGAGAAGAACTGCCGCGTCACCGTGCACACCGCCCCCGACGGAGCGCCGATCTCGGCAGTGCTGCGCGATCTGTCCGTCACGGGTGTAGGCCTGAATACCGCGGCGCCGGTGCCCGTCGGCAGCAACATCCGCATCGAGGCGATCGGGATGGATGTGATCGCCCACGTGATCAAAGTCCAGCCGAACCAGCGGACCTATCTGGTGCGGGGCGTGCTGCTCACCGCCCTGTACAACCGCAAATCGGGCATGCTCGTGTCCGCGAGCCCCTGACTCGGGCATTGCACACGGGGACCGGCGGCGCAGCCGCGGCCGAATCGCGATCCGGGTCACGGCTTCGCCGCGCCCGTTTGACGCCGCCCTGTGGCGCTCCTATATATTCCGGTCATGGACTGGGAAGGGCACGATGCGCATTCTGGTCGTCGAAGATGATGCCAATCTGCGCTCGGTTCTGCGGGCGGCGATGGAGCGCAAGGGCTGCGAGATCGAGGAAGCCTGCGGCGGTGCCGAAGCGCTGCGCCAGATCGGCCGGAAGGCGTTCGACGCCGCCATCGTCGATTACCACCTGCCGCCCCCCGACGGCCTGGAAGTCCTGCGCCAGCTGCGCGCGGCGCAGCCGCGCTGCGTGCGCGTGCTCATGTCCGGGGCGCTCGATCTGCCGGTGGTGATGGCTGCCGTGAATCGCGGCGAGGTGACGCGTCTGGTCGCCAAGCCATTTCATCTCGATGCGCTGTTCAGCGCGCTCGAAGAGGCGCTCACCGAGCGCGCCCGCCTGGAGGAGATCTATGGGCGCGCGCATCAGGAGGTGCTCGAGCGACAGCGGCGGGAGCTCGAGTTGTGCTTCAGCGACTGCCTGCTGAAGCTGGCGGTACAGCCGCTCGTCGACGCCGCGTCCGGCGCCGTTGAGGGCTACGAGGGGCTGCTGCGAAGCCGCCACCCGAGCCTCAACTCACCCGTGAGCGTGATCGCTGCGGCGGAGGCCCACGGCATGCTCGGACGCCTCGCCGACCGGGTCGCCACCGCAGCCGCAGACTGGCTGCGCGAACTGCCGCCGCAACGGACACTGTTCATCAACGCGCATCCTGGCGAGCTGGCCGACCTCGCCGCGGTGCAGCGCCGGTTCGCATCCCTGCTGCCGTCGGCGAACCGCCTGGTGATCGAGATCACCGAGCGCAGCAACGTGCTCGAGCAGACGGACTGGCGAGCCGCCATCGAGTGGCTGTCGGACGCCGGGTTCCGTATCGCGATCGACGATCTGGGCTCGGGCTACAACTCGCTGTCGGTGCTGGCCGAACTGCAGCCGGCGTTCATGAAGGTCGACATGAGCATCGTACGCAACATCGATCGCGAGGAGCGCAAGCAGCGCCTCGTCGAGCTGCTGACGCGGTTTGCACAGGCGACCGACAGCCGCGTGGTGCTCGAGGGCATCGAGACCGAGGCCGAGGCCTCTACCGCCCGGCGGCTCGACGTCGACCTGCTGCAGGGGTACCTGTTCGGCCGTCCCTCGCTCACGCTCTAGGGGCTGTGCGCGCGCTCAGCCCGCGAGCGGTCCGGGGCCCGCGGCGAGCGCTTCGCGCAAGTCCCGCAGCCGGGGCGGCTTGCTCAGCACGCGGTCGACGTGCGCCGGCACCTCGCCCTCCTCTACCAGACGCCGCCCCCAGCCCGTCAGCAGCAGCACCAGCGTGTCCGGGCGCGCGGCCTTCACTGCGGCGGCGACCTGACGGCCGTCGACATGCGGCATGCCCAGATCGGTGATGACCACATGGTAGGGCGCGCCCGCAGCGGCCGCGGCGCGAAACGCGTCGATGCCGGCCTGTCCGCCGTCGGCAGCCGCTACCTGGTGGCCGTCGCCGGCGAGCGTCTCGCGCGTCGACTGGATCACGATGGGATCGTCGTCCACCAGCAGAATGCGGCGCGGCGGAACAACCGGGATCGGCCGCGTCCCGGTGACGTTGCCTTCACCATCGAGCGCCACCGGGAAGCTCAGCGTCACGCGCGTTCCCTCGCCGGGTGCGCTCACCACCTCGATCTCGCCGCCGTGGCGCTGCATCGTGCCGTAGACCATCGGCAGACCCAGGCCCGTGCCCCGCTCACCCTTGGTGGTGAAGAAGGGCTCGAGACAACGGCTGCGCGTCTCGGCGTCCATGCCGAAACCGGTATCGGCGACCTCGAGCTGCGCGAAACCCCGCGCCACGCGCTCGTGGCCGCCCGCCTCGAGCAGCCGCGTACGCAGTGACAGCCGTCCGCCCCTCGGCATGGCATCGACCGCGTTGAACACCAGGTTGGTGAGCGCATCACGCAGCTCGGTCGCGACACCGGGTATCGGCGGCAGCCCCGGCGCGAGCGCGGTGTCGAGCTCGATCAGAGCGCCGCGACTCTGCGGCATGTCGCTCCAGCGGGCGCGGGTCAGGTCGATCACCTGCGCGATGAGCTGATTCAGATCGACCGGCACCAGCGGCTGCTGCGGCTCGCGCGGGCGGTAGAACTCGCGCATGCGTGCTACGGTGTGCGCCACCTGCTCGACGGCCCGCTGAATCACCTGCACGGGCTTCTGGATCCGCGGCGGCAGTTCCCGGTCCTCGAGCAGCATGTCGGTGTAGAGCATGATGGGCGAGATCGCGTTGTTGATGTCATGGGCGATGCCGCTCGCCATCGTACCGAGCGCCAGCAGCCGCTCCTGCTGCAGCGCCGCCTGCTGCGTCTGGCGCAGATCGTCATACGCGCGCTGCAGCACCTGGTAGAGATGGGCGTGATGCGCAGCGAGCGCCACATGCTCGCTCAGCTGGCGCAGAAATTCGCACTCGCCGCTGCTGAAGCTCGCGGGCGCGCGGCGCGCCGCCAGCAGCACGCCGAACACCTGGCTCTCGAAGCGCAACGGCGCGGCGACGAGCGCGCCGAGGCCGCCGCCGGCGAGCCGGCGGGCGAACGGGAAGGCAATCGCCGCCAGATCCGGCTCGTAGACCAGCTCCCCGCGCACACAGCGCGAGAGTCCGTTCTGATCGATGGGGATGCGCGCATGCTCGCCCATGGCCAGCTCGAAGGCGAGTGTCGCGCTCTGCGCACCGACGCGCGTGACCGTCAGATGGCTCTGCGCCGCGTCGTACAGGCAGATCGAGCAGAAATCGAGCGACAGATGCGTCTCCAGCGTGCGAATAACGACCTGGAATATGCTGTGCACGTCCTGGCGCTCGCCCATCGCGCGCGTGATCGCACCGAGCAGGCTCAAGCGGGTGAGCTGCGCCTCGAGTTTCATGCCCGCTTCCTTGCGCTCCGTCACGTCGCTTGCGGCGCCGAACCACTCGACGATCCGCCCGGCGTCGTCCTTCAGCGGGATGGCGCGCGAGAATGCCCACCCCACGCGGCCGTCGGCGCGCCAGACGCGGTGCTCGAGCTCGAACATGCCGCCGGTGTGGATCGCCTGTGCGACCGCGGCGCGCACGCGTGCCTGGTCTTCAGGATGGACGTACTGCTCGAGCCAGTTGCGCGTGGCCACCGGCGTCACCGCCACGAAGTCACCGCCCTGCTGCGGCCGCAATTCGCTCCAGTCGGGGCTCATCTGATACACGACATCGGACGTCGTGCTGACGAACGCGCGCAACCGCCGTTCGCTGGCGCGCAGCGAGGCGTTGACGCGCGCGAGCTCCTCCGTTCGCCGCGCGACACGGTCCTCCAGCTCGGTGTTCAATTCCCGCAGCGCCGCCTCGGCGCGGTGCCGCCCCGCGAAGTCCCGCCGCAGCGCCGCCAGCGCGAACGCCGTGATGATGAACGCGAGCGCACCGCCACCGGCGACGGTTTCCTCGGTGAGCCGCGCGCGGTGGTCGGCGGCGGCCTTGCGCCGCGCGAGCAGCCCCCGCTCGGTGCTGCGCATGCGCACGATGATGCGCTCGAGCTGATCGGCGGTGGCCCGATTGGCGCGCGCGCGGAGTTCTTCGGCCTTGGCGCCGACGAAACCCTGCGCCCGGCGCAGCGCGATCAGATGGGTCAGCTGCGCGATGCGCGCGGCCAGGAGCGGCGCGAGCCGATCGAGCCGCCCCTGCTCGAGCGCGTTGTCGGCCGTCTGACGCTGCAGGTCCCCGTAGGCGCGCTCGACGGCACGGATGTCGCGGTGGTAGCCATTCAGGTCGGCTGGGCTTTCCGTGATGAGAAAGTCGCGCTCATCGGATTCGGCCGCGGCGATATGGCCATCGAGACGGCGCAGCCCGGCGAGCACCGCCACGGTATGGGTGACCCAGCCGGAATCGCTCGTCAGCTGGCGCAGACTGAGGAAGGAGACCACGCCGATCAGCACCACGCAGGCCAGCGCACACGCAAAAGCCACCTGGGTCTTGCGTTCGGTAGACCAGCGCATCGTGTGCCCGATCCTGTCAGCGGTAAGGATGATCCGCGCGCCCCGCGGCGACGGGCCATGGGTTCATGCCGGGGGACGCGGTCGCGGTGACCGTCATCGGCTTACGTAGGGAATCGTCCGAGGCGTCTGGCGGGACAACTGCGCATCGAGTTCACGGGTGAACCCGGATTGACCGTTGCGATCTCAAGCATGCCGTCACGCCCCCTCCAGCGTCTGGCCGTACCTTACGCTCCCGCCTGACCGCGCGCCAGCCGTGCCTCACAGCTCGGTGTATTTGCGGCTGTTGCCGCGCGCCTTCGCCACCGGGTATTTGCGTGAATTCAGGCGGATCTTGCGGCGCGCGGCCGCAAGGAGATCGATGTCGAGCCGATCCGCCAGACGCACGAGGTACAACAACACGTCGGCCATCTCCTCTGCGACCTGGACGCGTTTGGAGGGCGTCAGCGCGTCCGACGCGGCATCCGGCAGCCATTGGAAGTGCTCCAGGAGCTCGGCCGCCTCGACGCTGAGCGCCATCGCGAGGTTCTTGGGCAGATGAAATTGATCCCAGTCCCGGGCGGACGCGAAGCGTCGCAGGGCGGCGCGCACCGCCTCGAGCGAATCCCGCGGCGCAGGCGTGACCCGGCGCGCGCGAACGCGCGTCTTCGGGCCCGTGGCACTCATGCGGCCGACCCGACGAAGGGGCCCGGTTCCCACGAGCGCACCGCGACTGCGCTCCCTGTTGCGGCAGTGCGCGGCGGTGCCGCAGAGGGGTTCGGGGTCGGGCAGTGCTCGGCGCCTCGGGTTTTCACTGGGTCGTTCACGTCGGTGTCCGGTCAGAGTACGGGGCACGAACGGCTCGCACCGCATCGAACGGCGCGACGTCGCGGCTCTTCGCGTCATCACTGCACGCGAGCGGTCGTGACCGCTCACGGCGAAGCATGATCGCCGAGTTCGGCGCAGGGGTTCAAGCCGCGCCCGGGCGCGCAGGGCCGTGCGGCGTCGCGCTGCGGCACGATGGCGGCACTGCGCGCCAGGCTGGACGGTCATACAGCCACTCGCCGCGAGCGGCGCGGTGTCGCCTCGCCCCCGGGGGCACGGCCCCCGCGACGACGGGCGCGTAAGCGCCGGATCGGGCGAAGCACGTGAGACGCTATTCGGCTCGTGCGGATCGCGCTCAGCGTTTCAGCGCCCGCGCCAGCGCGTCGGCCATCACACCGTTGCCAGCAGGCTCGGCTGCGCGAGCGCCCGGTGCGCGCTGAGCGGGGCGCGGGTTCGGACGGCGCGGGTTGCGATCCGAATCGCGTTGCGGCGGTCCGCTGCGCTCGCGCGGCGGCGGCTCACCGAGCTTCATCGTGAGGGCGATGCGCCGGCGCTGCAGGTCGACCTCGAGCACCTTGACTTTGACCACATCGCCCGCCTTGACCAGCTCGCGTGGATCGGTGACGAACCGATGCGACATCATCGAAATGTGCACCAGACCGTCCTGGTGCACGCCGATGTCGACGAACGCGCCGAAGTTGGTGACGTTGGTCACGACCCCCTCGAGCAGCATTCCGCATGCGAGGTCCTTCAGGTCGTGCACGTCGTCGTGAAAAACCGCGGTCTTGAACTGCGGGCGCGGGTCGCGCCCGGGCTTCTCCAGCTCGCGCAGGATGTCTCGCACCGTCGGCAGGCCGAAGCGCTCGTCCGTATAGCGGGCCGGATCGATTTGCTTGAGCACGCTCGTATCGCCCATCACCGCGGCGAGCGGCCGGCCGAGATCGGCGAGGATGCGTTCGACGAGCCGATAGGCTTCCGGGTGCACGGCGGAGCGGTCGAGCGGGTTGATCCCGTCATTGACGCGCAGGAACCCGGCGGCCTGCTCGAAGGTTTTCGCGCCAAGGCGCGGCACCGCGCGCAGGCTCTCGCGGCTCACGAATGCGCCGTTCTCGTTCCGGTAGCGCACAGTGGCTTCCGCGAGGGACGCCGACAGTCCGGAGATCCGCGCCAGCAGCGCCGGCGAGGCGGTGTTCACATCGACGCCGACCGCGTTGACGCAATCCTCGACCACCGCATCGAGGGAGCGGGCGAGCCTGCTCTGATTGACGTCGTGCTGATACTGTCCCACGCCGATCGATTTCGGATCGATCTTCACCAGCTCCGCGAGCGGGTCCTGCAGGCGCCGGGCGATCGACACCGCCCCGCGCAGACTGACGTCGAGCTCCGGGAGCTCGCGTGAGGCGAGCTCGGAGGCCGAGTACACCGAGGCGCCCGCCTCGGAGACCACGATCCGGGTGAGTTTCAGTTCGGGGTGCAGCCGGAGCAGTTCGGCGGCGAGCCGGTCGGTCTCGCGCGAAGCCGTGCCGTTGCCGATGCTGATCAGATCGACTCCGTGCCGGCGCGCGAGCGAGGCAAGCGCCGCGAGCGCCGCATCCCACTCATTGCGCGGGGCGTGCGGATAGATGGTCGAGGTCTCGAGCACCTTGCCGGTGCGATCCACCACAGCCACCTTCACGCCGGTGCGAAGGCCCGGATCCAGCCCCATCGTGGCCCGCGGGCCGGCTGGCGCGGCAAGCAGCAGATCATGCAGATTGCGTGCAAAGACCCCGATGGCTTCCTCCTCGGCCCGCTCGCGCAGCTCGGCGAGCAGCTCGCCCTCGAGCTGCCCGGCGAGCTTCACCTGCCAGCACCAGCGCACCGCGTGCGCGAGCCAGGCATCCGCCGGGCGACCCCGGTCCGAGACCCGGACGTGCGCCGCAATCTTGCGCTCGCACGAATGGGTGTCCCCGGCGGACCGCGCCGGCTCGCCGTCCGCCTCCAGTTCCTCGGGCAGCTTCAACGCGAGCCGCAGAATCTCCTCCTTGCGCCCGCGAAACAGCGCGAGCGCCCGATGCGAGGGAATCGCCTTCAGGCGCTCGCGATAGTCGAAGTAATCGCGGAACTTCGCGCCGGCCTCCTCCTTGCCGGGCTCGATCTTCGCGACCAGCCACGCATTCTCGCGCAGATGCTCGCGCAGCGCCCCGACCAGCGCCGCGTCCTCGGCGAACTGCTCCATCAGGACCTGGCGCGCTCCGTCGAGCGCCGCCTTGGCGTCGGGAACCCCGGGGTTCTCGCCCTGCTCGGTGGTGAACGGGGGTTTCAGATAGCGCGCCGCTTCGGCCTCGGGATGGAGCCGCGGATCCGCCAGCAGAGCGGCCGCCAGCACATCCAGGCCCGCCTCGCGCGCGATCTGCGCCTTGGTGCGCCGCCGCGGCTTGTAGGGCAGATACAGATCCTCGAGGCGCTGCTTGGTCTCGGCGGCCTCGAGACTCCCCCGCAGCTCGGGCGTCAACTTGCCCTGGTCCTCAATAGTGCTCAGGACCGCTGCGCGGCGCTCTTCGAGCTCACGCAGGTACGCGAGCCGCTCCTGAAGCGTGCGCAGCTGAGCGTCATCCAAGCCTCCGGTGGCTTCCTTGCGATAACGGGCGATGAACGGCACGGTGGCGCCGCCGTCGAGCAAAGCGACGGCGGCGAGGACCTGTGGCGGGCGGACCGCGAGTTCCGCGGCGATACGGGATTCGATGGCAGGCATCAGTGACGGGCAGGGGCATGGCCAAGGGAGCCGGCACTATGCGCAATCGGCCGGCGCACAACAAGACTGACTTGCGTAGCTGCCGCGCACGGTCTAAGGAGTTTACTGGCGTTCGGGCGACGTTGAGGCGCAAGGTGCTGAAGGAAGAGGGATTACGGTGAACGGCTCCGTATACACAACGGGCGGCTGGGCCGGCACGAGGTGGCGGACCGGTTGCGCATTGCGGTGCGCGCGGGGGACACGATCGCGCGCATGAGCGGTGATGAATTCCTCGCTCTCCCGCGCCATGTCCGCGACGGGGAGGAGACCGGGATCATCGCCACCAAGCTCATTCAGGCGATCAGCAGGCCGCTGCGGCTGAATCCGCTCGAAGTGCTCATCTCCTCGAGCGTCGGCATCAGCCTGTATCCGGGCGCCGGCGACACACCCGATGCGCTCATAAGGCACGCCGAGGGGGCCATGTACAGCGCCACTCAGCGCCGGGGCAGGACATTCCAGTGCGTCGGCGCGGGAATGAGCGGCTTCGCGCAGGAGCGGCGGCGCCTCGAGAGCGAGCTGCACCAGGCGCTCTCGCGCAGCCAGTTCGAGCTGCACGATCAACCGCGGGTCGATGTCGTGAGCGGCCGGGCAAGCCGCGCCGAAGCACTGCTGCGCCGGCGGCACCCGACGCGCGGCGTCGTGCCCCCCGGGAACGTTCATTCCGGTCGCCGAGGAGAGCGTGCTGATCCTGCCGATCGGCGCGTGGGTGCCGCGCGAGGCCTGCCGCCAGCCGCATCGGTGGCAGTCGGCCGGATTGCCACTGCGCATCGCCGTGAACCTCTCGGCGCTGCAGTTCCGTCAGCCGGATCGACTGCGGGTGATCTCCTCGGCACTGAGCGCACACCAGGTGACGCTGAAGCTGCCCAGGCTCGAGATCACCGAAAGCGCGGTCATGACCGCCTGACGACAAACTAAAACCGACACCAACGACAAACTAAATGCGACACGGGACCTATGGTGTCGCGATCTTCTTGCGGCTTTCCTGTCCGTCTTCTTCGGTCGACATTATCTCGAACGTCTTATTCTCTGCGCCTCGGCCGCCGCCCTTGAGCGCCTGACGGCGAGCGGCGCGGTGGCCGGCCGGGCCGCCGCTGCCGGGTTGGCACAATGCGCCCCCATGAGGGGGGCCGATGGCGAAGAAGAACCAGGATACGTGCCTATCGTGCAACGAGCCGCGGCGCAGAAATGATTTCCGTTCGTGTCGATTTTTGATTGTCGTCGCCGGCGAAATTTGGTTGTCGCCGTGCGGTCATGACGGATGCGCAGGCACCGGTCGCCATGCTGGAGCAGTTGAGCCGCATGAATGTGGTCGTCTGGCTCGATGATTTCGGCACCGGCTACTCCAACATGAGCCATCCGCGGCGCTTCGCCGTCGATTGGTTGAAGATCGACACCCGCTTCATCCGAGCGATGACCGGCGATCCGCAGAGCGGCCTGATCGTTCAGGCGATCATCGCCCTGGCGCACAGTCATCGCATCAAGGTCTCGCCCAAGGTGTGGAGACGCCCGCGCAGCTGATGCGCCTCGTGGCACTCCATTGCGATCAGTATCAGGGCTTTCTCTCCGGCCAGCCGGAACCCGCCGATGTGCTCGAGCCGTGGCTTCGGGCGCACGCATCGATCAGCAACGGCGGCGAGCCTGCCACCACCAGCGCGCGGCTCTCTCGCCCGGCATGGCCTGCGGCGCTTCTCGCCCCGAATGCCGAGTGACGCGCACGCGGCACTACCGGCGATACGCCGTCATGCTCATCTTGTGACGACTTCCGCGCACTGACGCTCAAACCGCGGCATCTGCCGCAGGACTGGTACACACAAGCGCGCCCGTTCCGGCCGCGCCAGAAAAAATGGGCCCCCGAAGGGGCCCATTGCAAGGGAAACGAACGGTCAGTCTCAATCCATGTCGTAGGTGAACCCGATCGTCATGAACCTGCCCACCGCTCCGTCCTCGTGAAGGGCCGGATCGTACGGGAAGAAGAGACTCCCGCCGCCGTAGGTCTGCACGTCCACGGGCGGTTGCTTGTTGAACAGGTTGGTCACCGAGGCGTGTACCTGCCAGCTGTCATTGATCTGATAGCTCGCATAGAGGTTCGTCTCGAGGAAGTACCCCACGGTGCAGAACTGCTGCTGGTTCGCCGGTACCGACCCACCCGGGAAGTTGCCGACGTATCCAAGCGCGTCGGCGCAGGTGGGAATGCCCGAGGACGGGTCGGTGATGCTGAAGTGGCCGATGAAGTCCAGGCTCGGCGTGACCGTCAGCGGCCCCTCGCTCCAGCTGAGGCGCGCATCGATGCGGTCCTTCGGGTTGCCGGTGTCGCCTGACACGCCCGACGGGCCGTGCGTTCCGGCCAGCTGGTAAGTCGAGCCGGCGATGATCAGCTTGTAGCTGATCTCATGCGTCCACTGCGCCTCGCCGGTGAAGCGGCCGAAGCGGCCCATGTCCCAGTGATACTGCAGGTCGACATCGAATCCGCTCACCATGGTCGAGCTGGCATTCAGGTACGGGAACGCCTCGTAGAGAATCGGGCCTACCGGCGTCTGCTGGAACACCAGCTGTGAGTTGTTGGTGCATCCGTTGGTATATGTGGTTGGGCAGAACGGCAGCGACACCTGCGGGCCACGGACCAGGCTGATGGACCCGACACCCAGTCCACCGGCCTCGAACGCCGGGACGATGTCATTATTGATCTTGATGTTGTAGTAGTCGACGGATGCGCTCAACTGCTGGATCGGCTGCAGCACGAGGCCCGCGGTCCAGTTGGTCGAGGTGACGTCCTTCAGGTGCTGGTTCGCCAGCAACACGCCCGTCAGACCGAACAAGCACTGGCTCGGGAAGTCGCCGGGACCCGCGACCGTCCCAGGGGGCACGGTGGTCGGGCACAGGGTCGGATCCTGATAGCTGCCCGCGCCGAATGCCTCGCCGGAGGAGATGCCCTCCGCCGGCGTCGGCACGCGGAAGCCCTTGCTCCAGGTGCCACGAATCGCGATCCAGTGCCACGGCGTGAACTTGATGCCGATCTTCGGGGTCGTGTCCGACCCGAAGGTCTGGTAGTTGTCGTAGCGCCCCTCGAGGTCGATCTCGATCTGCTTGATCGGATTGCCCTGCAATTCCGCAAATACGGCGCGATCGTACTCGTTGCCGATCGCATACGTCGGATCACCCTCTTGGATACCGGCGGCGATGGTGGATGGGGCCGTCACGTTGTGGCCTTCCTTGACCCACTGCACGCCGAGGGCCAGGCTCAGCGGCCCGCCCGGCATCTCAAACAGCTTGTGCGTGCCGTGAATGTCGACCAGATCCATGTTGCTGGTCGGCGTTGACTCCGCCGGTGGCGCGAACTGCATGACGCCGCCAGGGTTGCTTCCCAGGATGTAGCCGTTGTTCAGCGCAGTCTGCAGCGCTGCGGGCTCGATGGCACCGTAGCTCGTGTCCGCCATCTTGGCGTACATCGCCCCGACGGTCCCTTTGATGTGCCAGCCGAGAGCCGTGCCGGTCAACGTAGCCAGCAGCCGGTAGGTGTTGGTGTCGACTACTGTCGTTCCCTGTCCGATCTCGGGGAAGTTGTAGATTAGCGGAGCGGCGACGCCGAAGGGGTTGCCCGGGTAATTGGCCGGGACGGTGATGACCGGGTACGTGATGATGCTGGGATTGACGCCGGGCCCGAATTGGAAGTTGCTGATCCCGCTCGGGTAGCCGGTCCCGCCGTTGAACGAGCCGACCTGCTCCGAGCGACTCTCGAACCAAGAGGCCTGCAGGCCGAATTCCCAGCCGTCGCCGAGCTCCTTGGTGAACTTGCCGAGCAGATCGATGCTGGTCCCCGCGGGCCGCAGCTGCGCGCCCGGGGGCATGTAGGTGCAATGGTTCAGCAGCAGAGCGTTGTAGTTGCAGCCCGGCAGGAACGCGGCGGCCGACAGGGCCGGGTTGGTTGGGTTGATCAGGTAGCCCGTCAGCGTATTCGGGTACACGACGCCGTTGGTTTGATTCGGGTTGGCGCCCGGTATGCGGTTGAATCCACCCCACGGATAGAAGTTGAGGTTATCCCACAATCCGCTGCGGTTCTTCGCCAGGATCTGGTCCTGATGGCGGAAATCGCCCGAGACGTACCAGTTGTAACCGTCGGTGGCGAGATCGCCCTCGCCGCCGATGAACCCGATGTGCTCGGTGGTGCCGTCCCAGTGCGAGGAGGTGCCGGTCTCGCCCGTCACCTGGAAGCCCTGGTACTGCTTGCGCAGGATGACGTTCACCACACCCGCGATGGCATCGGAGCCGTACAGCGCCG
>JAKAXA010000009.1 GCA_021816775.1 Pseudomonadota bacterium
CACCATCCCGCATGATGATCGATCCACCCCATCCCCAAGACCGACCGCCGTCCTCGGCAGCCCCAGGCTCACACCTCGCTGGAATCACGCCCCCTGCTCCAGGCTCATACCTCGTTGGACAAGACTGGCGCTTGAGGCCGAGCGCCACTCCGGCTAAACTCCGCGCCCTTTCACTGAAACTCAGGCCGCAGGCCGCCGCGCGCGGTCTGCCCCGTATCCGAGCCACCGCCCTATGAAAGCCGCCATCCATCCCGAGTATCACGAGATCACGGTTACCTGTACCTGCGGCAACTCGTTCAAGACGCGCTCCACGCTGGATCACGACCTGCAGGTGGAAGTGTGCTCGAACTGCCACCCGTTCTACACCGGCAAGCAGAAGATCGTCGACACCGCCGGCCGGGTGGACAAGTTCCGCAAGAAGTACGGCGTCCCCGCCCCCAAGTAATCCGGGCCCGCTGCCTGTGCGGCGCCGCGGCATGCGGCCGTGGCGCGGCCTGCGGGATCCCGTGTTTCCGAGACTCATCCGTTTCCGGACGGTACAGCCGGAACCGCCCGGCGCCGGCGCTGTCTCATCCGCGGGGTCGCTGACGCCGGAAAGGGGGAGGGCGTGGACGCGCGGCGCGCGCGCAATACCAGGAAGATCCTGCTCTTTGCCGCCGTCGCATGCGCGCACGCCCTGCTGATCGCGCTGCTGCTCAGCGAAACGCAGACCTTTTCTCTCGTCGGCGCCAACGTGGCGCCGATCCGCGTCTTCCTGTTCCGACCAGCTCACCGCCGGCGCCGGCTGATCGTGCCGCCGACGAGGCTGCGGGCGTTGACCGTGCCGGTGAGGCCGATCACCGCGCCGATCACGCTGACTCTTGCGGCCATCAGCCGTCCATTGCGCGCCGCCCGGCCCATCAACTGGGGCCAGGCGGCGCGCCTCGCCGTGCACTCGATTCTCAAGCGCCGACAGCCGCTGACCATCGGCTTTCCCAAGGGCGCGCACAGCGTCTCCGCGCTGCACTCGGCGGCTTCCGGAATCCGCTCACAGGGCCGTCAGTCCTACCGCACCGCCACGGGCCAGCGGGTCGCACGCAGCAGCGGCAACTGCTACCTGGAGTCGGGCCCGGCGCCGCTCGATGCCTCGCAGCTCGAGGAGCAGGCGCAGATGTCGCGGGTGGTGTGCTCGAGCTCGCAGCGCGGCCCCTCGCCGGACAACCTGTTCAAGAGCCTGCCGGCGTACCAG
This sequence comes from Pseudomonadota bacterium, assembly GCA_021816775.1. Taxonomy (GTDB): domain Bacteria; phylum Pseudomonadota; class Gammaproteobacteria; order Steroidobacterales; family Steroidobacteraceae; genus 13-2-20CM-66-19. The sequence continues at coordinate 1,229 of JAKAXA010000009.1, forward strand.
CGCTATCACACCCTGCCGCCGCTGGCGGTGCATCCGCGCCACCGCGCGAACATCCGGCGCAAGCGCCCCGTACCACCGCCTGAGCCTTGAGGCCGGCCGGACCGGCCGTCGGCGGGCGCTTGCGCCGCCTCACGGGTGCGCGGGCAGCGCATTCGGGCCCGGGCTTATCTCGTCAGATAGCGTGACAGCCCGGCGTACAGCAGCGCGAGCAGCCCGGTGAGGTAGATGCCGTCGAAGGTGCCGGCGCCGCCGATCGATGCGACCGGCGCGCCGAGCGCCGACACCGAGGGCAGGTTGAGCAGGTCGGCCCCGATCAGCACACCGCAACTGCCGCTGATGTAGGCGAGCGGCGCCGCGCGGCGGCGCGTCAGGGCGAGCGCGATGATGGCCGTCACGCTCGCCGGCACGAATATCGGCAGCGCGATGCCAAAGCCGGGCACCGGCCGGGCGAGCAGATGGCACACGGCGGCGACACACGCGGTGGCGATTGCCGCCAGGACGTACAGCTCGTGTTTCACCAGCAGGTAGAGCGAGAGCCCGACCGGGATCACCGCGCCCCCGAGGTTCACGGCGATCATCGTTGCGCGGGTCTGGCGAACCACCGGGATCACATAGGTCATGCCGAAGAAGCGAATCTCGTCGGCCGTGATGATGCGATGCGCCGGCAAATACGCCACCGGAATGTTGACGTAGCTGCCGACCAGCGAGAGGCCCAGGATCACGAGCAGCGCAGCCTCGCTGATCTGCATCGTCTCGGACGCATAGCGCAGCATCCGCAGCGCGACCAGCACGCCCATCACCGCCAGCAGTGCGGTGAGGATCAGCAGGAACGGCAGCGTGATCGGGAAGTATTGGAAATCTGAGACAGGCATCGCGAGGGTCGTCTGATCCGAATTGCGTCGCCGTGCGTTCTCATACGCGTGAGCCTGAGGGTATTCTGTTCGAGACTCTGCCCGCCCACAAGCGCGCTGCTCCCGTTGCCGCAGCGCCAGCGGCGCGCGGGCCGGAACGCGTCGCGACTGCGCCCGACCCGCACTCGCCGGCCAACGAGGCGATTTTGCCACTGACGTCAATGCGCGCCGTGCGCCGATGATCCGCCCGGATCGCACCGCATCGGCCGCCGGCGGCAAACACGGCCGCAATCCGAACGGCTTGACGATCTTCCCCGGTGGGGGCTTCGGCGCGAACCCACGGTCTTCTACTTCGCCTCGCTCCTGCTGTTGCGACAGGCGGGCATGGGCATCGCTGCGCACGTGGCCTTGCACGCGTACGGAGTATTGCCTGTGGTTGCCATGGCGGGCCGGGGGCATTTCCGCTGACCATCCTCGAGACCTCGGTGCTCGCCGCGCCCATCGGGCTCGGGGAGCTGCTCGCGCTGCGGTTTCATCTCGGCGCGTCCCTGCCGGGCGGCGCCGACGCCGTCTGGCTGCCGGTGCTGATGGCGGCAATCGCGCTCACCGTCGCCGTGAGTCAGCTCGGCTTTGCGCTGGCGCTCGTCACGCAGCCGCTGCAGGACCCGCTGACCGGCTGTGACTCGCGTGCCCGCATCAAGGCGATCCTCGAGCTGCGCTTCAAGGTGTCGGCGCGGTACGGCTCGCCGCTCGCCATGGCGTTCGTGGATCTGGATGAGCTCAAGATGGTCAAAGACCAGTACCGACACCAAGCGAGCGATCGCGTGCTGGCCGAGGCGGCGCGCAGGATCCGCGCGCCGCTGCGCGATGCCGACTGCGTCGGCCGCGGGGGGCGGCGAGGCATTCTTCGTGGTCCTGCCCGCAAAGTCGGGCGGCGCGGCCACGCACTGCATGGAGGCGCTTCGCGCCCGTGGGCTGGGTAGGCGGCCGAACGCCCAGGCGAGCACGGGCAGCGCCGGGGTCGCGCAGAGAACTGCGGATGGGTGCGCAGGCTGGGCTTCGCTGGTTCGTATTGCCGATCAGCGCACGTATGCCGCCAAGAGCGCCGGGCGCAATTGCGTCGTGGGCCCCCCGCTCGAGCGCTCGTGCGCGGTTGCGCCGAACGGTGCAGCGCTCATGGGTAATTGCGCGCATCTTGAGGCCGCGCCGCGGCGGCCTCTGCGTGTGCTTGCGGCGGGTGTGTGCCGGCTGCCGTGCGCCGGTGCGGCCCGTGACGGTTTCGGGGCGCGGCGCCGACTGACGAGGACGGATCACCGGCAGCGCGTGAGCACGGGAGCGACGACGTGCCCGGGTTGCCCCGAGGGCGAGGCGGCCGGCACAGCCGGCGCGCGGCCCCTGCCGTCAGTCAACCCGGCGCAGGGGGATGGTGCCGTCAAGCCCTCTCTTGCTCCGCCTTGTGGCGCCCGCGCCCGCCGTTGCCTAGACTGAGGTGGCACGGCCCCATGGATCGCGCCGTCTTTCGAACGCGCTCGACCCGCGATCCGCCCAGGAGCGCACGACCGGAACGTAACGGAGACCGTCATGGCAAAACCGCCGGCACCGAAAGCCGTGGTCCTGCGCGTCGAGCTGCTGGAAGTGACGCCCCTCGTGTGGCGCCGGGTACTGGTGCCTGACAACTGGACGCTCGCGGCCCTGCATCATTACCTGCAGTGGGTGATCGGCTGGGCGGACTCCCACGCGCACGAATTCGAGGTGGGTGCCGGCCTGGTGGCACCGGACTGGTGGATCCAGGAGGCGGGCGCTGACGAGGACACCAGTCGCTATCGGGACGAGCGGCAGGTCTCGCTCGCTGCCGTCGTGGCAGAGCTGGGGGTGCGGGGACAATTCCAGTACTGCTACGACATGGGCGACGGCTGGGAGCATCGGATCATCATCGAGTCCGCACTGCCCGCGAAAGTCGGCGAGCCGGCTCTGCCGCTGTGCGTCGCCGGCGAGAACGCCTGCCCGCCGGAGGACGTCGGCGGTCCGCACGGCTACACCCGATTCCTCGAGATCCTCGCTGACCGTCAGCACGAGGAATACGCGGACACGGCGCACTGGATCGGCGGTGTGTTCGACCCGAAGGGATTCGATCTGAACCGGATCAACCGGGATTGGAAGGGCCGCAAGGGCCGCGGCCGCTGACCTGCGCTGGCGGCGCAACGGCTGACTCGAATTGCCGCCGGCGGGCATGCGGTCGGCCCGATTGCCATCGACGCTATTCCGCGTTCTGCACCTGCTCGCAGTGGCTAGGTCTATCCATTTGATTTATAGAGCTTTTACGTAGCTTACGCCAGGGCAGCTACGGATTCAGCTACAGTGCCTTCCGAGGCGGTCCTGCTTCTGGCGCGCGCCACCCGACTACGCAGCGTACTGCGAAGCTCGACGGCACGGATGACTTCGTAGTATATTGCGTAGTATGCAACTTGAGGACCTGCTGCGCCAAAACGAAGGGAAGACGCTCGAGTTCAAGCGCGACCTCTCTTCGCCGGCCCCAGCGCTGCGGACCTTGGTTGCGTTTGCCAATTCGGCGGGTGGCCGGCTCGTGATCGGCGTGGAGGATCGTACCCGCGCTGTCATCGGGGTCAAGGCTCCGCTGGATCTCGAAGAGCGGCTGGCGAACCTGATCTCCGATTCCATAGAGCCGCGCCTGGTGCCGGAGATCGAGATTGTGCCCTGGCGTAAGACGCAGGTCATGGTGGCGACCGTGCATCCGAGCGGCTCGAGGCCCCACCACATCAAGGCCGACGGGCCAGTGCGGGGCACCTACGTGCGGCTGGGCTCGACCAACCGGCAGGCCGATGCCGCCCTGATTGCTGAGCTTGGACGACGGACGACCACGGGAACCTTCGACGAACAGCCGATTCCCGATCTGGACTCCGAAGCCATCGACTTCGCAGCTGCTTCGCAGTGCTTTGCCGAACAGCGTTCCCTGCGACGGCAGGATCTCGAGGCACTTGGCTTGGTCTGGCGCCATCAGGGCCGCACGGTGCCAACCGTTGGGGGGCTGCTGCTCTTCGGGCGGGAGCGGCTCTCGAGGTATCCGGATGCCTGGATCCAGGCCGGCCGGTTTGCGGGGACGGATCGGACGGAACTCGTCGATCGAGCGGACCTGACCGAGTACCCGGTGACCGCGCTCGAGCAAGCCGTATCGTTCGTCGAGCGCAACACGCGCCTCGGCATGAGCATCGGTCGCCTGCAGCGCCGTGATGTGCCCGCGGTCCCTCCGGCAGCGTTGCGCGAGGCGCTGGTGAATGCCCTAGTGCACGCCGACTATGCCCAGCGCGGCGCCCCCATTCGAGTGGCCATATTCGACGATCGTGTAGAGGTTGAGAACCCCGGTATCCTGCTGCCGGGCCTTACGATCGAAGAATTGCGCGAGGGGCTCTCCCGTGTACGCAATCGCGTGCTGGCTCGAGTCTTCAATGAACTGGGGCTGATTGAGCAATGGGGAACGGGCATCCAGCGGATGACGGACGCGTGTACCCGTGCCGGCCTTCCCGAACCAGAGTTCGCAGAAGTGGGACTGCGCTTCCGCGTCACTTTGAGGACAGAACCGATCGGTCCCGCCTCTGTCGATTCCACCGAGAAACGGATCTTGGAATACGTTGCCGAGGGCAACGGTCGCTCCACGGCCGCGATCGCGAAGCACATCGGGCTCTCGACGCGTGCCACTCAGAACCGCCTTTCGGCGCTCGAGAAGCGCGGATTGATTGCCGTGGTGGGATCGGGACCGAGGGATCCGCGGCGGCGGTGGCATTCAGCAAAGAGGGCTACCACGCCATGAACCGTGCATCTCCCGCCCGCCGACAAGTTTGCCCTTTGTTGCCCATTGCACGATCCTTTTATACGGCTCTGTGAGCTGTCGCCATGATCGTCTACCAGAACAATAAGACGGGATTTCTTCACGACGCATTCAGCAAGGACATCGAGGATCTGGTGCTGCGGGACTTCAGGGCGCGCACCGGTCGAGCCGTGGCGCGCGCGGAGGTGCGATCATGGAAGGAATCTCTCCTCGCTGTGGCAAAGGTCCTTAACGACGAGGCAATTCCAGCGGACTGTGGGATCGCCATCGAATATGGCATCCCGCAGACCTCGAAGCGGATCGATGTCATCGTCACCGGAGAAAGCAGCGAGCGCGTCGAGCAGCTCATCATCATCGAACTCAAGCAGTGGGAAAGCGCTCGGAAGACGGACAGAGACGGAATTGTCAGCACGCGTTTTGCACAAGGTGAAGCCGAAGTCAGTCATCCGTCCTATCAGGCATGGTCGTACGCGTCGCTCCTAGGAAACTTCAACGAGACGGTGTATGAGGGAGGAGTAGCGCTTCATCCGTGCGCGTATTTGCACAACTACACGGATGACGGGGTGCTGACGGATTCGTTTTACGCGCATCACGTGTCTCTCGCGCCACTCTTCCTGAAGGGGGAGCGGGAAAGGGCAAAGCTCCGGGAATTCCTGAGGCAGCACGTCCGGTACGGGGATCGGCGATCGCTGCTGTATCGGATCGAGAATGGACGGATCCGACCGTCGAAGGGGTTGGTCGAGAGCCTCAATGGCATGCTGGCCGGCAAGCCCGAATTCGTCCTGGTGGACGACCAGAAGGTGGTCTACGAAACGGCATTGTCCGTGGCGAGACAGGCTACCGCTCATTCAAAGCAGGTCGTAATCGTCGAAGGCGGGCCCGGCACTGGGAAATCGGTGGTCGCTGTCAATCTGCTGGTGGCCCTGACAGGGCGGCGCCTTGTGGCTAAATACGTTACCAAGAACGCTGCCCCACGCGCGGTATTCGAGAGCGTCCTGGTCGGGACACACCGAAAGTCTCAGATCTCGAACTTGTTCTGCGGATCGGGGGCATTCACGCAGACGCGCGCGAATACGTTCGATGCGCTGATCGTCGACGAGGCGCACCGACTCAACGAGAAATCCGGGCTCTACGGCAACCTTGGCAACAATCAGATTCAGGAACTCATCGGCGCGGCGAAGTGCTCGATTTTTTTTCTGGACGAAGACCAGCGGGTGACCTTCAAGGACATCGGGGAGAGAACGCAGATCGAGTGCTTCGCGCGCGAAGCGAGGGCGCAGGTCACGACGTTACAGCTTGCGTCGCAATTTCGATGCAGCGGGTCGGACGGATACCTGGCGTGGCTTGACGGCACTCTCGGAATTCGGCCGACAGCCAACGACAAGCTCGACGTCGGGGAGTTCGACTTCCGGATATTTGGGTCTCCTGAGCACCTGCGGCGAGAGATCGTCGAACGGAACCAGAGCCGTAACAAAGCTCGAATGGTGGCGGGATACTGCTGGGACTGGCGCAGTCGCAAAGATCCCTCAGTGCAGGATGTCGAGTTCCCGGAGCACGGCTTTGCCATGCGATGGAATCTAACGAAGGACGGGGGCCTTTGGATGGTTGCTCCCGAATCCGTAAGCGAGATCGGCTGCATACATACGAGCCAGGGCCTGGAAGTGGACTACATCGGTGTGATCGTGGGCCCGGATCTCGTCTTGCGGGGAGGCCGCGTGACCGCAGAGCCCGAGATGCGATCTGCGCATGATAAGTCGCTGAACGGATACAAGAGCCTGTTGGGGACCGATCCCGTGAAGGCGAAGCGAAAGGCCGAGCTGATCATCAAAAACACCTATCGAACGCTGATGACCCGGGGGATGAAGGGGTGCTACGTGTACTTCACAGACAAGGCGCTGGAGCAGTTCGTACGGTGTCGGTTGGTCTACAGTTGGCAGGGCACGGAGGGCCTGCTGAAAGTTGCTCAACGCGTCGTGCCCTACGGCATTGAGCCGGACTCCGACAGCAGCTGATGCGCTTCTGGTGGGTCAATCAGAACCAAACCTTCCGCCAAGAGATCGAGGGCGGCTATCTCTGGTCGCCGAAGCGTAACAAGAACGGTCATCGCAATCCCTTCTACGAGTTCATGCGTGAGGTCGCGCCCGGTGACCTCGTCTTCTCGTTCTGCGACACGCGCATCGGCGCACTCGGGATCGTCAGTGGCTACTGTCGGGAGAGCCCGAAACCGGAGGAATTCGGCACCGCAGGCACCAACTGGAGTCAAATCGGCTGGCGGGTCAGCGTTCGGTGGCAGCGGCTCTCGAATGCAATCCGTCCCAAGGAACATATCGCGCGGCTGCGATCGGCATTACCGAAGCCGTACTCACCGCTGACTCAGGACGGCAATGGGCTGCAGGGCATCTACCTGACCGAGATCGGCCCGGTCCTTGCGTCGGAGCTCTTCTCTCTGATCGGCGCCGAGGCTAATCGGGTGGCTGATGCCGGTCGGGAGGTTGGCCGGATAGAGCGCGACTCCCCTGCGCCCGACCGGGACATCGAGGAATGGGAGAGGCGCATTGAGCTCGCCATTGACACGAGTCCGGTGATTCCGCAGACCGAGAGAACCGCGCTCGTTCAGGCGCGTCGCGGTCAGGGGATCTTCCGGGACAACGTGCGCTCGATCGAGCACGCCTGCCGCATTACCCGGGTGGAGCGCATGGAGCACCTGATCGCCAGCCACATCCAGCCCTGGCGCGACAGCAGCAACGAGGAACGACTCGATGGCGAGAATGGTCTGCTCCTGACCCCGACGGTGGATCACCTGTTCGACAAGGGATTCATATCCTTCGAGAACGCGGGACAGCTCATCGTATCTCCGGTGGCGGATCCCGTGTCGCTGAAGCGGATGGGAATCGATCGCGACGCCCGAGTAAATGTCGGCGCTTTCTCGCAAGGGCAGCGTCGGTTTCTCGAATTTCATCGCGAGAACGTGCTGCGCATGGCGCGCGGTCTCTCCAGAGGCGAGCGCAGCGGATGAGGATCTCCTTGGGCGGCCAGGGCGGCAAGCCGCTGCCACGCCATCGCATGAGTCGGTCGCGCCGTGCGAGATCCTGGTGCGGCCAGGAGTGCGTGCCGGAAAGTTGCCCATCGGGTGCGCTCCGGACTCCGAAGGACGGCTTTGGCGGTGCGTTGAGGTCGTGCCGTCCGGAGACTGACGTGGGGCTGGATGGCGGTGGCTATTTGGGGGCCAGAACCGCTAGAGATTCAGGTGTTTTGGGGCCTCGATGGACGCCCCTTGGCACGCCTGAGCGCTATTCGGCGTTCTGCACCTGCTCGCGCATTTGCTCGATCAGCACCTTCATGTCCACCGCGCAGCGGGTGGTCTCGAGGTCCTGCGACTTCGATGAGAGCGTGTTCGCCTCGCGGTTCAACTCCTGCATGAGGAAATCGAGGCGCCGGCCGGCCGGCTCTGTGCCCGCGAGCACCCGGCGGACCTCGCCGATGTGGCCCGCCAGCCGCTCGAGCTCCTCGTCCACGTCGAGCCGCTGCAGCAGCAGCGCGATTTCCTGCTCGAGCCGCTCCGGATCGGCTCCCGCGGCGAGCTCCTTGATCCGCTCGCGCACGCGCGCGCTCAGCCGCGCCTGCACCTCGGGCAGGCGCACCTGCACCTGCCTGACCAGGGCTTCCAGAGCCGCGCAGCGCTGCTCGAGCACCTCGCGCAGCTTCTCGCCCTCGCGAGCGCGGGCTGCGCACAGGTCCGCGACGGCGCCCTCGAACAGTGCCCGGGCCGCCACGAGCAGTTCCTCGCCGGCGGCGCCCTGGTCTTTCAGGATGCCGGGCCAGCGCAGAACTTCCAGCAGGTTCACCGTACCGGCCGGGTAGGCCCGGCCCAGCTCCCCGATGCGGGCGGCGAGACGCTCCAGGGCCGCCGTGTCCACCTCGAGGCCGGCGGCCGCCGCCTGCCCCGGGCGGTACGTGACGGTGCAGTCGACCTTGCCGCGGCGCACCTCCTGGGCCAGGCGCTGGCGCAGCTCACCCTCGGCCGAGCGCACCTCCTCGGGCAGGCGGAAACCGGTTTCCAGGAAGCGGTGATTGACGCTGCGCAGCTCACATACGAGCGTACCCCAGGGGCCCGAGCTCTCGCGCCGCGCGAAACCTGTCATGCTGGAAATCAAGGGTAGACGCTACGCTCCTGGCGCCGGGGGGTGATATAAAGCGGGCCCCGACTTTAACAGATCTACGGGCCTCAATTGCGGATCGACTACGCCGACGTCAGCCTGCGGGGTGGACGCGGAGAGAATCAGGACCGGGTTGCGGTCGCGGCGAACGAGCATGCCGCGCTGCTCATGGTCGCGGACGGGATGGGAGGCTATGCCGACGGCGGACGCGCCGCGGAGGTCACCCGGCAGACCATCCTCGATGCGTTCCGGCGCGCGCCGCACCCGCTGTTCGATCCGCTGGGCTTTCTGCACCTGACCCTGGGGCGGGCGCACGAGGAGGTGGTCAAGCTCGGCGCACAGTCACCGATCGATCAGCGTCCCCGCGCCACGTGCGCGCTGTGCCTGGTGCAGCAGGGCGCCTCCTGGTGGGCGCACATCGGCGACAGCCGCATCTATCATGTGCGCGCCGGGAAACTCATCGGCCGCAGCCGCGATCACAGTCACGTGGAGGGGCTGCTGCGCGAGGGGCTGATCACCGCCGAGCAGGCCCAGGCCCACCCGATGCGCAACTACGTCGAGTGCTGCCTCGGCGGCGGACCGATCCTGCCCGACATGGCGCTCACGCGGCGCCGCCCGCTCGAGCCCGGCGATGCGCTGCTGGTGTGCAGCGACGGGCTCTGGGGGCCGCTGAAGGACGAGGAACTCGCCAGCGAACTCGGTGCACCTGCCCCGCTGCGCGAGAAGCTGCTCGAGCTGGCGCGCCGCGCAGTGCGGCGCGCGGGCGCCGGCAGCGACAACACCTCTGCTGCCGCGCTGCGCTGGCTCGGCGACACCTAAGGGCGAGAGGACGTAACATGGCCCGAACGAGTGGACGCACTGCCGGTGAGATGCGGCCCGTGACCTTCACGCGCCGCTTCGCCAAGCACGCCGAAGGGGCAGTGCTGGTGGAGTTCGGCGATACCCAGGTGCTGTGCACCGCCAGCGTGGAGGAGTCGGTCCCGGCGTTCCTGCGCGGCAAGGCTCAGGGCTGGGTCACGGCCGAGTACGGCATGCTGCCGCGCTCGACCCACACGCGCTCGGCGCGTGAAGCGGCCCGCGGCAAGCAGAGCGGCCGCACGCTGGAGATTCAGCGTCTCATCGGGCGCTCGCTGCGCGCCGTGGTCGATCTGAAGGCGCTCGGGGAGCGCACCGTCACCATCGATTGCGACGTCCTGCAGGCCGATGGCGGAACACGCACCGCATCGATCGCTGGCGGTTATGTCGCGCTCGCGCAGGCGTGCTGCGGCCTTGAGCGCCGGCGGCTGATCCCGGGCACGCCGCTGCACGGCCAGGTGGCGGCGATCTCGGTGGGCATCGTCGCGGGCGTCCCGGTGCTCGACCTGGATTATTCGGAGGACTCACAGGCTGAGGTCGACATGAACGTGGTGATGAACGACGGCGGGGCGTTCATCGAGGTGCAGGGCACGGCCGAGGGCCACGCGTTCCGCCGGCACGAGCTCGACGCGATGCTCGAGCTTGCCGCCGGCGGCATCGAGCGGCTGTTCCCGCTGCAGGCCCGGGCGATCGGCGCGTGAAAGTCGTGTTGGCCAGCGGCAACCCCGGCAAGCTCCGGGAGCTTGCCGAGCTGCTCGCGCCCTCGGGCCTGGAGGTGCTGCCCCAGTCAGCCTTCGGCATCGAGACGCCGCCCGAGACCGGCGCGACCTTCCGCGACAATGCGCTGCTGAAGGCGCGTCATGCCGCCGGGCTCGCCGCTCTGCCGGCGCTCGCCGATGACTCCGGGATCGAAGTCGACGCCCTGCACGGGCGTCCGGGAGTGTATTCGGCCCGTTATGCCGGCGAGGGAGCGAGCGATGAAGCCAACTTGCGCAAGCTGCTCGCCGAGCTCGAAGGCGTACCCGAGGGAGCGCGCGGCGCGCGGTATCAATGCGTCATTGCCTTGGCGCGCCGGTCCGACGATCCGGACCCGCTGATCACCACGGGCACGTGGGAGGGCCGGATCACCACCGCGCCGCGCGGCAGCGGGGGCTTCGGTTACGACCCGGTGTTCCTGCCGCAGGGCTCAACGCGCACGGCCGCTGAGCTCGATCCGGCTGAGAAGAACGCGGTGAGCCATCGGGGGCAGGCTCTGCGCGCCCTCGCCGCGCGCGCCGGCGGACTCGCCGCGTCCGAGCCCGGGGCCACCGGTGCCGCCGCGGCGCGGCGCGGCCGGCTGTTCGTGCTCGCGGCTCCGTCGGGAGCGGGCAAGACCTCTCTGGTGCGCGCGCTGCTCGAGCGTAAGCCGGAGCTGCGCCTGTCCATTTCCCACACGACCCGGCCACAGCGCGCCACCGAGGTCGACGGGCGGGAATACCACTTCGTCACCGTGGAGCAGTTCGAGCGGATGGTGGCCGAGCGGCGCTTTCTGGAGCATGCGCGCGTGTTCGGGAACTACTACGGCACCGCGCGCGAGCCGGTCGAGACGCGCCTCTCGGCGGGCATCGACGTGGTGCTCGAAATCGACTGGCAGGGCGCGCGCCAGGTGCGCTGCGCGCTGCCGCAGTGCCAGACCATTTTCGTGCTGCCGCCGTCGCGCGCGGCGCTCGAGCAGAGGCTGCGCGGCCGAGCCACCGATTCCGCTGAGGTGATCGCCCGGCGGCTGCGCGAGGCGGTCGGCGACATGGCGCATTGGAATGAATTCGACTACGTCGTGGTCAACGATGACTTCAAGCGGGCCGTCGCGGATCTGGCCCGCATCGTCGAGGGGCGGGCCGGGGCGCTCGCCGCCTCCCGGCGCGAGCTCGCGCCGCTGCTGGCCCGGCTGCTGGCCTGAACGCCCGCGCATGCCGTATAGTAGAAGCCTCTCGTGCGCCTGCCGCGCCCGTCAATCCATTGTCACCATTGAAGAATCGCCATGGCCCGCATCACCGTCGAAGACTGCCTGCAGAACGTCGATAACCTCTTCCAGCTGGTGATTCTGGCGGCGCACCGTGCCCGGCGGCTCGCCAACGGCGCCGAGCCGACCATCCCGCTCGAGAACGACAAGCCGACGGTGGTCGCGCTGCGCGAGATCGCCGCGGGCAATGTCACCCTCGAGATGCTGCGCGAGCCTGAACCGCCGCCGGCCGAGCCGGCCACCCCGGAGGTCTCCGAGCTGGACATGCAGTCTGCGTTCCGCGCACCGCAGTTCGGCCTGGGCGAGTAACTCCGGGGACCGGTAGCCCGCCGTGGTATGGAATATGCGACTTCCCTCCTCGGGCTACTTCCCGGCGGAAGGCGCACCCCCGGGCTGAAGGAGCTGCTGGCCACCGTCGGCAGTTACCTGCCGCCGGAGCAGGTCGCCCGGGTCCGCGCCGCGGCGGAATTCGGGGCATCGGCCCACCAGGGCCAGAAGCGCCTCTCCGGCGAGCCGTTCATTGCCCATCCGGTCGCAACCGCGGCCATTCTCGCGGACCTGCGCCTCGACGCCGACACCCTGATTGCGGCGATCCTGCACGACGTCATCGAGGACACCCCGACGCCGAAGGATCAGCTCGCCGCGCGCTTCGGGGCCGACGTCGCCGAGCTGGTCGACGGGGTGACCAAGCTCGATGCCGTGCAGTTCAAGAACCGCGAGGAGGCTCAGGCGGAGTCCTTCCGCAAGATGCTTCTGGCCATGGTGCGCGATCTGCGCGTCATCCTGGTCAAGCTCGCCGACCGCACCCACAACATGCGCACCATCCAGGCGATGCCGCCGCACCGGCGGCGGGCGATCGCCCGGGAGACGCTGGACATCTACGCGCCGATCGCCGAGCGCTGCGGCCTGTACAACCTCAAGCTCGAGCTCGAAGAGCTCGGGTTCCGCGCGCTGTATCCGCAGCGCTACCGGGTGCTGGAGCACGCTCTGCGCAAGGCGCGGGGCAATCAGAAGGAGTTTCTGAAGAAGATCGAGCAGCAGCTGTCCGGCGCGCTGAAGAAGCACGGCATCCCGGCGCGGGTCGAGACGCGCGAGAAGCACATCTACAGCATCTACAAGAAGATGCTGCGCAAGCGCGCCTCGCTCGCCGAGATCGTCGACGTGTACGGCCTGCGCATCATCGTCGATGAGACCGACACCTGCTACCGCGCGATCGGCGTGGTGCACTCGGTGTTCAAGCCCATGCCCGGGCGGTTCAAGGACTACATCGCCATCCCGCGCGTCAACGGCTACCAGTCCCTGCACACGACGCTCTTCGGGCCCAACGCCGTGCCGATCGAAGTGCAGATCCGGACCGATGACATGGACCGGGTGGCCGAGTCCGGCATTGCCGCGCACTGGAAGTACAAGAGCGGCGAGGCCGCCGGCTCGACGGAGCAGGCGCGCGCGCGCGAGTGGATCTCGGGACTGGTGGAGCTGCAGGAGGACGGCAGCTCCGAGGAGTTCCTCGAGAGCGTCAAGGTCGACCTCTATCCCGACAAGGTCTACGTCTTCACGCCCAAGGGCAAGATCCTGCGTCTGCCCACCGGCGCGACGGTGGTGGATTTCGCCTACGCGGTGCACACCGACGTGGGCAACCGGTGCGTCGCGGCCAAGGTGGACCGGCGACTCACCCCGCTGCGCACGGTGCTGCGCAACGGCCAGACCGTCGAGATCATCACCGCCAAGGGCGCCGTCCCCAACCCCGCCTGGGTGGGCTTCGTGGTCACCGCCAAGGCGCGCAGCGCCATCCGGCACTACCTGAAGGGCCTGCGCCGCAGCGAGGCGATCGCCCTCGGGCAGCGGCTGCTCGCGCAGGCGCTCGGGGAGTTTCACCTGTCCTTCGAGAGCGTCGCGCCCGAGACGCGCGCGGTGATGCTCGGGGAGCTCGGCATGAAGGACCTCGACGAGCTCTACGAGAAGATCGGCCTCGGCGAGCGCCTCGCGCCGCTCGTGGCGCGCCGGCTGCTGCCGGTGGGCGCGGCCGACCAGGGGACCCACCTGCCCGCGCCGCTCGCCATCGCCGGCACCGAGGGGCTGCTCGTGACCTACGCGCGCTGCTGCTTCCCGCTGCCCAACGACCCGGTGTTCGCCTTCCTCTCTGCCGGGCGCGGCGTGGTGATCCACCGCGACCGCTGCGTGAACGTCGAGGACTACCGCAAGCACCCCGAGAAGTGGCTGCCGGTGAGCTGGGAGCCCTCCGCGGAGCGGCTGTTCAGCTCGGAGATCCGTGTCGATGTGGTCAACCGCACCGGTGTGCTTGCCGGGGTGGCCGCCGCCATCGCCAGCGCCGACACCAACATTCATCACGTCTCGATCGAGGAGCAGGAAGGCGACGCATCGATACTGATCTTCGAGCTGAAGGTGCGTGACCGCAAGCAGCTGGCGCGCGTGATGCGCGTCATTCGCCGCCTGCCGGACGTCACGCGCGTCAGCCGGACCATCGCCGCGCACGCGCGCGGCGGGCGCGCCGCCGACAGCGAGGAGCTCGACGAGGCAGACGCAAACCCCGACACTCCATGAGGACGCACATGACCCGCACGATCATTCACACCGACCAGGCGCCGCCGGCGATCGGCACGTACTCCCAGGCCGTGCGCGCCGGGGACTCGGTGTACCTCTCCGGGCAGATTCCCCTCGATCCGGCCACCAAGGAGCTGGTCACGGGCGGCATCGAGGCGGAGATCCGCCGCGTGTTCGAGAATCTCGAGGCGGTCGCCCGGGCCGCCGGCGGGACTCTGGCGCAGGCGGTCAAAGTCAACATCTATCTGACCGATCTGGCGCACTTCGCGAAGGTCAACGAGATCATGGCGCAGTATTTCCCGCAGCCGTACCCGGCACGGGCCGCGGTCGGCGTGGCGCAGCTGCCGCGCGGCGCGCGTGTCGAGGCGGAGTGTATCCTGCACCTTGGCTGAGGCGGCGCGCAAAACCGGCGCGAGCGAACAGCGTCCGGTAACGGCGCTGCGCGGCGTCGGCGCGCAGCTCGCCGAACGGCTGCGCCGCCTGGGCGTCACGCAGGTGCAGGACCTGTTGTTCATACTGCCTGCTGGCTATGACGACCGGACCACCAAGAGAGAAATCGGTGCGCTTGCTCCCGGCATGCGAACGCTGGTCCAGGGTGAGATTCAGCTCACCGAGGTGGTCTTTCGCCGGCGACGCCAGCTGCTGACGCGGCTGTCCGACGGCACCGGCTTTCTGACGCTCAGGTTCTTCCACTTCTCGGCCAGCCAACAGGAGGGTCTCGCGCGCGGCACGCGTCTGCGCTGCTTCGGCGAGGTGCGGCGCGGCCCGCAGGGACTGGAGATGATCCACCCCGAGTACCGACGGGTCGCTGACTGGTCGGAGCCGGTGGAGGAAACGCTGACGCCGCTCTATCCGCTGACCGAAGGGGTGACCCAGGGGCGGCTGCGCATGCTGATCGCGCAAGCGCTGCGCGAGCTCGACGGCGCCGGGGTGCGCGACTGGCTGCCGCGTGAGCTGGTGGAGGATCTGCGCCTGCCCTCGTTGCGCGAGGCGCTGCATTACGTGCACCGGCCGCCGAAGAACGCGCGGCTCGAGGAGCTCGCCGCTCGGCGCCACCCGGCGCAGCGGCGCCTGGCGTTCGAGGAACTGCTCGCCCATCAGGCGAACCTGCGCCTCCTGAAACGCGCCACCCAGACCGATCCGGCCTGGGCGCTCGAGGATGCCGCGGGGCTCGCCGCGCGGCTGCTGGCCTCGCTGCCGTTCCGTCTGACCGGCGCGCAGGCGCGCGCGCTGGCGGAGGTCGAGGGGGACCTGCACGCCGAGCGGCCGATGGTGCGCCTGGTGCAGGGCGATGTGGGCTGCGGCAAGACCGTGGTCGCCGCCATCGCCGCGGCGCGCGCCGCCGGCAGCGGCCTGCAGGCGGCGCTCATGGCGCCCACGGAGCTGCTGGCCGAGCAGCACTGGCGCAACTTCCGCGACTGGTTCCAGCCGCTCGGACTGCCCGTGGCGCTCCTGTCCGGCACGCAGCCGGCGCGCACGCGCCGCAGCGTGCTCGAGACGGTTGCCTCGGGCGAGGTGCGCCTCGTGGTCGGTACGCACGCGCTGTTCCAGGAAGGCATCGAGTTCGCCGACCTGGCGCTGGTGATCGTCGATGAGCAGCACCGCTTCGGCGTGCAGCAGCGGCTGCGCCTGCAGGAGAAGGGACGCAGGCTCGGGCGCTTCCCGCACCAGCTCATCATGACGGCGACGCCCATCCCGCGCACGCTCGCGATGACGGCCTACGCCGACCTCGACGTGTCGGTGATCGACGAGCTGCCGCCCGGCAGAACTCCGGTGCAGACCGTGGTCGTACCCGAGCAGCGCCGCGACCAGGTGGTCGCGCGGGTCGATCAGGCCTGCCGCGGGGGTCGTCAGGTCTACTGGGTGTGTCCGCTCATCGAGGAGTCCGAGGAGCTGCGGGCCCAGGCGGCGGAGGAGACCGCCGCAGCGCTCGAGACGGCCTTGCCGGGAGTGCGCGTCGAGCTGGTGCACGGGCGCATGCCCTCGGCGAAGAAGGACCGGGCGATGTCGGATTTCAAGGCGGGCCGCATCCAGCTGCTGGTGGCGACGACGGTCATCGAGGTCGGCGTCGATGTGCCGAACGCCACGCTCATGGTGATCGAGAATGCCGAGCGCATGGGCCTCGCGCAGCTGCATCAGCTGCGAGGTCGCGTCGGACGCGGCGCGGCGGCGAGCAGCTGCGTGCTGCTCTACCGCGCGCCGCTCTCGCCGCTCGCGCGCCGCCGGCTCGAGGTGATGCGCAAGACCAACGACGGTTTCGAGATTGCGCGCCGCGACCTGGAGTTGCGCGGTCCGGGCGAGCTGCTCGGCACGCGGCAGACGGGCCTCGCGCAGATGCGGGTCGCGGATCTGATGCGCGACGCCGACCTGCTGCCGCGGGTGCAGGCGGCCGCGGAGGTGCTCCTCGGGCAATATCCGGATAATATCGCCGCGCTTTCGGCCCGCTGGCTCGCCGGCGCCGAGCAGTACGGGAGAGTGGGGTAATCGCCATGTCAGCCACGATCGGTCGGGTCGGTCCGCAGCGCGGGCCCGTCGAAGCGCCGTTCGGGCACCGGCTCGCGCGCCGCCTCGCCGAGTACGGGCGCCTGGCGCGCCTCGACCGGCCGATCGGCACGTGGCTGCTGCTGTGGCCGACGCTCTGGGCGCTGTGGATCGCGGGCCGCGCCCGGCCCGATCCGACCGTGCTCATCGTCTTCGTGCTCGGCGTCATCGTCATGCGGGCCGCCGGCTGCATCATCAACGATTTCGCCGACCGCAACATCGATCCGCACGTGAAGCGGACCCGCGACCGGCCGCTCGCCGCGCGCAGAGTCTCGCCCGCCGAAGCGCTGACGCTGTTCGTGCTGCTGATGCTGGCGGCGCTGTGGCTGGTGACGCGCCTGAACCGGCTGACGCTCGAGCTGGCCGTCCTCGGCGCGGCGCTCACCGCCTCCTACCCGTTCGTGAAGCGGTTCTTTCCGCTGCCGCAGTTGTATCTGGGACTGTCCTTCGGCGGCTGGAGCATCCCGATGGCCTTCGCCGCCGAGCTGGGCACGGTGCCGCGCGTGGCCTGGGTGCTGTATATCGCCGCGGTGGTCTGGGCGGTGGTGTACGACACTCTCTACGCCATGGTCGACCGCGACGATGACCGCAAGATCGGCATTCAATCGAGCGCGCTGCTGTTCGCCGACCTCGACCGGCTGATGGTCGGGGTAATGCAGCTCATCATGCTGGCCGCGCTTGCGCTCGTCGGACACGATCTGAAGTTCGGGCCGTGGTACCGGGCCGGAATCATCGGCGCCGCGGCGCTGTTCGTCTATCAGCAATGGCTGATCCGCCGGCGCGAGCCGGCGGCCTGCCTGCGCGCGTTTCTCAACAACAATTATGTCGGCATGACCATTTTCATCGGCGTGGCGCTGCAGTACGTGTACGCTCGCTGAGCGCCGTGCAACTTCCGCCAGCCGGCGGTGTTCTGGGCCGGGACGGCCGCATACCGGGCGATCGCGGCCGAGGGTTCGATCGATGTCATGCGCCGCGGGCGCTGGGGATCCTTGAGCGACAAAGGGGGCAACATGAATCAGAGCACCACCGCCGGCGCCAACACCGCCCCGGCGGGCAGTGAGATGGTCTTCTGCCGCGCCTGCGGCCGTCAGATCCACATGAGCGCAACGGCATGCCCGGGATGCGGCGCGCGGCAGGTGCCCGCCGGGGAGTCCGAGCGCCAGATCCTGGTGGCATTCCTGCTGTGCTTCTTCATCGGCTACCTCGGCGCCCACCGGTTCTACGTCGGCAAGATCGGCACCGGGCTGCTGATGCTCATCACCGCAGGCGGCCTCGGCATCTGGTGGCTGATCGACCTGATCATGATCCTCGCCGGGTCGTTCCGCGACATCGACGGGAGGGCGCTCAGGCGCTGGCCGTAATGCCCGGAGGCCTGCGCACCTGCGTTCGTCGAGAACACCGGTGAGCACTCAGAAGAACCAATCCTTGGTGCGTCGCCTGGGCTTCGCGCTCGCGGGACTCGCGCACGCGCTCGGGGCCGAGCGCAGCCTGCGTGCCCAGGCGGTGGTGTTCGTGCTGGTGGTCGCGGCGCTGATCGGGCTCAGGCCCGGAGCGCTCTGGTGGGCGGCGGTGATGCTGGCCAGCGCCGGGGTGCTGGCTGCGGAGCTGTTCAATACCGCGCTCGAGGCGCTGGTCGATCACCTGCATCCGCAGCAGCACCCGCGTATCCGCATCGTCAAGGACTGCGCGGCCGCCGCCGTGCTCATCGCCAGCCTGGGCGCCGTGGCGGTGGGTGTGGCTCTCGCTGTGCACCTTCTGCGGCGCTGACGGCGGTCTGGCTACAAATCGTGCAACCGTCGACTGCGTTGCGCCGGCCGCGTTGACAATCGCGGCCGCTGCCCCGAACATGCGCGGCGCGGAACGTGATCCGCCGATGCCCCGGACCGCTCATGACTGCACCCAATCCCGCCGCTCTCGGCGTCATCCGCCACGACTGGGCGCTGCCTGAAGTCCAGGCCCTGTTCGCGCTGCCGTTGCTCGATCTGCTGCTGCACGCCCAGCGCGTGCACCGCGAGCATCACGCGCCGAATACGGTGCAGATGAGCACCCTGCTGTCGATCAAGACCGGCGCCTGCCCCGAGGACTGCGCCTACTGCCCGCAGAGCGTGCGTTACGAGACCGGGCTCGAGCGCGAGGCGCTCATGGAGGTCGCCGCGGTCCGCGAGCGCGCGCGGCGTGCCAAGGCCGCCGGGGCCACCCGCTTCTGCATGGGCGCGGCGTACCGCTCGCCCAAGGCGCGCGAACTCGAGGTCATCGCCGCGATGATCCGCGAGGTGCGCGCGCTCGGACTGCAGACCTGCGCCACCCTGGGCATGCTCACGGCCGAGCAGGCGCGCGAGCTGAAGGCGGCCGGGCTCGACTACTACAACCACAATCTCGACACCTCGCCCGAGTACTACGGCGAAATCATCACCACGCGTACCTACCAGGACCGGCTCGATACGCTCGAGGCGGTGCGCGCGGCGGATCTCAAGGTGTGCTGCGGCGGCATCGTCGGCATGGGCGAATCCCCGGCCGATCGTGCCATGCTGCTCCTGACGCTCGCGAATCTTCCCGAGCACCCTGAGAGCGTGCCCATCAACCAACTGGTCGCGGTCGAGGGAACGCCGCTCGCCGGAAGCGCGCCGCTCGATCCGTTCGAGTTCGTCCGCGCCATCGCCGTGGCGCGCCTGCTGATGCCGCGCGCGCACGTGCGCCTGTCCGCCGGACGGGCGGACATGAGCGATGAAATGCAGGCGCTGTGCTTCATGGCGGGCGCCAACTCCGTCTTCTACGGCGAGAAGCTGCTCACCACCGGCAACCCGGACGTCGAGCGCGACCGCAGGCTGTTCGAGCGGCTGGGCCTTACGGCCGAGGCGCTCGAGGGGGAGGCTCATGCGCCGCAGCAGCCCGCCCCCGGCGAGGAGTGTGCCTGCGCGCATTCGCGAGCCCATGCAGAGACAGCCGCTTGAGCCGCTGCTCGCGCAGCTCGAGCGCGGGCATCTGCGCCGCCGCCGCCGCACGGTCGAGGGCTATGCCAGCGTGGGCAGTCACGCCGAGCTGATCGTCTCGGGGCTGCGGCTCGTCGATTTCAGCAGCAATGACTATCTGGGACTCGCCGGTCATCCGGAGCCGGCGGCGGCCATGGCTGAGTGCGCCGCCCGCTCGGGCGCCGGCAGCGGCGCCTCGCATCTGATCAGCGGGCACGGCGCGCAGCACGCGGCGCTCGAGGAGGCGCTCGCGGCATTCACCGGCCGGGAACGCGCGCTGCTCTTCTCCACCGGCTACATGGCCAATCTCGGCGTCATGAGTGCGCTGGCGCAACGGGGCGAGGCGGTGTTGCTCGACCGGCTGAGCCATGCCTCGCTCATCGACGGCGCCCTGCTGTCCGGCGCGCGCTTCAAACGGTATGCGCATGCCGATGCCGCCGCGGCGCGCCGCCTGCTTGGCGCCAGCGCGCGGCCGGCGGCGGTGCTGGCCACCGACGGGGTATTCAGCATGGACGGCGATATTGCGCCGCTCGTGGATCTGGCGCGCGCCGCCCGCGCGCACGACGCCTGGCTGGTCGTGGACGATGCGCACGGCATCGGTGTCCTCGGGCCCACAGGGCGCGGCGCGTTGGAATCGGCGGGACTGTCTGCGGAAGAGGTCCCCGTGCTGGTCGGAACGCTGGGAAAGGCGTTCGGCTCCTTCGGCGCGTTCGTCGCCGGCAGCGCCACGCTCATCGATCTGCTGGTGCAGAAGGCACGCCCGTACGTCTATACGACGGCGCTGCCGCAGCCGGTGGCGGCGGCCACGCGCGCAGCGCTCGCGATCGCCGAGCGCGAGCCGTGGCGCCGCGAGCGGGTGCTCGCGCTCACGGCGCGGTTTCGTGCCGCAGCGCGCGCCGCCGGCGTGACGCTCAGCGAGTCGGTGACGCCGATACAGCCCATTCCGCTCGGCAGCGCGGAGGCGGCCCTCGAGGCGCAGCGCGCATTGAGCGAAGCGGGCTTCTGGGTGGTCGCGATCCGGCCTCCCACGGTACCGGTGGGACAGGCGCGACTGCGTGTCACGCTGACGGCGGCGCACCGCGAGGACCAGGTCGATGCGCTGGCCGAGGCGCTCGGCCGCGCGTGCCGCGAGGCCGCGGCACGCACAGCTGCCGAAGCGCCGGTGCGCGCATGAGTGACCTGTATCTCGAGGTGCGCGGCACAGGGCCTGCGCTGGTGCTGCTGCACGGCTGGGGTCTGAACGTGCGGGTGTGGGACACGCTCAGCGCGGCGCTCGAGGCGCGGTTGCGGCTGATCGCGGTCGATCTGCCGGGTCACGGCCGCAGTGCGTGGCGGGACGAGTGCGCCGCCGCCTCCGGACAGGTGCGGTGCATCGGGCAGGCGGTGATGGAGGCGATCGGCGCGGCGCCCTACCGGCTGCTCGGCTGGTCGCTCGGCGGGCAGCTCGCGCTCGAGTGGGCGCTCCGTCCTCCGCAGGGGCTCGGACGCCCTACGCATCTGGCGCTGATCGCCGCGACGCCGCGCTTTACCGCTGCGCCCGACTGGCCGTACGGCGCGCCCGAGGCGCGGTTGGTGCGCCTCGCCGAGGGCCTGCGCCGGGACTACCGGCGCACGGTGAGCGAGTTCCTCGAGCTGCAGGTGCGCGGCAGCGCCGCTGGCGAGGCGGTGCTCGAGCAGCTGCGCGCGGCGCTGCTCGCGCACGGCGGTGCACAGCCCGAGGCACTCGCGGCGGGTCTGGAGCTGCTGCGCACCACGGACCTGCGCGGCGAGCTCAGCGCGATCGCGGTGCCGACTCTGGCGATTGCCGGTCAGTACGACCGGGTCTTGCTGCCGGGTGCCTCACGGGCGCTCGCCGCCGCGATGCCTCACGCCCGGTTCGCGGAGATCCGCCGCGCAGCCCATGCGCCGTTTCTCTCCCACACGCCGCAGGTCGCCGACCTGCTCACGGACTTGCTCTCATCGCCATGAGCCTGCCCGATCCCTTCGCGCTCGAGCGCGCCGACGTGCGCAGCGCCTTCGACCGCGCGGGGGCGAGCTATGAGGCCGCGGCGCTGCTGCAGTCGAGCGTCGGCGAGGAGTTGCTCTCGCGGCTCGAGCCGTTCGATTTCTCGCCCGCCATCGTGCTCGATCTCGGCGCGGGCACCGGGCTCCTCAGCGCGCAGTTGAAGCGCCGCTACCGGCGCGCGCGCGTCATCGCGCTCGATCTGGCGCCGGGCATGCTCCGCCAGGGGGCCCGCCATCAGCGATGGCTGCGCCGCTTCGAGCGCATCTGCGCCGACGCCGCCCGGCTGCCGCTGCGGCCGGACAGCGTCGATGTGGTGTTCAGCAATCTCATGCTGCAGTGGTGCGACCCGCCGGACGAGGCGCTGGCCGAGGCGCACCGCGTGCTCAGGCCGCGGGGCTTTTTCGCCTTCAGCACCTTCGGTCCCGATACGCTGCGCGAGCTGCGCGAAGCCTGGGACGAGGACGGCCGCACGCACGTCAACCGCTTTCTCGACGTGCACGATGTGGGTGATGCGCTGGTGCGGGCGGGATTCAGCGAGCCGGTGCTGGACGTGGAGCGCATGACCGTGACGTATGCCGATGTGTCCGCTCTGATGCGCGACCTGCACGCGATCGGCGCGCGCAACGTCACGGCGGGCCGGGCGCGCTCGCTGACCGGCAAGGGTCGGTTGCGGCGCATGATGGAGCGCTACGAGGCGCATCGGCGCGCAGGCAGGCTGCCGGCCACCTACGAGGTGATCTACGGGGCGGCGTGGGCTCGCGGCGATGACGCCGCGAGCGAGGGCCCGGGAGAGGGCGGGCCGCGGGCCCGGCGGTCTTCATCCGGCACTGAAGTCCACATCTCTGCCGCTCGGATCGGCCGCCGGAGGCGCCCGTGAGCGGGCGCGGATTCTTCGTCACCGGTACCGATACGGGCGTCGGCAAGACCGTCTGCTCCGCGGCGCTGGCCCGCGCGCTGGCGCGCCGTGGATTGCGCGTCGCCGTGATGAAACCGGTCGCCTCGGGCGCGCGGCGCACTGCGCAGGGCCTGCGCAGCGAGGATGCGCTTGCGCTCATCGCCGAGGCGACCGTGAGGGCGCCGTACGAGACGGTCAACCCCTACTGCTTCGAGCCGCCCATCTCGCCGCACCTCGCCGCCGAGGAGGCCGGCACGCGCATCGATCTGCAGCGCATCGGCGCGTGCTACGCCGCATTGGCCGCCGAGTCCGACTGCGTGATCGTCGAGGGGGCCGGCGGGTGGCTCGCGCCGATCGGGCCCGGGCTCGGCATGGCCGACATCGCGCACGCGCTTGCGCTGCCCGTGATCCTGGTGGTGGGGATGCGCCTGGGCTGCCTGAATCACGCGCTGCTCTCGCACGAGGCGATCCGCGCCCGCGCCGCAAAGTTCGCCGGATGGGTCGCGAACGGCATCGATCCGGCCATGGACCGCTCCGCCGAGAACCACGCGACGCTGCGCTCGCGCCTCGGCGAGCCGCTCGGGGTGATCCCGCCGCTCGCGGCCGCGGATGCGCTGCCGGATCTCGCCGCAGCCGCCGCACGGCTCGCCGACTGGCCTTGAATCGCCCCTCGGGGCGCAATACCATGACATGCGTCAATTTAGGACGCCGACGCGGCGGAGTCCTTCGGCCTTTGGCCGCAGGGGTCCGGGGCGCCGGGCAATGGACAGAGCCGGGGGGGAGATTGCCGGAACGGCCGCGAGGCCGGATCCATCAGAGCAACTTTGGTAGGCCAGTTCCAGTCACGACATGCCTTCGCTGCGCATCGTCCTTTGTCCGAACTGCTCGCTCACGGTGCGGGGCGCGCTGGTTTTTTTTGCCAGTCTGGGCGCGCTCACCCTCGGTATCGCAGCGGCATTCACCGCTTTCGGCCTGTGGCCGATCCTGCTGATCGCCCTCGCCGAGATGATCGCCCTCGGCTGGGCGCTCAACGAGAGTCTGCAGCGGCGCTTCCAGGCCGAAATTCTCACGATCACCGAATCCGACGTCAGCATCGAGCTGCGTGACCGCCGCGCCAGCCGCCACGTCGTGTTCCAGCGCCACTGGGCGCAGATCAAACTGACCTGTGCCGCATCGCGGCTGCACCCGAGCCGGCTCACCATCGAGTCGCACGGGCGCGCCTGCGAGCTGGGCGGGTTCCTCACGGACGAGGAGCGGCGCGGACTCGCGCTGCGTCTGCGGCGAGTGGTGGGACGCGTCAATGAATCCCCGCCTCTGGCGCTGGGCCACCGGTGAGCGGCACGGCGGGGTCGGATTCGGTTAGCGTTGCGCGCATCCTCCGCATGGTGCGGAGCGCGCGGATGGGGGCATCACAACGATGAAGTGCGCAAGACTCGGCAAACGGCTCGGCACTCTCGCGCTGGCGCTGCTCGCCGGCGGCGGCCTGCCCGCATGGGGCAAGTCCGGCTGGGACGAGCTCAACATGCCGCGCGGGGTGACCAACGTCAGCACCCGCATCTACGCCCTGCACATGATGGCCTTCTGGGTGTGCGTGGGGATCGCGGCGGTGGTGTTCGGGGTGATGATCTGGTCACTCATCTTTCACCGCAAGTCACGTGGCGCGGTCCCCGACGTCAGCCTGACGCACAGCACCAAGGTCGAGATCGTGTGGACCATCGTGCCGGTGCTGATTCTGGTCAGCATGGCGATCCCCGCGGCGCGCCTGCTGGTGCGGATCAACAACAACACCGACTCGCAGCTGAGCATTCGCGTCACCGGCTTCCAGTGGGGCTGGCGGTACCAGTACGTCGGCTCGAACGTGAGCGTCATCTCCAAGCTGTCCGAGAGCAGCACCGCCGCCTCGATGATGCACTCGGGCATCAGCGCGACCAGCGTGCCGCACTACCTGCTCAGCGTCGATCATCCGATCGTGGTGCCGGTGGGGGAGAAGATCCGCCTGCTCATCACCTCGATCGATGTGATCCACTCCTGGTGGGTGCCCGACCTCGGCGTGAAGCGGGACGCCATTCCGGGCTTCATCAACCAGGCCTCCTTCACCATCGCGCCGAACAAGACCGGAACCTACCGCGGCCAGTGCACGGAGCTGTGCGGCCGCGGCCACGCGTACATGCCGATCGTGGTGCGCGCGGTCAGCCCGGCGGCCTTTCAGGCGTGGCTGAAGCAGCAGTCCGCCCTCGACAAGGAGGCCGCGGCGGGTGCGCCCGCGACCGGCGTGACCAGCAGCTGAGCGCCAGCGAGGACCGCCGCATTTCCCGTCCCAGAGCCGAGACAGACATCCAGCCTTTCCCATCGAGGTTGCCCCATGGCCGAGTCGCACGATATTGCCGTACACGCCGAGCATGACCAAAAGCCGCATGGCTGGCGGCGCTGGGTATTCGCCACCAACCACAAGGACATCGGCACGATGTATCTCATCGCCGCCGGCACGATGTTCCTCATCGGGGGCCTCGCGGCGATGGCAATCCGGGCGCAGCTGTTCAAGTCGGGCATGAAGCTGTTCGATCCGGCGATGTTCAACTCCCTCACCACCATGCACGGCCTGATCATGATCTTCGGGGCGATCATGCCCTCCTGGGTGGGGCTTGCCAACTGGATGATCCCGATGCAGATCGGGGCCCCCGACATGGCGCTGCCGAGGCTGAACAACCTGAGCTTCTGGATCCTGCCGTTCGCCTTCACGCTGATGATCGCCTCGTTCTTCGTACCCGGCGGCGCGGTGGCCGGCGGCTGGACCATGTACCCACCGCTGATGCAGCAGTTCGGCGACTCCTTCCCGATGCTGATCTTCGCCATCCACCTGATGGGCATCTCCTCCATCCTCGGGGCGATCAACGTCATCGTGACCATCATGAACCTGCGCGCCCCGGGCATGAGCCTGCTGCGCATGCCGCTGTTCGTGTGGACGTGGCTGATCACCGCGTATCTGCTGATCGCGGTGATGCCGGTGCTCGCCGGGGCGGTGACCATGCAGCTGACCGACCACTTCTTCGGCACGAGCTTCTTCAACGCCGCCGGCGGCGGCGATCCGGTGCTGTTCCTGCACGTGTTCTGGTTCTTCGGGCACCCGGAGGTCTACATCCTCATCCTGCCGGCCTTCGGTGTGATCTCCGAGATCATCCCCACCTTCTCGCGCAAGCCGCTGTTCGGTTACGAGGCCATGGTGTACGCGACCGCCTCGATTGCCTTCCTCTCGTTCATCGTCTGGGGCCACCACATGTTCACGGTCGGCATGCCGGTCGCCGCGCAGCTGTTCTTCATGCTCTCGACCATGCTGATTGCCGTGCCGACCGGCGTGAAGGTGTTCAACTGGACCGCGACCATGTGGCGCGGCTCGCTGTCGTTCGAGCCGCCGATGCTGTTCGCGATCGCGTTCCTGTTCCTGTTCAGCATCGGCGGATTCTCGGGGCTGATGCTGGCGCTGGTGCCGTCCGATTACCAGTACCACGGGACCTACTTCGTGGTGGCGCACTTCCACTACGTGCTCGTGCCCGGGGCGGTGTTCGCCATCTTCGGCGCGGTGTACTACTGGTTGCCGAAGTGGTGCGGCCGCATGTACGACATGCGGCTCGCGAAGTGGCACTTCTGGCTGTCGGTGATCTTCGTGAACGTGCTGTTCTTCCCGCAGCATTTCCTCGGGCTCGCCGGGATGCCGCGGCGCATACCGGATTACGCGCCGCAGTTCACCGACTGGAACATGGTCTCCTCCATCGGCGGGTTCATCTTCGGCGCCTCGCAGGCGCTGTTCCCGTACATCGTGTGGAAGTGCGTGCGCTCGGGAAAGCCGGTCGAGGCCAACTCGCCGTGGGAGGGCGCGCATGGGCTCGAGTGGGAACTGCCCTCGCCCGCCCCGTACCACTCCTGGACCACTCCGCCCTCGGCCGCGGTTCTAGCCCATGGCGCCGAACATTGAGGGCGGCGCGCCGACCGGCGCGCCATCGGCCGGGCGGTGCGATGCCCGCGGGCTCACCGCCAGGCAGCGGCGCAACGTGCGCATCACCACCTGGGTGGTGTCGTTGATCGCACTCGCGTTTTACATCGGGTTCATCGTTCTGACGGTGTCGCGGGCTCACCGCTGAGCGCCCGGCAGGTTGCAGACAGGAAAGAGCCACTATGACAGACGCGCACGCTGACAGCAGCAAGTACTACGTCCCCCATGGCAGTCCCTGGCCCATCGTCGCGGCGGTGGCGCTGTTCACGCTCATGCTGGGCGCGGTGCTGTACCTCGACGGTGCGGCGTCACTCTGGGTGCTGCTGCCGGGCCCGCTGTTGCTGGCGTTCATGTTCGCCGGGTGGTTCTCCACGGTCATCGGCGAGAATCAGCACGGCACCTTCCACTTCCGCGAGGACCGCTCGTTCCGCATGGGAATGATGTGGTTCATCTTCTCCGAGGTGATGTTCTTCGCCGCGTTCTTCGGCGCCCTGTTCTATGTCCGGCTGTTCGCCGTGCCCTGGCTCGGCGGCGAGGGCGCCAAGGCCATGACCAACTTCCTGCTCTGGCCGCACTACGAGGCCACGTGGCCGACCAACGGCCCAGGCCAGGTGGGCGGGGCGCGCTTCGGCATCATGAATCCGCTTGGCATTCCGGCGCTGAACACCCTGGTCCTGCTGACCAGCGGACTGACGGTGACCATCGCCCATCACGCGCTGCGCGCGGGCAGGCGGCGGATGCTCACGGTGTTTCTCGCCCTGACCTTCCTGCTGGGTTTCACCTTCGTCGGGCTGCAGGCGCACGAATACTACGAAGCCTACACGCAGATGAACCTGCGCCTGACCACCGGGATCTACGGCTCGACCTTCTTCATGCTGACGGGCTTCCATGGCCTGCACGTGACCATCGGCGCGATCATGCTGACGGTGATCTGGTTCCGCGTCCTGCGCGGACACTTCACCCCCGAGCGTCACTTCGCCTTCGAGGCCGTCGCGTGGTACTGGCACTTCGTCGACGTCGTGTGGCTCTGTCTGTACGTCTTCGTTTACTGGCTGTGACGCCTCTTGCGCGGGATGCGCGCGCATCCCGCGGCATCATCCGCTGCGCGACATCGGATCAGCGTGGCACGGGCGAGTGGGGGGAGATGAGCCCCGCGTACCACGCGACGATGAGCAATGCGAATAACGCGAGCGACAGTGCGATGCGGATGGTGAGCGCGCGCACCATCTTGGCGGAGTCTTCGCTCGTGCCGCGCGCCATGTGAAAGAGCGCCGAGCCGAGGCTCGCAATGATGGCCCCGAGTGCCACGACGATGAGCAGCCTGAAGAGGGGAGGCATGAAAGGATTGTACCGCTTGCGGGCCGCCCGGCGATCGCCATGACGCCAAAATCGACCTCCGGCCGTCGCGCATTCGCGCCCTCGCCGGCGCTGACGGTGGCAATGACTGTGCTGGCCGTCGTGTTCGTCTTGCTGGGACGTTGGCAGTGGCGTCTTGGCGATGCCCGCGCCGCGCAGTATGCCCGCTTTACCCATGGCGCCGCCCGCGTCGTCGCGCTCGACGGCGCGCCGCTCACGTCGGTTCCGGATTACCAGCGCGTCAGCGTGAGCGGCACCTACGACGGCCGGCACCAGTTCCTGCTCGACAACAGCATCCATGCGGGGATGGACGGCTATCAGGTGCTCACGCCGCTGCTGCGCGCGCATGGCGCGGCGGTGCTGGTCGATCGCGGCTGGGTTCCCTTCACCGGCCGCCGCTCCCGTCTGCCCGATGTGGCGCTCGCGGGCGGCGGGCCGGTCACGGTGACCGGTCGGGTCGGCCGGCTGCCGGTGGCGGGACTGGCCTTCGGGCGTGCGCCGCCGCCGCCGGGGCCCCGCTGGCCCAAGGTAACGAGCTTTCCGCGCATGCGCGAGCTCAGCGCCGCCCTGGGCCGCCCGCTCGCGCCGCGTATCCTGCTCCTCGACCCCACGGCCCCGGAGGGCTACGTGCGGGACTGGAAGCTTCCGGGCATGCCGGCGCTGGAGAACTGGGGCTATGCGATTCAGTGGTGGGCGTTCGCGGTCACAGCGGGCGTGATCTGGCTCGTGCTCAGCCTGCGGCGGCGCGGCGGCGCCAAGAAGGGTGGGGATGCGATACCATAACCGGCACTTCCTGAGGAGTTGTTCTTGGTCCCCGCATCCGTAGAGCGCTGGATCCGCGGCCTGTCGCTGGTCGCCGTGCTGTTGTGCCTAGTCGTCATCGTGCTCGGCGCGTACACGCGTCTGACCAATTCGGGCATCAGCTGTCCGGATTGGCCGGAATGCTACGGTCATCTCACGCCGACGGGCGCGGCCGACAGCCGGACGGCGCAGGAACGCTATCCCGGCCGACCGCTGAACGTGAACGACGCCTGGCACGAGATGATCCATCGCTACGCGGCCGGGACGCTCGGCATCATCATCACGCTGATCACGGCGCTGGCGATCGCCTCGCGCGGCCGCATTGTCGGCAGCGTCTATGCCCTCGTGTTGTTCGCGACCGTCCTGGCGCAGGCCGTGCTCGGAATGCTCACCGTCACGTGGCTGCTGAAGCCGCCGATCGTGACACTGCATCTGCTCTTCGGCATGACCACGCTCGGGCTCCTGTGGTGGCTGTGGCTCGCGCTGCAGCGCGGGGCGTCGGCCGCCGAGCGCGTGCCGGCTCCGGCCACCGCGGCGCTGCGGCTCGCGTACTGGCTCTCGCTGCTGGGCCTGGCCGTGCTCGCGGTGCAGTTCTTCCTCGGCGCCTGGACCAGCGCCAATTACGCGCAGTACGCCTGCCCGGACTTCCCGACCTGCCAGGGCCACTGGTGGCCGCCGCATATGAACTTCGGCCAGGCGTTCGTGCTGTGGCGGGGGATCTGGGTCGACTATCAGGGCGGCATTTTGCCGAACGCGGCGCGGGTGGCGATCCACTTCACGCACCGGCTGGGCGCGCTCGCCGTGACGCTGGTGCTGGCGGGCGCCTGCGGCCACGTGATCAGCCGGCGGGCGCTCTCGGCGGCGCGGCCGTACGCTTACGCGGTCCTGGCCGCACTCGTGCTCCAGCTCACCATCGGGATCACCATGGTGCTCGAGAGCTTTCCGCTGGGGATCACCACGGCTCACACGGGCGGGGCCGCGCTGCTGTTGATGGCGCTGCTCGCGCTCGTGCACAAGCTGTACACGATGCGCGGCGCGCCACTGGCACCGGACGGTTCACGGTGAACAGCCTCTCGGAACCGGCCAGCTTCGCGCCCATCGCGTGGCGGCGCTATCTGGAGCTGACCAAGCCGCGCATCGTCGCGCTCATCACCTTCACGGCGCTGGTCGGCACACTGCTTGCGAGCCCCGGCTGGCCGCCGCTCGGCGCGGTGCTCTGGGGCACGATCGGCATCGCGCTCGCTGCCGCTTGCGCGGCGGCCATCAATCATGTGCTCGACCGGCGCATCGACGCGCAGATGTCGCGTACGCGCTCCCGGCCGCTGCCGCGCGGCCAGCTGACAGAGCGCAGCGCGCTGCTGTTCGCGGCCGCGCTCGGCGTGCTCGCCATGACCTTTCTGTCTTTCCTGGTCAATCCGCTGACCGCGGTGCTGACGTTCGTCTCGCTGATCGGCTACGCGATCATCTACACCGCGTGGCTGAAGCGCGCCACGCCGCAGAACATCGTGATCGGCGGGGCGGCGGGCGCCGCGCCGCCGGTGCTCGGCTGGGCCGCCGTGACCAACACCGTGGATCCCCACGCGCTGCTGCTGTTTCTGATCATCTTCGTGTGGACCCCGCCGCACTTCTGGGCGCTCGCGATCGCGCGCAAGGACGAGTACGCGCGGGTCGGCATCCCGATGCTCCCGGTCACCCACGGGATCGAATACACGCGACTGCAGATCCTGCTCTACTCGGTGCTGTTGATGGTGGTGACGCTGCTGCCGTTCATCACCGGCATGAGCGGGCTGATCTACCTGGCGGCCGCGCTCGTCCTCGGGGCGCGCTTTCTCTACTACGCTGCACGGCTGCAGTTCGCCCCGCGCCCGCAGCTGCCGATGCGCCTGTTCCGCTACTCGATCAGTTATCTGATGTGGCTGTTCGCGGCGCTGCTCATCGATCACTATCTGCCGACGACCCAACTGCTGGCCGTGGCTCGCGTGTAAGCAGGATTTCCCACGAGGAGAGGCGTCGCGCCTCGAGCAGCAGTACGCCCGAGGCCTGGTAGTGATCGGCGTCGATGCGGCCGTAGTGCTCCGCGCCGTGATAGCCGGCCGAGCCGCAGCTGTACACCGAGAAGATGCTGCGCTCGAGCACCGAGAACGTGCCCTGCACCTTGCCGAGCGTGGCGTTCTCCGAAGTCCAGCGCAGACAGCCGCCCTTCTTCGCCGCCGGCTCGATCGAGTAGGCGTTGCGGAACTCGACCGGCGGGGAGCCGAGCACCTTCAGCGAGCCGGCGATCAGCCAGCACGCGTTCTGGTGGGCCACCTCGGTGCGGCATTCGGCGGGCAGCGGCTCGCCGTCCTCACGCCAGAACGTCCCGTTGCCGGTCCAGATCCCCGGCTCGAGCAGATAGGTGTGCCTCATGGACAGATCGCCGCGGCGGCGCTCGCGTCGGCCGGGGCCGCCCCGCCGCAGGATTCGCGCACGACCAGGTACGGCGAGAGGATCCGGTTCTCAACCGGCCGGCCCTGGATCTGGTTGATCAGGCTTTCCACCAGCGCCTCGCCGGCGCGCTTGGTGCCCTGCGACACGGTGGTGAGAGAGGGCCGCGTCACCGCGCCCATCGGAATGCCGTCGAAACCGACCACCGCCACGTCCTCCGGCACGCGGCGGCCGGCGGCCGTGAGCGCGCCCAGGGCGCCGATGGCGATCAGGTCGCTCGCGGCGAACACCGCGTCGAACTGCAGTCCGCGCTCGAGCAGCGCCCGCAGCGCCGAGTGGCCCGAGGCCTCCGTCGAGACCGCGCTCACCTGTAGGTGCGGGTCGGGTGTCACGCCGGAGGCGAGCAGCGCCTCGTGGTAGCCGCGATAGCGGTCGGCCATCTCCGGCGCCGACGCGGCGATCTCGCCGATGAAGGCAATGCGGCGCCGCCCGAGCCGCACCAGATGCTCGGCGGCGAGGCGGCCGCCGGCGAGGTTGTCGCAGCCGATGGAAACGCCGGGATGATCGGGCAGCACCTGACCCCAGCGCACCAGGTGCGCGCCGTGAGCGATCAGCGCTTCCAGCCGGTCGCGGTAGGCGAGGTAATCGCCGTAGCCGAGCAGGATGATCCCGTCGGCCTTGTGGCTGTCCTCGTAATCGGCCAGCCAGTCGCGCAGCAGATCCTGAAACGACACCAGCAGGTCGTAGCCCTGCCGGGAGCAGGCCCGGATGATCGAGCCCAGCATGGAATGGAAGAACGGGTTGATCGCCGAGTCGTCGGTTGTGGGATCTTCGAAGAACAGCAGCGCCAGCGTCCCGGTGTGCTTGCGGCGCAGGCTCGAGGCGTTCTTGTCGACGTGGTAGTTGAGCTGGCGTGCCACCTCGAGCACCCGCTCGCGGGTGGACGCCGACACCATCGGATCGCCGCGCAGCGCCCGCGAAACGGTCGACTGGGACACGCCCGCCATGTGGGCGATGTCGAGCGAATTGGCCTTGTGGCGCTTGTCACGTGCGGGCAACGCCTCGGCCCCCCGTGACGTGCCGGAGCGAGTCGCCTCGCCTGGTTGCGCTGCGCCCACCTGGATGTGCACGGCCCATCGGCCGCCCCCTTGACCTCGAGATGTGGTCGTTCAGCGGCTAGTCTAAGTCATCCGCCGGTGTTGCCCAAAATCAAATCCGTTGCGTGCGCGCAACGCAATGGGCGGCTCCACGGGGCACCTCGTATGCCCGGGTCAGGCGAGTGTGGCGAACAGCACACCGTGGGCGGGCAGCAGCGCAGTTCGCTCCTCCAGCCGGCCGGCCGCGAGCCCGTGCCCGGCGAGCTCGTGCAGACGCCCCGGGAGGGGCAGCTCGACCCGCTGGGGCTTGCGGCCGAGGTTGAACACCGCGAGGACGGTCTGGCCGTTCAGCCGCCGGGTAAAGGCGAGCACCGGCTCCGGCAGGGTGATGAAGCGGATCTCGCCCCAGCGCAGCGCCGGCTGCTCGCGGCGCCAGCGCAGGAAGCGGCGCAAGCCATTGAGTGGTGAGCCCGGATCGTCATCCTGGCACGCCACAGCGAGCGGCAGATGCTCCGGCGGCACCGGCAGCCACGGGGTGCCGGTGCTGAATCCGCCGTCGGGGCTGTTGCGCCACGGCATCGGGGTCCGGCAGCCGTCGCGTCCCTTGAAATTCGGCCAGAACGCGATGCCGAACGGGTCGCGCAGCGCCTCGTACGGCACGCCGGCCTCGGGCAGCCCGAGCTCCTCGCCCTGATAGACGCACACGGAGCCGCGCAGCGAGCAGACCATCGCGCTCAGCAGCGTCGCCAGGTGCGGCGAGGCGTGCTCGCCGCCCCAGCGGGTGAGCACCCGGGCCACGTCGTGGTTGGAGAGGGTCCAGCACGGCCAGCCGTGCGGCATCTGCCGCTCGAGCGTGTCGACGGTGTTGCGGATGTGCGCCGCGCCGTTCTCGTCGGTGAGCAGCTCGAACGAGTACGCCATGTGCAGGCGCTTCTCGCCGACGTACTCGGCCATGGTGGCGAGGGAGTCTTCCGAGGAGATCTCCCCCAGGGAGACCACGTCCGGATAGTCATCGAGCAGCCGGCGCACGCGCTCGAGAAAGGCGAGGTTCTCCGGCTGCGCGTTGTTGTACCAGTGATATTGGTACGCGTACGGATTATCGGGGCTGAAGCCGCGGCCGGTGCGCTCGTTCTCGGGCTTCGGCGGATTGTCGCGCAGCAGCCGGTCGTGGTAGCAGAACGTGATCGCATCGAGGCGCAGGCCATCGACGCCCCGATCCAACCAGAACCGCAGGTTCTCCAGCATCGCCGCCGGGACCTCGGGGTTGTGGAAGTTCAGGTCCGGCTGGGCATCGAGAAAATTGTGCAGGTAATACTGCCGCCGGCGCGGCTCCCAGCGCCAGGCGGGGCCGCCGAAGATGGCCTGCCAGTTGTTCGGCGGCGAGCCGTCCTCCTTCGGATCGGCCCACACGTACCAGTCGGACTTCGGGTTGTCGCGGCTCTCGCGGCTTGCGAGGAACCAGGGGTGCTCGGAGGAGGTGTGGCTGAGCACCTGATCGATCATCACCTTCAGCCCCCGCCGGTGCGCCTCGCTTACCAGCCGGTCGAAGTCCCCGAGCGTGCCGAACATCGGGTCGACCGCGCGGAAATCCGACACATCGTAGCCGAAATCGGCCATCGGCGACTTGTAGAACGGGGACACCCAGATGGCATCGACGCCGAGTCCGGCCACGTAATCGAGGCGCTCGATGATCCCCGGCAGATCGCCGACCCCATCCCCATCGCTGTCCTGAAAGCTGCGCGGGTAGATCTGATAGATCACCGCCCCCCGCCACCATCGATTGTCAGTCATGCTCGTGTTCTGCGTGTCCGTCATCCTACTCTGACACAGCTCGGCGCCGGTTCGCCTCCCATCCGCCGCGGCCGCATACGTATTCAGCGGGAGTTTCGCATACGTATTCATTTCCGAGCGACCGTGACATCCGCCACCGGCGCTCTGCGCGCGGACTATGAATACGTATGCAGCGGCTTGCTTTCGAACGCCCCGTTACGAATCATTCAAGACAGTTTCGTCGCGTCGGCGACCGACGTCACACGTACGTGCCCAGCCGCCGCCGCGATGCAGTCCGCAAATGGACGGGTCGTAGCAATTCCACTTTGCCCTCGGGGGGGTTCTCGTGATTACCAGACGCAAGCGCAGTATTCTTGAATTGGCGGTCGCCACCGCCTGCTTCGGCGCCGCCGCCGTCGCCGCCGCCA
Organism: Pseudomonadota bacterium; assembly: GCA_021816775.1. Lineage (GTDB taxonomy): Bacteria > Pseudomonadota > Gammaproteobacteria > Steroidobacterales > Steroidobacteraceae > 13-2-20CM-66-19. The sequence continues at coordinate 35,771 of JAKAXA010000009.1, forward strand.
TGCCGGTCACGGCGGTCGCCGCGCCGCAGAGCGCGAGCGCGCCGACGACCTCGCACGCCAAGAAGAAGAGAAAAGTCGCCAACCAGGTCATCCTCAAGCAGGTGGTCGTCAACGGCTTCCTGAGCAGCATCGAGAACTCGATCGCGATCCAGAAGAACTCGAACTCCATCGTCGAGGCGATCTCGGCCCAGGACATCGGCCGGCTTCCGGCCACGAGCATTGCCTCCGCCCTGCAGCAGCTGCCCGGCGTCTCCGTGCAGATGGTCGCAGGAGAGCCGCAGAGCGTGAACTTCCACGGTCTCGGCCAGGACTTCAGCACCGCGCTGCTCGACGGGGTCGAGCAGGTGACGACCGCGGAGAACCGCGGCGTGCATTTCAACCAGTATCCGCCGGGCTTTTTCAAGACCATCAAGGTGTACGTGAGCCCGAAGGCCGACCTGATCGGCCAGGGCATGGCGGCGACCTTCTACCTGAAGACCTGGCGGCCGCTCGAGGAGAAGCACCGGGAAGCGGTCCTCAACGCCGACTACACCTGGCTGAGTCCCAAGGATCAGATGCCCGGCCCGGGCGCGAGCGCCCAGGGCTACGATGTCAACGGCACATACATCAATCAGTTCGACGACCGGCGCTTCGGTGTGGCGCTCGGCGTCGACCTCAACGTCCTGCCGGGCAAGCGGCTGCACGAGGCACCCTGGGGATACCCAACCGATTCGGCCGGCGACTTCGTGATCGGCGGCTCGAAGAACTACAACTATTCGAGCCTGAGCAAGCGCTACTCCTACTTCGCCACCCTCGAGTACCGGCCGTCGAGCGCCTACGCCACCACGCTCGATCTGTCGTACGAGGGTTACCAGAAGACGAGCGAGCGCAAGGGCATCGAGTTCCCGCTGTTCTGGTCCAGCGCGACGCTCGCCAGCGTTGGCCCGGTGGTCAACGGATTCGCTGAGAGCGGTACCTACACCGGGGTCTACCCGGTGATCCGCAATGACTACAACCATCACAAGGACCGCGTGTACAACATCCGTTGGGGCAACCGCTTCAAGTTCACCAACAGCTGGACCGGCAGCGTGGACGCGAGCTACAACAGCGCCATGCGGACCTACGGGAAGCTCGAGAACTACTCCGGCTTTGGCTACGACGGCCCGGCCAACAGCGCGACCGTGCCGCCGACCACCGTCAACTTCAGTTACGCTTCGGACGGCCAGCTGCTGCTGACCTCGCCGCAGAATTTCGCGGCGTCCTCGATCGTCCTGACCGACCCGCAGGGCTGGGGCGCGGGCGCAGGCCTCGTGCAGCAGGGCTTCCTCAACCAGCTGCACAACGAGGAGTATCTGGCCAACCTCAAGGCCGCCGCCACGCACTATTTCGAGACCGGACCGATTTCCAGCGTGGAATTCGGCGCGGATTATGCGCACCACCACAAGAACGCCAACATCGGTCAGGACTACGTGGTGCTGCCGGGCAGCTGCTACATCTTCAGCAGCACGTGCACGCCCACCGAGACGGCGCCGATTCCCGCGAGCGCCTACACGGGCGCGGTGGATGCCCTCGGCTTCATGGGCATCGGCCCTCAGGTCACGTACAACCCGAACTCGCTGCTCGCGAGCGGTGCGGATTTGTTCTTCCCCACCACGGGCTCGAATACCGGGCCGATGGGGCCGCCGAACTGGTCGATGCACGAGAACGACACTTATGGCTTCCTGCAGTTCAACCTGCAGACGTCGCTGGGCCCGGACGTTGGGGTGCGCGGCAACTTCGGCGTGCAGGTCGTCCACACCACGCAGCAGTCTGAAGGCTCCCGTATCGCACCGGGGGTGACGGCGGGCGGCTCCTCGCAGGTCACTCTGATCCCGATGACCGGCGGCGCGAGCTTCACCCGCTTTCTGCCCAGCCTGAACCTGGTGCTGACGCTGCCGCATGACTACCAGGTCAACCTCGGTGTCGCGCGCACCATGGCCCGCCCGCCCATGAACGACATGGCGGCCAGCCTGTCGATCGGGACGAGTCCGCAGTACATCAGCAGCACGAACCCGAACCAGGCGTACTTCAGCGGCGGGGGCGGCAATCCGGCGCTGCTGCCGACCATGGGCACGAATGTCAACGTGAGTCTGGCGAAGTACTTCACCGGCGGGAATTACAAGTGCACCGCCGGGGAGCGCGCGCAGAACTCGTCGCTGTGCCTGACCGGGGGCTCCGGCTTCGTGCAGCTGTCGGGCTTCTACTTGTCGCTGAGCAATTACATCAACCCGTCCGCAGCCACGCTGTATAACTTTGCGCCGTTCGTCAACTCGTACTTCGCGAGCAATCCGGCCGGCCTGGCGCAGCTCGGCACGACGTATGGCACGCTGACCATCCCGCAGAACAACGGCACCGGTCATATCTATGGCGGGCAGCTTGCGACCAACCTGCCGTTCGGCGATCTGACCCATTGGCTGAACGGCTTCGGCGTGGAGGCGAGCGGTACGCTGACCCGCAGCGCGGTGTATTACCCGGGCAACACGCAGCCGGTGACGATCGTGGGCCTCGCCAAGTGGGTGGAGAACTACACGCTGTACTACGCGCACTCGGGATTCGAGGCCGATGTGAACTTCAACTCCCGCACGGCCGCGCTCGCCACCATCTTCGGTATCAGCGAGACTCGGCAGGAGGACATGCAGCGGGGCCAGCACTGGCTCAGCGCCCAGGTGAGCTATCGCTTCGGCCGCGGCATGTTCAACGGCCTGACCCTCATCGCTTCGGGTTGGAACCTGGGCAACGAGGTGCAGGAGGAGTACCAGAACAACGACCCGCGGCAGATCATTCGCTGGGAGCAGTACGGCCGCACGTTCAACGTCGGATTCTCGTATAAGTTCCAGTAAGCCGCATTCGCGAGGGAAGCATCCCCGCCGGCTCGCGCCGGCGGGGATTTGAGAGCCGACAGCCCCGCTGAGCGCGCTCTCGCATTGGTCCCTCTAACAATGCCGTAATAAAACCAACCCCCTCGGGCCCTGCCGGCGCGAACCGGTAGGGCCCTTCTTTAATCAGCAGCGCCATTCCGGCACGGCTCGGGCGGTGCTAGCATCAGGCCTGCGATGCGGGAGGTCGGGGCATGACTGAGCGGGCGATCAAGCGGGTGGTCATCGTCGGCGGCGGTACGGCCGGCTGGATGAGCGCGGCGGTGCTCATGCGGACCATGGCGGCGAGCCTGGAGGTGCATGTCATCGAGTCCGAGGCCATCGGCGTCATCGGCGTGGGCGAGGCGACGATCCCGCAGATTCGCAACGTCAGCCGCTTCCTCGGCATCGATGAGGACACGATGCTGCGCTCGACCGGCGGAACCTTCAAGCTCGCGATCGAATTCAACGACTGGCTGCGCATCGGCCACTCGTACATGCACGCCTTCGGCGAGGTGGGGTTGCCGCTCGGGCCGCTGCCGTTTCAGCACTACTGGCTGCGCAGCCAGAAGGATGCGGCCGCAGCGGACCTGTGGACCTACTCGCTGAATGCGGCTGCCGCGCGCGCACACCGCATGGCGCGCCTGGAAAAAATCGGCAACACGCCGCTCTCCGGCATCAACTACGCGTTCCATTTCGACGCAACTCGCTACGGCCGCGTGCTGCGCGAGTACGCCGAGCAGCGCGGCGCGAAGCGCACCGATGGCAAGATCGTCGACGTCAAGCTGCGCGGGACCGACGGATATATCGAGGCCCTCGTGCTGGAGAGCGGCGAGCGCATCGAGGGCGACCTGTTCATCGATTGTTCGGGTTTCCGCGCATTGCTGATCGAGGGCGCACTGCACAGCGGGTTCGACGACTGGCGCGAATGGCTGCCGTGTGACCGGGCCGTGGCGGTCACGTCGGCCAATGGCGCCGTGGTGCGGCCGTTCACCCAGGCGACGGCGCGGCCCGCGGGGTGGCAATGGCGCATCCCGCAGCAGCACCGCTGCGGAGACGGGCATGTGTACTGCAGCGAGTTCATGAGCGACGATGAGGCCACCTCGCTCCTGCTGGCCGGTCTCGAGGGACAGCCGTTGAGTGAGCCGCGGCTCATTCGGATATCCACCGGCGTGCGCCGCCGCCTGTGGCTGCGCAATTGCGTGGCCATCGGGCTCGCCGGGGGATTCATCGAGCCGCTGGAGTCGACGGGAATTCATCTGGCGCAGTCGGGCATCAGCCGACTGCTCGCGCTCTTTCCCGACGCCGGCTTCGACCCGGTGATCGCCGAGGAGTACAACCGCCAGATGCGTCAGGAGTACGAACGGGTGCGGGATTTCGTGGTGCTGCACTATCGCGCGACGGAGCGGCGCGATACGCCTTTCTGGCGGCATTGCGCGGCGCTACCGGCACCCGATGGGCTGGCGCACAAACTCGACATTTTCCAGGCCACCGGGCAGATCTTTCGCGAGGGCGAGGAGCTGTTCACCGAGCAGTCCTGGCTGCAGGTGCTGATCGGCCAGGGCGTGGCGCCGCGCCGCTATCACCCGGTGGCTGACAATCTGCCGAAGGAGCAGTTCGAGGAATTCCTGGGCAATATCAGAGCCTTGATTCACGGTGCCGTGAGCCGTATGGACAGCCACGAGCGGTTCATTGCGGAGCATTGCGCGGCCGAGGCGCAGTAGCGGCCGCCCGATCAGACCGACAAGCGCATGGAGCGGCAATGCCGCTCGATGTACTCGCGGTGCGTGGGCAGAGAGTTCGCGGCCCGGGCCAGCACGTCGCGTATCCCTGCCAAATAGCGCGCCGCATCGACTTTGGCGTGCAAGTCGGCCAGCGGGTGATAGCGCTCGGGCCACACCTCCTGGCCGAGGAGGACCGCGAGCCAGTTACTGTTCTGAAACAGCTCGAGCGGCTCGGCGACGATGTGCCCGTAGTTGCGGAACTGATCGATCTTGTACTGCAGGGTCTCCGGTACCGGCATGGCGCGTGTGTGGCGCCAAAGCGGCTCGTCACGCTGCTGCGCGTGATAATGCAGGATGAGGAAATCGCGAATACGCTCGTACTCGCTGCGGGTCAGGCGGTTGAACTCGCATGCCAGCAATGGGTCGCAATCCCGATCCGGAAACAATGCAAGCAATCGTGTGATGGCCGACTGCACCAGGTGCAGCGCGGTCGATTCGAGCGGCTCGAGAAATCCCGCCGCCAACCCGATGGCCACGCAATTGCGCGACCAGAATTCGCGCCGCACGCCGGTCGTGAACTTGATCAGCCGGGGCCCGCCCAGCGCTTCGCCCTCGAGGTTCGCCAGCAGAACCGCTGTGGCCTCGTCCTCGCTCGTGAACTCGCTGCAATAGACGTGGCCATTCCCGGTACGGTGCTGCAGCGGGATGCGCCACTGCCAGCCGGCCGGCCGTGCAGTCGAGCGCGTGTAGGGCGGCAGATCCTGGCCGACCGCGCAGCCGACGGTGACTGCACGGTCGCAGGGTAGCCAGCGCCGCCAGTCCTCGTACCCGCAGCGCAGCGACCCCTCGATCAGCAGTGCGCGAAAGCCAGAGCAGTCGATGAACAGATCACCCTCGATCCGCCGGCCGGTCTCGAGCACGACGGCCTCGATGAAACCGTCCGTGCCGCGCACCTGCACGTCGACGATCTTGCCCTCGCTGCGCACAACGCCATGCTGCTCCGCGTAGCCGCGCAGGTATCGGGCGTAGAGCGCTGCATCAAAGTGATAGGCATAGTCGTAGTTTGAAAGCACGAGCCGCCGATCAGCGAGCGGCCGCTCGAAGCGGCCCGCCCGGGCCGCCGCCCACGCCATGGCGTATTCCTGCATCGGGACGGTGTCGCCCCGCAATCGCTCGCGCAGCCAGTACTGGTGCAGCGGAACGGTGTCGAAATCCGGTGCGAATCCGCCGAATGGATGGAAATAGCGCTGCCCGACCCGCGTCCAGTCGACGAATTCGATGCCGAGCTTGAAGGTGCCGCCGGTCGCGGCCGCAAACGCGTTCTCCTCGATTCCCAGCTGTTCATTAAAACGGCGGATCGGGGGAATCGTCGCCTCACCGACGCCCACGGTCCCGATGGCGTCGGACTCGACCAACTCTATGGGTGTGCGGCCCTGTGTCGCGTCGGCGAGCGCCGCGGCGCTCATCCAGCCAGCTGAACCGCCGCCGACGATGACGATGCGGCGAATATGACGCTCGGAAGTGTCGCTCATGCGGTTTGCCCGTCAACACGAGGTGCCGCGATGCGGCGTCGCGATACCTTCGCCCTGATATTGCCATAACGTACCTGCGGCCGCCGGGTTGCGTGACGGTCCGAGCGAGTCCAGGTGCGTTACGCGGCCGCATCCCCTCGATTGTCGCAGCATAGAGCGTTGTGCTCGGGCCAGACCGTTCCGCGGGCGATGAATACGTATGCGAAGCGTTGCCAAATCCGGCACGCCCGTCGCATTCTGCCGCGATAGCTCGGAGGACCGCGCACCGCACACGCGGCATTGTCTTTGCAATCGTGCATCTGTGGAGACCGCACGTGACAATGCCACGCTGCAAGCGCGCGGAGCGCCGGCGGTGACGCAGTGTGACCGGGTTGCTTCGGGATGCGCTAACGCATCCGCTCATTGAATCGGCACCCAATCGTCGCAGCCCGTGCTCTCGCGAATGGCATCGGTGAGAGGCGCTCGCATCGCGCTGCGTTGCGATCGTGGTTGCTCCGCACGCATTCCGGCTGGGCGCAGGGCGTCGCAGGCCGCTTCCATCGGGTGATCCCCCGAATCCGGCGCGATGCGCGCCTCAGCGGGCGGTCTCCCCGGTGGCGAATTTGCACCGGCGCCACGTGCGGCGCGTTGAGGGGGGATCCGACGACATGAATCTGGGACATCGATGGGCCGCAATGGCGGCGGCCGGCGTGCTTGCCGCAGGGACCGGCCACGCTGCGCTCGCGGCCGGTGGCGCAGTCAGGACGCTGCCGAAGGGTGCCGACGTGGCGCTCGCGGGCGGCTCGTTGCACCTGACGCTGGTGCGCCGCAATGTGCTGCGGGTGCACTTTCTGCCGGGTGACCATGCCTCGCCTCCGGCGCTGGTGATGTCTCCGCACGCTCCAGTCGAGGCCGCCGGGCCGGTGACCGTTCGCAACAGCGGCCGTCAGCTCGTGCTGGAGAGCCGTGCGATGCGTGTGGTGTTCGACCGCGGCACGGACACTCTGAGCGTCTTCCGCGCGACCAGCCCGGTCGCGGTCCTGACCGAGGCCGATCTCGCCGGCCTCGTGCACCGCACGCTGGCATTGCACTATGCGCCGAAGACAGCGGCGCTGTACGGTGTGCACGATTTCAACGCGTTTCAGCAGGCTCGCGCGGGCCTCTTGCGCAGCGGGCGGCAGCTGGCCACGGCGGGATTCCAGGGCGATGCCGGGGCGCCGCTGGTGTGGAGCACGTCGGGATTCGCCGTGCTCATCGACAGCCAGAAGACCCTCTTTGAACTCACGCCCGGCAGCATCCAGGTGCTGCGCGAGACACGCCCGGACCTCGACTACTACCTGATTCTCGGCTCGCCGAAGCGCATCTTCTCCACCCTGGATGTGCTTACCGGCCATGCGCCGCTGTTCCCGAAGTGGTCGTTCGGCTTCATCAACAGCCAGTGGGGCATCAACGAAGGGGAACTGCTGCACATCATCCACCGCTACCGCGCGCTGCACATTCCGATCGACGCCTTTTCGCTCGATTTCGACTGGAAGGCCTGGGGCCAGAACAACTACGGCGAGTTCCGCTGGAACAGCAAGAAGTTCCCCGATGGCCCGACGGGCAAGCTCGACCGCGAGCTCACTGCCCTCGGCATTCATCTGATCGGCATCATGAAGCCGCGTATCCACGTGAACACGGTCGAGGGGCAGTACGCCACCGAGCATCACCTGTGGCTGCCGGGCCAGAAGGCGAGCATCGACTATTTCTCGCACAAGCCGGTGAAGACCCTCGATTTCGACAAGGCGGCGACCCGCAAGTGGTTCTTCAACCCGGCGCTGCGGCACAGCTTCGAGACCGGCATCGTCGGCTGGTGGAACGACGAGGACGATGAGACCGGCCACGACAGGCAGTTCTTCAACATGGAGCGAGCCCTCTACGACGGGCAGCGCAAGTACTTCAAGGAACGGGTCTGGTCATTGAACCGCAACTTCTGGCTCGGAGCGCAGCGCTACGCCTACGGCCTGTGGTCCGGGGACATCAGGAGTGGCTTCGCCAGCATGGCCGCGCAGCGTCAGCGGATGCTGAGCGCCATCGACGTGGGGGAAATGTGGTGGGGCATGGATGGCGGCGGCTTCCATCTGCATCCCTCCTCGGAGAACTACGCCCGCTGGCTCGAGTTCGACGCCTTCGCCCCGATCTGCCGCGTCCACGGCAGCCACCTGCAGCGCCGCCAGCCCTGGATCTATGGCTCAACCGCCGCCCGCGCCGCGACCGCGGCGCTCGATCTGCGTTACCGGCTGATGCCCTACATCTATTCGAATGCGTGGCACGAGCACGTCACGGGAATCGGCCTCGTCCGTCCGCTGACCTTCTCCTGGCCGCATGACCGGCACGTGCGCAACGATTACAGCGCCTGGATGTTCGGCAAGTGGCTGCTCGTCTCGCCGGTGGTGCACCGCCAGCAGCGCGTCAAGCACCTGTACCTGCCGCCCGGTACCTGGACGAACTTCTTCACCGGCAAGGTCTACCGCGGCGGCAGGACCTATACCCTGGCGCTCGACTACAAGACCTGGATGGACATCCCGCTGTTCGTCCGCCAGGGGGCCATTATCCCGACCCAGCCGCTGATGCAGTACGTCGGGCAGCATCCGGTGACCCAGCTCACGGTGGAAGTCTTTCCGGCCAAACGGGCCACGCACTTCGATTACTACGACGACAACGGCGAGACCTATGCCTACGAGCACGGACGGTACTTCCTGCAGCGTCTCGGCACCCAGGCGCGCGGCCGAACCGTCCAACTGACCCTCGCCCCGGTACGCGGAACGTACAAGCCCGCGCTGCATCGCTACCTGTTCGTCGTGCATCGGGTTCGCGCCGGTGCCGTGAGCGTCGACGGCCGCGCGCTGAACCCCGCCGCCAATCTGGCGGCGCTCAGCGGCTGTACGACGGTCTGTTGGGCGCGCGGCCGCAACCGCGTCGCTTCCCTTACGTTTATCGATCTGCCCGCCGGTAAGCCCTACCGCGTGAGCATCAAGGAGGAGCACCACCAGCAGGGCCGACGGCCTGACTGAACGAAGCTGCGCACGTTGCCGGCCCGGAGTCCCGGGGGGGGGGCGTGCGCGCGGGGAAGAATCCGGTCTGACCGGAACCGAGCCGACGCAGAACGGTACGTGCCCGACGACGACGACGGGGAGGGAGAGCCGAGGGATGGCCAACGTCGAGGGGAGCAGCGATGAATCGTACACACGACCATCACAGCATCCGGCCGTGGTGCCGGACGCCCTTGTTCATGCTCGCTCTGCTGGCAGGCGCGCTGCTCGGAATGCCGGGCCGCGCCATGGCCTGCGGGAACAACGACAACGTCCATTACCGCGAGATATTCCACGATCAGGGGCCGATGTTCGACAGCAATCCGCAGCCCGCGCCAGACTCCTCAGTCACCCTGACTCTGCGGGTCTGCTATCACGACATCACGAGCGCGAATATCGTCTACTACGATGCCGCAACCGGCACCGTGACCTGGGTGCCGATGAGCTGGGCGTCCACCGATCCGAGCGGCCAGTTCGACTACTGGCAGGGCACGATCGGCACCGTGGGCACCACGGAACTGCAATACTGGTTCCAGATCAATGACGGCTCCGCTACGGCGTGGTACAACGCCGGTGGCGTCAGCTCCACAGAGCCGGCATCCAATGACTCCGATAATTTCTACATCATCCCGGGTTTCACGACCCCGGATTGGATGAAGAACGGCGTCGGGTATCAGATCTTTCCCGACCGCTTCTACGACGGCAACACGAGCAACGACGTCTACACCGATGAGTACAGCTATGCCGGCTGCGAAACCGAGCAGCACAGCTGGAGCAGCGGCTACACGAGCGTCGAGGCGAACGTCAGCGGCTGCAACAGCGAGGTGTTCTTCGGCGGCGATCTGGTCGGCATCCAGGACAAGCTGTCCTACATCAAGCAGATCCTTGGCGCCGACATCATCTACATCAATCCGATCTTCTGGTCGCCGACCAACCACAAGTACGACACGGCGAACTACTACCAGGTCGATCCGGCATTCGGCACCGATACCGACCTGGAGAGCCTGATCTCCGCCATCCACAGCACGAGCAACGGGCCGGAGGGCTACATCATCCTCGACGGCGTGTTCAACCATACCGGAGACACGAACTGCTGGTTCGGGAAATACACCTACTGGAGCGAAACCTGCAGCGTCACCGGCGCCTATCAGTCGCAGTCGAGCCCCTACTACGACTACTACACCTTCCAGAGCTGGCCAAGCAGCTACTCCACCTTCTTCGGCATCTCCAGCATGCCGAAGCTCAACTATGGGGCGAGCGGCTCGCCGGTGCGCAATCAGATCTACGGCAGCAGCACCTCGGTGCTGCAGACGTATCTGCGGTCCCCCTACCACATCGACGGCTGGCGCCTCGATGCGGCACAGTACCTGGACGCCAATGGCAACAACGGCAGCGATGCGACCAATCACCAGATCATGCAGGAAATGCGCGCGGCCGTGACTTCGGTCAACCCCAACGCCGAGATTCTCGGCGAATACTGGGGCGATGCCTCTGCGTGGCTGGACGACGGCACGCAATGGGACAGCGCCATGAACTACAATGGCTTCACCAATCCGGTCTCGGAGTGGATCTGCGGCGTGGATGAGAATGGAAACAGCAATTCCATCGACACGAGCCAGTTCGCCACCTGGCTGTGGGACACGCGGGCGGACTTGCCGTGGAACGTGCAGGAGGTCATGACCAACGAGCTCGGCACGCACGATACGGAACGCTTCGCCCAGCGGTGCTCATGGACCAACGGCTGGGGAACCTACCTCGGGATGTTCCTGCAGTTCACCTACGTCGGAACCCCGATGATCTACTACGGCGATGAGTACGGCATGACGGGTGGAGCCGATCCCGAGAACCGTCACACGTTCGACTGGGCGGATGCCACCACCGCCAACGCCGGGGTGGCGCTGGCGCAAGAGCTGATCGGCATCCGCAACCGGTATCCGGAGCTGCGAACGGGCTCGTTGATACCGGTGATTCCGGACATCACCGGCGATCTGTACGGCACCAGTGACCTATATGCGTTTGCACGGGTCGATCAAAATCACCGCCTTGTCGTGGTGCTGAACAACAGCAGCAGCACGCAGTCCGGCGTAGCCGTGCCGGTCTGGCTGGCGGGCGATGCCGTTGGTTCGACTGTCACGGATCTGATCACCGGCAATCAGTATACGGTCTACAACAACGGCGGTAAGGGATACGTCAATGTAACCGTCGACGGACACTATGGCGCGATACTCGAGCAATAGGAGCATCGCACGGGAGTTGCCGGGCCGCCGGCTGCGCGGATATCGATATGAGCTTGGGGATTCGGCGACTCAATCAGCAGTGTGAGTGACACAGACATGATGAATTCGAGCAATCGGGCATCCACTTCACCTCTCCGCACAGCGGCGCTGGCGCCGCTTCTGCTCGCCGGGCTGCTGACAGCCAGCGCGCGCACCGCACCGACCGGCGGCAGCGCCCCGGGACGCGCCGCCGCCGGGGCCGACGCGATCAACACCTCCGAGCTGTTCTCCGACCAGGGTACGATGTTCGACAGCAATCAGCAGCCGAGCGCTACACAGCCCGTCACGGTCACCCTGCGCACCGGGCACGACAACGTCACCGCCGTCGACATCAAGTACTACGACATGGCCGACGAGGCATTTCATTACGTGCCGATGAAGAAGTCGGCGACGGATCCGAGCGGAAAATTCGACTATTGGCGCGGAACCATCCCGGCGAGTGCTGCGGAGAAATACTACCGGTTCAGGATCACCAATGGCCCGCAGACGGTGTGGTACAACGCCGCCGGCGTCAGCGCCACCCAGCCCGCCATCGGCGACTTCTACATCATCCCCGGCTATCACACGCCGAACTGGATGAAGAACGGCGTGATGTACGAGATTTTCGTGGATCGCTTCTATGACGGCAATCCGCACAACGACGTCACCAATGGCCAGTACACGTTTCACGGCTGCGCCACCGAACAGCACGCCTGGGGCACGAGCCCGCGCCCGACGGTGCGCCGCTGCGGTGCCGAAGTCTTCTTCGGCGGTGATCTGGCCGGAATCGATCAGAAGCTGAGTTACATCAAGGACACGCTCGGGGCGAACATCCTCTATCTCACGCCCATATTCGAGTCGCCGAGCAACCACAAGTACGACACCACAAATTACTACAAGGTCGACCCCGCCTTCGGTACGGCGCGAACCCTGGAGAAGCTGATTCACGCCGTGCACAGCGACCGCAACGGCCCGAAGGGCTACATCATTCTCGACGGTGTGTTCAATCACACCGGCGCGGCCAACTGCTGGTTCGGCCGCTACACGTATGACCACCTCTCGTGCAGCGTCGTCGGGGCATACCGATCGCAGTCGAGTCCCTACTATTCCTGGTATACGTTTCAGAGCTGGCCGAACAAGTACTCGATGTTCTTCACCGTCAGGGAGATGCCGAAGCTCAACTACGGCGCTCCGGGCTCGCCGGTTCGCGAGCAGATCTACGCCAGCCCGCACTCCGTGGTGCAGACCTATCTGAAGGCGCCGTTTGGAATCGACGGCTGGCGGCTCGACTCCGCGCAGATGCTCGACGCCAACGGTGGTCCCGGGAGCGATGCCACTAATCATCAGATCATGCGCGAGCTGCGCACGGCGGTGCTGTCCGTCGATCCCCACGCCGAGATACTCGGGGAGTACTGGGGCAACGCCTCCCCGTGGCTCGACGACGGCAAGCAGTGGGACGGCGCCATGAACTACGACGGCTTCACCAACCCGGTTTCGGAGTGGATGTGCGGGGTGAACGAGAGTGGCAAGGCCGCGGCGATCGACGTCACGCAGTTCGATGCCTGGCTGCACCGTACGCGGGCGGATCTGCCGGTGAACGCGCAGGAGACGATGACGAACGAGCTCGGCACGCACGATACACCGCGCTTCGCCACCCGCTGCGGCGGCGTGCCGGCCAAGAGCGAGCTCGGCATGATCTTCCAGTTCACGTACGTCGGCACGCCGACGATCTACTATGGTGATGAATACGGCATGACGGGACCTGCTCCCTTCGGCAACCGGCGGACCTTCGACTGGTCGAAGGCGACGCTGAAGGACCCGCCGGTGGCACTCGCCCATCGGCTGATCGCGATCCGCCATCGGTACGCGGCGCTGCGCACGGGCTCCTTCATCACGCTGCTCACGGACGATGCACGCAACGTCTATGTATTTGGACGCTTCGACCGCACGCACCGCATTGCAGTGGTCCTGAACAACTCGTCGAAAACGCAGACGATTACAGTACCCGTGTGGCAGTTGAGCGATGCCAACGGGTCAAAGGTCACGGATCTGCTGACTGGGAAGGATTACACGGTCGCGCGCGGCACCGTGCGCGTCACGCTTCGGGGTTACCACGGCGCCATACTGGAGCAGTAGACGGTCGCTGCCGCTGGCCGCAGGCCGGCGGACAGCGGCAGATCGCCATGGCGCCATACGCATGCGAAACGAGAGTGAAACACCGATGTCCGATTTGAACGTTCTGCGATCAAGGGCTCCGCGACGCGCCTCTGCGATCGCGGCCTTTATGGCGACGACGCTCCTGACCGGTTGCGGCGGCGGGGGCGGCGTGCCGGCCGCCACGCCGAGCGGCTCCGGCAGCGGTACCGCGGCGACGAGCACCATCCACACCGCCGATCTGTTCTCAGACCAGGGCGCGATGTACGACAGCAACATCGAGCCCAGCGCGACCGATGCGGTCACTGTGACGCTGCGGACCGGTCACGGCAACGTCACCAGTGCGAACATCAAGTACTACGATACGGCGGATGGGTCGTTTCATTACGTGCCCATGAAGATCGCCTCCACCGATCCGACCGGACGGTTCGATTACTGGCAGGGCACCATCCCTGCGAGCGCGTCCGAGAAGTACTACCGGTTCGAGGTCAGCAATGGCTCGCAGACACTCTGGTACAACGCTGACGGGGTCAGCGCGATCGAGCCCTCGTCCGGGGATTTCTTCGTCATCCCGGGCTTCAAGACGCCGGACTGGATGAAAAGCGGTGTGATGTATGAGATCTTCGTCGACCGCTTCTTCGACGGCAATCCCGCCAACGACGTCGTGAGCGGCCAATATACGTACGCCGGCTGCGCCACCGAGCAGCACGCCTGGGGGACGAGCGTCTATGCGACCACGCCCGGCTGCAACGCCGAGGTGTTCTTCGGCGGCGATCTCGCCGGAATCGATCAGAAGCTCAGCTACATCAAGCAAACCCTGGGGGCGGACATTCTCTACCTGACCCCCATCTTCGAGGCACCCTCGAACCACAAGTACGACACGGCCGACTACTACAAAGTCGATCCCGCGTTCGGCACGGCGAGCGACCTCGAGACGCTGATCCAGGATGTGCACAGCAGTGCCAATGGGCCCGAGGGCTATCTCATTCTCGACGGTGTCTTCAACCACACCGGTGACTCGAACTGCTGGTTTGGCAGGGAAACCTACGGAACCTTCACCTGCTCGGTGACCGGGGCCTACCAGTCGCAGTCGAGCCCGTACTACTCCTGGTACACCTTCCAGAGCTGGCCGAACCAGTACTCGACCTTTGCGAACGCGGTGCCCACCATGCCCAAGCTCAACTATGGGTCGAGCGCGGTCCGCGACCAGATCTACGCCGGAGCGAATTCCGTGGTGCAGACCTATCTGAAGGCGCCCTTCGGAATCGACGGCTGGCGGCTCGACTCGGCACAGATGCTCGATGCGGACGGCAACGGCGGCTCGGACGCGACCAATCACCAGATCATGCAGGAGCTGCGCACCGCGGTGCTGTCGGTCAACCCGAACGCCGAGATCCTCGGGGAGTACTGGGGAGATCCGGCGCCGTGGCTCGACAGCGGCGACCAGTGGGACGGCGCGATGAACTACAACGGCTTCACCGACCCGCTCTCGGAGTGGCTGTGCGGCGTCGATGAGAGCGGCAAGAGCGCCTCGATCGACGTGACCCAGTTCGACACCTGGCTCAATGGCGCGCGGGCGGATCTGCCGGTGAACGCGCAGGAGACGATGACCAACGAGCTCGGCACTCACGACACGCCGCGCTTCACGACCCGCTGCGGCGATAGCCTCGCCAAGACCGAGCTCGCCATGGTCTTCCAGTTCACGTACGTGGGAACGCCGACCATCTACTACGGCGACGAGTATGGGATGCAGGGCGAGAACGATCCGGACGACCGGCGCACCTTCGATTGGTCGAAGGCCACGCTCTCCGATCCGCCGGTGGCGCTGGCGCACAAGCTGATCGCCATCCGCGACACGTACCCGGCACTGCGCACCGGCTCGTTCATGACGCTGATTGCCGATGACACCGACGATGTCTATGCCTATGGCCGGTTCGATGCGAACAACCGCATCGCGGTGGTGCTGAACGCCGATGCCAGCACGCACAGCGTGACGGTGCCGGTATGGCAGCTCAGCATGACCGACGGGTCGACGGTGACGGATCTGCTCTCGGGCACCGTCTACACCGTCGACAATGGTAATGTGACGGTGACCCTCCCAGCCGATTCCGGAGCGATTCTCGAGCAATGAACAGCGACACGCGCAGGACAGGACCGCAGCGGCGGCGGACCCACGGCACGGTGCGCGCAGTCACCCGGACCGGCGTGCTGGCCGCGCTGACGGCAGCGGTTGCGGCGGCGGCGATGCCCGCCTCGGCCGGCAGCTGGCACACCACGCTCACCTGGAGGGGCCACGAGGCGCGCGTGGCGCGATTGCCCGGCGGCGGCTATGTGCTGCACGCGCCGGCCCGCACGCGCACCATCCGGCCGCAGCACGATCGGACTCATACCGCCAGCATGCTGTTCGACGCGCTGTTCGCGATGGCCCAGTCGGACCTGCGCAAGGACTCCGTCAGCGCCATCCACGATCCGGCCTTCAATCACGGCAAGCCGATCCCGTGCCGCTGCTTCATCGCGGGCAAGGAGTGGCCGTTCGCCTGGACGCGCGATCTGTCCTACTCCACCGACCTCGCGCTGTGGCGGTTCGATCCGCGGCGCGCACGCACCTCGCTGCTGTTCAAGCTCTCGCCGGTGCGCACGAGCGGCGTGCGACAAGGACTCTACATCATGGAGGACACCGGCTCGGGCGGCAGCTGGCCGGTCAGCACCGATCGGGTCGTGTGGTTCCTCGGCGCGCGCCATCTGCTCGGCGACCCTCGCTTCGCCGCCACGGTCTATCAGGCGCTCAAGGACACTCTGGCTCAGGATCGCCGCTATACCTTCGATCCGCACGTCGGCCTGTATCGCGGCGAGACGTCGTTTCTCGACTGGCGTCAACAGACTTATCCGGAGTGGACGGCGCATAACGTGGTGTTCATCGCGCAGTCGTTCTCGCTGTCGACGAACGTTTTGCATTACGACGCGCTGCGCCTGGCCGCCCGGATGTCGCGCGCGCGGCACCACGCGGCCCTGGCACGCCGCTATGCGGCGCAGGCGGCGGCTCTGAAGCAGGCCATCAACCGGCGCTTCTGGCAGCCCGCGCAGGGCCTGTACATGAGCTACCTCGGCGGGCGGGTGCATCCGGCCCCGTATGACGCCTATGATCTGCTCGGCCTCGATCTGGCGATCACCAGCGGCGTCGCTCCGGCGGCGCGCGCGCGGCGCGTACTCGCGCGCTATCCGGCGTGGCCGGCCGGCAGCCCGGTGATCTGGCCAGAGCGGCGCGATCAGCCGATCTATCACAATCGCGCCATCTGGCCGTTCGTCAGCGAATTCACTCTGCGCGCTGCGCGGCGCGTCGAGGACGTGCCGCTCATCGCTCATGAACTGCGCTCGCTGGTGCGGGGCGCGGCGCTCACCGGCTCGAACATGGAGAACTTCTCGCTGCTCGAGCAGTCGACGCACGTGCCCGGCCGGCTCGGCGGGCCCGTGGTCGACTCGCGCCGGCAGCTCTGGTCGGTGGCCGGCTATCTCGACATGGTGGTGCGCGGCGTTTTCGGTGTGCGCGACGACGGCAGCGTTCACCCCGAGCTGCCCGCGTCCCTGGTGCCGATGCTCTTTGGCGCCCAGCGGACCATCAGACTGAATTTGGGCGCGCGCCAAATCGTGCTCGAGCGGCCGGCGCGCATCAGCGGCAATCTCCTCGTGACCGGGGCAGTGCGCCGGCAGGGCCGCGTGACGCGGGTTCAGCTCGCGAGCCGCCACGTCGACTCCGCTCCGCTGCGGCTGCATGCGCCGATGTATCTGCCGGCCACGCCGCCCGCTCCCGCGGTGACGGCGGACGGTGCGCACTGGCGCGTCGGCTCGACCGTTCCGGGCGTCCTGTACGTCAACGGGCGGCGCTGGGGACCGATCTCGGGGCAGGTTGCCGTAGCGCGGATCGACGGGCTGCAGTGCTTCAGCGTCACCGCCCTCGGGGCGCACGGCTTGCAGTCGCTGCACAGCCGCTCGCGCTGCGTCGGGCCGGTCAGTACGGTGGGCGCCCCCTGGCCGCGGCACTGGACCGCGCCGCGCTCCGGGGTGTATTTAGCCTGGGTGGACTATGATAATCCCCATGGCCCGATCAGCACCGGCATCACCGCCGCGGTGCGGCGCATGGTCATCGGCTGCGGCGTTGCCGCCCCGCTGCGGCGTCCGTTGGTGATGCCGCAAAGCCATGGTGAGCAGGCTTCCACGGTGGTGCGGTTCCGCGCGCGCGCGGGAGCGCACTGCGCGTTCAGTCTCACCGGCGGGTTCAATATGAGCGATCTGGCCCACTACGCCTACTACACCGGCGGGGAGGGCGGGGCCACCGGCCCGGTCAACAGCGCGCAGATCTATGGGCTGCGCATCGCGCCGCTCGCCGAGGAGCCGCGGCGGTGAGCAGCAAGCCCGAGCTGTCGGTCCGGCAGATTCTTAACATGTCGGTCGGCTTTCTCGGCATTCAGTTCGCCTTCGGGCTGCAGAACGCCAACGTCAGCCGCATTTTTCAGACGCTCGGGGCGCACCTGTCACTGATCCCGGCCCTGTGGATCGCCGCACCGCTCACGGGACTGCTGGTGCAGCCCGTCATCGGCTATGCCTCCGACCGCACCTGGGGGCGATTCGGGCGGCGCCGGCCGTACTTCCTCGCCGGCGCGCTGCTCACCACCCTGGCCCTGCTCGTCATGCCGGACTCCCCGGCGCTTTGGGTCGCCGCGATGATGCTGTGGCTGATGGATGCCTCCGTGAACATCTCCATGGAGCCCTTCCGCGCCTTCGTCGCCGACCAGCTGCCGACCTCGCAACGGCCGCTCGGCTTCGCCCTGCAGACCCTGTTCATCGGCCTCGGTGCGGTGCTGTCCTCGGTCCTGCCGTGGGTGCTGGCGCGTTTCGGCGTGGCCAACGTCGCGCCCCGGGGCGAGATTCCGGCCACGGTGCGGCTGTCCTTCTACGCCGGCGCCGCCGTGCTGATGGCGGCGGTGCTGTGGACGGTGCTGACCACGCGCGAATATCCGCCGGAGCGCCTGCGCGCGTTCGCTGATTCACCTCCGGTGCGCCGCCTGTTGGATGTCTCGCGTGCGTGGCGGCCGGGCTTGCTGTTGCTCGTGCTCGGCGCTGCCGGCATCATCCTCATCCATCACTTTGCCCTCGACCCCAAGTTGTATCTGCTCGCCGGCGGCCTCGCGGTCGGCGGTGCGCTGTTCCTGTGGCTCAGCCGCTCCCGCAGCCGCGGCATGGTCCGGCAGGTGATGGCGGACCTCTACGGCATGCCGCAGGCGATGCGGCGCCTCGCCTGGGTGCAGTTCTTTTCGTGGTTCGCCATGTTCGCGCTGTGGATCTACACCACCCCGGCGGTCACCGCCGTGCAGTTCGGCAGCAGCAACCCGCTCTCGAGCGCCTACAATGCCGGTGCCAACTGGGTGGACGTGCTGTTCGGCGCCTACAACGGCTTCGCCGTGCTGGCCGCGCTCGTCATCCCGCAGATGGTCCGCCGGGCCGGGGTGCGCTGGACGCACGTCATCAATCTGACGGCAGCCGCGGCCGGGCTCATCTCCTTCGCGTGGGTGCGCGATCCCGAATGGCTGCTGCTGTCGATGCTCGGCGTCGGGTTCGGCTGGGCGTCGATCCTCTCGCTGCCGTACACGCTGCTCGCCGACAATCTGCCGGCGGAGAAAATGGGCATCTACATGGGGATCTTCAATTTCTTCGTGGTGATCCCGCAGCTGCTCGCCGCGAGCGTGCTCGGGGTGCTGCTGCAGGTGTTCTTCCGCGACCATGCGGTCTTTGGGCTGGTGCTCGGCGGGGTGAGCCTGGCGCTCGCGGGTCTGTGCACGTTGCGCGTCGCCGAGCCGGGCGCGGGCCTGCTCGCCGCCGCGCCCGCGCCGCAAGCCTAGGACAGCCCGGATCGGCCGCTCGGGCGGCCGATCGGTTATGCTCACTCTATGCTGATCGAGCGGATCTGGACCGGCAACGCCTATCGCAACTTCCACTACCTGGTGGCCTGCCCCGAGACCGGCGAGGCGCTCGCCATCGACCCGCTCGAGTGGCGGTTGTGCTGGGAGGCGGCCCGGGCCAAGGGCTGGCGGATCACCCAGATTCTCAATACCCACGAGCACCGCGATCACACCGGCGGCAACGCCGGCCTGGTTGCGGCGACGGGCGCGAAGGTCCTGGCCCACGCCGGCGCCGCGGCCCGCATCGGCGGGGTCGATCGGGGGCTTGCGGCCGGCGATGTGATCCGGGTCGGGCGGGTCGAGCTCGAATGCCTGGACACCCCCGGACACACCCTCGCGCACGTGTGCCTGCTGGCGCACGGAGCGCGCCCGGCGCTCTTCTCGGGCGATACCCTGTTCAACGCCGGTGCCGGTAATTGCCACAACGGAGGCGATCCGGAGCGCCTCTATGAGACCTTCAGCCGGCTGCTCGCGCGCCTGCCGGATGCGACCCGGGTCTTTCCGGGTCACGAATACCTGGTGCGCAACCTCGAATTCACGCTCGACCGCGAGCCGGACAACCCGGCGGCGCGAGAGCTCCTCTCGCGTGTGCGGCTGGCCGATCCGGCCGAAGCGCCCGTCACCACGCTGGCGGACGAGCGGCGCATCAACACCTTCCTGCGCCTCGAGAGTCCCACGCTGATCGAGCGGCTGCGCGCGACGATTCCGGCACTCGACGCTCACCCGGACGCGCGCACGGTCTTCCTGCGGCTGCGCGAGCTGCGCAACCGCTGGTAGTAGAATGCCCCGCCCATGAGTCTGGATCCGATCCTCGAGCGCCTCAACGCGGCCCAGCGGGCCGCCGTCACCGCGCCGCTGGGCCCCGTGCTGGTGCTGGCGGGGGCGGGCAGCGGCAAGACACGGGTGCTCACCCACCGCATCGCCTGGCTGATCCAGGCCGAGGGCATCTCCCCGCACGCCATCCTCGCGGTGACCTTCACCAACAAGGCCGCCGGCGAGATGCGTGCGCGCGTGGAAAGCCTGCTCGGCATGCCGCCCGGGGTGCTGTGGATCGGCACCTTCCACGGCATCGCCCACCGGCTGCTGCGGCGCCACTGGCACGAGGCCGGGCTTGTCGAGAGCTTCCAGATCATCGACTCGGAAGACCAGCAGCGCCTCATCAAGAAGCTGATCAAGGCGCAGCAGCTCGATGAGACGCGCTGGGTGCCGCGTGAGGTGCAGTGGTTCATCAACTCCAACAAGGACGAGGGGCGGCGCAGCAGGCACCTCAAGGCGGGCAACGATCCGATCCGTGCGCAGATGATCCGTCTCTATGCCCTGTATGAGGATGCGTGCGCGCGCGCCGGCGTCGTCGATTTCGGCGAGCTGCTGCTGCGCGCCTTCGAGGTGTGGCGCGATCAACCAGCGCTGCTCGAGCATTACCGCCAACGCTTCCGCCACCTCCTGGTCGATGAGTTCCAGGACACCAACACCATCCAGTACGCGTGGCTGAGGCTGCTCGCCGGCGCCGACGGCTGCCCGTTCGTGGTCGGCGATGACGACCAGTCGGTCTACCGCTTTCGCGGCGCCCGGGTGGAGAATCTGCAGCAGTTCGGGCGCGACTTCCCCGCCGTGAAGCTGTTTCGCCTGGAGCAGAACTACCGCTCCACCGGCGCGATCCTCGCCGCCGCGAACGGCCTGATCGCCAACAACGCCGGCCGCTTGGGCAAGACGCTGTGGACCAGCGGCGAGCAGGGCGAGCCCATTCGGCTCTATGCCGCCTTCAACGAGCGCGATGAGGCGGAGTTCGTCTGTCAGCGCATCCGCGATCACGTGGCGCATGGCGGACTGCACCGCGACGTTGCCGTTCTGTACCGCTCGAACGCGCAGTCGCGCGTGTTCGAGGAGATCTTTCTCGCCACGCGTGTGCCGTACCGGGTGTACGGCGGCCTGCGCTTCTTCGAGCGCGCCGAAATCAAGGATGCGCTCGCGTACCTGCGCCTGATCGCCAACCGCCGCGACGACGCCTCATTCGAGCGCGTGGTGAACCTGCCGACGCGCGGCATCGGCGCGAAGAGCCTCGAGACGGTCCGCGCCGCGGCGCGCGATGCGGCCTGCCCGCTGTGGGAGGCCGCCCACGCCTGTCTCGGCGAAGCGCTCGGGCCGAAGGCCTCGGGGGCGCTGCGCGGCTTTCTCGGGCTCATCGAGCGGCTGGCCGAAGAGGTGAAGGGGCTGGCGCTGCACGAGCAGGTCGATCGCATGCTCACCGTGAGCGGACTGATCGAGTTCCACAAGCGCGACAAGGCCGAGCGGGGCGAGGCTCGTGTGGAGAACCTGGAGGAGCTCGTGAGCGCCGCCCGGGGCTTCAACGCCGATGCGCTCGACACCGACCTGCCGCCGCTCGAGGCCTTTCTCGCGCACGTCACGCTCGAGTCGGGCGAAGGACAGGCCGACGCCTGGGAGGACTGCGTGCAGATGATGACGCTGCATACCGCCAAGGGCCTGGAATTCCCCATCGTATTCCTGTGCGGCATGGAAGACGGCCTGTTCCCCCATCAACGCTCGATCGGCGACCTCGACGGTCTCGAGGAGGAGCGCAGGCTCTGCTACGTGGGCATGACGCGCGCGATGAAGCAGCTGTATCTGACCTATGCCGAGCAGCGCCGTCTGCACGGCATCGACAGCTACAGTCAGCCCTCACGCTTCATCAAGGAGACGCCCGAGGAGCTGATCGAGGAGATCCGCCCGCGCCTGCAGGTGAGCCGCCCCGTGGCCTCGGGCCGCTTCGCCCGCGAGCCAGCTTATGAAACGGTGCCCGTCCGCCGCCCGCTCTCCGCCTCACGCAGCCCGCGCAACGAGCCGCGGCCCATGGGGGGGATGCGTCTCGGCGCGCGCGTGCGGCACGGCAAGTTCGGCGAAGGGGTGATCCTCAATCTCGAGGGCAGCGGCCCGCAGGCCCGCGTGCAGGTCAACTTCGAGCGTCAGGGCACGAAGTGGCTGGTCATGCAGTACGCGAATCTGGAACCATTATGAAGATACTGATCCTCGGCGCCGGCCAGGTCGGCCGTACGGTAGCCCGGCACTTCTCGCGCGAAGAGTCCAACGACGTGACCGTCGTGGACAACGACGAGGATGTGCTGCGCGACCTGCAGGACCGCCTGGACGTGCACACGGTCGCGGGCAACGCCTCCTTCCCGTCCGTGCTGCAGGCCGCCGGCGCGGGCGATGCCGACATCCTGGTCGCACTGACCAACAGCGACGAAGTCAACATGATGGCCTGCGAGGTGGCGTACCGGCTGTTCCGTACACCGACCAAGATCGCGCGTATCCGCTCGTCGGAGTACACCTCGCGGCCGCAGCTGTTCAGCGAGACGGCCATCCCGGTCGATGTGTTCATCAGTCCCGAGCAGCTCGTCACCGAATACCTCGAGCGGCTGATCCATCACCCCGGCGCGATCCAGCTGCGCGAGTTCGCCGCCGGCAAGGTGTCACTCGCCGGGGCGCGCGCGGAGGCGGGCGGGGCGCTCGTCGGCCACAGCCTGCGCGAGATTCCCGAGCACCTGGAGCAGACCGACGCGCGTGTCGTGGCGATCTACCGCGGCGGACGCATCGTGCCGCCCGAGGGCGACACGGTCATCGAGGCGGGCGATGAGGTGTTCTTCCTGGCCGCCAGCGAGAGCGTCCAGCGCGTGATCGACGAGCTGCGCAGGGAGGATTCGCGCGTGCGCCGTGTCCTCATCGCCGGCGGGGGGAACATCGGCCTGCGCCTCGCGCGCGTGCTCGAGCGCAGCGCGCAGATCAAGCTGATCGAGCACGATCCGCGCCGCGCGCAGCTGTTGTCTGAGATGCTGGAGAACACCATCGTGCTGGCCGGCGATGCGGCCGATGAGGAGCTGCTCATCGAGGAAAACATCGACAGCACCGACGTGTTCGTGGCAATCACCAATTCCGAGGAGGCCAACATCCTCTCGGCGATGCTGGCCAAGCGGCTCGGCGCGCGCCGGGTGATGGCGCTCGTGAACAAGCCATCCTACGCCGATCTCATCGAGAGCAGCAGCATCGACGTGGCGATCGCTCCGCAGACCATCACCATCGGGTCGCTCCTGGCCCACGTGCGCCGCGGCGACGTGGTGCGCGTGCATTCGCTGCGCCGGGGGGCGGCCGAGGCGATCGAGGCGGTGGTGCGCGGGGAGCAGAGCAACTCGCGCGTCATCGGCCGGATGGTCGCCGAGATCGAGCTTCCCGAGGGCGCCTCGATCGGCGCGATCGTGCGCGGCGAGGAGGTGCTCATGGCGCATCACGACATGCGCGTGCAGTCGAACGATCACCTCATACTGTTTCTCGCCGACCGGCGTCATATCGATGCGGTCGAGCGGCTGTTCCTGCGGACCGCCCCCTAGGTCCGCGGCGCATGCTCGGCATCATCTATTTTCTGGGCTTGATTCTCGCGGCGTTCGGCCTGGTCTATCTGCTGCCGCTCGTGTGCTCGATCGTCACGGGCGATGGCCTGTGGGCGATCTTCCTCGCGTGCGCGGCGCTGACGGCCGCGATCGGCGCGGGCATGGCGGCCCTCACCTTCAAATACCGGCGCGAGCTCAAGCCGCGCGACGGCTTCCTGCTGGTGACGGTCGGCTGGATCCTGCTCGCCGGCGCCGCGACGCTCCCGCTGCTGATGGCCATGCCGGGGCTGACCTTCACCCGGGCGCTGTTTGAGACCATGTCGGGCCTCACCACGACCGGCTCGACCGTGCTCACGGGCCTCGGCTCACTCGCGCCGTCACTGAATTTCTGGCGCTGCTCGCTCATCTGGGTGGGGGGCCTCGCCGTGATCGTCGTGGCGATGGGCGTCATGCCGCTGCTCGGCATCGGCGGCATGGAGCTGTCCAAGGCCGACGCGCCCGGCCCCGTGAAGGATCAGAAGCTCGAGCCGCGCATCACCGAAGCTGCCCGGTCGGTGTGGCTGGTCTACGTGCTGCTCACCGTCGCCGGCATCGTCGGGCTGCGCGTCGCCGGCATGACCTGGTTTGACGCCATCTGCCACGCTTTCTCGGCCGTCTCGCTCGGCGGCTTCTCGACTCACGATGCCAGCATCGCCTACTTCCACTCCCCGGCGGTGGAGTTCGTGCTGATGGTGCTGATGCTGATCGCATCGATGAACTTCACGCGGCATTTCGTTGCTCTGCGCCGCCTGACGCTCAAGCCCTATCGCAACGATCCCGAATTCAAGGCGATGGCGATCATCCTGTCGCTGAGCGTCGCCGGCGTCGCGCTGCTGCTGTTCGTCGACGGGGTTTATCCGACGTTCAACACCTCGCTGCGCTATGCCGCCTTCAACGTCATTTCCATGGCGACCACCACCGGGTGGGTGACCGCCGGGCACGCCGGCTTTGCGAACTGGCCGGTGTTCGCGCCGATCTGGATGCTGTTCCTCTCGGGCATCGTGTGCAGCACGGGCACCAGCGGCGGCGGCATCAAGATGTTCCGCACGCTGGTGCTGGCGCGCCAGGCGGAGCGGGAGCTGAAGCTCCTGGTGCATCCCAGCGCCGTCGCACCGGTGCGAGTCGGCCGCCGGCCGATCCCCGCGCGGGTGGCCGATGCGATCCTGGCGTTCATCTTCCTCTACTTCATGGCGCTGGCGCTGCTGGTGTTCGCGATGCTCCTCACCGGCATGGGATTCGATTCCGCGTTCCGCGTGGTGGTGGCCTCGATCAACAACACCGCCTACGGGCTGCCGGGCCATGCCGAGTGGAATCTGCATGCGCTCACCACGCCTCAGATCTGGATCTGCACCACGGCGATGCTGCTCGGGAGGCTCGAGATCTTCAGCGTCATTGTGCTGTTTACCCGCACGTTCTGGCGCAAGTAGCCGCCCGTGCGCCGCGCGTCTGCTCAGCGTGGGTCCGCGCGCAACCCGAGCTCGCGGCTGTAGGTGACGTCCATGACGTTGTCGTACCAGCCGGTGACCCGTGGCTTGACCAGGTGCTTGCTGACGTAGAAGTAGAGCGGGATGATCGGCTGATCGCGCAGCATGAGCCGCTCGGCGCGCTCGAGCAGGGCGGCGCGCCGGGCCGGATCGAGCGTGGCCTCGGCGCGATCGACCAGCCGGTCGTAGGCCGGATTGTCGTAGTGCGGCAGATTGATCCCGAAGTCGCTCTTGAAGTACTGGGCGAAGGTGTAAGGGTCGTTGTAGTCACCGATCCAGCTCGAGCGGAACACGGTGGCCTCGCCGCTGTCGATGTCGTGCATCAGGGTGCTGAAATCCTCCACTTGCAGCCGCGCGCGCACGCCGAGCGCGCGCCGCCACATGGACGTGACCGCGAGCGCGACGTCCTGATGGATCTCGCCGGCGTTGTATTCGAGCGTGAACCGCAGCGGGTGCGAGGCCGAGTAGCCGGCCGCCGCGTACAGGCGGCGCGCCGCGGCGATGCGCGCGGCCATGGCGAGGCGGCTCCACGCGGGCGGCTGCGCCTGGTAACCGTCGGTGCCGGGAGGCACCCAGCTGTATGCCGGCAGCTCTCCGGCGCGCAGCACGAAGCGCGTCAGCCTGTGCCGATCGATCACCATGGCGAGGGCGCGGCGCAGGCCCGGCTGGCCCTTGAACGGCGCGCGCTGCAGATTGAAGCCGTAGTAATAGGTGCCGAGCTCCGGCGCGATGTGCAGCTGGCTGGCCAGATGCGCGCGGATCCAGCCCATCTCGGCACGCGGCACCGCGTCCATGATGTCGAGCTCGCCGGCCCGGTACATCTCGAGCTCGGCGTTCTCGTCGGTAGCGATGACATAGCGCACGCCCGAGAGGTGCGTGGCGGCATTGCGCCAGTAGTCCGGATTGCGCGCGAGCTCGATGTAGGAGCCGTGCGCCCACTGGGTGAGGACGAAGGCGCCGTCTGACGGCATGTGGCCGGGCTGCGCGTAGGCGGCGCCGTATTGCGCCAGCACCGGCGGATCGACCGGGCAGGTGGCCGGCGCGGCCAGCAGCGCCGGCAGATAGTGAGCGGGCGTGCGCAGCTTGATGAGCACCGTGTAGGGTGCGGGCGCGTAGACCCCGAGCTCATCGAGCGGCCGCCGCCCGGCAATGATGCCGGGCGCATGGCGGATCACGCTCACGACTGCAGCGTAATCGGACGCCGTGCGCGGGTTGACCAGCCGGCGCAGGCCGGCGACGAAGTCCGCGGCCACCACCGGGGCGCCGGTGGACCAGCGGGCGTCGTGGCGCAGCGTGAAGGTATAGGTCTTGCCGCGTGGACCGACGGTCCAGCCGGTGGCGATGCCCGGCGCGGGATGTCCCTGGCGGCCGAGCGTCGTCAGGCCTTCGCAGATGTCGCGCAGCACCCGCTGCGCCTCGACGGAGCGAGCCTTCTGCGGGTCGAGGGAGTCGGGATCGAGGTCGAGCCCGCGCAGCAGGATATCTGCGCCGCCGCCCGCGCCCGCCGGGGTCGCGGCGCGGTGGGCGCAACCGCCGAGCGCCGCGAGCGAGGCCAGGACGACGGCGCTGCGGACGAGTCGCCCGTTCATCGTCGCTCAGCGCGTCGGGCGAAGACGATGGGCGTTGATCTGATCGCGCAATCGTTCAGCCGCGCCGCGCGCGGCCGTCGCGAAGTCCTCGCCCCTGGAAGCGTACAGAATCCCCCGCGACGAGCTGATGAGGAGCCCGGTTCCCGCGGCGGTCTGCCCGCTGCGCACCGCCGCGGCGACGTCGCCTCCCTGCGCGCCGACGCCCGGAACGAGCAGCGGCATGTCGCCGACGATGCGCCGCACCTGCGCGAGCTCCTCCGGGTAGGTGGCGCCCACCACCAGCAGGCAGTTGCCGCGCGAATTCCACTGCCGCGCGGCGAGCTCGGCCACGACGTGATAGAGGCGGCGTCCTGCGCCTTCCACCGCCAGATCCTGCAGGTCGCGCGCGCCGGGGTTGGAGGTGCGGCACAGCACGATGACGCCGCGGTCGGCGCGCTTGAGAAACGGCTCGAGCGAATCGGCGCCGAGGTACGGATTGACCGTCACGGCATCCGCGCCATAGCGCTCGAAGGCCTCAGCGGCGTAGCGCTCGGCGGTGTTGCCCACATCGCCGCGCTTGGCATCGAGGATCACCGGCACATCCGGGTACGAGGCGTGGATGTACTCGATGGTGCGCTGCAGCTGATCCTCGGCCTCGTAGGCCGCGTAGTGCGCGAACTGCGGCTTGTAGGCGCACACCAGATCGGCGGTCGCGTCGATGATCGCCTTGTTGAACTGGAAGATGGGCGAGGCGCGCGCCGCGATGTGCTCGGGGAAGCGCTCGATCTCCGGGTCGAGCCCGACGCACACCAGGGAATCGCTGCCCGACCAGCGGCGCTCGAGCCGCGCGATGAACCCGCTCATGCGACGCGGGTCCCGGCCGTGAGTGCGCGCTTCTTCAGGTACACCAGCAGCAGCGTGACCGCCGCCGGCGTCACCCCGGGCACGCGGCCCGCCTGCCCCACCGTGGCCGGCCGGTACTCGCTGAGCCGCGCGCGCACCTCGTGCGAGAGGCCCGCCACCTGCGCGTAGTCGATGTCGTCGGGCAACCGGGTCTCCTCATTGCGGCTCTGGCGGTCGATTTCCTCCTGCTGGCGCTCGATGTAGCCGGCGTACTTGGCGAGCGCCTCCACTTCGGTGGGCAGCTGCGCCGCGACGCGCTCGTCGCTCCCGCCGGGCGACTCGCCGCCGATGATCTCGAGCAGCGCAGCGTAACGGACCTCGGGCCGGCGCAGCAGCTCGAATGCCGACACGTCGCGGCCCAGCGGCCCGCCGAGCACGCGCTCGCACCAGGCGGCATCGAGCGCCTGCGGATGCAGCCGCAGCCCGCGCAGCCGCTCTACCTCGCGCTCGATGCGGCGCTGCTTGGTCTCGAACAGCCGCCAGCGCTCGTCATCGACCAGGCCGAGACGACGGCCGATCGGCGTCAGGCGCGCATCGGCGTTGTCTTCGCGCAGCAGCAGGCGATGTTCGGCGCGGCTCGTGAACATGCGATACGGCTCGCGCGTGCCGCGCGTGACCAGATCGTCGATGAGCACGCCGAGATAACCGTCGCTGCGGCGCGGCACCCAGGGCGCCTCGCCGCGCACCGCGAGCGCGGCGTTGATGCCGGCGACGAGGCCCTGCGCGGCCGCCTCCTCGTAGCCGGTGGTGCCGTTGATCTGGCCGGCGAAATACAGGCCGCCGAGCCCGCGTGTCTCGAGCGAGGGACGCAGGTCGCGCGGATCGAAGAAGTCGTATTCGATCGCGTAGCCCGGCCGGGTGAGATGGGCGCGCCCGAACCCCGGAATGCTCTGCACCAGCGCCACCTGCACGTCGAACGGCAGGCTGGTCGAGATGCCGTTGGGGTAGACCTCGTGCGTGTCGAGGCCCTCCGGCTCGACGAAGACCTGGTGCGAGCTGCGCTCGGCGAAGCGCACCACCTTGTCTTCGATCGAGGGGCAGTAGCGTGGGCCGATGCCCTCGATCGCCCCGGTGAACATCGGCGAGCGGTCCGTCGCGGCGCGGATGATCTGGTGCGTGCGCTCGCTCGTGTGCGTGATGTGACAGGCCACCTGGCGCGGGTGCTCCTCGGCGCGGCCGAGGAAGGAGAACACCGGCAGAGGATCGTCGCTGTCCTGCACGCTCATCACGCCGTAATCGAGCGAGCGCCCGTCGAGTCGCGGCGGCGTGCCGGTCTTCAGCCGCCCGACGCGCAGCGCCCGCTCGCGCAGCCGCGCGGCGAGGCGGTTGGAGGGCGGATCGCCCGCGCGTCCGCCGGCGTAGTTGTCGAGTCCGACGTGGATCCGCCCGCCGAGGAACGTGCCTACGGTGAGCACCACGCGCGGCGCTTCAAACACGATGCCGGTGACGGTGACGACGCCCCGCGCGGTCTCGCCTTCGACCAGCAGGTCGGCTACTTCCTGCTGAAACACGGACAGACCTCGCTCGGCCTCGATGAGCGAGCGGATGGCGCGCTTGTACAGCTGCCGGTCCGCCTGCGCGCGCGTGGCGCGCACCGCCGGGCCCTTGCTGCCGTTCAAGGTACGGAACTGGATGCCGGCCCGATCGGTGGCGCGTGCCATCGCGCCGCCGAGGGCGTCGATCTCGCGCACCAGGTGGCCCTTGCCGATGCCGCCGATCGCCGGATTGCAGCTCATCTGCCCGAGCGTCTCGATGCTCTGAGTGAGCAGCAGCGTGCGCGCGCCCATGCGCGCGGCCGCCAGGGCCGCTTCGGTCCCGGCATGACCGCCCCCGACGACGATGACCTCGAACGGATGGCTGAAACGCATCCGCATAGTGTAGTGCACGCGCAGGTCGCGCCCAAACGGCGCGGCCGCGGCCCTTGCATTATCATGCGCAGCCGTGACGCGAACCGCAGCACTCCTCCTGGCCCTGGCGATGATCGCCGCGGGCGCCGTCGGCAACGCCGCGCCGGCCCGGCGTCTGAGGCTCTCGCCCTGCGAGCTGCGCTCGAGCGGCGCGCTGCAGCTGGTGAAGGCCGAATGCGGCCGGCTGCCGGTCGCGGAGAACCCGGCTAATCCGCGCGGGCGGCAGATCCGTCTCGCCGTAGCCGTGGTGCCGGCGGTGAGCACCGCGGCCCGTCCCGATCCGCTGTTCGTGCTCGCCGGGGGGCCCGGTGAGGCGGCGAGCACGTTCTACGCCAGCGTGGCGGGCGCCTTCGCCCTGATCCGACGCGACCACGACATCGTCCTCGTCGACCAGCGCGGCACGGGCGGCTCCAATGCGCTCGACTGCCCGCGCGGCCACTCGCGCGGCCGGAACACGGCCGGACCGCCGACCCGCGCCGAGATCGTCGCGGAGACCGAACGGTGTCTGAAGCATCTGCGCACGCATGCCCACGTGCGCTTCTACACCACGGACCTGGCCGTCGGCGACCTGGACCGCGTGCGTGCCGCGCTCGGCTACCGCAAGATCGATCTGTACGGCTCCTCCTACGGCACCGTGGTTGCGCAGGAGTACCTGCGTCGCTTTCCCGAGCGGGTGCGCAGCATGATTCTCGACGGGGTGGTCCCGGCGCAGCTGCCGATCGGCGCACTCAGCGCGCTCAGCGCGCAGCGGGCGGTGCGGCGCATCCTCGCCGAGTGCGCCGGCCAGCGCTCGTGCCGGGCCCGCTTCGGCAATCCGATGACGGACTACCGGCGCGTGCGCGCCGCCCTCGCGGCCCATCCCGTCGCGCTGACCCTGCCCGATCCGACCCGCGGCACGCCCGAGCACATGCGCCTGACGACCTATGAGCTCGGCGAGGTGCTGCGGCTCGCCAGCTACACGCCCGCACTCGCCTCGCTGCTGCCGCTCGATCTGCACGCGGCGGCGGCCGGCAACTACACGCCGCTCGGCGGGCAGTTCCTGCTCATCGAGCGGCTGTACAGCGGAGCGATCGCCCTCGGCATGAACAACACCGTGGTCTGTTCCGAGGACGTGCCGTTCTATCGCGTCACCGCACGGCAGCGGGCCGAGATGCGCCGCACCTTCCTCGGCACCGCCGCGCTGCGCGACCTGCAGACGGTCTGCGGTCTGTGGCCCCGGGGACCGGTCGCGGCGGATTTCCATGCGCCGCTGCGCTCGGAAGTGCCGGTGCTGCTGCTGTCGGGCGGCGATGACCCGATCACCCCGCCGCGCTACGCGGCCGAGGCCGCCCGCGGCTACCCGAACAGCCTGAGTCTGGTGATCCCGGGGATGGGCCACGGTCAGCTGCTCGATCCGTGCATCGACCGGCTGATGGCGCGCTTCATCGACCACGCCTCGGTCGCGGGACTGGATACCGCCTGTACCCGCAGGCTTCGCCCCCCGCCCTTCTTTCTGACCTTGAACGGGCCGGGACCTTGAGGGCGCTGCCGGCATGATCGAGGCGCGCGGTCTCACCAAGCGCTTCGGGGCGCTCACCGCGGTCGACGGCGTGACGCTGCGGGCGGCCGACGGGCGTATCACCGGGCTGCTCGGGCCGAACGGCGCCGGCAAGTCCACCACACTGCGCATCCTCTACACCGTGCTCGCGCCGGATGGGGGCGAGGCCTGGATCGACGGGGTCAGCGTTGTGCACGAGCCGCTCGAGGCCCGGCGCCGCATGGGCGTATTGCCGCACGGCGCGGGACTGTATCCGAACCTCACCGCGCGCGAGAACATCGAGTACTTCGGGACGCTGCACGGGCTGTCGCGCGCCGTGCGCCGCGCCCGCGCCGCCGAGCTGATCGAGCGGCTGGAGATGGACACGTTCGCCGACCAGCCGGCCAAGGGGTTCTCGCAGGGGCAGCGGGTCAAGACTGCGCTCGCCCGGGCGCTCGTCCATCAGCCGCGCAACGTGCTGCTCGATGAGC
The DNA here is from genome assembly GCA_021816775.1 of Pseudomonadota bacterium. Lineage (GTDB taxonomy): Bacteria > Pseudomonadota > Gammaproteobacteria > Steroidobacterales > Steroidobacteraceae > 13-2-20CM-66-19. Next base: position 67,600 of record JAKAXA010000009.1, read on the forward strand.
CGACGAACGGTCTCGACGTGATGGCGGTGCGCACGCTGCGCCGGCTCCTCGGGGAACTGCGCGCCGAGGGCCACTGCATCCTGTTCTCCAGTCACGTCATGCAGGAGGTCGCGGCGCTGTGCGACGAGGTGATCATCATCGCCGCGGGTACGGTCATCGTGCAGGGCACGCCGGATGAGCTCAGGGCACGCGCCGGCACGCAGTCGCTGGAGGAGGCCTTCGTGCGCCTGGTGGGGCTCGAGGGTGAGGGAGCCCGGGCGTGAAGTCGATCTGGCGCGTGTTCCGCAAGGAGTTCGGTGAGACGCTGCGCGAGCGGCGCTCACTGATCACGACCCTGGTGGTCGGCCCGCTGCTGATGCCGGCGCTGATCGGGGTCGTCCTGTCGTTCGCCATCCGCCACAGCGGCGCCCCGAGCAGCCGGCCGATGTCGCTCGCGGTCGCCCATGCCGAGCGGGCGCCGCAGCTGATGGCCTTCCTCGCGCAATACGGGGTGCGCATCGAGGCGGTGCACGCCGATCGGCGGCAGTCGCGCCGGCGGGTCGAGCGCTCGCACGGCCCGCTGCTGTACGTGCCGCGGGATTTCGGTGCGCGCCTCGCCTCCGGCAAGCCCGCCGCGCTGCGCCTCTATGCCGATGAATCCAACCGCGCGGTGCAGGGCAGGGTCCGGCGCCTGAGGACGCTGATCGGACTCTACGGCGGCACCATCGCGCGGCTGCGCCTCGTGGCACGCGGCCTCGACCCGCAGCTGCTCACGCCCATCGCGCTGCACCCGATCGATGTCTCCACGCCGCAGAGCCGCGCCGCGCTCGCGCTCGGGATGCTGAGCTACGCGATTCTCTTCACGATGCTCATGAGCGGCCTGTACATCGCGATCGACGCCACCGCCGGGGAGCGCGAGCGCGGCTCGCTCGAGCCGCTGCTCACCATGCCGGTCAGGCGTGAGCACCTGGTGTACGGCAAGATGCTCGCCGCGTGCGCCATGATGGCGATCTCGCTGGTGCTCACGGTGGCGGCGTTCGCTTTCGCGATGCACCACATCGGGCTGGACCGGCTCGGCATGAGCGTGAACTTCGGGCCCGCCGTCGCGGCCGGCATCGTGCTCGGCTGCCTGCCGCTGATCCCGGCCGGGGCGGCCCTGATGACCCTGGTCGCCTCCTACACGCGCAGCTACCGCGAGGCGCAGACCTACGTGGGCCTCGTGCTGCTGATTCCGACGCTGCCGCTCATCTTCGCCAACATCATGGGGCTGCAGCCGCGGGCCGCGCTGATGGCGGTGCCCTCGCTGAGCCAGCACTTCATCATCATGAGCCTGCTGCGGGCCGAGCCGCTGCCGGCGCCCGACATCGCGATCTCAGCGACCGTGAGCCTCGCCCTCGGCGCGGTGCTCATGTTTCTTGCCGGGCGGCTGTACCGGCGCGAGAAGCTCCTCGGCTGAGCGGCGCGGCAACCCAGGCTTCCACGGACTGAATGAGGAGACGTCGGCCATGAAACACCTGCTCCTGTCCACGCTGGCCCTCGCGCCGGCGCTCGCGCTCGCCGGCCCGGCCGCCGGCGCGCGCCCTCCCGCGACCGTGCAGGTCGGCGCCCGGGCGACGGTCTCGCGCGCACCGGATCGGGTCTACATCGAGGTCGGCGTGAAGACCGAGGCGCGCCGGCCCAACGTCGCGACGGCGGACAACGCGGCGCGGGTCGCGGCGGTCGTGGCCGCCGTGCGCAAGGCCGCCGGGCCCGGTGCCCGGCTGAGGACCGCGGACTATTCGGTGGCGCCGCAGTACCAGTACCACAGCAACGGCAAGGCGCCGACGCTGACTGGCTATGTGGTGACCAACATCCTGCGGGTGCGGCTCGATGAGCTCACGCGCATCGGCGCCGTCATCGACGCGGCCAGCGCCGCGGGCGCGAACGTTCAGCAGAATCTGCGCTTCGCCCTGCGCGACCCCGAGGCGGCCCGGCTGCAGGCGCTGGGGCAGGCGGCGCAGCGGGCCCGGCAGGCCGCCGGTACGCTGGCTGCGGCGCTCGGGCTGCGGATCGTGCGGATTGTCACAGTCCGGGAGTCCGGCGCCTCGGTCACCCCGCCGACGCCCGTGATCCACCCGCAGGCGATCCGCATGGAGCGGATGGCGCCCGCCACACCGATCGAGTCGGGCCGCATCCGCGTGACCGCTGCGGTTAGCTTGACTGTGGCAGTTGCGCCGCGGTAGGGGTAGGCTGGGTCACCCTATCCCGTCACGGCACGCCGCAGCGTGTCCCAGAGGAGGCTGACATGATCCGGGTACGTCACCTGCTCGAAAGCAAGAAATCCGCCCTGTATACAATTGGTCCCGACGCCCCGGTGCTCGAGGCGGTCCGCGCCATGGCCGCGCACGGCGTCGGCGCGCTGCTCGTCATGAGCGGCACGACGCTGAAGGGGATCGTCTCGGAGCGCGACTATGCGCGCAAGGTCGTGCTGCAGGGGCGCGCCTCGGCCGACACGCCCGTCTCGCAGATCATGAGCTCGCCGGTGCTCACGGTCTCGCCGGAGGCCACGGCGCAGCATTGCATGGTGCTGATGACCGAGCGGCGTATCCGTCATCTGCCGGTGGTGGAGGAGGACGGCCGCGTGATCGGTGTGGTGTCGATCGGCGATCTGGTGAAGTCGGTGATCGAGGATCAGCAGCGCACCATCGAGCAGCTCGAGACCTACATACACGGATGAGCGGCGCCGCTCAGGCGCCGAGGAACATCCGGTAGGCGGGATTGCCCGTCTCGTCGGCGTACTCGTAATGCAGTTCGTTCAGGTGCTGCACGAACTCGACGCGCTCGCCGGGCGGCACCTGGATGCCGGCGAGCACCCGGCCGTAATCGGTGCCCTGGTTGCGGTAATGGAACAGGCTGATGTTCCAGCGTGAGCCGACGGCGTCGAGGAACTTCAGCAGCGCGCCGGGGCGCTCGGGAAACTCGAAGCGGTAGAGGAGCTCGTCGCGGATGCCGCGCGCGCGCCCGCCGATCATGTAGCGCACGTGGAGCTTCGCCATCTCGTTGTCGCTCATGTCGGTGACGGTGTAGCCCCCGCCGCGCAGCGCCTGGATCACGCCGTCCTTCTCACCGCGTCCGCGGGCGAGCGAGAAGCTCACGAACACGTGGGCCGCCTCCTCGCTCTCGTAGCGGTAGTTGAACTCGGTGATGCTGCGGCGGCCGAGGATCTCGCAGAACTGCCGGAAGCTCCCCGGCCGCTCCGGAATGGTCACCGCGAGCAGCGCCTCGCGCTCGCCGCCAAGATCGGCGCGCTCGGCCACGTGGCGCAGGCGGTCGAAGTTGATGTTGGCGCCGCTGGTGATCGCCGAGAGGCGCTTGCCCTGCCAGTGCTCGCGGGCGGCCATCTTCTTCAGTCCCGCCACCGCGAGCGCCCCGGCGGGCTCGACGATCGAGCGGGTATCCTCGAACACATCCTGGATGGCGGCGCAGATCTCGTCGTTGTCGAGCAGGATGATCTCATCGACGTGGTGACGGCACAGCTCGAAGGTCTCCTCGCCGACGCGCTTCACGGCGACCCCGTCGGCGAACAGGCCGACCCGCTCCAGCGTGACCCGGCGGCCGGCCTTCAGGGACTCGTACATGCCGGCGGCCTCCTCGGGCTCGACGCCGATGATGCGGATGCCCGGGTACAGATACTTCAGGTACACCGACACTCCGGCGATGAGGCCGCCGCCGCCGACCGGCACGAACACCGCATCGAGATTGCCGCCGGTCTGGCGCGCCATCTCCACCGCGATGGTACCCTGGCCGGCGATCACATCCGGATCGTCGAAGGGATGCACCAACACCATGTTGCGCTCGCGCACGAGCTCGAGCGCGTGCTCGAACGCCGAATCGTAGTCATCGCCGTGCAGGACGACCTCGCCGCCGAGCGTGTTTACCGCCTGGATCTTGATCTCGGGGGTGGTCTGGGGCATCACGATCACCGCCTTGATCCCGCGCCGGCGCGCCGCGAGCGCGACACCCTGGGCGTGATTGCCGGCCGAGGCGCACACCACGCCGCGCTGCGCCGCGGACTCCGACAGCCGCGCGATGCGGTTGTAGGCGCCCCGCAGCTTGAATGAGAACACCGGCTGCAGATCCTCGCGCTTGAGCAGCACGTGGTTGCCGATCCGCGCCGAGAGGCGCGGCGCGTGCTCCAGCGGGGACTCGATCGCGACGTCGTAGACGCGCGCCTTGAGAATCTGCTCGATGTAGGGGCTGGCCATGCGTGCTCAGGCGATGAGGAAGTCCTGGATCGCCGCGACGATCGGCTGCGGCGCGTGCTGCAGCTGCGACACGTCGCGGCACGGCGTGCGGCGCGCGTGCGCCGGCAGATCGGCGGCGGATACTTCGGCGCCGTGCGGCCAATCGGGCGCATGCAGCACCAGCAGCGGCTGCGAGATCTGGCTCAGCCGCTCGCGCAGCGGGGCCTGCTCGGCGCCGGCGGCATGCGCGGCATTGCGCAGCCGCTCGCCGCACGCGGCCATGATCATTGCCAGGGGCGCATCGGCACCACAGTCGCGGCGCGCGGCGGCCCACACGGCGCGCAGGTACGCGTCCGCGTCATCAGCTGACTGCGGCGGGAGTGATGTCTCGCCCGTGGGGAGCACGGCGATCACCAGGCGCCGCACGGCGGGGCGCGTCGCGGCCAGCTCGAGCGCAACGCGCGCACCGAGGCCGCAGCCGAGCAAATCGACGTGGCGCAGGCGCATGGCGTCGAGGAAGTCGCCGAGGGCGGCGGCCTGCTCGCCGATCGACAGCCCGTCCGGCGCATCGGATTCCCCGAATCCCGGCAGGTCCGGCGCGAACGCCGAGCGGTCGCGCCCCAGCGTGGTCAGCAGCGCGGTGAACAGGCGTCCCGAATGCGTCGCGGGATGCAGCGCCAGCAGCGGCGTGCCTTCCTCGAACCCGCCGCCCCCGGGGATCGCGTGGTGGACGTGCAGCTGCCCGAAGCGGGACTCGAAATAGCCGCGCCGGATACGGACGGCCGCGCTCGCGGCGGCCTCGGGACGAAGCGTGGTGCGTTTCGGCATGATGTGCCCGCCATTGTGCCGCAGGCCGGATCCGGGATTCAGCTATTTCAGCGACCCAGGCGCCGCGCCGCGCAGCAACCGTCCCCGCGCGCCGGCGAAGTTGCAATCCAACTCGCGGACGCGGCGCTCAGCGGCGCCGCGTTCTGCGCGGCGCCGGCCGACGGGCGGATTTCTTCGGGCGGGCGCGGGCGGCAGCCCGGCTCTTGCGGACCGGGCGGTGCTTTGCGGCCGCTTTGCGCGCCGGCGCGCGCTTCGGGGCGGATTTCGCCGCCGCCCGCCGGGGGGCTGGCTTGGCGGCATGCTTGGCAACGCGCTTGGCGGTGCGCTTCGGGCTGTGTTTTGCCGCCGGTTTGGCCACGGGCTTCTTCTTCGCCGGCGCGCGCTTCGCGGCCGATTTCGCCGCCTGGCGGGCGGGCGGCCTCGCGGCGCGCTTGCTCTTCCCGGGTGCCGCCGGAGGGCGCGCTGCGGCCGCCGCCGGCGGCTCGTGCAGCGCAATCGTGCCGCCCTGCGGATCCATGATGTGCGCCACGCGGTCTCCGCCGGGCACGACAAGCGGCCCGCGCAGCACGCGGCCGCCGTGCGCCTGGACCGCCGCGACCGCCTCGTCGAGGCGCTCGACCCGGACGTAACTCAGCCAATGCGGTGGTTTGGAGGGGTCCTGCAGGACATGCACGCCGCCGATCTGGGCGCCGGCATGCTCGATGATCTGGTACAGGCCGCCGGCGCCCATGTCGTGGGCGGGTCCCCGGGTCCAGCCGAACAGCTGGGCATAGAACGCGAGCGCGCTCTGCGGATCGACGGTCGCGAGCTCATGCCAGGAGAAGCGGCCGACGGGCTTCGTGCCGTCCGGCGCCGCCATGGCCGGCGTGAACACCGCGAAAGCCGCGCCCTGCGGATCGGACAGCACGGCGAAGCGGCCGATACCCGGAATGTCGGTGGGCGACTTGAGCACCTTGCCGCCCAGTCGTTGCGCGGCCTCGACGGTCGCATCGACGTCGGGTGCGGCGACGTACACGAGCCAGCTCGGCGGCGTGCCGCTCTCGCGCACGGCCTGCGGCTGGCCCATCAGTCCCGCCACACCCGCCATCCCGCTCATCCACAGGGTGTAGCCCGGCACCGTGGACACTTCGGTCGTCCAGGGCAGCACGCGCGCGTAGAAGTCCGCCGCGGCTTGCGCATCCGGCGTCATCAACTCGTGCCAAACGAACTTGCCTCGCAGGTCGGCTTGACTCATGACCAGTGTCCCCCCAGGGTCTGTCGGACTGCCTCGGCGTCGCGTGAGCGACTTCTCCGCGCAAAGATTCGTGCCATTGTGCTCCGACGCGCGCCGTAGTTCCACGTCGTCGTCTCAGGGGTCGGTCGGATCAGCCGCGCCGAGCGCACTGCCGAGGGCGACGAACTCCCCTTCGAAGCGGCCGACGGGCTCTCGGGCGCAGCTGAGCTCGGCATCGAGCCGCAGACGGGCGCGCCCCCGGCGCGCCAGCACGGCCACGAAGCGTTCCCACGCGCCAGGGTCGGTGAGCCGGCACTCGACTTCGAAGTCTGCGGGGATGGGGCGCCGGTATTCCATGCGGCTGCGCTGAATCACGGTTCGGGCGCTGATTTGGGCCGCCGCGAGCCGCAGGTGCAGCAGGCTCCAGCCGGCGAGCGTTGCGACGGCCGTCGCCGAGCCGCCGAAGACCGTGCCGCTGTGATTGACGTTCTGCGCGAGCGGGGCCGTGAGTCGCACGCGCTCGGGACCGGCTGCGGCGACGCGCACGCCGAGGGCCGCGGACAATGGGATCCGCCGGTGCAGATAGCGCTCGAGGGCGACTTCGGGCGCGTCCATCGGCGGCGCAGATGCGGGCTACCAGCTTCCGCTGTTCGGCATCGACGCCCACGGTTCGGCCGGCGCCAGCGCCGCGCCCCGCTGCAGCAGCTCGATCGAAATCTGATCCGGCGAGCGCACGAATGCCATGCGTCCGTCGCGCGGTGGGCGGTTGATCGTCACGCCGTGCCGCTGCAGCCGCTCGCAGGCGGCGTAGATGTCCTCGACCGCATACGCGAGGTGTCCGAAATTGCGCCCGCCGGTGTAGGTTTCCGGATCCCAGTTGTGCGTGAGCTCCACCTGTGCCGATTCGTCGCCCGGGGCGGCGAGGAACACCAGCGTGTAGCGCCCCTGGGGGTAGTCCTTGCGCGACACCTCGGTGAGCCCCAGGGCATTGCAGTAAAAGCGCAGCGAAGCGTCCAGATCCGTCACGCGCACCATGGTGTGCAGGTATTTCATCTTCTCTCCTCAGAACATCTCGGACGGCCCCGGCGGCGTGATCTCCACCTTGTGGCGCGAGGCGATGAACTCCCCCGTGATCATCTCCTCGTAGGTCTGCCCGGGACCGACCATCGGATAGACGCCCGCGTCAGGGTCGATCATCACCTCGAGGAAGGCCGGCCCCTGGAAGTGCAGGAACTCCTTGATCACGCGCGGCACGTCCGCCTTGCGCTCGAGCCGCACGGCGTAGGGAAAGCCGTCCGCCTCGGCGGCGCGAATGAAGTCCTTCTTGTGCAGCGAGCGGTCGCTCGCCGACAGGCGACCCTTGAAGAAGAGCTTCTGCCACTGCTTGACCATGCCGTCGCCGCAGTTGTTGAGCACGACGATCTTGATCGGCAGCTCGTAGGTGGTGACGGTCTCGAGCTCGCCGAGGTTCATGCGGATGCTCGAGTCCCCGTCGATGTCGACCACCAGCCGCTCGGGGTGCGCCAGCTGCGCGCCGATTGCCGCGGGCAGACCGAAACCCATCGTGCCCATGCTGCCGGAGGTCAGCCACAGCCGCGGCCGGCGGAAATCGCAGTATTGCGCCGCCCACATCTGGTGCTGGCCGACGCCGGTGGTGATGATGGCCTCGCCGCCGGTGACCCGGTTGATCTCCTCGATCACGTAGTACGGCTGGATGAGCGCGCTGTCACGGTCGTAGTTCATGGCGTGCCGCTCCTTGAGCTCCCGAAGGTGCGCCAGCCAGGGTGCGAGGTCGGGCTTGAAGCCCACAGAGCGTCCGTGGGCCGTGAGCGCGCCCAGCGCTTCGGCCAGCAGGCCGACGTGGCTCCAGTGCGCGCGCTTCACCTTGTTGATTTCCGCGCTGTCGATGTCCAGATGCGCGACGCGCCGCGCGCCGCGCGCGAACTTTGCCGGCACGCCGGCGACCCGGTCGTCGAAGCGCGCGCCGACGGCGATGAGAAAATCGCAGTCATCGACCGCGTAGTTGGCGTAGGCCGCCCCGTGCATGCCGAGCATGCGCATCGCGAGCGGATGAGCGGTGTCGATGGAACCGATGCCCATCAGCGTGGTGACCACAGGGAGGTCGAACGCGGTTGCAAACGCAACGAGTTCATCCGATGCATCGCCGTGGATGACACCGCCGCCGGCGTAGATCAGCGGACGGCGCGACTCGCCGAGCATCTCGAAGAATCGCTCCGACTCGCGCGGCGCAAGCCGCCGCTCGGCGAGCGCCTGCATGCGGCGGCGGTAACCGGGAATGGGCAGGGTGCCCGCGCCCTGGAAGAGTCCGTCCCAGTTCTGCACGTCCTTGGGCACATCGACCACCACGGGCCCGGGACGGCCGGTGCGGGCCAGCTCGAAGGCCGTGCGCATGGTGGCCTCGAGGCGTTCCGGCTCGGTCACCAGGAACACGTGTTTGGCGACCGAGCCCATGATGGCGGTCACCGGAGCCTCCTGGAACGCATCGGTGCCGATGGCCGCGCGCGCCACCTGGCCGCAGATCACCACGATCGGCACCGAATCGGCCATACAGTCGCGCACCGGGGTGACGGTGTTCGTGGCGCCGGGCCCCGAGGTGACCAGGCAGACGCCCACCCGCCCGGTGGCCCGCGCGAATCCGGCCGCCATGAAGCCCGCACCCTGCTCGTTGGCCGGCACGATCAGCGGGATCTGCCGGCCGCCGCCGCGCTGCTGCTCCTCGTTGTAGAGGAATATGGCATCGTAGGTCGGCAGGATTGCCCCGCCGCTGTAGCCGAAGATCGCCTCGACCCCCTCGTCCGCCAGCACCTGCATGATCATCCGGGCGCCGGACATCCTGTGCCCGGCGAGCGGGTGCGCGCCCTGGGGGGTTTCGGGGACGGTCTTGATCATGGCGGCGCTCTCATCTGGCGGCGGCATCGTTCCGGAAGAGGGAGATGCCACGAGACTAGCAGGTCGCTCCCCCCGCAGGAAGTTGCGCGCTGCGCGGCTGGGCGTGACCGCTGCGGCCGAGATCCTTTATTCTGCGGGTGTGGGCGGTTCCGCCCGCGGTCCCCTGGAAGACCATGCGTCACATCATTGCCATTCTGCTGCAGAATGAAGCCGGTGCCCTCAGCCGGGTCGCCGGCATGTTCGCCACGCGCGGCTACAACATCGAGTCGCTCTCGGTCGCGGCCACGCAGGATCCGACCGTCTCGCGCCTGACGCTGGTCACCCAGGGGTCGGATGCCGTCATGCAGCAGATCGTCAATCAGCTGCTCAAGCTCATCGACGTGGTCAGCGTCGAGGACATGACCAGCGGCGAGCACCTCGAGCGCGAGCTCATCCTCCTGAAGCTCAAGGTCCGTCCCGATCAGATTGATTCGGTCAGGGGCTACGTGGTGCGCACCGGCGGACGGGTGCTCGATCCGGCGCCGGACGGATTCATCGTGGAGCTCACTGCGAGCGAGGCGGAAATCAACACCTTCGTGGCCGATCTGGCGCGCAACGCCGAGCTGCTCGAGGTGGTGCGCAGCGGGGCGCTCGGCATCGCGCGCAACGCGCGCCCGATGCGGATGGTGCGTGCCTGAGCGGCGCGGTGTGCGCGCGGGCCCGAGCTGCGCCCGAACTAGAGCGCCGCCTCGTCGGTTTCGCCGGTGCGGATGCGGATGGCGCGCTGGATGTCGGTGATGAAGATCTTGCCGTCGCCGACCTTGGAGGTCTTGGCCGACTTCAGAATGGCCTCCACCACCGCATCCACCAGGTCCGAGCGTACGGCGACCTCGATGCGGGTCTTGGGCACGAAGTCGACGACGTATTCGGCGCCGCGGTAGAGCTCAGTGTGGCCGCGCTGGCGGCCGAACCCCTTCACCTCCGTCACCGTCATGCCCGAAACCCCGATCTCGGACAGCGCGGCGCGCACGTCGTCGAGCTTGAACGGTTTGATGATCGCGGTGACCAGTTTCATGTGCGGCTCTCCGGGTGGGGCAGTCTCTAGCTTAACGTGCCGCGGTGCGAGGCGCGCCTCGCGACCGGCGATTTTCGGTACGCCCGATTTTGCAGCTTTCATGCCACGGGGGGAATGGCCGTAACTGCCTGAGTCCCGGCGGCCGCGTGGAGGGGTGGCACGGCGCGCCTGCACCAATTTGGCGCATCATCGGGAGCCGCCCGCCCAGCGGTGGTGCGCGCCGGCGCGCCGCTCCGGTAAGCTTCTCACCAATGGTCGGGAACGTGGTGATCGTTGGCGCGGGTCAGGCGGCCGTTCAGGCCATCGATACTCTGCGGCGCCACCATTTTGGCGGACGGCTCACGCTGATCGGCGCCGAGCCGCAGCTGCCGTATCAGCGTCCGCCCTTATCGAAGAAGTACCTGGCGGGCGCGCTCGCGCGCGAGCGGCTCCTGCTGCGTCCGGCATCGTTCTATGCGCAGCACGCGGTGGAGACCCGGCTCGGCAGGCGCGTCGAGGCGATCGAGCGCCGCGAACAGCGCCTGCGCCTCGATGACGGCACGAGCGTCGCGTACGACGCGCTGCTGTTGTCGACGGGCAGCCGTGCGCGGCCGCTGGCTGTGCCGGGTACGGACCTCGAGGGCGTGTTCAGCCTGCGCACCGTGGCCGACGCCGAGCGGATCCGCCCGGCGCTGGTCTCGGGCGCGCGGCTGGTCATCGTGGGCGGCGGCTACATCGGACTGGAAGTGGCGGCGACCGCCCGGGAATCGGGCGCCGAGGTGACCGTGCTCGAGTTTGCGCCCCGGGTGATCGGGCGGGTGACCTGCAACGCGGTCTCCGATTTCTACGCTGCTGAACACGAGCGGCGCGGCGTGCGCATCGTCTGTGGGGCGCGGGTGCAGGCGATCGCAGCGCATGGGACGCAGCGGCGCGTGCGGGCCGTGATCACCGAGGACGGTCAGGAATATGCGGCGGATGCCGTGCTGCTCGGCGTCGGTGCCGTGCCGGCGAGCGAGCTTGCCTCGAGCGCCGGGCTGCCCTGTGAGGACGGCATCCGGGTGGACGAGTACTGCCGTACCGCGGATCCGGCAATCTACGCCGCCGGGGATTGCGCCAACCTGCCGAGCCCGCGCTACGGCCGGCGGCTGCGCCTGGAGTCGGTCGATAACGCGTTCGAGCAGGGCGCGAGCGCCGCACTAAACCTGCTCGGGCAGAGGACCGTGCACGACAAGGTGCCGTGGTTCTGGTCGGACCAGTACGACCTGAAGCTCGTCATCGTCGGCATCAGCGCCGGCTACGACGAGGTGGTGCTGCGCGGCAATCCGGCCTCGCGTGCATTCACCGCGTGCTACCTGCGCGAGGGGGAGCTGATCGCGCTCGACAGCATCAATACGCCGAAAGATCAGCTCGCGGCGCGCAGGCTGATCCCGGCGCGGGCGCGTCCGGAGCGTGCCCGGCTCGCCGATCCGGGCGTAACGCTGCAGCAGGCCTGCTGAGCCGGTCCGCGCTCGCCGTCCTCGCTCCAGCGCAGATACGGCGGCCATCCGGGCGCCGGGCGGCATTGATCCGCGGGTGCGAGGGGCACTCGCAAGCCGCGCGGCTTTACGGCATGACTGGATGAATGTACAGTTACGCCATGACCACTCCCTCCCGAGGCGGCACGGTGAGGCGCGGGCACGGCGCGCTGTCGAATCCGGCCGGACGTTTCGAGCGGCGGATCATCGAGGCGGTGGACGACGGCTGGTTCCAGGAGGAGGTTCCGGACAGCGTGCCGCTCGAGATCATGCCGGATCACGCCCGCGCGGTGATCAGCACCAACGATTCGCCGGACATTCCCTTCGAGCAATCGATCAATCCCTACCGCGGATGCAGCCATGCCTGTCCGTACTGCATGGCCCCTGACACGCCGATTCTGATGGGCGACGGCAGCGTGCGCCGCCTCGAGCAGGTGGAGGTGGGCAGCGAGATCTTCGGGACGATGCGCCGCGGCACCCTGCGCCGCTACGTCCGAACGCGGGTGCTCGCCCACTGGAGCCTCATCAAGCCCGCGTACCGCATTCGCCTCGGGGACGGAACGGAACTGGTTGCGGGCGGCGATCACCGTTTCCTCACGGAGCGCGGCTGGAGGTTCGTGACCGGCGCATGGGGATCAGGTCCTGTGCAGAGGCCCGGCCTGACGGTTGAGGACACGTTGATGGGGACGGGGCACTTCGCCCGTGGGGTGGCGAAGGACTCCGAATACAAGCGCGGCTATCTGCGTGGCATCGTCCGCGGCGAGGATCATCCGGGCGCGCGCGCCCGCAGAGGCGAAGCCGGCAGCTGGAATGCCGATGATCAATTCCAACTGGCCCGCTGCGGCGAGGACGCGCTGGGCCGCGCGCACGGCTATCTGAGCCAGTTCCTGGCGCTGGCTCGCGAATTGCGCTTCGCCGCGGCCGCCGGGACGCGCAGGGCCATGTATGTCCCGGCCAGCAGGCGCGGCGCGAGCTTCGAGCACATCGGGCGCCTGGTCGCGTGGCCTGCCGCGCCGACGCGGGCCTGGTGCGCAGGGTTCCTCGCCGGTCTCTACGATGCCGACGGGTCCTGCACCCGTTCCGTGCTGCGCATCTGCAACAGCGACCCCCGGATCATCGACTGGGCCGGGCGGTGCCTCGGCGCACTGGGCTTGCGCTTCGTCCTCGAGGAGTCGCCGGCGGGTCGCGGGCCGCTCCACGCCGTGCGCCTGGCGGGGGGGCTGCGCGAGCGCCTGAGATTTCTCCACACCGTCGATCCGGCGTTCCACCGCGAGCTCGGCATCGAGGAGGAGACCTTCAGCTGCGATGCGCGCCTGCGGGTCGCGTCGATCGAGCCCGCCGGGGCGATGCGGCTCTACGACATGACCACGGGCACCGGGGATTTCATCGCCGACGGCGTCGTCAGTCACAATTGCTACGCCCGGCCGAGTCACGCCTACATGGGCCTCTCGCCGGGGGTGGATTTCGAGACCCGCCTCTTCTACAAGCAGGCGGCGGGCAGACTGCTCGAGCGCGAGCTCGCGCGTCCCGGTTACCTCTGCAAGACGATTACGCTCGGATCCAACACCGATCCGTACCAGCCCGTCGAGCGACGTCTGCGCGTCACGCGCGACATTCTCGAGGTGCTCGCACGCTGCCGACACCCGGTCACCATCATCACCAAGAGCGCGCTCGTGCTGCGCGATCTGGATCTGCTCGGCGCGCTGGCGCGCGATAACCTGGTGCGGGTGGGTGTCAGCATCACCACGCTCGATCCCGAGCTCAAGCGAACCATGGAGCCGCAGGCCGCATCGCCCGCGGCCCGGCTGCGTGTGGTGCGCGAACTGACTGCAGCGGGTGTTCCCACCGGGGTGCTGGTGGCGCCGGTCATCCCGGCGCTGACCGATCACGAGATGGAGCGCATCGTGCAGGCGGCCGCCGAGGCGGGCGCCCGCTGGGCGGGCTACGTCCTGCTGCGCCTGCCGTACGAGGTGGGCTCGCTGTTTCGCGAATGGCTGCAGGCGCATTATCCGGATCGCGCGCCGCGCGTGCTGTCGCTGATCCGACAGATGCGCGGGGGGCGAGACAACGACCCGCGCTTCAGTCACCGCATGCGCGGCACGGGCCCTCTGGCGGAGCTGCTGCGCGCCCGATTCCACGCGGCCTGTCGCCGCTCGGGACTGAGCACGGCGCGCGGCGAGCCGCTCGATGTCAGTCTCTTCCGCCCCCCGCGTGTCGAGCAGCAGCTGACCCTGGGTTTTTAGCGGCCCGCCGCCTCACAGCGGCCGATAGCGGAACCGCGCCACCAGCCGATGCTGGTCGCACGGATAGATCACCCGCACGTGGGTGATGCGCAGCGCGTCACGCCACGTGTTGCGCTCGATGGTCAGGCAGGCGGTGTTGCGACGGATCGCGAGCCGGCGGGCAATCACCTCATCGGCGTTGAGGGCGCCGATCTGATGCTCGGCCTCCGTCCACGGAATGCGCTGCAGGAGCCAGCGCCCGGGAGAGATGTCGCTGAAGCGCTCGCTGCGCGCCTCCGGCACGGCCTGCAGATTGATCAGCCGCTCCTCGAGAGCATGGGGCCGCCCTCCGGCGCGGTGCAGACCGGTGAGCGCGAGCACCGGCGTCCCCGACGGTACCCCGAGGGTCGTGGCGTCAGCTGGACTCGCGCGGCGTGTGCGGCGCTCGAGCGAGTGATAGGCGTAGCTCACCCCGGCGGCGAGCAGCTCGGCCTCGATGTCGTGGATCTCCAGCACCGATTCCTGCGGGCGCGGCACGTTGACGGTGGTGCCGGCCCGGCGTCGCCGCGTGACCAGGCGCTGATCGGCGAGCGCCCCGAGGGCCTTGCCGATGGTCATTCGCGCGCAGCCGAACGACCGCGCCAGCTCGTGTTCGGACGGCAGGCGGTGTCCGGCGGGCCATTCTCCCGAGACGATCTTCTGCCGCAGCGCCTCGTAGATCTCGCGGTAGCGGGGCAGGGCGATCGGGCGGGTTGCGATCTGCGGGTCGTTGCTGCTCATGTCAGGCGGTCTGCGACAGGCTCTTCAGCGTGCGGCGATACGTGGCATCGATGCGATCACGGTCCTTGTGGCGTCCGTTCTCGACAACCGTGCGGCCGCCGGCAATCACATCGCGGATGAGTGACCGGCCGACGGCGAACAGCCAAGTGTCGATGGTGACGTCCGGACCGCGTCCGGCGAGATCCGGGTGCTGTGCGTCGAGGCCCAGAAAATCCGCGCGGTAACCCGTCGCGATCGCACCCACCGGCAGCGCGAGCGCCTGCGCGCCGCCACGCAGCGCCTCCTCGAGCAGACTCGCGCCGGTCGAGGGCTGATCGGGCCGGGCCAGCACGTTGCGCTGGCGCCGGATGAGCCGCTGCGCGTACTCCAGCTGGCGCAGCTCGCCGGCCGCATCGAGCCGAATGTGCGAATCGGTCCCGATGCCCCAGCGGCCCCCCGCCTCGCGATAGGCGGGCGCCGGGAAAATGCCATCGCCCAGGTTGGCCTCGGTCACCGGGCACAGGCCTGCGACCGCGCCGCTGTGCGCCAGGCCCGCAGTCTCCTGCGGCGTCAGATGAGTCGCATGGACCACGCACCAGCGCGCATTCACCTCGGCGTGCTTCAACAGCCACTCGACCGGGCGCATGCCGGTGAATGCCAGGCAGTCCTCGACCTCCTTCACCTGCTCGGCGGCATGAATGTGCACCGGACCCTGAGGATGACGCGTCAGGAGCGCCGTGAGGTGCGGGGCGGTGACCGCGCGCAGCGAGTGCGGCGCGATGCCGGTGTTGCGTCCGCAGGACGGGCGGACCTCGGCGCGCACCCGCTCCACGATGCGCTCGAACGTCTCCAGATCGGTGATGAAACGGCGTTGTCCGGCCGTGGGCGGCGCGCCCCCGAAGCGGCTCGATTCATAGAAGACGGGCAGGAGCGTCAGCCCGATGCCGGTGGCATCGGCCGCGGCCGCGTGACGCAGCGCGAGCTCCGCCGGGTCCTGGTACAGATCGCCCTGCGGGCTGAGGTGCAGGTAGTGGAACTCCCCGACGCAGGTGAACCCGGCCTCGAGCAGGTCAGCGTAGGCGTACGCGGCGATCGCCTCGAGATCGTCGGGCTCGATCCGGCCGAGAAAGCGGTACATCACCTCGCGCCACGACCAGAAATCATCCGAGCCGCTCGGTCCGCGCCGCTCGGCGAGCCCGGCCATGGCGCGTTGAAACGCATGGCTGTGCACGTTCGGCAGGCCGGGCACCACCAGCGCGAGGCGGGTGTCGCCGGGCGCCGCTGCGGCGCCGCACGCGATTTCCCGGATCACCCCGTCGAGCACCGCAACGCGCACGTTGCGCCGCCATCCGGCCGGCAGCCATGCGGTCTCGAAGAAGAATGTGCCGTTCATGCTTCGCTCGGTCCGGCCGCGCCGCGGGGGTTCCGCGATATGTCTAGGCATATTATAATTTGCCTAGTCAAAAAAGAAGGCCCTGGGAAGTGCAATTCGATCGTCTGTGGCGCGGCGCGACCCTGGCGACACTCTCGCCGAGACGTGCCGGCGTCGGCCTCATCGAGCATGGCGCAATCGGCGTTAGCGACGGGCGGATCACCTTCGCGGGACCGATGTCCGAGCTGCCGTCGGGCGCCCGCGCCGGCGAGGAAATCGATCTCGGCGGACGGCTGGTCACTCCCGGGTTGATCGACTGCCATACCCACATCGTCTTCGGCGGGGAGCGCAGCGCGGAATTCGAGATGCGTCTCGCCGGGGCCGACTATCAGAGCATCGCCCGCGCCGGCGGCGGCATCCTCTCCACGGTGCGCGCCACGCGCGCGGCCACGGACGAGACGCTCATCGCCGCGGCGGCGGACCGGCTGCGCAGCTTGATGGCCGAGGGTGTCACCACGGTGGAGATCAAGTCCGGCTACGGTCTCGACGTGCCCCACGAGCTGCGCATGCTGCGCGTGGCACGCGAGCTCGGCCGGCGACTGCCGTTGGGTGTGACGACCACATTGCTGGCCGCGCACGCCGTGCCGCCCGAGAGCGACCGCGCCGAGTACCTGCGGCGCATCCGCGACGAGTTGATTCCGCGCGCTGCCGCCGAGGGACTCGCTGATGCCGTCGATGGCTTCTGCGAAGGCATTGCCTTCAGCGCGGCGGAACTGCGAGCAGTATTCGCGGCGGCGCGCGGGCACGGCCTGCCCGTCAAGCTGCATGCCGATCAGCTCTCCGACAGCGGCGGCGCGGCGCTCGCCGCCGAATTTCAGGCACTCTCCGCCGATCACCTGGAGTGGACCGGCGAGGCCGGCGTCGCCGCCCTGGCGCGCTCCGGCACCGTGGCGGTGCTGCTGCCGGGCGCCTTTTACTGTCTGCGCGAGCGGCGCGTGCCGCCGGTGGCGGCGCTGCGCAAGCATGGCGTACGCATGGCGCTCGCCACGGACTGCAACCCGGGCACCTCGCCGCTGCTGTCGATTCTCACTGCCCAGAACCTCGGCGCGGTCCAGTTCGGCCTGACCATCGAGGAGACCCTCGCCGCCGTGACTCGCGAGGCGGCGGCCGCGCTCGGAATGCAGGATGAGATCGGCACGCTCGAGCCCGGCAAGCGCGCTGACCTGGCCATCTGGAACGCCGTGCGCCCGGCCGAGCTCGTGTACTGGATCGGCCGCAATCCCTTGTATCAGCGCATCTGGAGGGGCCATTGAAACCCTGCGTCATCAAACCGGGCCGGGTCGTGCTGGCCGAATGGGCGGCCGTCTACCGCGGCGCGCCCGTGTCGCTCGATGAGGCCTGTTACGAACGCATCGCCCGCGGCGCAGAGTCGGTGACGCGCATCGTGGCGCGCGGCGAGCCGGTGTACGGCATCAACACCGGCTTCGGCAAGCTCGCGAGCGTGCGGATCGAGGCGGCCGATCTGACCCGCCTGCAACGCAATATCGTGCTGTCGCACTGCGCCGGAGTCGGGGAGCCCATGCCCGCGCCGGTGACGCGGCTGATGCTGGCGCTGAAGATCGCCAACATCGCACAGGGCGCCTCGGGCGTGCGTGCCGAGACGGTCCGGCGGTTGTGTCAGCTGCTCGAGCGGGATCTGCTGCCGGTGGTGCCCGCACAGGGGTCCGTCGGCGCCTCCGGCGATCTGGCGCCGCTTGCGCATCTGGCGGGCGCGCTGATCGGGGTCGGTGAGATCCGCCTGCCGGACGGGGCGCGGCTGGCGGCCGATGAGGCGCTGCGCCGCGCCGGACTCAAGCCGCTGACGCTCGCGCCCAAGGAGGGCCTCGCGCTACTGAACGGCACGCAGTTCTCCACCGCGAACGCGCTTGCGGCGCTGTTCGACATCGAGACGGTGTTCCAGTCCGCTCTGGTGACCGGCGCGCTCGCCACCGAGGCGGCCAAGGGCTCCGACACGCCCTTCGATGCGCGCATTCACGCGCTGCGCGGCCATCGCGGCCAGATCGAGACCGCCGCGGCGCTGCGCTCGCTCATGGCCGGTTCGGCCATCCGCGACTCGCACCGGGTGGCCGACCCGCGCGTGCAGGATCCCTACTGCCTGCGCTGCCAGCCGCAGGTGATGGGCGCGGCGCTCGACCTGCTGCGCCACGCGGCGGCCACCCTGGCGTGCGAGGCGAACGGCGTATCCGACAACCCGCTCATCTTCCCCGACACCGACGAGGCGCTCTCGGGCGGCAATTTCCACGCTGAGCCGGTCGCCTTCGCCGCCGACGTGATGGCGCTCGCGCTGTGCGAGATCGGCTCACTCGCGGAGCGGCGCATCGCCATGCTGGTCGATCCGGCCCTCTCCGGGCTGCCGGCCTTTCTCACGCCGAGCCCGGGGCTGAACTCCGGGCTGATGATGCCGCAGGTGACCGCCGCGGCGCTGGTCGCGGAGAACAAGCAGTGCGCGCATCCGGCCAGCGTCGACTCCATCCCCACCTCGGCCAACCAGGAGGATCACGTGTCGATGGCTGCGCATGCGGCGCGCCGGCTGCATCAGATGATCCGCAACGCCGCCGCGGTCATCGGCATCGAGCTCATCACCGCGGCGCAGGGCTGCGACTTTCATCGCGGGCTGCGCTCGAGCGCGCCGCTCGAGGCCGTGCGCCGCGCGGCGCGCGCGCGCATCGCGCCACTCGTGCAAGACCGCTACCTGCATGCCGACCTCGAGGCCGCCGGCGCGCTGGTGCGTGAGCGCGCGCTCCTCGAAGCCGTCGACGGCGTGCCATTGCCGTCGCTGGAGCCGGTATGAGCGCGTGGCTCGAGATACGGCGCGGCGAGGCGCCGCTCGTGGTGAGCTTCCCGCACACCGGGACGGATCTGCCTTCTGAGCTTACCCCGCGCCTGCTCGGCGCCTGGCTCGCCCGCAAGGACGCGGACTGGTACGTCGATCGTCTCTATGCGGTGGCGCTCGCGCTCGGCGCGACCACGGTGCGCACCACGATCAGCCGCACGGTGATCGACGTCAACCGCGATCCTTCGGGCGCATCGCTCTATCCGGGGCAGGCAACCACGGAGCTGTGCCCGACGAGCACCTTCGACGGCGAGCCGCTCTACCGCGCCGCAGAGGCGCCGGGCGAGAAGGAGATCGCCGAGCGGCGCACCCGTTATTTCGAGCCGTATCACGCGGCGCTCGGCGCCGAGCTCGAGCGGCTGCGGGCGCGCCACGGACGAGTCGTGCTGTACGATGCGCATTCGATCCGCTCGCGCGTGCCGCGCCTGTTTGCCGGCGAGTTGCCCCATCTGAATCTCGGCACCAATCACGGCGCGAGCTGCGATCCGGCGCTGACGCGCGCGATCGAGCGCGCGTGCGAGGATCCGCGTTTCAGCCGCGTTACCGACGGCCGATTCGTCGGCGGCTGGACCACGCGTCACTACGGCCGGCCGGAGCGCGAGGTGCACGCGGTGCAGATGGAGCTGGCCTGCCGCGGCTATCTCGACGAGCCGGGCTCCCCGGACCCCGCGAACTGGCCGCCGCCGTTCGAGCCGCACCGCGCCGCGCCGCTCGGCGCGGTGCTGCAGCGCGTGCTCGCCGCCTGTCTGAACTTCGCCCAAGTTGCACCAGGAGTCCCCTGATGAGCGCAGATCGCAAGACCCGGACCCGCGTGGACGCCTCGCGAGTCATCCACGCCCCGACCGGCACGCAACGCACCGCCAAGAGCTGGCTCACCGAGGCGCCGCTGCGCATGCTGATGAACAACCTCGATCCGGCCGTGGGCGAGCGGCCGGCCGAGCTCGTCGTGTACGGCGGCATCGGCCGCGCCGCGCGCGACTGGGAGAGCTACGACATCATCGTCGCGACGCTGCGCCGGCTCGAAGCGAGCCAGACGCTGCTCATCCAGTCGGGCAAGCCGGTCGGCGTGTTCACTACGCACGAGGACGCCCCGCGCGTGCTGATCGCCAACTCCAACCTGGTGCCGCGCTGGGCGACCTGGGAGCATTTCAACGAGCTCGACCGCAAGGGACTGATGATGTTCGGTCAGATGACCGCGGGCTCGTGGATCTACATCGGCAGCCAGGGCATCGTGCAGGGCACCTACGAGACGTTCGTCGAGATGGGCCGCCGGCACTATGGCGGCGATCTCGCCGGGCGGTGGCTGCTCACCGCCGGGCTCGGCGGCATGGGCGGAGCGCAGCCGCTCGCGGCCGTCATGGCCGGCGCCTCGTGCCTGGCGGTGGAGTGTCAGCGCTCGCGAATCGAGATGCGGCTGCGCTCCGGTTATCTCGACCACGCCGCGCAGAGCCTCGATGAGGCGCTCGAGATCGTGCGGCGCGCCTGCGCCGAGAAGCGCGCCGTGTCGGTCGGGCTGCTCGGCAACGCCGCCGAAGTGCTGCCGGAGATGGTGAGGCGGGACGTGCGGCCCGATCTGCTCACCGACCAAACCTCGGCCCACGATCCGCTGAACGGCTACCTGCCCATCGGCTGGAGCGTCGAGCGCTGGGCGGAGATGCGCGAGCGCGATCCGGGGGAAGTGATGCGCGCGGCCAAGGCCTCGATGGCAGTGCACGTGCGCGCCATGCTGGACTTTCACGCCGCCGGCGTGCCGACCGTCGATTACGGCAACAACATCCGGCAGATGGCCCTCGAGGAGGGCGTGAAGAACGCGTTCGATTTTCCGGGCTTCGTTCCGGCGTACATCCGGCCGCTGTTCTGCCGCGGCAAGGGACCGTTCCGCTGGGCGGCGCTGTCCGGCGATCCCGAGGACATCTACAGGACCGATGCGAAGGTCAAGGAGCTGCTGCCCGAGGATCGTCACCTGCATCACTGGCTCGACATGGCGCGCGAGCGCATCCACTTCCAGGGACTGCCGGCGCGCATCTGTTGGGTGGGTCTCGGCGACCGGCACCGCCTGGGCCTGGCGTTCAACGAGATGGTCGCGCGCGGGGAGCTGAAGGCACCGGTGGTGATCGGTCGCGATCACCTCGACTCCGGCTCCGTCGCCTCGCCGAACCGCGAGACCGAATCGATGCGCGACGGCTCGGACGCGGTGTCGGATTGGCCGCTGCTGAATGCGCTGCTCAACACCGCCTCCGGCGCCACCTGGGTGTCGCTGCATCACGGCGGCGGTGTTGGTATGGGCTTCTCCCAACACGCCGGCCTCGTCATCGTGTGCGACGGCACCGAGGCGGCCGCGCGGCGCATCGCACGGGTGCTGTGGAACGATCCGGCGAGCGGCGTGATGCGCCATGCGGATGCCGGCTATCCCGAGGCCATCGCCTGCGCGCGGGAGAAGGGGCTCGATCTGCCCGGTATTCTGGGCGCAGCGGACTGAGCGCAGCGGTGGCGCATGTGACATATTGCGCCACTCATGCGACATAAAAGGCGGCGCGCCGGCGCCCGCCGCTGCGTTATGTACGCAGCGGATTGCGGCAAATGCGACCTGAGATTTGCGCCTCAATCCTGCGCTTGACACTCTGGGGCAGCACGCTGACACTTTGCGTCAGTGACAAGGGCAAACCCGTCGAAAGGCGGGGACGCAAAGCCACCGGTCTTCGGGAGGATCCCATGACGGCGGGGCTGCCACGAGCGCGCTTGAGGCGCATCGCCTGCATCCTCCGTCTCCTCTGGGCACACCGCCGGCCGATCGGGGCATCACGACCGAGCGTCCAAGAGACATGACACCAGCGGAAAACCTCGCGCCGCTCCCTGAGACCGGCGCAGCATCATCGGTGGAGCCCGCCGTCGAGGCGGGCCCGTTCGTGATCAACCTGTGCTCCTCGAGCACACCCATGGCGCTGCCGCGCGCGGACCTGCCCGAACTGAAGCGCTTCACGTTCTTCGTGAGCCGCCGCTTTGAGGAGGGCCGCGAGCGCTTCCGGCTGCACATGGGATTCTTCGCGACTCAGGCCGAGGCCGATAGCTGGCTGGGCCTGGTGCGCGACATCTATCCCGGTGCATGGGCGGGCGAGGCGCCCGGCAAGAAGCTGCGGGCCCGCGCCGTGGCTGCCGCCGAGGTCCAGGCCGCGCACGCGACCGGCCCGCTCTCGCTCGCGCCTCAGGTCGAGCCCCCCGCGCCGCCCCCTGTTGTCGCGGAAGCGGCGCCCGTGGCCGTCCGGTCGGTGCCGACGCTGCAGCCGGCGGCCGCCGCGCCGGCGAAGCCCGCCGCGGCGCGCAGCGCTCCGGGACGGCTCGGTCCGGCGAAGCCGGTCCGGACCGCCGTCCAGGCCGCGCCCGCTGCCAGCCAGAAGCCGGCCACCACCCAGAAGCCGGCCGCGGCCCCGAAGCCCGCCGCGGCCCCGAAGCCCGCCGCGGCCCCGAAGCCCGCCGCCCACAAGCCGGCCGCGGCCGGCCCTTCGAACCTCAAGGAAGTGAACTCGAACATCAAGGCGGTGCTCGCGTCGCTCGATGAGCCCGCGACTGCGACCGGACTGACGCGCGCGCTGCCGATTCCGGAGGCACCCCTGAACGACAGCGAGACGCTGCAGTGCCTGGAGGGGCGCCTGGCGGATGCCGCCAAACCGGCCGCATTCGCCGTGCAGTTGAAGTGGTCGGTGGAGCCCATCGCCTTCGAGAAGCTTCCGCCGCTCGCGATCTTCAGCGCCTACGTGCTCTACTGTGTCGAGGGCAGCCGCGAAGGACGCAAGTGGTTCGGGCTGCGGCTCGGTTTCTTCAACGACCCGATTTCCGCCAAGCAGGTCGCCGGCTACGTCCGCTCGGAGTTCGCCTCGGCCGCCGTCGTGCCGGTGAGCGCCGATGAGCGCCAGCGGGTGAGTGGCGAGACGGGCCCCGTCGCGCCGCGTGCGACGCGCAGGATGCCGGTTCCCACCGATCATGAGTTCAAGCTGTTCGATGCGGATATGCCGCCGCGCGAGCCTGCCGCAGCGCCGGCGGCGTCTGCGCCGCCCGCCGCGGCGCCGAAGCCGAAAGCGCCCGTGCACGAGCTGCGGCCGGCAACCGCCAAACGGGCCGCGAGCGGCAACAAGGTGCACGCGCGCGAGC
The DNA here is from genome assembly GCA_021816775.1 of Pseudomonadota bacterium. Taxonomy (GTDB): domain Bacteria; phylum Pseudomonadota; class Gammaproteobacteria; order Steroidobacterales; family Steroidobacteraceae; genus 13-2-20CM-66-19. The sequence continues at coordinate 90,692 of JAKAXA010000009.1, forward strand.
GCCGGGCGCCCCAGACGCTCGAAGAGACGCTGGAGATTCTCGGCGCGAACGAACTGACCATCGACGACAAGCGCAGCGAAGCGGGCGATGGGCGCGGCGCCGGCGAGTCCCGCAGGATGGAGAGGAGCACGCCGTTCACGCGGCTGCTTGAGCGGTTGGGCGAGCGGGTGAGGAAAACCTGACGGCCGGCGGCGTGCTCCTCGCCGCCCGTCTCAGCGCTTGCCGAAGAGCCGCTCCAGCTCCGCGCGCGCCCGATCGACCTCGGCCGAGTTCGGCGCCGCATAGGCGCCGGGCTGCGGCTTGAAGAAATCGCAGAAGTTCGCCTGCTCCTTGTTCCGCACTTCTTCCGCCGTCGGTTCACGGCAGTGCGTGGCTACCGTCGTGTCGTACTCGATGCACATCCGGCAGACGTGCAGCTCCGCGCGGCAGCGGGGGCATTCATCGAGCCGGCGCAGCGGCAGCGTCAGCCCCGCCAGCGAGGCGCCGCACTTCCAGCAGACCAGATCGTGTGCCATCGGGGCACTGTACCTCAATCACCTGCGCGTCGCGTCGCCAGGAACTGCGCGAGCACCCGTCCGGTGTGCGAGCGAGCGGCGCGGTCCGCGACGGCCGCCGGAGCACCCTGCGCCACGACGCGGCCGCCGCGCTCGCCGGCCTCCGGCCCCATGTCGAGGATCCAGTCCGCCTCGGCCATGATGTCGAGGTTGTGCTCCACCACCACGGCGGTGTTGCCGGCATCGACCAGCCGGTGCAGCACGTGGATCAGCTTCTCCACATCGGCCATGTGCAGCCCCACGGTCGGCTCATCGAGCACGTACAGGGTGTGCCGGGTCGCCTGGCGGGCGCCGGGCGGACCGGCCGCTCGCCCCGGGTCGCGCACCTTGGCGAGCTCCGTGACCAGCTTGATGCGCTGCGCCTCCCCGCCGGAGAGGGTCGGGCTCTGCTGACCGAGGGTGAGATAGCCGAGGCCCACGTCCTGCAGCAGCTTCAGCGCGTGATGGATGCGCGAATGCGCCGCGAAGAACGGCACCGCCGTGTCCACGTTCATCGTCAGCACATCACCGATGCTCTTCTCGCGCCACAGCACCGAGAGCGTCTCGGAGTTGAAGCGCCGGCCGCCGCACACGTCGCACAGCACCTTCACGTCGGGCAGGAAACTCATCTCGATGGTCTTCACGCCCTGACCCTCGCAGGCATCGCAGCGGCCGCCGGCGGTGTTGAACGAGAAGCGGCTCGCGGTATAACCGCGCAGGCGTGCCTCGTTGGTGGCCGCGAAAATCCGGCGGATGTCGTCCCAGAAGCCGATGTAGGTCGCCGGGCAGGAGCGCGGGGTCTTGCCGATCGGAGTCTGATCCACCTCCAGGACGCGGTCGATGTGCTCGAGGCCGCGCACGGCGCGGCATCCGGCAAGGTCGGCGGTGCGCTTGCGGGCGCGCCGGCCCGCGCCGTTCGCTGCGCGCCTCGGGGCCGACTTGTCGGAGGCGCCGAGCAGGCGGCGCAGATTTGTGTAGAGCACGTCGCGCGCCACGGTCGATTTGCCCGAGCCCGACACACCCGTGACGACCACGAGCCGGCCGAGCGGAATTCTTACGTCCCCGCGCACGTTGTGCAGCGAGATCTCCTGCAGCGTCAAATGCGCGGTCTTCGCATTGGTCGCTCTGCGCGGCTCGGCCGGGTGCTGCAGCGGATGACGCAGGAAGCGCCCCGTGACCGAGCGCGGATTGCGCATCAGCTCCTTCACCGTTCCCGCGCCGACCACCTCGCCGCCGAGCACGCCCGCGCCCGGGCCGAGGTCGAGCACGTGATCGGCGCGGCGGATCGTCTCCTCGTCGTGCTCCACGACCACGAGCGTGTTGCGGTGGCTCGCGAGCTCCGCGAGGGAATCGAGCAGGATCTCGTTGTCGCGCGGGTGCAGGCCGATGGTCGGCTCGTCGAGCACGTAGCACACGCCCTGCAGGTTCGAGCCGAGCTGCGCCGCGAGGCGGATGCGCTGCGCCTCGCCGCCGGAGAGCGTGGGCGCCGAGCGGTCGAGCTGCAGGTAGCCGAGTCCGACGCGCTCGAGAAACGCCAGGCGCGCGCGGATCTCGGCGAGCAGGTCGCGGCCAATCTGCCGCTCGCGCGAGGAGAGCTTCAGCCGCCCGAAGAACTGCGCCGCGCGCAGCACCGGCTCGAGCGTCAGATCGGCGATGGAGCGGTCGCGAAACCGCACGCTGAGCGCGACCGGGTTGAGGCGCCGCCCCGCGCAGGCGGGGCAGGTGCGCGGCTCGCCCTCGAGCCAGTCGTTCCACCAATGCTCCTCGCCCGTCTGCTCGGCATCGAAGCCCGGCATCGCCAGCCCCGTGCCGTAGCAGCTCTCGCACCACCCGTGCTTGGAATTGAACGAGAACAGCCGGGGATCCGGCTCGGGGAAGCTGCGCCCGCACGACGGGCAGGCCCGCTTGGTCGAAAACACCGTCACGCGCGCGGCGTTCGGCGCGCGCACGTGCACCAGCCCCTTGCCAAAATCGAGTGCCCGCAGCAGTGACTGGTGCAGCTGCGTGTCAGTGCGCGCGCCGACTTCGACGTCGGCGACCGGCAGCTCGATGGTGTGCTCCTTGAAGCGCGACAGCCGGGGCCACTTCGCCGTGGGCAGCGCGATGCCGTCGACGCGCAGCGTCCTGAACCCCTTCTTGTGTGCCCATTTGGCCAGATCCGTGTAATAGCCCTTGCGCGCCACGACCAGCGGCGCGAGCAGCTCGATCCGCTTGCCGCGGTACTCGCGCAGCAGCCGCGCTGCGATCGATGCGGCGCTCTGCGGCTCGATCGCCACGTCGCAGTCGGGGCAGTGCTGGGTGCCGAGCTTCACGTAGAGCAGGCGCAGAAAGTGGTAGATCTCCGTGAGCGTCGCCACGGTGCTCTTGCGGCCGCCGCGGCTGGTGCGCTGCTCGATGGCCACCGTCGGCGGGATGCCGAATATCGCATCCACGTCGGGGCGCGCGGCCGGCTGCACGAACTGGCGCGCGTAGGCATTCAGGGACTCGAGATAGCGGCGCTGGCCCTCGTTGAACAGGATGTCGAACGCGAGCGTCGATTTGCCCGATCCCGACACGCCGGTGATCACCGTGAAGCGCTCGCGCGGGATGCGCGCGTCGATGCTCTTGAGGTTGTGCTCGCGCGCGTTGTGAATGACGATGTCGTGCCGCGCGGCGGCGGCTATCGCGCCGTAGCGCGGCGCCGCCTCGGCGACCGCGGGCAGCGCCTCGCCCCCGGGGGGGCTCTCGCCGGCCAGCGACTGCTCGTATTCCAACAGAGCGCGCGCGGTGTGCGAGCCGCGGTGGCCGCGCACCTGCTGTGGCGTGCCGGCGCACACCACCTGCCCGCCTTCCTCGCCGCCCTCCGGGCCGAGGTCGATGATCCAGTCGCACGCGCGGATCACATCGAGATTATGTTCGATGACCAGCAGCGAGTGTCCCGCGGCGAGCAGCTTGCGAAATGCCATCAGCAGCCGCGCGACGTCCTGGAAGTGCAGCCCGGTGGTCGGCTCGTCGAACAGGAACAGCTTGCCCTTGTGCGTGATGCTCGAGAGCACCGAGCCGGCCTGCGCCAGGTGCCCGGCGAGCTTCAGCCGCTGCGCCTCGCCGCCGGAGAGCGTCGGCACCGGCTGGCCAAGCTTCACGTACTCCAGGCCCACATCGGCGAGCGGTGCGAGCCGCGCACAGACCTCGCGCGAGTCGCGGAAGAACGCCAGCGCCTCGGTGATCGTCATGTCGAGCACTTCGGCGATGTTGGCGCGCCGCCCGTTGCCGCCTTCGCGGCGGATGTCGAGCACCTCGTCGCGGTAGCGGCGGCCGTTGCAGTCGGGACAGCGCAGGTAGACGTCGGAGAGGAACTGCATCTCGACGTGCTCGAAGCCGTTGCCGCTGCAGGTCGGGCAGCGTCCGTTGCCGGAGTTGAAGCTGAAGGTGCCGGCGGTGTACTTGCGCTCGAGCGCGGCCGGCTCGGCGGCGAACAAGGCGCGGATGGCGTCGAATGCGCCGACGTAGCTGGCCGGATTCGAGCGCGTGGTGCGCCCGATCGGGCTCTGGTCGACCATCACCACATCGTCGATGAGCTCAGCGCCCGCGAGCGCGGCGAAGGCGCCAGGCGCCTCGGTCGGCTTGCCGTGGTATTTGAGGAGCGCCGGGTAGAGCACGTCCTCGATGAGCGTGGATTTGCCGGAGCCCGACACGCCGGTGACGCACACGAGGCGCTTCAGCGGAATGCGCACATCGATGTGCTTGAGGTTGTGCTGGCTGACTCCGCGCAGCTCGATCCAGCGGTTGGAGCGCGCCTCGGCGACGACCTCGCCGGGGGGAAGGGGGGGGAGGGCCGGGACAGCGCCGGCGGTCGTCCCTGGCGGCCGGGCGCTCGCCCCCACCGTGACTCGCCCGCTCAGATACTCGCCGGTGAGCGAGCGCGTGCTGCGGCGGATCTCGCGCGGCGTGCCGAAGAATACGATCTCCCCGCCGCGCTCTCCGGCGCCGGGACCCAGGTCGAGTATCCGGTCGGCCTCGAGCATGATCTGCGGGTCGTGCTCGACCACCAGCAGCGAGTTGCCCGCATCGCGCAGCCGTTTCATGACCGCGATCACCCGCTGCATGTCGCGCGGGTGCAATCCGATGGAGGGCTCATCGAGCACGAACAGCGTGTTGACCAGCGAGGTGCCGAGCGCGGTGGTGAGGTTGATTCGCTGCACCTCGCCGCCCGAGAGCGTGCGCGACTGGCGGTCGAGCGTGAGATACGCGAGTCCGACGTCGGCGAGATAGCCGAAGCGCGCGCGGATCTGTCCGAGCAGCAGGTCGGCCGCCTCGTCGAGCGGTTTCGGCAGCTGCAGCCGCTCGAAGAACGCGCGCGCCCGTCCGATCGGCAGCAGCATGATGTCGTGCAGCGACAGGCCCGGGAGGCGCTGGCGCGTCGTCTCGCTCCATTCGGCGCCGCGCGGCTGGAAGCGCGGCGTCGGGCCGAGTGCCGCGTCGGCTGCCGCGCGCTCGCCCACCCGCCACAGCAGGCCCTGGGTCTTCAGGCGCGCCCCGCCACAGGCCTCGCAGGGCGTGTAGGCCCGATAGCGCGACAGCAGCACGCGCACGTGCATCTTGTAGGAGCGGCTCTCGAGCCAGGCGAAGAACCGCTTGGCGCCGTACCACACGCCCTTGCTCCAGTCCCCTTCGCCTTCGATGACCCAGTTGCGGTGCGCGGCGCCGAGGTCGCGCCAGGGGGTATCGAGCGGGACGCCGCGTTTGCGCGCGAATTTCTCCAGGTCCTGCTGGCATTCGGCGTAGGACTGGGTCTGCCAGGGTCTGATCGCGCCGCCGCGCAGCGTCTTGCTGTCATCCGGCACCACCAGGCCGTAGTCGATGCCGATGACGCGCCCGAAACCGCGGCAGGTCTCGCACGCCCCCACCGGCGAGTTGAACGAGAACAGGCTCGGCGTGGGATCTTGGTAGGACAGGTCGCATTCGGCGCAGTGCAGCCCGCTCGAGTAGCGCCAGATCGACAGAGTGTTCGGCGGATCGGCCTCGTCGACCACGCGGATGTTGACCTTGCCCCGCCCGACGCGCAGCGCCGCTTCGAGAGACTCGACGATGCGGCCGCGCTCGGTGCGCGCAGCGCGGAAGCGGTCCTGGATCACCTCCAGCGTCACCGTGGTCGCCGGCGCGGCGCCGCGGCGGCGCCTGACAGTGCGCGTCTTCGGCGGCGGCGCCTCGCGCGGTTGCTCGATGAACCGCGTGTAGCCCTGCGTCTCGAGCAGCGCGCGCACTTCCTCTGCCGTGAAGTTCGCCGGTACTTCGACCGGAAACGTCACGAGCAGGCGCGGATCGCCGGCGGCCGCGGCGCGCTCGAGCAGATCCCGGTAAATGCTCTCGGCGCTGTCGCGCCGCACCGGCTGTCCGCAGCGCTGGCAGTGGAGCGTCCCGGCGCGGGCGAAGAGCAGCTTCAGATGGTCGTTGAGCTCGGTCATCGTCCCGACCGTGGAGCGCGACGTGCGCACCGGATTGGTCTGGTCGATGGCAATCGCCGGGGGGATGCCGCCGACGGCATCCACCTGCGGCTTGTCCATGCGGTCGAGGAACTGGCGCGCGTAGGGGGAGAAGGTCTCGACGTAGCGGCGCTGGCCTTCGGCATACAGCGTGTCGAACACCAGCGAGGATTTCCCCGAGCCGGAAACGCCCGTCACGACCACCAGCTCGTTGAGCGGGATGTCGATATCGAGATTCTTGAGATTGTTCTGACGCGCGCCGCGTACGCGGATGACGTCTCGGGGGGCGTCGGTCATTCCTTCACCTTGGGACGATTCGGATCGGGGGCTGCCCCTGCGCAGCCGGCGCACGGGAGCGCCCATTCTACCGGAATGCACAAGGCCGGCGCGGCGCGCGATCCGAAGGCCGCGCCGACGCTCGTGTTTACAGTACCGCCGGGTCCGGGCTACTGGATGACCGCGGTGCCGGCGTCCGCGGCCGCCCCGGGGCCGGACTGCCGCTGCGGAGTCTCGCGGCGCCCAACGGAAGCCGCCGGGTGACACATGTCACCTGCGGATCCTGACGTTCCCAACTGCCGCCGCCGTGCCGCGCGGTCTATGTTCCGCTGCGGGATGTGATGGGGAATCGAGCGTGGATACCGACGTCATCTTTCCGGTCATTCAATCGGGCTGGTACATCGCCGCGCCGTCGAGCCGCCTGGCGGCCGCCCCTCTGGCCTGCCGGGTCCTCGATCACGATATCGTGCTGTTTCGCGATGCGGCCGGCAGCGCGCACGCGCTGCACGACAGATGCTGTCACCGCGGCGTCCGGCTGTCATTGGGCACGGTGAGCGGCGGTCAGCTCGCGTGCGGCTATCACGGCTGGCGCTACGACGGCGAGGGCTGCTGCGTGCACATTCCCTCGCTGACGCAGGGCGCGCAGCCGAGCCAACGCGCGCGGGTCAGGAGTTTCCCGTGTGTCGAGCAGGATGCCTATCTGTGGGTGTGGAGCGGCACCGAGGCGCCGCCCGCGCCGCCGGCGCGGATCGGGCGGATGGAGGAGTACATCTGGCAGCAGGGAACGCTCGCCATGCAGTGTGCCGCGACGCTCGGCATCGAGAACAATCTCGACTGGTGTCATCCGGTGTTCGCCCATCCCTGGACGCACGGGCAGTTCTTCCACAACCAGCTGGCCGGCTTCACGGAGCACGCCTACGAGACCCGCGTGACCGACACCGGCATGGTGCTGTTCGGGCCGGCCGCTGCGAACGAGACCGATCCGATCCCCGAGAGCTTCTGGTTCAAGGCGCGCTTCGATCTGCCCGACCGCCTGACTCTCGAGTTCGGCGCCGGCGAGCGCAGGGTCATCATCATGCATCTGGTGCCGACCGGGGCCGACACCTGCCGCCTCGAGTGGCTGAATGCGCTCATGCCCTCGAGCAAGCCGCTCGCGGGTGTGCGGGTGCGCTGGAGCGAGGAGGAGTCGACGGTCTTCAGCCAGGATCGCCTCCTGCTCGAGAGCGCGCAGCGCGCGTACGACCGTGAAGGCGCCGAATTCGAGAACAGCGTTGGCGCCGATACCTCCACGCTGCTTGCGCGGCGCATCATCGCGCTCGCCGCGCAGCAGCGCTGGCCGAGCGCGCGCGGCACCCTGCCTCACCGGCGCGTCGTCGCCGTTCGCGCCTAGGAGGATCACCATGACCCGACACGAGCAGTTCCCGGCGGCCGGTCCCGACGAGTCCAGCACCGCTCCCGCGGCGCAGGCCGATGACGGGTTCGGCCCGTCGCAGCGTCCCGGTGTTCGGCCGATGCTGCTCGAGATGGCGATCGATGCCGGCATTCCGTTCGGCTGTTACTGGCTCTCGATGCACTACCTCTCGCGCTCCGAGGTCGTCGCACTGCTCGTGGCGAGCATCTTCCCCACCCTGAAGAGTCTCTCGGCAGTGCTGCGCCGCCGCGAGCTCGATCCCATCAGCGTGCTCATCCTCGCCGGCCTGCTGTTCGGACTCGCAGCCCTGCTGGTCGGCGGCGGCGCGAAGCTGTTGCTGGTCCGCGAATCGCTGTTCAGCGGGGCGTTAGGGCTCGCCTGCCTCATCTCGCTGCTGTTCCGTTCGCGCCGCCCAGTCATGTTCTACTTCGGGCGGTTCTTTGCTGCGGGCAGCGATCCGGTCCGGCGCGCGCGCTTCGATCAGCTCTGGCAGTACCCGAGCTTTCGCCGCGTGCAGCGCATCATGACGCTGGTGTGGGGACTGGTCTTCGTCGGGGAATTCACGGTGCGTGTCGTGTTGATCGATACGTTTTCTCCAGCGGTGGTGCTGGCAGTCTCCCCCATCGTTCTCGGCTCGGCGACGCTGCTCACGGTGCTCTGGACGATCAGCTACGCGGCGCGGGCACGCCAAGCAGGCGCCGCGGCCCGCATGCGGTCATCGACGCAGGGTCCGTGACCTCTCGGAGCTCGCCGCCGCAAGACGGCAGGGCCCAGGGGATTGGTCGGCAGGCATCGGCGCGGCTGTCAACCAGGGATCCCTGACCCGGGCGAGGCCGGCAAGTCCTGTGATTGTTGGTCTGTGCCGCCAGACGTGCGACACTACGAACTCGCCAACGGATGTCCCGCGCATGTCCAGCGACAATCGGCACACGCGTTTTCTGAGCGACGCAAGCGGACCGAATCCGAGCGGGGGCCATTGTGGCCGCAATCGGTAAGCCGCCACATCGCCTGGCGCGTGCAGCGCCTGCGCCCGATCACCGGCGCGCTCGAGCGCTTGTCCGCCGCGGCAGGGATGCAGCGGGTGGTCGCGGCCGCAGCGGACCGGGCAGTCGCTGAATGAGCGCCGACCCGCATCAGACTCCTCCTGGCGGTGGATCACGCGTTCGCCTCGTGTGCCATGCGGATTCCGCCTGCGCAGCGGTGCACTCGCTCGAGGCCCGGGCGCAGGCACTGCGCCCGGGCGTGATAGGTGTCGAGTTCACGCTGACGGGCGAGCTGCGCGCGGTCCGCATTCCTCCGCCCGGCCCCGTGGCGCGCGCCGATGAGCTGTGGCGGCACACGTGTTTCGAGGCGTTCGTGCGGCGTGACGACGTGCCCGGGTATCTCGAATTCAACTTCTCGCCCTCGGGCGCGTGGCAGGCCTACCACTTCATCGGCTACCGGCAGGACCGGCTGCCCGCGCTGCTGCCTTCGCCGCCTGAGGTCACCGTCGGACATCGCGAGCGCGCCGCGAACGCGGCGGGCACGGACGATGCGCTCATCCTCGAGGCGCTGGTCCGTCTGCCGGCGCCGTTCAGCGCGGCGCCGCAGGGGCTTCGCCTGGCCCTGAGCGCCGTGGTGGAGCAGGAGACGGGCAGCCTGTCATACTGGGCTCTGCGGCATGCGCCGGGGCGGCCGGATTTCCATCATCCGGACGCGTTCGCGCTGACGCTGGAGGCGAGTTGACCTCGCCCATCGCCCGTCACCGGCCCAGATTCACCATGAAATTCGGCATCGACCGCCTGCTCACCGAGCCGGCCCTGCGCAAGCCGCTGGTGGGCCGGCGCCTCGCGCTGCTGGCGCATCCGGCCTCGGTGACCCGCGGCCTGACGCACAGCCTGGATGCGCTCGCCGCACTCGATGAGCTGCGCCTGACCGCCGCGTTCGGTCCGCAGCACGGGCTGCGCGGGGACAAGCAGGACAACATGGTCGAGTCGGCGGACTTCACCGATCCGGCACACGGCATTCCGGTGTTCAGCCTCTATGGACAGGTGCGCCGGCCGACGGACGCCATGATGGACACCTTCGATGTGCTGCTGGTCGATCTGCAGGACCTCGGCTGCCGCGTCTACACCTTTGTAACCACCCTGCGCTATGTGCTCGAGGCGTGCGCCCGGCATCGCAAGAGCGTCTGGGTGCTTGACCGGCCCAACCCCATAGGCCGGCCGGTCGAGGGGCTGACGCTGCGGCCTGGCGGCGAGAGCTTCGTTGGCGCCGCGCCGATGCCCATGCGCCACGGCATGACGCTCGGGGAGCTGGCGCGCTGGTTCGTGCAGACCTTGAGCCTCGACGTGGAGTGCCAGGTCGTCACACTCGAGGGGTGGAACCCGCACGCCGCGCCCGGCTACGGCTGGCCGCTCGGTGAGCGCACCTGGGTCAACCCCAGTCCCAACGCCCCGAATCTCTTCATGGCGCGCTGCTATCCCGGCACGGTGATGCTCGAGGGCACGACGGTCTCGGAGGGCCGCGGCACGACCCGGCCGCTCGAGCTGTTCGGCGCGCCGGACCTGGACGTCCCGGCGCTGCTCGCCGCGATGCATACCCTGGCGCCGGCCTGGTTACGCGGCTGCCATGTGCGGCCCTGCTGGTTCGAGCCCACGTTTCACAAGCACGCCGGAAAGCTGTGCGCCGGGGTACAGGTGCACGTGGAGGACCCCGTGCACTACGATCACCGGGCGTTCCGGCCGTGGCGGCTCATGGCGCTCGCGTTCAAGGCGCTGCGCCAGCTGCGGCCCGACTATCCGCTGTGGCGCGACTTCCCTTACGAATACGAGCGCGGGCGGTTGGCCATCGACGTGATCAACGGCGGCGAGGCGCTGCGCCGCTGGGTGGATGACCCCACCACCACCACCCACGATCTCGATACGCTGGCCGCGGCCGATGAGGCCGCATGGCAGGATGCGCGGCGACCTTTTCTGATATACTGATATTATTCAAGGAGTTGCCGGCCAGGGCCGCGGCCCGGCTCGAGGCGACCGCGCATCGCCCCACGGCGATCGCCCACCTGCCCGCACCGGACCGCCGCGCGCGGTCACTTTGCCACCGGCGCATCGCGCCCCTTTGCTGACGTTATGCACGCCGCACCCGACATTACCCGCTACCGCAAGCACTGGGCCGAGCGCTTCGGAACCGCGCCGTTCCTGCCCATGTCGCGAGTCGAGATGGACGCGCTCGGCTGGGACAGCTGCGATGTCATCCTGGTCACGGGCGATGCGTACGTGGACCTGCCGAGCTTCGGCATGGCCATCATCGGGCGCGTGCTCGAAGGGCAGGGCTTGCGCGTCGGCGTCATCGCGCAGCCGGACTGGCACAGCGCCGAGCCGTTCGCCGCGCTCGGGCGGCCCAACCTCTTCTTCGGCATCACCGGTGGCAACATGGACTCGATGGTCAACCGCTACACGGCCGACCGCCGCCTGCGCAGCGACGATGCCTACACGCCGGGCGGCGTGGGCGGCAGGCGTCCCGACCGGTCCGTCATCGTCTACGCGCAGCGCGTGCGCGAGGCGTTCAAGGATGTGCCTATCGTCATCGGCGGCATCGAGGCATCGCTGCGGCGCATTGCGCACTTCGATTACTGGTCGGAGAAGGTGCGCCGTTCGGTGCTGCTCGACGCCAAGGCGGATCTGCTCGTGTACGGCAGCGGCGAGCGGCAGGTGTGCGAGATCGCCCACCGGCTGGCCGCAGGCGAGTCCATAGACGAGCTCACCGACGTGCGCGGCACCGCGTTCGTGCGCAAGACGCTTCCTCACGGCTGGATCGAGATCGACTCGACCCACCTCGATGCGCCGGGGCCCGTCGCGCCGCATCCCGACCCCTATGCCATGGCGCCGCCGGCATCCGCGGAGCGCCCCGCCGCAGGCGAGGGCGAGACCGTCGTGCGATTCGTCCGGCGCGTCAAGAACGCCGACCGCGACCGCAGTGTCATCCGCATGCCCTCGTACGAGCAGGTCTCGGCCGATCCGGTGTTGTATGCGCACGCCTCGCGCATCCTGCATCTGGAGGCGAACCCGGGCAACGCGCGCGCTCTGGCGCAGCGCCACGGCGATGTGGACGTGTGGCTCAACCCGCCGCCCATTCCGCTCACCACGGCGGAGATGGACTGGGTGTACGAGCGGCCGTATCAGCGCCGCCCGCACCCGAGCTACGGCGAGGCCAACATCCCGGCATACAAGATGATCCGCTTCTCGGTGGCGATCCAGCGTGGCTGCTTCGGCGGCTGCTCGTTCTGCTCCATCACCGAGCACGAGGGGCGCATCATCCAGAACCGCTCCGAAGGCTCGATCCTGCGCGAAGTCGAGGACATCCGCGACCGCGTGCCGGGCTTCACGGGCGTGATCTCCGATCTCGGCGGCCCGACGGCCAACATGTACCGGCTCGCCTGCCGCAGCCGGCAGATCGAGAGCGCCTGCCGCCGCCCGTCCTGCGTGTATCCGGGGATCTGTCCCAACCTCGACACCGATCATGCGCCGCTGGTGCGCCTCTACCGCAAGGTGCGCGAGCTGCCGGGGATCCGCAAGGTGCTGATCGCCTCGGGCGTGCGCTACGACCTGGCGATGCAGTCGCCCGAGTACGTCCGGGAGCTCGCGCAGCATCACACCGGCGGCTATCTCAAGATCGCTCCGGAGGCGATCTCCGAGGGGCCGCTGTCGATGATGATGAAGCCCGGGATCGGCGCGTACTACCGCTTCAAGGAGCTGTTCGAGCGCTACTCACGCGAGGCCGGTAAGGAGCAGTACCTGATCCCGTACTTTATCGCCGCGCATCCGGGCACGAGCGAGGAGGACATGCTCGAGCTCGCCCTGTGGCTGAAGCGCAATGGCTTTCGGGCCGATCAGGTGCAGGCGTTCCTGCCCTCGCCCATGGCGAGCGCCACCGCCATGTACCATTCGGGCAAGAATCCGCTGAAGCGCGTGAGCCGCGCGGGTGGGGACGTGCGGGTGCCCAAGGGCCTGAAGGTGCGCCGCCTGCACAAGGCGTTCTTGCGCTATCACGATCCGAACAACTGGCCGATGCTGCGCGAGGCGCTGCGGCGCATGGGCCGGGCCGACCTCATCGGCAGCGGCAAGCAGCACCTCGTTCCCGCCTACCAGCCGCCGGGCACCGGGGCGGCGCACGAGGGCCGCCGGGGCGCGCGCGATGCGGCCGGGCCGGGAAAGCGCCCAGCGCCGTTCCGCACCCAACACACCGGCCTGCCGCGCGCGCCGCGGCGCTGAACACGAAGCGTCTCCCGTGCACGCCCCGAATCCCCTCGATCGTCCCGTCTGGGCCACCCTCACCACGCATCACGCCGCGATTGCCGTCGGCGCAGCGCTGGCGCGGCGCTTCCTGCCCGAATACAACGTGTTCGCCTCGCCGCGCGAGGAGTCGGAGCCGGCGCTCGCCGCCCTGACGGCGCTGGTCGCGCCCGGCGAGCGCGTCTGCCTCATTCAGGCGCCGCCGGTCGCGGTGCCGCCGGGGCTGATCGTGGAGAAGTCGCTGCAGGGCGTGCAGATGGTCGCGACGCGCCCGCTGAGCGAACCGGCCGGCGTCGAGCCGATCCTGACGCTCGGCGAGGCCGACGCGGCAGAGATGTTCGCGCTCGCGCAGCTCACCGAGCCCGGACCGTTCGCGCCGCGCACGCACACGCTCGGGCGATTCCTCGGCATCCGCATCGACGGGCGCCTCGCGGCCATGGCCGGAGAGCGATTCCGCTTCCCGGGGTACACCGAGGTGAGCGCGGTGTGCACGCATCCGGACTTTCGTGGCCGGGGCCTGGCGCGGCGGCTGAGCGCCAAGGTTGCGGTCGCAATTCGGGAGCGTGGCGAGCAGGCGTTCCTGCACGCCTGGAAAACCAACACCCCGGCCATCACGCTGTACCGCTCGCTCGGCTTCGAGATCCGCGCCGAGATGAACGTGCGGGTGTTGCAGCGGCCGCAGCGCGGCTGACCGGCGCGGGCGTTTCATGCTGCGCGCGGCACCGGTGCTCAAGGCGGCGCTGATCCGGCCCTGCGCACGGCGCGCAGCGCCGGGACAGACGGCTCACGATCGCCAGCCACTGTGCGAGGCGGCGTAACGGCGCCGTCAACTCGCTGCATCGCGGACCTTTCCGTCCGGGCCGTCCATCAATTGACAGTCAGCCGCACCCGCGGTAGCGTCAGTCTCCCATGTGTCCGTGCGCACGCCGCCAACGCCAACTCGTCCGCCATTCGGCGGCGGGTGCGTGCGTGCGCGCGGCCATCCGGGTCCAGACACCCTGACACGCCGTCCCGTCCACGTTCACACACCCCGCCTTGCGGTGGGGCGCGTGTTGAGCTCCATCGCAGGCCTGCCCGAAGGAGATCAACATGCCTGCGCATCTTCGTGACGCCGACATCGAGCGCATCGCCCGAGGACTCACCGACCGCACGCTGCCGAAATCAGACTGGACGCACGCCGCGCACTTCGCCGCCGCGCTGTGGCTGCTGCGCGAGCGAGGGTTGAGCGCCTGCCTGCAGGAGATGCCGGGACTGATTCGCGCCTACAACGAAGCGACCGGCGTGCCCAACACGGACAGCGGCGGCTATCATGCGACGATCACGGTCGCCTCGCTGCGCGCCGGCAACGCCTGGCTCGCCGCGAGAGCGCATCTGCCGCTGTCGGCTGCGCTCGGCGAGCTGCTCGGCGGCGATTACGGCCGCTCCGACTGGCCCCTCGCGTACTGGTCGAAGGCCTCGCTCTTCTCGGTCGCGGCCCGCCGCGGCTGGGTCGATCCCGACCTGCGGCCGCTGCCCTTCTGAGACTCCTCCCCTCGCGGGCGGCGCGGGTTGCGGGCGTTCCGATGCGGGGCGAGAATGCGCCCGGGGACAGCACGGGCGAGGTCTGCCGCGGCGGCCGCTGCGCGCAATGCCGCGGCCGGCCCGACCGGAGCGAATGGCGCAGCACAAAAAGGCGAATCATGAACAGCGGCACGATAGTGACGATTGCGGCGGCAGCGGCGCTCTGTGCGGGCCACACCGGCCGCGCCTCGGCGCGCGATTTCCAGCTGAAGGACGTGCGCCGCATCGTGACGCTGAGCGATCCGCGCATTGCGCCCGACGGGCGCCACATCGCCGTCGTGGTCGCCAGGCCCGACTGGAAGACCGACAAGCCCGATCAGCAGATCGATCTCGTCGACGTCGCGAGCGGCACGCTGCGGCCGTTGACCCGGTACCGCAAGGACGTGCACTCGCCGCGCTGGTCGCCCGACGGTCACCGCCTTGCCTTCATCGCGCGCGGGCCTGCGGCGAAGGGCACGGCGGGCAAGCCCGGCAAGGCGCACGATCAGGTGTTCGTGATGCCCATGGACGGTGGTGACGCGTTGCGCGTGACCGACGCCAAGCGCGGGGTCATCTCGTTCGCATGGAGCCCCGATGGCAAGCGCATCGCCTACATTGCCAAGAACGAGCACCCCAATGAAAAGGCGCTCAAGGCGCACGACAACGTCTTCCGGGTCACCGACAACAATTTCATGGTGCATGGCGATGCGGCGCGCTCGCAGCTGTGGGTCGTGCCGAGCGCCGGCGGCAAGGCGATGCGCCTGACCGACGGCAAGTTCAGCCTCGACACCGATCAGCAGGATCCGCAGCCCGCGCCGGCCTGGAGTCCGCACGGCCGCACCATCGCCTTCGCCCGCTTCCCCGATCCGTTCTGGGCGCTGTCGTTCAAATCGGTGATCGACAGCGTCGGCTCGGCAGGTGGTGCGCCCGCCACGCTCGTGCCGCTGCAGGGCTCGGTGATGATGCATTACGCGCCAGCCGGCGGCGCGCTCGCGTTCATGCGGCCGCGCAATGGCGATGAGAACAACGGCAACGCGGTCTACGTCAAGGAGGGCGCGAGGACCTTCGATGCGACTCACGCGCTGGCGCGCAACTTCGATACGTACGCCTGGCTGCCGGGCGGGCAGAGCCTGCTGCTCACGGGCGAGGAGGGCACCCGCTCGGTCATGTGGCGCCAGCCCCTCGCGGGCGCGGCCCGGCAGCTCGAGCTCGCGGGCGTCGACATCGTCAGTCAGCCGAGTGTCTCCGCGCACGGCCTGATCGCCTTCATCGGCCGCACGCCGATGCACGCCGATGAGCTCTATGTGATGGCCTCGACCTCCGCCGCGCCGCGCCGGCTGACCGACCTCAACGGCTTCCTCGATGGGCTCTCGCTGGGACGGACCGGCGCGATCCACTGGCGGGGACCGAACGGATTCCATGAAGACGGCGTGCTCACTTATCCACCGCACTACCAGGCGGGCCGCAAGTATCCCCTGGTGCTGCTGATTCACGGCGGGCCGGAAGGGGCCTCCACCGTGGCGTTCTCCTCGCTCGCGCAGCTGCTCGCCGCAGCGGATTTCGTGGTGTTCCAGCCCAACTACCGCGGCAGCACCAATCTCGGCGATGCCTATCAGCACGCCATCTACCGCGACACCGGCGAGGGTCCGGGCAAGGACGTCATGGCGGGACTCGCCGCGGTCGAGAAGCTCGGCATCGTGGATCGGCGCCGCATCGGGGTGAGCGGCTGGTCCTACGGCGGCTACATGACCGACTGGCTGACCGGGCACTATCCGCGCGTGTGGAAGGCGGCCGTCGCCGGCGCGGCGCTCAACGACTGGGTCATGGACTACACCATCGCCTACTACCAGCAGGGCGATGTGTATTTCTTCGGCGGCTCGCCCTGGACGCGCAAGGACTACCGCATCTGGCGCGCGCAGTCACCCATCAGCTATGCGCTCAACGTCAGGGCGCCGACGCTCATCATGGGAGACGTGTTCGACCCCAACGTGCCGCTGGTGAACAGCTACGAGTGGTACCACGCGCTGCGCGACAACGGCGTGACGGTGAAGTTCTACGCCTACCCCGCGCACACCCACTTCCCGTCGGACATCGTCCGCCAGACCGACGTGTTCGGCCGTTGGGTCGGATGGATGAAACATTACCTGAAATGAGCGAGGACGCTGCGCCGGCGCTGCGCATCAGGGCGGCGGGCGAGTCCGACGCCGCGGAGCTTGCGCGGCTGTCGGGGCAACTCGGCTACCCGGCCGATGTCGCGCTGATGCGCGGGCGCCTGGCGCGGATCGGCGCGCGCACGGATAACGCCGTGTTCGTGGCGGAAAGCGCCGCCGCCAACGCTCAGGCGGCGATCGAAGCTGCGGGCAGGCCGCCGGCGCTGCTCGGTTGGATACACGTGGCGTATGGGATGCGGCTCGAGTCCGGCGAGAGCGCCGAAATCGTCGGGCTCGTGGTGGATGCCGCGACTCGGCGCGGCGGGGTGGGGCGGCAACTGGTCGAGGCCGCCGAGCGCTGGAGCCGGGCGGCGGGGCTCGTGCGGATCGTGGTGCGCTCGAACGCGGCGCGCCCGGAGGCGCATGCCTTTTACCCGGCGCTCGGCTACGTCCTGACCAAGACGCAGCGCGTGTACGGCAGGTCGCTCGCCGGCTGATGCCGCGCCGCGCGTCCGGATGCCCGGGCGCGGCGCTACGGAAAACCACAGTGTCGGGCGCTCATCGCGCGGCTTAAGGTCCTGCAGGTCGGGGGTTCTCGCCGAGGTGTGCCCATGCGACCCAAACGATCGCCGCCGGGACCGGCGGCGCCGCGGCTGCCGCGGCTGCGCAGCGCGGCGCGCAATCTGCTCATCCGCGCCCTGCGGCGCCGGCAGACGACGCGCGCATTCAGCGATCGGAAGCTCTCGGCCGAGATGCTCTCGGAGCTGCTCTGGGCGGCGTTCGGCGTGAACCGCACGCGCGGGCCGTTCGGCGACGTGGGGCGCACGGCCGCCTCCGCCAGCAATGCTCAGGAAATCGACGTCTACGTCGCGCTGGCCGACGGCATCTATCAGTACGACGCACGGCAGCATCGCCTCGAGTTGGTCGTGCCCGGGGATCTGCGCGCGCTCGCGATCAGCCGCGGCCCATCGCGGGCCGATCCGGGTGTGAACGCGCCCGTGCGGCTGATCTACGTCGCCGACGTCGAGCGGCTCGTGCACGCGCGCGGCTTTCGGGAGCCGGGCCTGCGCGATCCGCAGGTGCAGCGCGCGTACTACTATGTGGACACGGGCCTCATCGCCGCCAACGTGTATCTGTTCGCCGCGGCCACGGGGCTTGCGGCCTGGTTCCACAATTGCAACCGTGCGGGGCTCGCGGCCCGGCTGCCGCTGCGCGAGGGGCAGCGGGTGCTGTTCGCGCAGACCGTGGGCTATCCGCCGCGGCGGCCGCGCGGAACGCGCCGATGAGGCTCGCCGGCAACACGGTGCTGATCATCTGTGGCCGCATCGAGGGGCGTCTCGAGGCCGCGCGGCGGCGCGGACGAGTTCCTCGACGGGGACAACGTGGTGCGCATCAACCTCGGGGCGCCGATCCTGCTGTCGGGCCCGATGAGGCCGCTCATCGCCGGCAGGCATCCCACCGTCATCGTCAACCGCTGCTCGGGGCTCGGGTTCGTGCCGGCGGCCCGCATGCCCGTCTACAGCGCCACCAAGGCGGGCCTGCACGCCTTCAGGATGGCGTTGCGCCGCCAGCTGGCGCCGGCCGGCATCCAGCCGTTCGGGGTCGTGCCTCCGGCGGTCAGGACCAGGTTCAACCCCGGGGCCGCGCGCACCCGCGGCTGCAGAGCGACCTCGGGTCCGCGCAGTTCGTCGCGGAGGCGATGGCCGACCTCGAGGCGGACGTCCCGCAGTTCGACCGCCGCTTCGAGCAGATGAACGCCCCGTGATAGCGCCCCGCGCCTCGCCGGGCCGGGGCGCGTTGAGCCGGGTTGCCGGCGGGTATCGTGCGAGGATAATGCGGTCATGAGAGCGCCGCTCACCGCGCTGATGGTGCTGTTGGCCGCCGGTCCGGCCGCAGGGCGGGCAGCGCTGTACCCCGCCGCCGCGGCGGCCCCGTCCCCGGCGATCGGCCTCGAGCTGCGTGGGGCCATCGGGCCGGCGACCGCACGGTACGTCGTGAACGGGTTGCAGACGGCCGCCGCGCGCGGCGCGCCGTTCGTGATTCTGCGCATCGACACGCCGGGTGGCCTCGAGACCTCGATGCGCGAGATCATCAAGGCCATCCTGGCCGCGCCCATGCCCGTGGTGGGCTACGTCGCACCCTCGGGCGCGCGGGCCGCGAGCGCCGGCACGTACATTCTCTATGCCTGCCCGATCGCGGCCATGGCCCCGGCCACCAACGTCGGGGCGGCGACGCCCGTGTCCCTGGGGGGCTCCGAGCCGGCACCGGAGTCGGGCAAGAGCGGCGCGTCTTCCGGTCCGCCGATGAGCGCCGAGCAGCGCAAGATCCTCAACGACTCCATCGCCTATATCCGCTCACTCGCCGAGCTGCGCGGACGCAACGTCAAGTGGGCCGAGCAGGCGGTGCGCGGCGCGGCCAGCCTGCCGGCCGACGATGCGCTGCGCGAGCATGTCGTCGATCTCATCGCGCCCGACCTCGCGAGCCTGCTCGGGGAGCTCAACGGCCGGACGGTCACGCTGCACGGGCACGAGGTGACGCTCGCGACCGGCGGTGTCACGGTCACCTGGCTGCGGCCGGGCTGGCGGACCCGCGTGCTCGCGGTCATCACCAATCCCATGATCGCCTACGGGCTGCTGATGATCGGCATCTGGGGGCTGATCTTCGAGGGCTTCCACCCGGGCGGCGTGCTGCCGGGGGTGGTCGGGGTGGTGGCGCTGCTGGTGGCCCTGTTCGCCTTTCAGCTGCTGCCGACCGACTTCGCGGGCCTGGCGCTGATCGCGGTCGGCTCGGCCATGATGGCCGGGGAGTTCTTCTTTCCGACCTACGGCTCGCTCGGCATCGGCGGGCTCATCGCCTTCGTGGTCGGGTCACTGGTTCTGTTCGACTCGGGAGTACCCGGCATGCACTTGAGCCGCGCCCTGATCGGGGCGATCGCCACCGTCGGAGGGCTGATCATCCTCGGGATCGTGTATCTTGGCACCCGCGCCCTGCGCCGCCCGCCGGCGACCGGGGTGCAGGCCATGGTCGGTGGCACCGTGGAGGCGGAGGAGGATATCGCATCGAGCGGCCGGGTCCGCTACGGCGGGGAGCTGTGGAACGCGGTCGCCTCAGCGCCCCTGAGGCGGGGACAGCGGGCGCGCATCGTGAAGGTCGAGGGTCTGCAACTGTGGGTCGAGCCGCTGTGAGGCGCAGTGCCGCGGGGAGGGTCTCATGCCGTATTTCCTGATCGTCGTCGTCGTGTTGATCGCGCTGCTCGTGTTCAGCGCCGTGCGGGTGCTGAACGAGTACGAGCGCGCGGTCATGTTCACCCTGGGGCGCTTCACGGGCATCCGCGGCCCCGGCATCATCATCCTGTGGCCGATCATCCAGCGCATGAGCAAGGTGGATCTGAGGGTCATCGTGCTCAACGTGCCGAAGCAGGACGTCATCACGCGTGACAACGTGTCGGTGAAGGTGAACGCGGTGGTCTACTTCCGCATCGTCGATCCGAGCAAGGCCATCATCCAGGTGGCCAACGCCTGGGAGGCCACCAGCCAGGTCGCACAGACCACGCTGCGCTCGGTGCTCGGGCAGCACGAGATGGACGATCTGCTCGCGCAGCGCGATAAGCTCAACGCCGACATCCAGCAGATCCTGGATGAGAGCACCGAGGCGTGGGGCATCAAGGTGGCCAATGTCGAGCTCAAGGACGTCGATCTCGATGAGACGATGGTCCGCGCCATGGCCCGCCAGGCCGAGGCCGAGCGCAACCGTCGCGCCAAGGTGATCAACGCCGAAGGCGAGCGCCAGGCGGCGCAGACGCTGGTCGAGGCCGCCAAGCTGCTCGCGCAGCAGTCGAGCGCGCTGCAGCTGCGCTATCTGCAGACGCTCGCGGACATCTCGCACGACAAGTCCCAGCTCATCATCTTCCCGCTGCCGCTCGATCTCATCGGGCCGCTGATCGGCCGCGGCGGCACGCCGCCGCAGACCTGAGCCGCGATGGCGCGGGACGCATCGCTTGCGCGCGTGCCGGTCGTGGCCGGCGCGCTGCTGCTGGCGCTGGCCACGATCGCCGGCGCGCTCGGCGCGCATGCGCTGCCCGCCGCCTGGTCGGCCCAACAGGTGCGCATCTTCGACATCGCCGTGCGCTACCAGTTCTTCCAGTCGTTGGGGCTGCTCGCGATGGGCGCGTGGCTCGCCACCCGCGATCTGCAGTCGATGCCGTCGGAGCGGCGGCTGAGCGTGCAGCGCTGCCGCGCGGCGACGACGGCGCTGCTCGTCGGCACCGTGTTGTTTTCCGGCAGTCTCTACGCCCTGAGTCTGCAGGCGCCTCGCTGGGTGGGCTTTCTCACCCCCGTCGGCGGGGCGCTGATGATCGTGGCGTGGGCCGTGTTCGCCCTGCAAGCCTGGCGGAGCTGACCGCAGCCGGTGGCGAGCGATTCGGGTCTGCCCATCGATGCGGCGTTGCCGGCGTTGCGCGCGGCGCTGGCCGCGCACGACTCGGTGGTCCTGACGGCGCCGCCGGGAGCGGGCAAGAGCACCGTCGTGCCGTTGGTTCTGCTCGCCGAGGGCTGGGCACGCGACAGACGCATCCTGATGCTCGAGCCGCGGCGGCTGGCGGCGCGCGCCGTGGCCGAGCGCATGGCGCGCACGCTCGGGGAGCCGGTCGGGCGCACCGTCGGGTACCGCATGCGGCGCGACACCCGGGTCTCGAAGGACACTCGCCTGGAGGTGCTCACCGAAGGCGTGCTGACCCGCATGCTGCAGAGCGATCCGGCGCTGGAGGGCGTCGCGGCGGTGCTCTTCGATGAGTTTCACGAACGGAGCCTGCAGGCCGATCTGGCGCTGGCGCTGGCGCTCGATGCGCGTGAGACGCTGGCCGCGGACCTGAGGATCCTCATCATGTCCGCGACGATCGAGGCCGAAGGCGTCGCCGCGCTGCTTGGCGGGGCTCCGGTTGTGCGCGCCGCCGGCCGGATCTTTCCCGTCGAGACGCGCTATGCGGGAACGGGCGCGCCGCCGCTGCCCGATGGCGCGCCGCGCGGCACGCCGAGTCCGGAACAGTGCCTCGCACGGCTGGTGCTGCGGGCGCTCGAGGAGACTCATGGCGACGTGCTGGTGTTTCTGCCGGGCGCGCGCGAGATCCGGCGCGTCGCGGAGCTGCTCGAGGGCGCCGGCGCCGCCGCCCGCGTCCTGCCGCTCTACGGCGATCTGCCCGCCGCGGCGCAGGATGCCGCCCTGACTCCCGCGGCCGGCCTCCGGCGCGTCGTGCTCGCCACCAACATCGCCGAGACCAGCCTGACACTCGAGGGGGTGCGCGTGGTCGTCGACTCCGGGCTGGTGCGCCGCCTGCGGTTCGATCCGAACACGGGCATGAGCCGTCTCGAGCTCGAGCGCATCTCGCGCGCCTCCGCCGAGCAGCGCCAGGGCCGCGCGGGACGCCTCGAGGCGGGCGTGTGCTACCGCCTCTGGAGCGAAGCCGCGCACCGCGCGCTCGCCCCATTCACCCCACCCGAGATCCTCGAGGCGGATCTGGCGCCGCTCGCGCTCGAACTGTCCCGCTGGGGGGTGCGCGACGCCGCGGCCCTCAAGTGGCTCGATCCGCCGCCGCTGGCGCTGCTGGAGAGCGCCCGCGCTCTGCTCGAGCGGCTCGGTGCGCTCGATGCCCTCGGGCGCATCACGGCCCACGGCCGTGAGATGGCCGGCCTCGCCGTCCACCCGCGTCTGGCGCACATGCTGCTGCGCGCGCGGGAGCTCGGCGCTGTGCCGCTCGCGGTGGATCTGGCCGCGCTGCTCTCGGAGCGCGATCTGCTGCGCGGGCTCTCGGGGGGGCGGGATGCCGATATCCGCACCCGTCTGGAGATTCTGCGCGGGGAAAGCCGTGCCAGTGACGCCGATCGCGTTGCGCTGCAGGCCGCACGGGCGCAATCGCGCGAACTCATGCGCCAGCTCGAACGCGCCGCCGGACCCCGCGTGGATGCGCGGACCGCTTCGGTCGGGACGCTGCTCGCACTCGCATTCCCGGACCGCATCGGCGCATTGCGGCCCGGCGGCGAGGGACGCTACACCCTCGCCAATGGCCGCGGCGCGCATTTCGCGCAGGCGCAAAGCCTCGCGCGCCAGGCGCTCATCGTCGCGGTCGACCTGGATGACCACGAGCGCGATGCGCGCATCCTGCTCGCCGCGCCGCTCGAGCGCGGCGCCCTGGAAGCGGTGGTGCCCGAGCGGCTCGAGTGGCGCGAGACGGTCGAGTGGAGCCGGCGCGAGCAGGCGGTGCTGGCGCGGCGCGAGCTGCGGCTCGATCAGCTGCTGCTCGAGACGCGGCCGCTCGCCGAGCCGCCCGCGCAGCGCGCGCTCGAGGCGATGCTCGCGGGCGTGCGCGAGCTCGGCATTGCGGCGCTGCCATGGGACCGCGACACACGCGACCTGCAGGCACGTGTCGCATTCGTGCGCCATCTCGGCAGCCCGTACGCCGCCTGGCCCGATCTGTCGGACGAAGCGCTTGCCGAGGGGCTCGGGACCTGGCTCGCCCCGTGGCTCGCGGGACTGACCCGCCGCGAGCACCTGGCGCGGCTGCCGCTCGCCGAGGCGCTGCGGTCGCGGTTGGGTTGGGAGAGGGAACGCGAGCTCGATGCGCTGGCGCCGACGCATCTGGCCGTGCCCAGCGGCTCGCGCATCCGCGTCGATTACCTCGATGAGAGCGCGCCGGCGGTGGCGGTGCGCCTGCAGGAGGTGTTCGGGCTGGCCGCGACGCCGCGTCTCGGCGGCGGCCGGGTGCCGGTCACCTTCAAACTGCTCTCGCCGGCGCACCGGCCGGTGCAGGTGACCCGGGACCTCGAGAGCTTCTGGCGCCGCGGCTACGCCGAGGTGCGCAAGGATCTGCGCGGCCGCTATCCGAAGCATCACTGGCCGGAGGATCCGCTCGCGGCCGAGCCCGTGCGGGGCGTGCGGCGGCGGCCCTGAGCCGGTACACTGCACCTCCAACATCACCCCAGCCGTGCACCGCTCAGCCAGGGATACATGACGACACAGAGAGCCGAGGCCGCCGCCGCGCCGGCCATCGACATCCGTTTCGGGCAGGTCGGCCTGATTCAGGTGCTCATCTGGACGACCGACCCGGGCGCCATTCTCGATGAGCTGACCGGGCGGGTGGCCACGGCGCCGAAGTTCTTCCAGCGCACGGCGGTGTCGCTCGACGTCGGGCCGCTCGGCCGCGAGCCCTCGGTCGAGCAGATGCGCGGCGTGCTCGAGGCGGTGCGGCGCGCCGGCATGTGCCCGGTGGGCCTCTCGAGCGGCGCGGCGGCCGCGCAGGCGCTCACCCAGCCGCTCGGTCTGCCGCTGCTGCCGCCTTTTCGCGAGTTTCAGCCGCCCGCCGAGGCCCTGGGGGGCGCGCTGCGCGTCGAGCCGGTGCCGGCGCAAGCCGAGCCCGCCGGTGCGCTGGCCCAGGTGCATGCCCAGCCGGTGCGCTCCGGCCAGCGGCTGTACGGGCGCGGGCGCGACCTGGTGGTGACCGCCATGGTCGGCGCCGGGGCGGAGGTGATCGCCGACGGCTGCGTGCACGTGTACGGCGCGCTGCGCGGCCGGGCGGTGGCCGGGGCGCGCGGCGAGACGGCCGCGCGCGTGTTCTGCCAGGAATTCCACGCGGAGCTGGTGTCGATCGCCGGCGTGTTCCGTGTCTTCGAGACGTTGCCGCCGGAACTCGCGGGAAAACCCGTGCAGGCGTGGCTGGATGGCGACGCCTTGCGTTTCGAGCGGTTGGGCGCTTGAGTGCGCGCAGCGCTGTCAACCTGATTCGAGGAGCGACCTTTGACTGAAATCATCGTGGTGACCTCCGGCAAGGGCGGGGTCGGCAAGACCACTACTTCGGCCAGCCTGGCCTGCGGACTGGCCCGCCGCGGCAAGCGCGTGGCGGTGATCGACTTCGACATCGGCCTGCGCAACCTCGACCTCATCATGGGGTGCGAGCGGCGCGTGGTGTACGATTTCGTCAACGTCATCAACGGCGAGTGCGTGCTGAAGCAGGCGCTGATCAAGGACAAGCGTCTCGAGACGCTGCACGTGCTGGCCGCCTCGCAGACGCGCGACAAGGACGCGCTCACCGAGGAGGGCGTGCGCCGCGTGCTCGATGAGCTCATTGCCGAGGAGTTCGACTACATCATCTGCGACTCGCCCGCCGGCATCGAGAAGGGCGCTCATCTGGCAATGTATTTCGCCGACCGCGCGGTGGTGGTGGTCAACCCGGAAGTCTCCTCGGTGCGCGATTCCGACCGGATCCTAGGGCTGCTCGCGAGCAAGACCCATCGCTCCGCCAACGGCAACGGGGGCGTGAAGGAGCACCTGCTGCTCACCCGCTACAACCCGCGGCGCGTGGCGAACGGCGAGATGCTGAGCGTCGGGGACATCAAGGAGATCCTCGGGCTCGATGTGATCGGCGTGATCCCGGAGTCGCCCGACGTGCTAGCCGCCTCCAACGCCGGCGTGCCCGTGATTCTCAACGACGACAGCGATGCGGCGAGCGCCTACGACGATGCGGTGGCCCGCCTGCTCGGCGAGGAGCTGCCGCTCAGATTCCTCGAAGAACCCAAGCGCGGCTTCTTCGCGCGCGTGTTCGGAGGCTGATATGGGCCTGTTGGCAATGTTTCGCAGCAAGCCCACCTCGGCGAGCATCGCCAAGGAGCGCCTGCGCATCATCGTGGCGCAGGAGAGAGGCGGGCGCGGCGGTCCGGACTATCTGCCACTGCTCAGGCGCGAGCTCCTGCAGGTGATCCACAAGTACGTCAACGTGGACCCGGAAGCGGTGCAGATCAACCTCGAGCGCGAGGCCGGACACGAGGTCCTGGAGTTCAGCGTGGCGTTGCCGGAGAAGCCGGGCGCCTGAGCGGCGCCACGCGTTGATGTGCGTTCAGGCCGCGCCCCGTCGCACCGGCATTCGGCAGCGTCGGATGGCTCGACCGCCCGCTGCGGTGGAACCGTGCCCGCCCCGGCCCGGGGCCGCACCTCAGCACACTCCGCCGCCCTGTTCCGCCGGCGCAGCATGCGTGCGGAACAGGCCGAACAGCTCCCGGCCCATGCCGAACGCGTTGCCGGACAGATCGGCGCTCGCGTTCTCGCGCCCGTTCCATTTCTCCTCGCTCACCTGCGCCTCGAGCACGCCGGTGCGGCTGTCGAGACGGATGACGTCCCCGTCGCGAATCCTGCCGATGGGGCCGCCGCAGACCGCCTCGGGCGTCAGATGGATCGCGGCCGGCACCACGCCCGAGGCGCCGGACATGCGCCCGTCGGTGACGAGCCCCACCCGATGGCCCTTGCTCTGCAGCGAGGTGAGCGCCGGCGTCAGTCCGTGCAGCTCGGGCATGCCGTTGGCGCGCGGCCCCTGGAAGCGCACGACTACCACCACGTCGCGGGCCAGCTCGCCCTGCTTGAACGCGTGCAGCACCTCTTCCTGACTGTGGAACACCCGGGCCGGCGCCTCCACCGAGCGGTGCTCGGGCTTGACCGCCGAGACCTTGATCACGGCGCGCCCCAGATTGCCCTTGAGCAGCTTCAGCCCGCCATCGCCGCTGAACGGATCGGTCACGCGCCGCAGCACTTCCCGGTCGCCGCTGTTGGCCGGCGAGTCCCGCCAGGCGAGCCCCTCGTTCGAGAGCCACGGCTCCTGCGCGTAGCGCGCGAGGCCGGGACCGGCGACGGTGAGCACGTCGCTGTGCATCAGACCGGCCCCGAGGAGCTCCCGCACCAGCAAGCCCATGCCGCCGGCGGCATGGAAGTGGTTCACGTCCGCGCTGCCGTTCGGATAGATGCGCGCGAGCAGCGGCACGACCTCCGAGAGTGCGCTGAAGTCGTCCCAGTCGACGAGCAGGCCGGCGGCCCTGGCGATGGCGACGATGTGCAGCGTGTGGTTGGTGGAGCCGCCGGTGGCGAGCAGTCCCGCGACGGCGTTGACGATGCTGCGCTCATCGAGCACGTGCGCGAGCGGCAGGTATTCCTCGCCGAGGGCGGTGATGCGGGCCGCGCGGCGCGCGGCCGCGGCGGTCAACGAGTCGCGCAGCGGCGTGTTCGGCGGCACGAATGCGCTGCCCGGCAGGTGCAGCCCCATCACCTCCATCAGCATCTGGTTGCTGTTGGCGGTGCCGTAGAACGTGCAGGTGCCGGCCGAGTGATAACTGTCGGCTTCCGACTGCAGCAGCGCCTCGCGCCCGACCTTGCCCTCGGCGAACAGTTGGCGGATGCGCGCCTTCTCCTTGTTGGGCAGTCCCGAGGTCATGGGGCCCGCAGGCACGAATATCGTCGGCAGCTGCCCGAAGGCGAGCGCCCCGATCAGCAGGCCCGGCACGATCTTGTCGCACACACCCAGGCACAGTGTCGCATCGAACATGCCGTGCGAGAGCGCGACGCCGGTCGCCATCGCGATCACGTCGCGGCTGAACAGCGACAGCTCCATGCCCGGCTGGCCCTGCGTGACCCCGTCGCACATGGCGGGCACGCCGCCGGCGACCTGCGCGGTGGCGTGCGCCTCGCGCGCCGCCTGGCGAATGAGTCCCGGGAAGCGCTCAAACGGCTGATGGGCCGAGAGCATGTCGTTGTATGCGGTGACGATGCCGAGATTGGCGCCACGCAGCGCCTTCAGCGCCTCCTTGTCGGCGGCGCTCGAGGCGGCGAAGCCATGCGCGAGATTGGTGCAGGAGAGGCGCGTGCGCGCCGGTCCGCGGGCCTGGCCCCGCATGCGCTCCAGATAGGCGGCCCGGGTGTCGAGGCTGCGCTCACGGATGCGTTCCGTGACCTCTCGAACGCGCGGGTTCAGCGGCGTGGGCGTCTCGGTCATGGGTCGGTCAGTCCTCCCTGGGCGGCTGATAGCCCTCGGGCCGGGCTGCGCCGGCGCCGAAGAAGAACTTTTCCATTTCGGCCTCGAGGAACTGGCGGGCCTTGGGCTCGATCGGGCTCAGACGGTACTCGTTGATGAGCATGACCTGGTGCTGTGTCCAGCGCTGCCACGCCTCGCGCGACACATGCTCGAAGATGCGCTGGCCGAGTGGCCCCGGGTAGGGCGGACGGTCGAGGCCCGGGGCTTCGCGCTTGAGCATCACACACTGCACCATTCGGGGCACGGCGTTCTCCGTAGTGTAAAAATCAAATTATTCAAAGAGTTCCGTCTTGGCGGCCGACGACGCCAGGCGTTGCAGGAATCGCTGGATCGGGGCCGGAAGCCCGAGCGCGCCCGGCGCGCTGACGCGGTACCACGCGTGCCGCGCCGGATCCGGCGCGGCGTCATGGCCTGAACAATGAGCCAGAAGCGGCGTGATGACAAGATCGAAATGCGTAAAGGCGTGCTCGATGGCCTCGAGCGGACGCACCCGGTGCGCCGTGCCGAGCATGCGCCCGAGGTATTTCTCGGCCGCCATGGCGCTGTCGAATTCCGGCAGACACCACAGGCCTCCCCAGATGCCGCGCTCGGCACGGCGCTCGAGAAGTACTGCGCCGTCGCCGCGCGTTGCGGCAAGCATGAACACACTGCGAAGCGGACGCTCGGGCCGGCGCTTCGGCGCGGGCAGCTCGTGCTGCCGGCCGGCGCGGCGGGCGAGACAGGCCTGCGACAGCGGGCAGTCCGCGCACGCCGGATTGCGGCGCGTGCAGACGGTCGCGCCGAGATCCATGGCGGCCTGCGTGTACACCTCGACGTGTTGGGTCGGAGTGCACGCCTCGGACAACGCCCACAGCCGCTCGACGGTGTCCCGTTCCCCTGGGGCGCCCGCCACCCCGAAATATCGGGATAACACCCGGCGCACGTTGCCGTCCAGGATCGCAAAGCGCTCGCCGCGGGCGAGCGCGAGGATCGCCCCGGCGGTCGAGCGCCCGACGCCGGGCAGCGCGGCCACGGCATCGAAGGCTGCCGGGAAGCGTCCGCCGTGCTCATCACGGATCCGAACCGCGGCACGGTGCAGATTGCGCGCGCGCGCATAGTAGCCGAGCCCCGACCAGAGGTGCAGCACCTCATCGAGCGGAGCATCCGCGAGCGCGCCGATGTCGGGGAAGCGCCGCATGAACCGCTCGTAGTACGGAATGACCGTGCTCACCTGCGTCTGCTGCAGCATGATCTCCGACACCCAGACGCGGTAGGGACTGCGGTCGCGCTGCCACGGCAGATCGTGCCGTCCGCTGCGTCCGTGCCACTCGATGAGCGCGCGCGCGAGGCGCATGCCGGCTTTCCCGGTGCCGGAAGCAGCCGGCGCCCGTCGCTTGGCGCTCACTGCACTTGCAGCCGCACGTTGCGCATCGCAGTGCCGCCGTAGGTCGCGCGGCTGACGGTGAGCGTGCCCTGCACCCGCAGGGCACGCAGCATCGCGAGCGGCAGCTTCAGGGGCTTGGGGTGTTTGCGCGCGGGCGGCAGGTAGTTGCTGAAGTTGATCCGGTTGGCGTGCAGGTCGAAGGTCCAGCTCGCCGCGGCGCCGCCGGAGCGCTGCGCCCAGCCGGTGAGCGTCGTTGTATCGAGCCGGGCGGTGAGCGGCTCGATGCGCACCGCGCCGCCCTGCAGCCGCCAGCGTCCCGACAGCGACAGGCCGCCGAGCGCGGCCGGATCCTTCGGCAGGCGCATCTTCAGGCCCCACTGGCCGATCAGCCCGCGCACCGAAGGCACGGTGAGGGCAATGGCTCCCGCGGCGCGCGGCCGCCCGCCCGCCTCGGCGAACTGCAGTGCGCCGGACGCTGTGGCGCTCGCCACGGTCAGTGTCCAGTGCGGTGCGGCGAGATCGAGCGGTGCCGTCTGCACACGCAGGCCCCGGGCGTCGAAGCGGACCGGCACGCCGGCAGGCGGCACCTTCGGCGCCTGCAGGATGAAGCGCGTGCGCAGCGAAAACGGCTGGCCCGGACGCAAGGCCCCCATCTGCAGCTGCCAGCGCCGCAGACGGACCGTTCCGCTCGCGGCGGCGAACTCGAGTGTCGCATCGTCCAGGATCAGCCCTCCGATCGATGGTGCGGGGCTCGAAGCGGATCCGGATGCCGGGGAGCTCACCAGCAGATGCTGCCAGTTGCCGACACCCTGGGCGTTGCGCCACAGATGGATGTCCGCGCCGCTCACGCGGATCGTGCCGAGCTCGATGCGCCGATGCAGCAGCAGCGGCAGCAGCCGCACCGGGACGCGCGCCGAGCGCCATGCGATCAGGTCCGGCCCGCGCATCCCGGGCGGGTTGCCGAGGCGCGCCGCACCGACGCCGAGCGTGAGCCAGGGATACCACCCGAGGCGCAGGTGGCCCTCGATCACGAACGGCCGGCCGGTGTCGCGGCTCACCAGCCGCTCGGCCTCGCCGCGGTAGTCATCGGGGTTGATGAGATGGGTGGCGATGAGCGCCGCCAGCACGATCAGCAGCACCACGCCGGCGAGAATGCCGAGGCTCCAGCGCAGCGCTTTCATCTACAGGTTCACGCTCGGTCGCTCTCGCGAGCGCGTCGTCGGATCGACCGGGACGAACGGCGCCTCGCCGACGCGCGACCAGTAGGCATCGGCCGCCGCGCTCCAGCCCTGCACGTCGAGCTGCGGCCAGTCATCGGGCGCGAAGCCCGGCGCGGCCGTCAATTCCTTCCTCTTGAGCACGAGCGCGCCGCCGTGCACGTGTTTGATCGCGAGGCGCCAGGGGATGGGGATCAGCGTGCCGGAGGCGCCACCTGCGCCGCTGAGCACCACGATGAGGTGGGAGGCCCGGCCGTTGCCGCCGAAGACGATGTCGGCCACCGCGCCCAGCCGCTCGCCCGAGCGGGAGCGCACCGGCAGCCCGATCAGGGTCGAGGCGCGCTGCGCGGGGGTGGGCAGCGGCGCAGCGGAAGTGTTCGGTGCGGCGGGCGCGCTCGCGGCGGCGCCGGAGGCACCGCCCCCCGGCATGAAATCCGCGTTCTGCTGGCTGCAGGCGCCGAGCGCCACCGCCGACAGCGCGCACAGCGCCGGCGCCACGATCCTCTTCATTCGGACAGCTCGTCTCACCATCTGACCAGCGGCGGCAGACTCATCAGGTAGGCCTCGGGGTCCGCATCGGTCTGAAAACCGAACCGCGTGCCCCGATCATAGACCAGGTTGAACTCCACGTAGCGCCCCCGCTTGTAGAGGAGCATCTCGCGCGCCGCCTCGTCGTAGGGGGTGTCCTTGCGGCGCGCCACCAGGGCCGGATAGACCCCGAGGAAGGCTTCACCCACCTGTCGCACGAAAGCGAAATCCGCCTGCGGATCGGGGCCCGAGAGCTCATCGAAGAAGATGCCGCCCACGCCGCGTGGCTCGTGGCGGTGGGGGAGGTAGAAGTACCGGTCGCACCAGGCCTTGAACTCCTCGTACGCGTCCGGCCGATACGTGCCGCAGGCACGCCGCAGCGCAGCGTGGAACTCGGCCGTGTCCTCCTCGAACGGGAACGTCGGCGTCAGGTCCGAGCCGCCCCCGAACCAGCCGCGGCTGGTGTGCAGGTAGCGCAGGTTCATGTGCACCGTGGGGACGTAGGGGTTCGCCATGTGGGCCACGAGCGAGATGCCGCACGCGAGGAACTTCCCGCCGGATTGCGCGGCTCCCGGGATCTGTGCGCGTGCCTGCTCGGAGAAGACGCCCCAGACGTGGCTGACGTTGACGCCGACTTTCTCGAACACCTGTCCGCGCATCAGCCGCGATTGCCCGCCACCCTCGAGCCGGTGGCCGCTCGGGCGGCTCCAGCTGCGCCCCTGGAAGCGCTCGGCGGGCTCGAACGCCTCGAAGGCCGCGCAGATGCGATCCTGCAGACCGCGGAAATAGTCCGCGGCGGCCTGCGCGAGCGGCGCGCGGATCTCGCTCACCTCGCACCTGCGGCTCGGGCGGAGCGCTCGTGCACCACATCGACCAGCCGGGCCACCGCCTCGGGGTCGGTATGCGGCCAGATGCCGTGGCCGAGATTGAAGATGTGCCCCGGCAGGCCGCCGGCCTCGTGCAAGACGCGGCCGGCCTCCTGCTCGAGCACCTCGGGCGGCGCGAACAGCGCCGCGGGATCGAGATTGCCCTGCACGGCCTTCAGCCCGCCCAACACGCGGCGCACCTCATCGAGCGGGGAGCGCCAGTCGACGCCGATCACATCCGCCTCGATCGTCGCGAGGTGCTTGAGCAGCGCGCTGCCCTGGTTGAGGTAGTAGATGAGCGGCACGCCGCAGGAGCGCAGGGCCGCAAGCGTGCGCCGCGCGGCACGCAGCGCGAACTGCTCGAACTGCGGCGGGGCGAGCAGCCCGCCCCAGGACTCGAACAGCATCAGCGCCTGGGCGCCCGCTGTGGCCTGCGCGGCGAGATAGGCGGCCATGGCATCGGCGAGACGCTCGAGCAGCCGCCCGGCCGCGTCCGGGTCTGAGTAAAGAAATGCGCGCGCGGCCTCGAACTGCTTCGACTGCCGCCCGCCGACCAGGTAGCAGAAGAGCGTGAACGGGCCGCCGGCAAAGCCGATGAGCGGCACGCCGCGCGGCGCGGCCGCGCGGATCAGCCGGATGCTCTCGAGCACGAACGGCACGTCGCGCTCGGGCGAGAGCGGCCGCAGCGCCTCGATGGCCGCATCGCTGCGGATCGGCTCGCGCACCACCGGCCCGGGCTCGAATGTCAGGTCGACGCCCATGCCCTGCAGCGGAGTCATGATGTCGCTGAAGAGAATGGCCGCATCGAGGGCAAAGCGCCGCAGCGGCTGCAGTGTCACTTCCGCGGCGAGCTGCGGCGTACGGGTCAGCGCATCGAACGAGACTTTGGCGCGCAGCTCGCGGTACTCCGGCAGATAGCGTCCCGCCTGGCGCATGATCCAGATGGGCGTGTAGGGCACGGGCTCGCGCCGGCAGGCCGCGAGAAACACGGGTGTGCCGGCACTCATGCGCCGAGCCAGCGCGCCACCTGCGGCGCGTAGTAGGTGATGATCAGGTCGGCGCCGGCGCGGTGGATGCCGGTGAGGGTCTCCATGACCGCCGCGCGCTCATCGATCCAGCCGCGCTCGGCGGCCGCCTTGATCAGGCTGAACTCGCCGCTCACCTGGTAGGCCACGACCGGCACCCGCACCGCATCGCGCACCTGGCGGATGATGTCGAGATACGGCCCCGCGGGCTTGACCATGACCAGGTCCGCGCCTTCCTCCACGTCGAGCAGCACCTCGCGCAGCGCCTCACGCCCGTTGGCCGGATCCATCTGATAGCTGCGCCGGTCGCCGAAGGCGGGGGCGGACTCGGCCGCTTCTCGGAACGGCCCGTAGAACGCCGAGGCGTACTTGGCTGCATACGACACGATGGGTGTCATGGCGAACCCGTCGCGGTCGAGGAGCCGGCGGATGGCCGCGACGCGTCCGTCCATCATGTCGCTCGGCGCGACCGCATCGGCGCCGGCGCGCGCGTAGTTGAGCGCGACCTGGGCGAGAGTCTGCACCGAGGAGTCGTTGTCGATCACCCCGCCCGGCAGCACGTGGCCGCAGTGACCGTGGTCGGTCGCCCCGCACAGGCACACATCGGCCCACACCAGCAGCCGCGGGCAGGTCTCCTTGATCGCGCGGATCGCCTCGGCGGCGAGCCCGTGCGGATCGAGGGCGGCGCGCGCCCGCTCGTCCTTGTGCGCCGGCGCGGCGAACAGCAGCACCGCCGGCAGGCCCGCCTGCTCGGCCATGCGTGACTCCTTGACCGCCTCGTCGACCGACAGCTGAGAGATGCCCGGCATGCTCGTCACCGGATGGCGCACGTCGGCGCCGGGCACGACGAACAGGGGATAGATCAGCTGATCGGGCGAGAGGCGCGTCTCGCGCACCATGCGCCGCCACGGGTGGGACTGGCGGGTGCGCCGCGGCCTGACGGAAGGAAAGTTCATGATTCGAGCCTCTTTGCGGCGCGAGGCGCCGTTGCCTGTTCGGGCTGCGCGCTTCGCGAGCCCGGTTGAATTGCGCGCAGCAGCGCTTCGCAGGCGAGCGCCAGGCCGTGCAGTGTGTGATTCGACGCTACGACGGGCGTCACGGCGCGCGCCTCGAGCTCGCGTGCGGTGGTTGGTCCGATGGCGAGCGCGGGGGCGTCCGCGAGCAGCCGCTCAAAGTCCGCGCCGCCGAGCGCGCGCTCCAACTCGATCACTGCCGAGGGGCTCGCGAAGGTCACGGCGCCGATGCCGCGGCGCCAGATCCAGCTGCGGCAGTCGGCGACATCGAGCGCAGCGCCCACGGTGCGATAAGCGGCGAAGCGCACGACCTCGGCGCCGAGCCGCTCGAGTCCTTCGGACAGCGTGGACAACGCGCGGGAGCTCGCCGGATAGAGCACCCGCCGGCCGCGCACGCCGACCTCGGCAAGCGGGCCGAGCAGTCCCTCGGCGCCGTTGCCGTGGCCGGTGAGATCGACCGGCCAGCCCCGCTCGCGCAGCGTCTCGGCCGTGGAGGGACCCACGGCGGCGATGCGGGCGTGCGCGGGCTTCGGCATGGCCTCAGTCAACACTTCGACCGCGTGCGCGCTGGTGAACACGATCCAGTCGAATGTTCCGATCGACCGGCGATGCATTTCCCACTCGGCCGGATCCGCAGGCCCGATGCCGATCACGGGCCAATGCAGCACGGGCAGGCCAAGGCGTGCGAGCTCGGCGCTCAAACCGCCGTCCGTCGGCTCGGCGCGCGTGACGACCACGGGTCGGGCGGCATCGCTCACGGGTTCGGCGCCTGCTGCGCCGCACGCTGCGCGGCGATGAGCCGGTCGGCGCCCTGCGCGAGGAGCTCTCCGGCAAGACGCTCTCCGAGCGCACGCGCCGCGTCGGCTTCAGCCGCGCACTGACCCGCGGCGGCGAGGCTGCTCGTCCCGTCGAGCGCGCACACGACGGCCCGCATGGCGATCCGGGTGTCCTCGAGCTGCGCGAGCGCGCCGAGCGGGACCTGGCAGCCCCCTTCGATGCGCCGCAGCAGGGCGCGCTCGCCCGTGGTGGCGAGACGCGTGGCGGGGTGATCGAGCCGGATCAGCCAGCCGCGGGTGCTCGTATCTGCAGCGCGCGCGCAGATGCCGATCGCGCCCTGTGAGACCGCTGGCGGAAAATCCGTCGGGGAGAGCCGTTCACTGATACGGGCCGCGAGCCCTAGACGCTTCAGACCCGCCGCCGCGAGCACGATGGCGTCGTAATCGCCGCGCTCGAGCCGCTCGATGCGCGTGGGGACGTTGCCGCGCAGCTCGAGCAACTCCAGGTCCGGCCGCACTCGCGCGAGGAATGCGCGCCGGCGCAGGCTGCTCGTGCCGACGCGCGCGCCGCGCGGCAGCGCCGCGAGGGGCGCGCCGGCACGGCTGACCAGCGCATCGTGCGGGTCCTCCCGCTCGAGCACGGCCGCGAGCGCCAGCCCCGGCTCGAGCTCGGTGGGCAGATCCTTCAGGCTGTGCACGGCGAGGTCGATGCGCTCCTCGAGCAACGCGCGGTCGAGCTCCTTGGTGAAGAAGGCGCGGCCGCGGACCGCCCACAGCGGCACCTGCGTCTGCAGGTCGCCGGAGGTCACGATGGGCACGAGCTCCACCTGCGGCGCATCCGGCAGGGCACGCAGGAGCGCCGCGACGTGCCGCGCCTGCCACAGTGCGAGCGCGGAGGCGCGGGTGCCGATGCGCAGGGTGTCGCCGGTCATGAATCGGCCTCAATCAGAAAGCGGTAGCCCACGCCCCAGACGGTGAGGAAGTGGCGGGGGTTTGCCGGGTCGCGCTCGAAGCGCCGCCGCAGCCGCAGAATGAAGTTGTCGACGGTGCGCGTGGAGGGAAACACGTCGTAGCCCCACACGCGCTCGAGCAGATCCTCGCGCGAGACGATTTCCCCGGGACGCTCGGCGAGCACCTTCAGGATCATCGCCTCCTTCTCGGTGAGCTCCTGTGCGAGACCATTCCAGGCGCGGGCGCGGAAGGCGCGGAAGTCCACCTCGTTGTCGCCGAAGCGCAGCACCGCGGTCTCGGCTGCGGCGCTGTGATACCAGTCCCAGCGCCGGAGGATGGCCCGCACCCGCAGCAGCAACTCCTTCAGATGAAAGGGCTTGGGGAGATAGTCATCGCCGCCGGCCTCCAGCCCCCGCACCCGGTCGGCCGGATCGCCGCGCGCCGTCAGAAACAACACCGGCGTGTTGTCCCCGCGCTGGCGCAGCGTGCGACACACCGTGAACCCGTCGAGCTCGGGCAGCATCACATCGAGCAGCACCAGGCCGTAGGTGGCGCCGGCGAGCGCCTCGAGCGCCGAGCGCCCGTCACCCACGTGATCGACGGTGTAGCCCTCGGCGCGCAGGTTCTCGACCACGCCGGCGGCGAGGTGCGGGTCGTCCTCCACCACCAGGATGCGGCTCGCCATCTCGCCCGGGGAGTTCATGCCAGCTCCTGCGGTGCGGCCGGCCAGACCAGCACGAAGCGCGCGCCCTGACCGGCGCCGCCGCTCTCGGCGCTCACTTTCCCTCCCATCAGCTGCATCATGCGCCGCACGATGTAGAGGCCGAGTCCCGTGCCGTGATAACTGCCGCCGCCGGGCTGCAGGCGCGTGAACTTCTCGAACAGCCGGGTTGCATCGGCGGGCCGGAAGCCCACGCCGGTGTCGCGCACCGTCAGCTCCACCGTCCCGTCGGCGCGCCGTCCGCTGAACACGATGCTACCGCCGCCGACCGGTGTGACCG
Organism: Pseudomonadota bacterium; assembly: GCA_021816775.1. Lineage (GTDB taxonomy): Bacteria > Pseudomonadota > Gammaproteobacteria > Steroidobacterales > Steroidobacteraceae > 13-2-20CM-66-19. Next base: position 126,916 of record JAKAXA010000009.1, read on the forward strand.
CCGCGAGCGCATTGTCGAGCAGGTTGCGCAGAATGACATCGAGCGCGAGCGGATCGGCGAGCACCACCAGTCCAGGATCGAGCTCGACCTTCAGGGCGATGTGCGCCTGCGCGGCGCGCTCCTCTGCGGAGGCGCTGGCACGGCGCACGGCGCTCGCGAGGTCGACGGGTTCGCGGCGCAGCTCGACGCGGCCGCGCTCGAGGCGCGCGCTCTCGAGGATGCGGTTCACCATCCCTTCCATCCGCGCGAGGTCCGCGAGCATGCGCTCGGTGAGCACGCGCGTCTGCTCGGCGGAAGCCGGGCGCAGCGTGAGGGTCTCGAGCGAGAGCTGCAGGCTCGCGAGCGGTGTCTTGAACTGATGGGAGACCATCGCCAGGAAGTTGTCCTGCTCGATCATCACCAGAGCCTCGGCCCGCAGCGCGCGCGCGATGACCGCGATGCAGGCCAACAGGGCGAGCAGAAAGAACGAGCCCTCCCAGGCGTACTGTTTGATGCGCAGGTGCTCCTCGTTGAGCAGGCTCTGCTCGATCGCAGGACTCGGCCGGGCCCCGTCCGGCGTGAGTTGCACGGAGGGCAACAGCGCCTGCACGCGCGCGACCGGCACACCCGCCGCGAGCAGCCTGCGCGCGGCGGCCGCCTGCTGCCGGTAGGCCCGCTGCAGCTCGGCGACCTTTTCCACCGCGTAGCGGTGCTGGTCATAGATCCACCAGACCACCTGCACCGTGCATACGAGCACGAGCACCATGACGGTGATCTGCAGGATGCGCGGGACTCTGGTCGCGCGCAGGGTCATGCGGCGGCCGCGAGTGCCTGCTGGAGGCCTCGGGCGAGTGTGTCGAAATCCGCTTCCCGGTGCGCCAGCGACAGGAAGCACGCCTCATAGGCCGAGGGCGGGAAGTAGATTCCCTGCCCGAGCAGCGCGTGGAACAGGCGGCCGTAGCGCGCGCTCGGCGCCTCGCCGAGCGGCGCGGCGGTGCGCGGCGCGCCCGCTTCGTGCAGAGACAGCCAGAACAGCGATCCGGCGCGTACCAGATGCACCGGGAAGGGCGGGCGCGCGAGCACCGGCCGCAGCGCCGCTTCGGCCGCGGCGCCGAGCGTCTCGAGCCGCTGCCAGCCGTTCTCGCGTGCGAGCACATCGAGCGTGGCGATGCCGCTCGCCATGGCCACGGGATTGCCCGAGAGCGTGCCCGCCTGATAGGTGTCCCCGTCGGGCGCGAGCCTGGCCATGATTTCTCGCGGCCCCGCGAAGGCGCCGACCGGCAGACCGCCGCCGATCACCTTGCCGAAGGTGGCCAGGTCCGGCGTGATGCCGAGCCGCTCGGCCGCGCCGCCACGCGCGAGTCGGAACCCCGAGATCACCTCGTCGAAAATCAACAGCGCGCCGTGCCGGCGGGTGAGGGCGCGCAGGCGCTCGAGAAACTCACGCCGCTGCGGCAGCAGTCCGTGATTGGCAGGCAGCGGCTCGATGATGACCGCGGCGACGCGCGCGCCCTCGCTCGAGAGCAGCTGCTCGAGCGCGGCCTCGTCATCGAGCGGCAGCACCCGGGTGCAGGCGGTGAACGGCTCCGGCACGCCCGCCGAGGACGGGCGGCCGAAGGTGGCGAGTCCGGAGCCGGCGGCCACCAGCAGATGGTCGGCGTGGCCGTGATAACAGCCGGAGAACTTCACGATGAGATCGCGTTCCGTGCTCGCGCGGGCCAGGCGGATCGCGCTCATCACCGCCTCGGTGCCCGAGGAGACGAAGCGCACCTGCTCGATGCCGGGATAGGCGGTCACCACGCGCTCGGCGAGTTCGACTTCACCGGCGCACGGGGCGCCGAAGGTGGTGCCCTGCGCGGCCGCGGCGGTGATGGCCCGAATGACCTCCGGATGCGCATGGCCGAGGATGAGCGGTCCCCACGAGCCGACGAAGTCGAGGTAGCGCCGTCCGTCGGCATCGATCAGGTACTGGCCCTCCCCGCGCGCGATGAACAGCGGCGTGCCGCCGACGGCCCTGAAGGCCCGGACGGGCGAGTTGACGCCGCCGGGAATGACCGCGCGGGCGCGCGCATAGAGCTGTTCTGACTGGGGATGGCTCATGGGCTGTACGGTAGGGGTTTTTCGGCCGGCGGCGCATCGCCCGAGTCCGTGCGCCGGCGCAGGTGTGCTTCGCGGAAGAACGCCTCGAGCGCGTCCGTGGTGGTATGGGGGGCCGCGGCGCGCAGGCCCGAGATGGGCAGGTGCACCAGGCTGTGCGCGACCCGCTCGGTGAGACGCCGTACCGCTTCGCGCTGCGCCGGATCGAGCGTATGCAGCTGCGCGCCGAGCGTGCGCTCGGCCTCTTCGGCGGCGATGCGCTCGAAGGCCTCGCGCAGCTCGGCCAGGCGAGGGCCGATGGCGCGGCTCGCCATCTCGGCGCGCAGGCGGGTCAGCTGCTCGTCGATGGCCGCGCGCACCGGGGCGAGGCGCAGCAGCTCGTTGAGGCGGTGTTCCTCGACCGCCTGCACCAGATCGTCCATGCCCAACCGCTCGATGCGTGCGCGCCGCGCGGCTTCCGGCTCGAGGTTCGGCGGGACACCAAAGTCGATGGCGAGCGGCCGGCGGGTGGTGAGCGCGGCCAGCCGCTCGAGCGTCGGTGCGCCGAGCACGGGCGTGCCGCCGCCGGCGGCGAGCACCAAGCCCGCGACCGGCTCGGGTCGCTCGCGGAAATCTTCGAGCGCGACGGCGCGGCCGTTGACTTCGGCGGCAAATGCTTCGGCGGCCGCCAGGGTACGGTTGACGATGAGCGGCGGCACACCGGCGCGGGCGAGAGCGAGCCCGCAGCGCCGCGTCATGGGGGAGATCCCGATCAGGGCCACTGGCGCGCGTGTCTCACCGAGGTGCTTCAGCATGCGCTCGATGGCCAGGTCCGCCAGCGACGGCGGCTGGACGCCCGAGCGCAGCCGCTGCACGCGATTGGCCATGCCGAGCGCCTCGCCGAGCAGTCGATTGAGCAGGGGGCCACAGGTGCCCGCTTCCCGGGCGCTCTCCCATGCGAGGCGCAGCTGCGCGGCAATTTCGCGCTCGCCCGCCTGTGCCGAGTCCAGTCCGCAGGCGACCAGGAGCACATGCTCGATGGCCGACTCGCCCGCCCAGGCGCGCAGCAGTCTCGGCGCGTGGCCGGGCTGCGGCGCCGTTCCGGTGAGCTGCTCGAGCACCTCGGTGCGCAGGTCCCCGGCCGGCAGCCCGTCGCCCGTCGCGTAGACCAGCTCCACCCGGTTGCAGGTGCCGAGGTAGAGCAGCTCGGACACGCCGAGCGCCGAGCGCAGCTCCGGCAGACGCTGCGGCAGCTCTGTGCGGTCGATGGACAGGCGCGCGACCTCCTCCACCCCGGCGTGCCGGTACGAGAGGCCTACGACGCCGATCTGTTCCATGGTGGCAAGGACACCACGATTGCCCGCCCCAGGTGTCACAGAATGGTCATTGCGCGGTACGCCGCGGCGGCCCCCGCTGAGCGGCGAGTGCAGCGTTCCGCTACAGGCGGATCAGCCCGCGCTTGTGCGCCACGGCCACCGCCTCGGTCCGGCTGATGGCATCGAGCTTCGTGAGGATCGACTTCACGTGGGTCTTGGCCGTGCCCTCGGTGATCGAGAGCCGCCGCGCGATGTCCTTGTTGCTGCGGCCCTGGGCGACGAGCTCGAGCACGTCGAGCTCGCGCTCGGTCAGGCTCGGCTTGGCCATGCGCTGCAGCGCCTTGGCGGCGACCGTCGAGGAGGTGTAGGGGCGGTCTTCGCTCACCGCACGGATCGCCGAGAGGATCTCCGGCCGCGGCGCATCCTTCAGAATGTAGCCCTTGGCGCCGTGCGAGAGGCACTGGAAGATGTCCTCGTCGCCGTCGTAGGTCGTCATGATGAGCAGGCGCGCCTTGGGGTTGATCTCCATCACCCGCTGCACGACGGCGAGCCCGTCGCGCTTGGGCATGCGCAGGTCGAGCACCATCACGTCGGGATGGTGCTGCTCGTAGAGCGCGACCGCCGCATCGCCGTCGCCGGCCTCCGCCACCACTTCCATGTCGGGCTGCTGGTTGACCATCGCCGCAAGTCCGTCGCGCACTACGGGGTGATCGTCCGCGAGAATCACCCGAATCTTCTTGTGCATCTCGGCCGCCATCAGGCTCTCCGCTTCTGCATGCGCACGCTCACGCGGGTGCCGGACCCTGGGCGGCTCTCGATGCGCCACTCGCCGCCGATATCGGTGGCGCGCTGGCGCATGCTGGTGAGGCCAAAGCCCTGGCGCTCGTGCCGCTCCGGACTCTGGCCCATGCCGAGTCCGTCATCCTCGATGGCCATCACCCAGTGGGTGTCCTCGTTCGTCATCGTGATGCGTATGGTGCTCGGCCGGGCGTGGCGCACGGCGTTGCTCACCGCTTCCTGGGCGATGCGCAGCAGCTCGTGCTCCTGCTCGGGTCTCAGTCCGGTGTTGATTTCGTCGCCGCTGAAGGTGCAGGTGACTCCGCCCGGGACGGTGGAGCGCTCGGCGAGCTGACGCAGCGCGAGCTCCAGCCCGGTGCGGCGGGTCTGATCCAGTCTGAGCGCCATCACCGAGCGGCGCGCCTCGGCGAGGCCGTCGCGCGCCAGATCCCGGATGCGCGTCAGCACGATCGCCAGGTTCGAGTTCTTCTTCTTGCACGGCGGGTCTTCCTCGACCGCCCCGAGCTGCATCAGGATGCCGGTGAACGCCTGCGCCAGCCCGTCATGAATCTCCTGGCCGATGCGGGCCCGCTCGACGAGCACTGCGGCTTCCTTCGCCTGGTATGCGAGGCGTGTCAGCTGCACCGCGAGGGTCGCCTGCTGGGCGAGCGCGACCAGCAGCTCGCTGTGCGGCACGTCTTCGGCCTTGCGCCGGAAGCGCAGGATCAGAAAGCCGACGTTGCGCGAGCCGAATACCAGCGGATAGACCACCTTGCCGACGTAGCCCTCGCGCCGGTCGAAGGCGAGCATGCCCGGCCAGAACTCCTGGTGCTGCTGCGCGATGTCGAGATACATCGGCTCGTGCGGCTGGCCGAAGCGGTTGCCGAACGGGGAGCCCGTCGGCACGCTGATCGGGTAGGGCGGCTCCTCGAGCTTGCCCTCGCGCACGTGCGCGGCGATGCGCCACTCCTGCAGGCTGTCGCGCGAGACCACGACTGCGCCCGAGGCGGCATTGAACTGGCGGGTGGCCTCGAGAAGCAAGTGGCCGAGAAACCCGTTGAGATCGGGCTCGCTCGCCAGGCGCTCGAGGTTGCCGCGGATCACGGCGTTGGCCTTGGCGAGCTCGGTCGCCCGCTCGTCGGCGGCGTGCTCGCGCTCGCGACGCATGTCATCGAGCAGACGCTGGCGGTGCAGGGCCGCGCCGATCACGCTCGCGGCGGTCTCGAGCGCGGCCAGCTCGGCGGCCTCGATGGCGCGGCGCTGACGGGTATTGTCGAGACCCACCACGCCGATGAACTCTCCGGCCACGACGATCGGCACCACGGCCTTGCTCTTTGTGCCGATGCCTTCGAAGCGCGCTGCGCCGGTGCAGCCTCCGCCGGTGGCGCCGGGGTTGATGCAGACGCTTCGGCCGGCGCGCAGCTCGGCTGAGACGGAGGAGATCTCCCGCTCGTCGCAGGCGTGCGCCTCGGCATCATCCATGTGCGGCGGCACGCCCTCGGCGGTCCACTCTCCCACCACGACGAGCAGCGGCTCGCCTCCCGGGCCGCTGCGGGCGAGCATCACGTTCACCCGGTCCACATGCGCCGCCTCTCCGATCAGTCGCAGGACCTCCGGGATCGCGCCGCGCACGTCCGGGGCCTCGAGCAGCATCCGGCTCGCCTTGGCCGAGGCCGCAAGCAGCCCTTCCTGGCGGTGGAGCGACTCATTGATATGGGTGAGCTCCTCGGTGCAGGGAATGATGTCCTCCGCCGATGCCAGGCGGGCAGTGAGGCCTGATTCGGCCGCTGTGCTCATATCGATATTTCTCTCGCGTTCCAGGTGAACCATCGAGCGGCGCCTGCGCGGCGCCCCGAAGCTTCAGGCGGCCGCCGCGTGGGTGGCCGTGAGCCGGGCTCCGGTCTCATGCGCGGAAATTCCGTATCGGCGCAACCACGCAGTCTACCGCGTCGCGATCCGGGAGAAGCGCTGGGTCTCCCGGCTTCCGGGTCTCGGACTCCCTCGGATGGGGGAGGTCGAGAGGCTCTAGGGCATGACGCGCGGAAGACCACATTGAGCCCGTATCAGGCAAAGCATTGGGACGGACCTCGGATTGGCTAAGGCTTGGATCCGGTCCAGAGTTCCGCAGTCGGAATCACTTCCCCCGGTCCCGGCCTGCCTTGACGCTGTCCGCCCCGCCCGGTGTAATACGCGGCCCCTTCTGCGGCGGCCAGGTAGCTCAGTTGGTAGAGCAGCGGACTGAAAATCCGCGTGTCGGTGGTTCAATTCCACCCCTGGCCACCACTTTAACTACGCTGATTTGCTGAAGTTTTCCGCGCTCGGCCGCTCCTGTGGCATTGGCGGATTGGCAACAGTTTCCATTTTGTTTCCAAAAACCAAGCGCGCGAGCCGATCGCCGCTCGGGTCGCGCTCTCGCGGCAGCATGTGGCTGTAGACATTCAGCGTGAAGGACGCTGTGGCGTGCCCCATGAGCCTCGATACACGCACGATGTCCTCGCCGTTACTGATCATCAAGCTCGCGAATGTGTGCCTCAAATCGTGGAAGCGAATCCTTCTGATGCCGGCGCGCTGAAGCGCGGGAAAGAAGCCACGGCGCATCAGGTTTGAGTGGCTCATGGGCTGCCCGTCGAGATTCGGGAAGATGAGATCGTACGGACTGTTGGGGCACGTCAACCGCCACACCTTCAGATCCTGCACTAGAAAGGTGGGCAGCGAGAGACGCCGATAAGAGGTCCGCGTCTTCGGTTCTTGAAATTGGCCTTCTCTGAACGTCCGGCGAACGTGGAACTGTCCACTCTCCCAGTCGATGTGGCTCCAGGCCGCCCCCAGGATCTCACCGACCCGACAGCCGGTGAACAGGGCGAACGAGATCAGTAATCGATAGTTGTTGGTGACCAGCTTGCCATCATGATAAGTGGCGGGTCTTGCCGCTTCCCGCAATGCCGCGACTTCCTGGGGCGTGAGGACATCCATGTCCAAGCGCCGCTCTATGAGTGGACGTTCATCTCGTGCGTGATCGACATACTCAGCCGGATTTCGCACCACCCATTGATTGCGCATCGCATAATTGAAGATCATGCTCAGAACGGTGAGAGTCTTATTGATCGAGCGGCTGCTCAGCTTCACCTGATTCGCACGCTGTTTGGCGCGAGCTTCTGCGAGACTTGGCTTCGCTTTCAGCAGGCGAGTAACGAACGCCTGCTTGATCGAGTCGGGCGTGTCCTCGCTGAGCTCGTTTCGGAAGCGTTCAATATCGGCGACTTGGATCAGACGGAGCTTGCGGGTGCCAAAATACGGGATGAGATAGCAGACCACGAGCTGCTCGTAGCTGCGCCGCGTGGTCGGCCGAATCCGGACCTTGCTTCTGAGCCATCGTTTGGCCACTTCCTCGAAGGTTCCACGGCCCTCGCGCACGAGTCCATCCGCGAGCTCCGCCATCCGATCAGCCAAAAGCACCTGTGCTGCCTGCAACTCCTGCGCCGCCTTCTCAAAGTGCCCTTCGGGCCGTTCGATTCGTCGGCGCTTGTTGGCGTCGTAATAATCGGCAACCCAATGTCCGCGATACAGTCTGACGGTCGCCATGGTTATAGCTCCTCTTCACTTCTCAGACTCAGGGCCGGCGCACTGGCCAGCGCCCTGAGGTGCCAGGCTTGCGACCGCTTCCCGTTACACAGCGGAGTCGAAGTGCCGAAGCGCCTGCTCGTCGTACTCGATGGTCAGCTCTGCTGCGGGCGGCTCCGCAAGTCCCAGAGGCGCTTCGCCTCGAGCGTATCCAATTGCGCGATACGTCGTTAGCCGCCTCTCGAACATGCGCAAGAGCATCGGTACTTCCCGATCGACGTAATCGTATATTCGAACCTCGGCCTTGCGTGGATGATGGCGATGCAGGCGACCTGCGTATTGAATCAAAGTTCCCTTCCAGGATACCGGCATCGCGAGGAAGAGAGTGTCGAGGCGCGCGTCGTCGAAGCCCTCGCCGACGTAGCGACCAGTCGCCAGAACAAGTCGCTCGGACGCGTCTGGAATCGAGGCTAGCTGCTCCAGCGTCTGGCGGCGCTCCTTCCGGGAGGTGCCACCCTTCAATACGATCAAATGCCGGACGAGGCTTCCCAGCTTATCGGCGAAATAGTCGAGATGATTTTTGCGTTCAGTCAGCAAAATGGGTGATCGGCCTTCCTGGAGCACGGCGATGATGTCATCGACGATGCGCTGGTTACGTTCGCAATTTTCGGCGAGGACGCGATACACGTCCTGGATACCGCTGCCGGTCCGTTCGGCGGGAGTGCGGAACTCGGTCTCTCGAACGACCAGCTTGTGCTCGAACGGGCGGCGCGCCGCTTGGCTCTTGGCATCTACCCGGTAGCGGATGGGTCCAAGTTGCATCTCGGTGATGGCTTGGCGGCCATCGCGCCGTTGCGGCGTGGCCGTGAGACCGACGAGATAGCGTGCCTTGACCTCCGATAGAACACGCTCGAAGGAGAACGCCGGCACGTGGTGGCATTCATCGACGATGACATGGCCGTAGGTGCTGACGAGATCGTTGACTCCTTCCTTACGGACGAGGCTCTGCATCATCGCCACATCAAGCCGGCCGTTCGGCTTGCGCTGACCACCGCCGATTTGCCCGATGTCCTGCTCCTCGATACCGAGGAACATTGCCAGCTGGGCCTTCCACTGCTCGAGCAGCGGCTTTCGATGCACAAGGATCAGCGTGTTGCACGCGCGTTGCGAGATGAGGTAAGTGCCAAGAACCGTTTTCCCGATGCCCGGAGGCGCCACGAAAATACCGGTGTCGTGTTCCACCAGAGCTTGAGCGGCCTCCTTCTGAACGGCCGTGAGTTCGCCCTTGAACACGGCATGCACCGGCGATCCGGCGGACCGCTTATCGTCCAGCAGCAGCGCGATCCGGTGCCGAGATAGAAGTGCAGCAACGTCTGGTGCGCAGCCTCGCGGCATTGAAATGTGGCTCTGCAGTTCTTCCGCGCAGCTAATGACCCGAGGCGTCATCGCCGTCGACAAGCGCATTCGCTGCTTCTTGTAGAACTCGGGATTTTGGAAGGCCGCAATTCTTTTCAGTTGGTTGAGCAGAGCGGGCGGTAGCCCCAGCTTCTCGACGTAAAGTCGCTGAGCGAGCACTGCCTTGACTTCGGACGGGAGCGGGCCAGTCACAGGCTGCACATGGAATCGGCCAGACGGAGGCCGCGCCCAGGGAGTCAGTCCTTCCTCATCAGTGTCGGCGATACGAAGACCAATAACCTGCCCTGTGCGGGCTGCCTCCTGAGCTACGGCTTCCGCATCCGTGGGCTGGATCCGTTGCACGGATGCCAGGAATGCCCACTGATCAGCGAACGGCTTGAATCCTTCGTCCACGAAGACACTGTTGCCTTGCTGCCGCGCCTCATGCTGTAGCGGCAGCGCGATCAAATTCCCAAAGCCGCCGCGAGGCATCGTATCTTGGTTCGGAAAGAGGCGATCATAGGATTCCATGCTCAGCTCATGGCGGCGATCCATGGTCTCGGTGATTAGAGAGCAGCCCATGCGCCTCGCGATCGTCGCGGAGACTGGCGCGGTGAAAAAGAACCAAGCGTGCGCCCCGTTTCCCGAGCGGGATCGTTCGATCGCAACCGGGATTCGGTGAGACGCGCCACGATATTTGATGGCCCGGTTTTCACGTTCGGTGATGGACGTGCGGCGTGAGCGATTGTGGCGACTGCATAGCGATGCGCGCCGGTCAGAACGGCGGGTCGGGGAAGGGAAGCGGCTGCTGCGCTTCGAGGCGGACCCGTTCCCGGTAGAGCCGTTCGCGCTCGCATTCGTGATCCCGGTATGCGCGCGAGATCTGCGCCGAGTAATGGGCGCCGATGTGCTCAGCGAGGGACTGGAGGAACTCGGAGAGGTGCGAAGCGGCCTCGTCGGGGAGCTCGGGGAGTTCCAGGATCAGACAGTGACGCGCGGTCACGTCGTAGGCAGGCTCTGTGGTATCAGACATCATTTGGACCCGGCTGTGAGGGTTATCGGGCCGCGGCGGCCCGTCGCCCGGTGCTGCGCTCGGGGGCGGAGAAGACCTGCAGGTAGAGCTTCTCGTCGAGGGTGGTGATCTCGCGCTGCGCGGCGCTCATGAGGAGCTCGGCGGCCATGGACACGAGGATGCGGTAGTTTCCGGCGGCGTGATCGCAGAGGGTCTGGCGTAGCTCGCGGGTCATGAGGCTGGCGTTGCCGGCGGCGGCGAGCAGATGCTCGAGGCAGGCGGTGAGTTCCTCGCGCGTGGCGGCCTCGGTGGCCAGGCGGGTGCGGATGCGCGAGCCCAGCGGGATCAGCTCCTCGCGGCGCAGCTTCTCGAGGAGACGGGCGTCGCCGGCGAGCACGATGCACAGGAGCGACTGGGAGTCGAAGCGGGCGGAAGAGAGCAGGCGCAGCTCGTTGAGCACCACCGCGCTCATTTCCTGGAAAGCGTGCGGCGGAGGCCCGTGGATTTCTCTCTGCCGTTCGCCCAAGCTGTGCAACGGTGGGGGAACTGCTGGCCTTTTGGCCTGCTCACGGGGCGCGGCGGCGCTTGATCTCCGGAAGGACCT
>JAKAXA010000080.1 GCA_021816775.1 Pseudomonadota bacterium
TGACCAGTGTGATAGGGGGGGGGTATGCGGTCCAGTGTCATCGCCGCCACGCTGGGTGTGGCGTTGATCGGGGTTTCCGCCTTTGCCGGGGCTCAAGCCGCGAACGCTCGCGTGATCACGAATATTCCCCCGGAAGCGCTCCGGCCGGCTCTGAGGAGCCTGGCCCAAGAGTTCGGCTTTCAGATCGTCTATCCGTCAAAGGATGTCTCGACCCTTCGCACGCGTGGCGTCGTCGGGAGCTTCACGGTGGCGGAGGCGCTCACGCATGCTCTGGCCGGTACCGGCTTGACGTTCCGCTACATCGATGTTCATACGATCACGATACTGCCGCTCACCCGCGAGGAGGCGGCGGACCCGCCTGCGGCCAGCGCACCGCAGCGGTCCGACCCAAAGGAGGGCGATCCGCAGGCTCTGATCGAGGGATCCGGCAACCGTCCGAGCGGGGACCGTAAAGCCCAGAGCACCACTTTCGGGGGTGCCGGCGCCAGTGCCGCTTCGGATCCCCCGCCCGCAGATGCCAACCCGAACGCCAGCACCGCCACGCTCCATGAAGTCGTGGTCACCGGCACCCGTATCCGGGGAGTCGATACCCTGAACGCGCTGCCGGTGCAGATGCTGAGCCGGCGGGATATCCGGCTCTCGGGCGCGACCAGCGTTCCGCAGCTGTTGCAACAGGTCAGCTCGACCAGCAGCGTGGGCAGCATCACCTCGGCGCAGGCGACGGGTTTCACCACCGGCGGCATCGAAACGATTTCGCTGCACGGCCTCGGCGCCGCCCGCACGCTCGTGCTTGTCAATGGGCTGCGCATGCCGGTCAGCACGACGGGCGATTCGGTCGATGTCGGCTCCATACCGCTGGCAGCGGTCCAGCGGGTCGAGGTCCTCGAGAACGGCGCCTCCGCCGTGTACGGCAGTGATGCCATCGCTGGTGTCGTGAATTTCATTCTGAAGTCGGATTTCCAGGGACTGGATGCGAGCGCAACGGTGGGCACGCCGACCCAGGCGGGTGGGGGGACCGCTGAGAACGTCTCCCTCTATGCGGGCACGGGGTCTCTTGAGCGGGACCGCTATAACATCGGCATCGGCCTGGAATACGATCACAAATCGCCCATCATGGGCGCATCGCGTCCCTATGCCACCCGCTACAGCCCGGGCTACGGCAATGACGTAACCTCGTTTTTCGCGTTCCCGGCGAATGTGCTCATTCCGCCGAACTCGGTGCTTCCGCACGGGGGCGTATACAACCCGGAAGTCGGCAACTGCGCGCCGACCTCCCTCAACGACAAGAATTACCCCACGCAGTGCCGCTTCGACAATTCGCCCTACGATTCGCTCCAGCCCAAGCGCTCACGATACAGTGTCTTTCTCAATGGCACCTATCGATTGACGCACTCGACCCAGCTCTACGGGAATGCGCTGTTCTCGCAGGTCAGGCAGACGACCTACACGCAGCCGGTTCCGCTGGCGTTCCTGAATCCGATGTTCCCCGGAAACCCGTACATTGCCTACCTGGCGAACCTGCTCGCCACGCAGTATCCGGGGTACAGCAACCCGGACGCCAAGCCGGGACAGGGCGCGTTTCTGCTGCCGCCCACCAGCCCGTATTATCCGACGGCCTGGGCAGCGTCGCATGGGCTGGCCGGCGAGCCCTTGAACCTCATTTACCGCGACTTCGCGAACGGCATCCGGCAGACATTCGACAGGACCAACACGACACGGGTAGTTGCCGGCATCAAGGGCGATGCGCTCGGCTGGCATTACAACGGATCACTCCTTTACGGCCAGGTGGCCCTGTCCGACAACCTGGAGCACGGCTGGCCGCTCTACTCGACGATCATGCCGCTGCTCGACTCGGGGGTCATCAATCCGTTCGGTCCCACGCAGGATCAGAACGCGCTCGCGCAAGCCCAGGCGGACCAGTTCATCGGCCAGGACTACTCCACCAAGACATCGCTCACCAGCCTCGATGCCAGCGGCAGCCGGAAGATCGCGCAACTGCCTACGGGACCCCTGCGGCTCGCGGTCGGGGCGGAGCTGCGCCGCGAGACCTACGACTACTCGCCCGCTCTCGTTCTGCAGCAGGGCAACGTCGGCGGTCTCGGCGGCAATTCGCTGCCGGAATCCGCATCGCGGACCGCACAGGCCGCCTACTTTGAGCTCAACGGGTACATCGTTCATTCGCTGCAGGCGGACGTGGCCGTGCGGTGGGATCACTATCAGACGGTCGGGAGCACGGTCAATCCCCAGCTCTGGCTGCATTGGAAGCCGTTGCAGTGGCTGCAATTTCGAGGGTCGGCGGGAACGGGCTTCCGCGCGCCGTCGCTCCCCGACCTCTACGCGCCCCAAACTTTCAGTGTCACCTCGAACGGCACGCGCGATCCGATTCAGTGCCCGCTGTTCAATCCCAACAACCCTGCCTGCAGCGAGCAATTCACGACGGTCACGGGCGGTAACCCCAACCTCAAGCCCGAGAAGTCGGTCAATTACACGTTGGGCACAGTGCTCGAGCCGGCGCCGCACCTGCGTTTGGATCTGGACTCGTTCTGGATCTATATGCGCAACGAGATCGCGGGCGGTGGCCTGCCGTATTCCGTCATTCTGCAGAATGCCCAGACGGCCACGGAGTTCGCGCGCTTCGTCACGCGCGATTCCTCGGGCAACATCGTCTCCATCAGCCAGACTGCGGCGAATCTCTTCAAGACTTACCTGAGTGGCCTCGACATCAATCTCAGCTACGATAAGCGCCTGGGGCCCGGCGATTTCTTCGTGCGTGCCAACGGCGCCTACTTCTACAAGTACGCCGTTCAGAACTACAACGGAACCTGGACCGATGTCGTCAATCAGGGCCTGTCGTCGGTCGGTGAGACCGGAGGGGCCATCATACGGTGGCGTCATACTCTGACGCTCGGATACACGACAGCCTCGTGGGAGCTCTCGGTGACCCAGAACTACCAGGAGCCCTACATGGATACTCCGTCGACGGTCACTCAGGTGCCGCGTCACGTCTCGGCATACGACACGATCAACACCCAGGCGTCCTACATGGGGCTGCGCCACTTCGACTTCACCGTCGGCGTGATCAATCTCTTCAACCAGAACCCGCCGTACACGAACTACGGCTCAATCGCGAACAACTTCGTCGGCGGATACGATCTCACCTATGGCGATCCGCGCGGCCGCTACGTCTATGCGACCATCCGGTATCAGCTGCGCTGAGAGCGGCCTGCGCTGAGCGGGCCTCGAGAACCGAACAACGGCGGACTGGAAGACTGGAAACGCGGTCACTCTCGCCGGCCCCGCGGGGGGGCGGCGAGAGTGATGCGCGCAGCCCGGGAGAGGTCCACCAATGCTTGAGAACTCGTATGCGGACCGCAGGCCTTGACCCGACGGTGGACCCATGATGAGGGAGGGAAGGGGGAGGAGGCGCAGGGGGCCGCGCACGAGATACGCGGCCTTACCGGATGCGCCGGTATCGCCCTCGTCAGCCTGACGATTCTCGCCCCCTTCTCGCGCAAAGCCGATCTACACCGGCCTCGGCCGACGCCCGCTCGCTTGCGCTCGAATCCGAATCGCCTGTTGACTATCTTCCCGGTGCGGGCAGTCCCAGCGTCCGGTAAAGCACGGTGCGGAAGCGAAGTATGCGCGCAGCGTTGCGGCCGATGTCACTTCCGCCGATGCGGGATTCGGACCTGATGTCCAGCCTGCTGCCGACGCTGAGCGGCTCAATCCGGATCACAATGTCGTCCGTGAAGCCAAACCAGAGCGTCGTGCTGCTCGCTTCAATGATGCCCAGACTGGGATACTCCGAGTCCAGTTTCCATCCCATCGCCTTGACGGCTCGCAGGGCGCCGGCGAATACCTGGGCGGCGGGTAGACCAAAGAGCATCGGTCGGATGTCGGGGTATGCCTTCCTTTGCAGTGCCGCGACCCTAGCGCCGCCATAGACCGTGGAATTGGATGCATGGGCGGCCGCCCTTAGAGCCACCACGTCCGGCAGAAATAGCGGCGGGTTTCTCGTGTCCGTCGTGATATCGTGAATCGGCGGGACCGATTCGGCTTTTCTGAGCCACAGGTAGGGTACGCCCCAGGCGATAGCACCCAGCACGATCGCTAGGATCGGTCCGATG
>JAKAXA010000081.1 GCA_021816775.1 Pseudomonadota bacterium
TCGTGAACGCTATTACGCCTCGTCCCCCAAAGCGTTCACGTTGAATCTGGAACCTCCGCTCACGCTCCGCCGGGATCGGTGTTCACGTCGCCCTGCAAACCCCGATCACCATCAGCCGGAATACGCATGCCAATGCGGGGCCAGGGGCTACACGTGTCACACCGCGCCTGCGGCCGAGGACTCGGCGATCCGGGCATGCCAGTGCACGTTCTGCCGCGCCCACGGCGCCGGCAGCGCCTCCGATCCCGATGATCGAGTCGAGTTTCGTGTCAAAGACCCCTAGCGGCTGCGCCGCTATCGGTTCGGTCACCGGCTGACGGACGTCCTGATCAGCGCAGAGTGCGGGGTCTACCTGGGCGCAGCGACGAGCGCGCAGGACACACCTCTTGCGATCGTCAATGTCAACGCCTTGTTGCCGCGGCCCGCGGGTTTGCCTGACCTCGTCCCCGCCCTCCCCGAGGGCGAGAGCGTTGCGGAGCGCAATCGCCGGCGGGCAGGCTCGTGGAGTCCGAGTCGGCCGATCACCATCGATGACCCCTCCGACGCCGGTGCCTCCGATCAGGCCCCTGAAATCGGCTCCGCGCTGATGCGCCCCGAGCATCCTTCGCGTTCGCGCCAACGTCCACCCGACGCCGCTGCGCTGTGCTCGCGCAGCCGCCGGTTTGGGCCGAAACGGCCTCATGTCGTGACGGCCCGGAGATGCGGCACGCGCCCCTTTGCTGCATACAGCGGAACGGGCACAATCTCGACCGCACAGCGACACTGCAGACAGAACGACCCGCATCCGCGCCGATCCGCCTCGCGCCGCGAGACTCTCTCGACTCAGCAACCACGGAGGACCGGGTATTGAACTCACAGCACTGCGACGGCGCCATCGCTGCGGACCTGCTCGCGCAGGCAGTTGCCTGGAGACGCGAACTTCATCGGCATCCGGAGCTCGCCTACGACGAGCATCGCACGGCCGAGTTCATCGCCTCCCGGCTCGCCGAATCCGGGATCCCAATTCACCGCGGACTGGCCGCAACGGGTGTCGTCGGCACCATCACCCGCGGCACGAGCCGGCGAAGCATCGGCATACGAGCCGACATAGACGCGTTGCCGATTCGGGAAGACAGCAGCGTTGCGCACGCCTCGAGCGTCGCCGGGATCATGCACGCGTGCGGACACGACGGACACACCGTCATGGCGCTTGCCGCGGCGCGCGTGTGCGCGGAGCTGCCCGACCTGGACGGCACCGTGCATTTCATCTTTCAGCCTGCGGAGGAAGGCGAAGGCGGCGGGCGCCGCATGGTCGAAGAGGGGCTGTTCAGATTGTTTCCCTGCGACAACGTCTACGCGTTGCACAACTGGCCGGCGCTGGCGGCCGGTGCCTGCGTCGCCCGCGACGGCGCCATGATGGCGGCACTCGGGCTGTTCACGATCCGGATCCGCGGCCGAGGCTGCCATGGCGCCATGCCGCACGAAGGCACGGATCCCATCCTCGCCACCGCGCAGATCGTCGCCGCGCTGCAGAGCATCGTCAGCCGCAATGTCGATCCCCTGCAGCCGGCGGTGGTCTCGGTGACGCAGATCCAGGCGGGCGACACATGGAATGTGGCTCCGGATGAGTGCCTCATCCGCGGCACCACACGCTGGTACGACGAGACGGTTGGCGATCTCATCGAGGCAAGGCTCACGCGCCTCGTGCAATCCATCGCCGCTGGGTTTGCGTGCACCGCGCAAATTGAGTACCAGCGGCGCTTCCCGGCCACCATCAATGATCCCTCGGCGGCGAGCTTCGTGCGTGCGGTTGCCGGCGGATGCGGGCTCAAGGTCATGGATCACGAGCCGAGCATGGGCTCGGAAGACTTTGCCCACATGCTGCAAGCGGTTCCGGGGTGTTACCTCTGGCTCGGCGCCGCGCGGGGCCACGACAACGCGGGTCTGCATTCGTCGCACTATGATTTCAACGATGAGGTGCTGCCTGACGGCATTCGACTGTGGGTCTCGCTGGTGCGCAAATACCTTACGGATCCATGAAGCCGCTATTCGGCACCCGGGCGGCCAATGCCGAGCCGCTCGCAACTCTCCTTCCGAACGCAAAGACGGGCGCATCGAGACGCACACGAAGGCCACGCGCGGCAGACGGGGTAATTGGCGTCGCCCCCACACTGCAGCAATCAAAGCGGCTCAGGCGCGCTCGAGAGTGCAACCTGCAAGCGATGGAATTCCCGCAGCGCCGCGGCGAGCGTGCGCGGGATTGCCCGATAGGAGACTTACGCTGAGGCGCTCCTGTGTCACATCCGCATTGATCGCTGCCGGCGTCTTTTCGCTCGCTGCACACGCAGCGGCGCCGCCGCTCGTGCAAACGACCGACGGCCGCGTTGAGGGCATCCTGCGCAACGGTGTCGAGTCCTTCAAGGGCATTCCGTTCGCGGCGCCGCCGATCGGTGCTCTGCGCTGGCGAGCCCCGCGCCCTGTCGCGCCCTGGCAGGGCGTGCTGCTCGCCACGCACTACCGCCCTGCCTGCATGCAGCACGGGATGTATCCGCCGGATGCGGCCCCCGAGCCCGTCAGCGAGAACTGCCTGTACCTGAACATCTGGAAGCCGGCCGCAGCCGGCGCGAGACCGCTGCCGGTCATGGTGTGGATTTACGGCGGTGCGCTGCAGAACGGCTCGGCCGCAGTCCCGCTCTATGCGGGCAATGAGTTGGCTCGCAGGGGCGTGATAGTCGTGACGGCCAATTACCGCCTCGGCGTCTTTGGATTCCTCGCTCTGCCGGCGCTGACGTCGGAATCGAAGCACCGCTCCTCGGGCGATTATGGGCTGCTGGACCAGCTGGCCGCATTGAGATGGGTCCAGCGCAACATCGCCGCCTTCGGCGGCGATCCGCGCAACGTCACCGTCTTCGGACAATCTTCGGGCTCGATCTCGATCAGCGCGCTGACGGCGTCCCCGCTGGCCAAGGGGCTCTTTCAGAAAGTGATCGGCGAGAGCGGCGGCCTGTTCGAGCCGATCGAGCTTTTCGCGAACCTGCGGCTCCCGGGTGCCGAACGTCAGGGCCTGAGGTTCATGGCCCGTGCCGGTGCGCGATCACTCTCGGCGTTGCGCGGCATGCCGGCTGAAAAGCTGCTCACGGTACCGTTTTCTCCGCACGTCACGGTGGATGGCTACGTGCTGCCGCGCGCTCCCTGGGAAGCCTATGCGCGCCACCAGGCCAACAAGGTCGCGCTGCTCATCGGGTGGAACGCCGATGAAGGTGCACTCTTTCTCGCTCACAGTCGCATCACGCCCGAGAATTACCGCCGCGTACTCGAGCGCAGCTTTCCCGCGCTGATCGTTCGCCTGCTCGCCCCATCGCCGGGCCGCAGTGCCGCGAGCGCATACACGGCTGCCGTGTCGTTCAGTTCCGATATGCGATTCCGCTGGGACATGTGGCGCTGGGCGACGCTCGCGCGCCGGGACGAACACGATCCGGTGTACGTATACGAATTCACCCGCGCGCCGCCCTACTACGCCCGCTCTCCGTACTATGGCCTCGGGGCCACCCACGGCGTCGAGATGCAGTACGTGTTCGACCACCTTGGCCCTGAGGAAGGAGAGTGGACCACCGTTGACCGCGATCTCGCGCAGGTGATACCGGCTTACTGGACGCGATTCGCACGCACCGGCAATCCAAACGGGCCCGGTCTGCGCCGCTGGCCCTTGTTCGCAGTCGATCGTCCGCAGGTCATGCTGCTTGGGGCGCAAGTCCACGCAGGCCCCATGCCTGATGTCGCGTCTCTGCGCAGAATCGGCCGTATCTACGGCATCGCCCGATACGCCGCGAGCCACTGGGTCCTGCTAGCCACCGTCGCGCTGATCGCGGTTGCCGCCTTGACCGCCGCCCTCATACGCGTGATTCGCCGCGCAAGAGTGCGGCGCGCCTGATTCACAGACAGCGTATGCCGCGAAGCCGGCGGCGCCGCAAGGGCTTTGTACGGTACCGCTGTCTGCGTATTCCGCGCAAAGTGATCAGTGATTCCAGCCGATCGTGAACGGTCGGCCTGTGTCGGCAGCCGGAGCCGCCGACGCTTCCGGAGTGTTCACGATGAGGACCGGCGCGGGACCGGCGGCAGG
>JAKAXA010000051.1 GCA_021816775.1 Pseudomonadota bacterium
CTACTGCCAGCGGCGAGTTGCAGAAAACCTTGGATGACGGCAAGCGCAAGCGCGTAACGCAGTCCGTCACCCTGCGAGAGCTCCTGAAAGACTGGATTTTAGGTTAACGCATATGGGGGCTGCCCCCCGCGCCCATCGGGCGCATCGGTCTTGCGTTCGCGCCGAGCGAGCCGCAGCGTGTCTATGCGCTGCTCGAGGCGCCGATCGGCAAGGGGGCGCTGTTCGTCTCCGACGACCTGGGCGTGCATTGGCACGAGGTGTCGGACAATCACGCGCTGAACGTGCGGGGCTTTTATTTCACGACGCTCGAGGTCGCGCCGGACGATGCCGACCGGGTGTATTTCCTCGGCTTCCAGCTCCTGCAGTCCGACGACGGCGGCAAGACCGTGCGGGTGATCGACTCCTCGGTGCACGTCGATCATCACGCGATGTGGATCGATCCGACCAACCCCAAACGCATGATTCAGGGCAACGACGGCGGGGCGTACCTGTCGCTCGATGGCGGCAAGAGCTGGCGTTTCCTCGACGGCATGCCGATCGAGGAGAGCTACATGGTCGCCGCCGACAGCCGCTCGCCGTACGACCTGTGCACCGGCCTGCAGGACAACAGCGGCTGGTGCGGGCCGTCCTCATCACTCGCCGATGCAGTCGTCTCCGGGCAAGACTGGTTCACCGTGGTCGGCGGCGACGGCCAATACGTGATCCCCGCGCCATCGAACCCGGACATCATCTACGCGGACGCCGAGGACGGCTCCATCGTGAGGTTCGACCGCAAGACCAAGCGGTCACTCTTCATCATGCCGTATCTGCACGGACCGGGATACATCAACGATCTGCCGACGTATGCGCAGAAGATCCGCTTCAACTGGACGCCGCCGATCGCGGTCGACCCGCAGGACGCGAACACCGTCTACCTCGGCGGCAACGTGCTGCTGAAATCCGCCGACGGCGGGCTCACCTGGCAGACGATCAGCCCGGATCTCACGCGCAACGACAGGTCGAAGCAACAGCTCTCGGGCGGACCGATCAACTACGATCTGTCCGGTGCCGAGACCTACGACACCCTCCTTTCGATCCAGGTCGCGCCGAGCGATCCGGGCGTGATCTGGGTCGGCACGGACGACGGCCTGGTGTCCGTCACACGCGATGGCGGCAAGACCTGGAGCAAGGTCACGCCGCCGCATGCGCCGGCGTGGGCGCGCGTCTACCAGATCGACGTGTCACCCTCCGATCCGGCAATCGCGTACGCGGCCTTCGACGCGCACGAGCTCGGTGACAACCGGCCGTATGCCTATGCGACGAGGGATTGCGGCAGGCACTGGCGTTCGATCGGAACTGCTTTGCCGGATGGGGCCTCGGTAATGGTCGTGCGCGCCGATCCGAAGGATCCGCAGGTTCTCGCGGCGGGCACCATGCGCGGGGTGTGGATCTCGCGCGATGACGGCCGGCACTGGAGCCAGCTCAGGGGCAACCTGCCGATCATGCCGGTCTTCGACCTGAAGTTCGTGCGGGGCGATCTGGTGCTCGCGAGCCACGGCCGCGGGCTGTGGGTGCTGGATCATTTCGCCTCGGTCGCCGAGCTCAATCCGGCCGCCATCCCTGCACAGCTGAAGCTGTTTGCGCCGGGCACCGGCATCGAGTATCAGCGCTGGAGCCGGGGACAGGGCGCCGAACCGTCGTTCGTCACGCCCAACGCGCCGGACGGCGTGGTGATCGATTACAGCCTGCCGAAGAGATTGCGCGCCGGCAAGGAGGACAAAGCGCTGCATCAGACCCCGGTGCGGATCCGGATCCGCGATGCGCGGGGCGAGTTGATTGCGACCCGCTACGGCCCGTCCCGCTTCGGCCTGAACCGCTACGTCTGGAACATGCGTTATGACCGGCCCACCAGCACGGACTTCGAGAAGCCCCCGCTGCAGGGCAAGCCGCCCTCCTGGGCGCTTCTGCCTGAGCCCGCGGTGCTGCCGGGAACGTATACGGTCAGCGTGACCGCCGGCGGCCGGACCGAGACCGCCACCGCCCGTGTCATCGCCGATCCGAATCAGCCGCCGGCCCTTGCCGCGCAGCGACGCGCACTGCGGCTCGCCCTCGAGGCTCGCGCGCAGGTGGACGCTCTGAACCGCATGCTGAATCACATCAGCGCCATGCAATCCCGGCTCGCAGCCTATCGCAGGACGCTCGAGTCGGAGGCGAACGGCACCGATCCTTCCCTGCAGAGGCCATCGCGCGCCGCGGCGGCGCTTCTGGCGCGCGGCACGGCGCTCGCCAGGGCGCTCGGCAAGCTCAAGGACTCGGTTTACAACCCCAAGGTGCAGCACAAAGTCATCGAGGACAACCTGCATCAGCTCACCGACCTGCACGATGCGCTGGTGATGAATGCCTCGACGCTCGCGGGCCTCGGCGTGCAGGCGCCGACCGTGCCGCTGGTGGCGATCGAGAAGGAGCTGACCCGTGAGCTTGATGCCAAGCTCGTCGAGTACAACGCGCTGCTGACAGGCGACGTCGCTGCGTATGATCGGGCGGCCTATGCGGCCGGTGAGCCGACGCTCGGTGCCGGCAAGCCGATCACGGTGGCGCCCACTGCGCTGATTGATTGACGCAGGTGCCTGCCGATGCATTGTGGCCCTGCCCGCTGCAGCGGTCGCGGCGGGCTTGAACGGTATGGGGCGCACGGATGAGCGGTGACGGGAGAGCTCGCCTTCCTCAGCAGCTCGACCGACGCCGCGCACTCGAGCCGCGAAGCTGCGGTTCCAGGATGACGGCAAAGACGGGGTGCGCATGACGGTGGCGGCGCTGGCGGTGCGGGACCTGTGCAAGCGATTCGCTCGCCCGGCGGTCGAGCGGCTGCGGCTCACGCTGCCGCCGGGCGAGCTGTACGCGCTCCTCGGCCCCAACGGGGCGGGCAAGACCACGACGCTGCGCATGATTGTGGGGCTGCTCGCGCCGGATGCCGGCAGCATCGAGGTGTTCGGCGTCGATGCGCTCGCCGACCCGATCGGCGCCAAGCGGCTGATCGCCTGGCTGCCGGACGAGCCGATGCTCTACGACAAGCTTACGCCGCTCGAGTATCTGGAATTCGTTGCGGGGTTGTGGGGAGTGGAGGGGACGACCGCCGCGGCGCATGCCGAGGAGCTGCTGCGCTGGCTCGAGATCTGGGAGCAGCGCGACCAGCGCTGCGAGGAGTTCTCGCGCGGCATGAAGCAGAAGGCGGCCCTTGCCGGGGCGCTCATTCACGACCCGAAGCTCTTGATCCTCGATGAGCCGCTGTCCGGGCTCGATGCGGCGATGGCGCGGCAGGTGAAGGATCTGCTGCTCGAGCGGGTCAAACAGGGCACGACCGTCATCCTGACGACGCACATACTCGAAGTCGCCGAGCGTCTCGCCGAGCGGATCGGCATCATCCACCAGGGGCGTCTGCTCGCGGAAGGGACTTTGGATGACTTACGCCGCCAGTCCGGGCTCGCCGGATCCTCTCTCGAGGAGGTGTTCCTGCAGCTCACCGCGCCGGGACACGCATGATCCGTCACACGCCGGGATCGGTGCTGTGGCTCCTGCGGCACGAGCTGCGCCTCATGATGAGGCGGTCGGCCAAGCTCGACTGGCGTGCTCTGGCGGTGATCTGCGTCCTGCTGGTTGCGATCTTCGCCGTCGGCGGCGCGCCGCTCGCCGCGGCGCTCGCGCACCGCCATCTGACCTCGAGCCCCACGGCAGCTTTGGTATTCGACCTCGCGCTCGCGGTCTTGTTCAGCCTCATACTCTCGCAGGCGCTCTCCATGACCGTGCAGGCGTTTTATGAGCGCGGCGACCTGGATCTGCTGCTCTCGAGCCCGCTGCCGGCGCGACGCGTGCTGCTCGTGCGGTGCTGCGGCATCGCCCTCGGCGCGGTCGCCTTGTACTGGGTCATCGTGACCCCGCTGCTCGCGCCCGTCGTCGTGCGTGGCCAGTGGCCGCTGCTCTCGATCTATCCGCTGCTGCTCTGTCTGGGGCTCGCCGCCGCGGGGACCGGATTGTTGCTCGCGCGGGTGCTGTTCGCGACGCTGGGCCCGCGCACGACCCGCACGCTCGGCCACGTGCTCGCTGCCTTCACCGGCGCTTTCATCGTCCTTGCGGCGCAGATCCCGCAGTTCCTGCCGCGCCATCATGCGATCCTCGTCCAGTGGATTTCGCATGCACTGCGCAGTGGCTGGTTCGCGCCAAGCTCCCCGCTCGCCTGGCCGCTGCGCGCGGCGCTCGGCGCCCCGGGGCCATTGCTCGGCCTCGCGGGGCTGTCGGGCGCGCTGTTTCTCGGCGTGGTCGAAGTGGCCGGAACGCGATTCTCGGTGCTCGCCTCGGCGGCGGCCGGCACGCCCGCCCGCCGCGGCCGCAATCGGCGCACACCACCGTTTCGAACCGGATTGCGCTGTGTGTTGATCCGCAAGGAGCTCAGGCTGATCGCGCGCGACCCGTGGCTGCTGTCTCGGGTGCTGCTGCCGGTCCTGTTTTTCATTCCAGCGGTGCTGGTGAGCTTCGGGCACGGTGCGCCCGCCAGCATGAGGACGGCGATCGGCGCGGGTCTGCTGACGGTCATCGCCGGTCAGGTCGCCTCCAACTTGGCGTGGATCACGATCTGCGGCGAGGATGCGCCGGATCTGCTGCGCGGCGCGCCGGTGAGGCCTTCACTGGCGCGGCGCGCCAAGATGATCGCCGCGCTCATCCCGCTCGCTCCGCTGGCGGTCCCGATCGGTGTGCTCGCCTGGCTGCATCCCGCAGAGGCTGTCGCAGCAGCGCTGGGTGTCGCCGCGAGCGCATCCTCGAGCGCCTGCATTCAGCTGTGGTATGAAAAGCCCATGCCGCGCAGCGCCTTTCGCCGGCGCGCCCCGGGCGCCTGGCTGCCGACCCTCGGCGCCATGGTCGTATCGGCCGGGTGGGGCCTCGTGGCAGCCATCGCCTCGCAAGGCACTCCAATCACCCTTGTGATCGCAATGGCGGTTGCTCTGGTGCCGGGGATGCTGCTCCTATTGCTGTGGTTCGGCAGGAACCGCGAAGGCCGGCCCCTCTACAGCCGGCAGCTCACCGGTGAGTCTCTGTGGCCGCGCTGAGGCTCTGCTCAGTGCCCGGTCTCGAGTGGGCCGGTGAGGAGGTCCGGGCGGACCTCACGCCTGCTGCGCGACGCAGGCGTGAAAGAGAAGACCAAGACCTCGCGCATGCGGCCGTGGATGTGGCTGGCGTAGAGCGATTGGGCAAACAGATCATCGAGGGGCGAATCGGATCGCTCAGAATGCGCCCCCTCACCCGATCCGCCGCATTGGTGTACTTGCGGAGGGCCTGATGAAGATCAGCAGATCGTTGGTTCCAGTGGCATCGATATTGACGGCACTGTGCTGCGGACCCGTCGCGCAGGCGGCGGCGGCGCCGCCCGCCGGACTCACCGCGTACGTGCATCAAGCGATGGCCCTCTGGAAGGTGCCTGGGCTCGCCGTCGGCGTCGTTCACGACGGCAAGGTGATCGTGGCGCGCGGTTACGGTGTGCGCGAGCTCGGCAAAAGGGGCCGTGTCGACGCCGATACGCTCTTCACCATCGGCTCGAACACCAAGGCCTTCACGGCCGCAGCGCTCGGTCTCCTGGTCGCTCAAGGCAAGCTGCGATGGGACGACCGGATCACCAAATACGTGCCGGAGTTTCGTCTCCACAGCGCGTATGTGACGCAGGAGACGACACTGCGTGATCTGCTCTCGCACCGGACGGGCTACTGCGACCCGAGCAGCATGTGGTACATGGCCGATGACACAACGAAGAACATCATAGAGAGGCTGCGCTATCAGAAGCCCCGCTATGGCTTTCGGGCCCATTTCTGCTACAACAACACGATGTACCTGGTGGCGGCGCAAGTCATCCCACGGCTCGCCGGGACGAGCTGGGGCCGCTATGTCACCGAGCATCTGCTGATGCCATTGCAGATGGCGCGCACCGTCACGAGCGATGCAGCCCTCAAGAGCGCCTCGGACGTGGCGGCGCCGCATGGTGAGGTCGACGGCAAGGTCCGCGTGATCCGGCGCTACTGGACTCACAACATGAATGTGTTTGCCCCGGTCGGGGCCATCAATTCGAGCGTTGCGGATTTGAATCACTGGCTGCTCATGCTGCTCGCCGCAGGCCGCTACGACGGTCGGGCCATCGTGCCGGCGGCGGTTCTGCGCGCGATGGAAACGCCGCAGGAGCCCATCCAGAGGGATACGGACGTCGGCCAGCTGCTGCGGGCGCTCACGCCGAAAGGGCGGTTCTTCTCCTACGGGCTCGGCTTCATTCTTCAGGAGTATGACGGCCACAAGCTGATCTGGCATGCAGGCAACATCGATGGAATGTCCGCGGCGCTGGCATTGCTTCCGGCAGAGCACGTGGGCGTCGTGGTTCTCTCCAACATGAACGATAACTGGGCGCCGGAAGGCGTTATGTTTTATGTGCTGCAGTCGTATCTGGGAATTGCGCACGAAGATGTGAGCCGCAGGATGTACGTCCTCACGCAGAAGGAGAGAATGAATGCAAGGGCTGAGGCGCGGAAACTTGCGGCGACACACGCGCCGGGCGCCAAGCCGCCGCTGCCGCTCGCGGCGTATGTCGGGACGTATTCCAACAGGTTTTACGGAACGGCGCGCGTATCGGAAAGCGGCGGTCAGCTGGTGCTCGAGATGGGGGATCCGATGTTTACGGGTGACCTGCAAGCATGGCACGACGAGACCTTCCGTGTCCGATGGCGCTATCGCTTCTACGGAAAGGCATACGTAACGTTCGCTGTGGATGCGTACGGCAAGCCGAGCGGGCTGCGATTTGCACAGATGCGGAACCATTACGGGCGGGTGGTGAGGAGTGGCGGCGAGGCCCGCTGAAGTGCCCGTGTCTCTTTTGGCAGTGTGGGCGGCTGTGCGGGATGGGAAGTCAACTGTTCACGTGTCGGCAGCCCGGGGGGTCGTCCTGCGGGAGTCGGGCCGCAGAGCGGTCCGTCGCGACCGGCGCTCCTGTCCCCTCGGGCGCTTGCGGCGGCAGGATAAAGTGCCCGCGCTGAGGTCATTTGGAGTACAGTCGTAGGGGTTCACGGATCTCGGCCGCTGCGCCCGTGCGAGCCGTTGCTCGTGACTTGACCACCATCCTTGACCCAGGGGCCCTGCAGCGAAGACGGAGAGCCCGTGCCGCGGACGAATTACCATCAGGTGAAGCGACAGAAAGAACTCGCAAGGAAGGCGCGCCAGCAGGAAAAGCAGCAGCGCCGCGAGGCGAAGCCTACGGGGCTCGAGGAGAGCGCGACGGACAATCCGGGTGCGCTTGCAGGCGCAACGCCCCCGCTTCCCGACAGTACATCATGAAATTCTCTCCCAGCCGTGGCACTGCCGTAGTCAATGATCGCTCGATTCTGCTGCGGCGCGACCGAGCGGCGGCACCGGCGCTGCGCGCGCTGTTCCCGTCGCTGGCGCAGTTGCGGATCGAGCTTCGGTTTGACGGGTCGAGCGGAACCCTGCCGGTGCCGCAGACGCATGTGCTGCATCCTCCGGCACGGGCGTTCTTTGCGTTTCCGTGCCCGTATGCAGATTGCGACGGTCAGTTCGATCTGGCCGCGGCCGTCAGCGCGGCCTTGGGGGCCCCCTCGCTTCGGATAGATGGGTTGTTGGAGTGCGCAGGGCAGCGGGCGGGCGGCGGCGCCTCTAGGCGGCCCTGTCGGCTGCACCTGCATTACACGATCACGGCAACG
This sequence comes from Pseudomonadota bacterium, assembly GCA_021816775.1. Taxonomy (GTDB): domain Bacteria; phylum Pseudomonadota; class Gammaproteobacteria; order Steroidobacterales; family Steroidobacteraceae; genus 13-2-20CM-66-19. Next base: position 7,722 of record JAKAXA010000051.1, read on the forward strand.
CGCATGCCGGTGGCGTAATGGGTTTTCCTTGCGGTGCGCGAAATTGGCGGCAGGAGATGCGGCCGCAGCTCGTGTGAACTCGAAGCGGAAACGCTTCCCGCCGAACGCCGCAACAGTGCCAGGCAGGTCGGGACGAATGTGGTGCCCTGGCCATTTGCTGTGGCCCGTGTCCAGTGCCGGTGAACTCACGATCATGCGGACAGGCACGTGGTGATCGTGAGCGTCGGTGAGCTGCCTGCCAGGACGTCCGGGTTCCTCGCCGTTCGCTTGCACGAGCCGAAGCTTGGCTTGGTATCGCAGCGCGCCGTGCGCCGGATCGCAGAAGGGCGCCGGCGGACACTTGAGAGCCCTGGTGCCGGCGCATGCCAGGGCCGAGCGGGCTGCTCGGGCGATTACCTGGCTTGGCGCCGTACTGTCCGGATGCGTCGGGCAGGGTGGGATTCATAGGCTTGCCCCGGGGATGGCGTGGCCGGAGGTTTTTCCAGGTCTCGCGACGACCCCTCGAGCGCCGGCAGGAAATCCGTGCCCTGAAAGTGCGCCTTCCGGTAGGCGATCTCGAGGCCGAGCGGGCCGTCTTTTTGGCGGAAATGCGAAAGTCAGGCACCCCTGCCAGAACTCGTGTATTGTGCCGAGCGGCTCGTATCTTTTCGGCTTGACTGTCTCGGCCCCGAACGCCGCCCGGCGTGACCCCGGCCTTGTCTGCCACCCTCGCAAAGTTTCGCGAACCAAGGGGCAGTTTGATCTGTTCCGTCATTCCTTTCTATCGTGAGTATTCTCTAGTGACTAAGCTATATGTTGGAAATCTCCCCTTCACGGCGACCGAAGAGGCTGTCCATGCGCTGTTCTCGAAGCATGGGACCGTCGAGAAGGTCTCTCTGATCTCCGATCGTGATACGGGCCGTCCGCGCGGTTTCGGGTTCGTGGAGATGTCGAGCGCCGACGCCTCGCGCGCCATGCAGGCGCTGAACGGCACCGAGTTCGAGGGGAGAGCTCTCAAGGTGAACGAGGCCCAGGAGCGCGAGCGCTCCGGCGGTGGTGGCCATCGCGGCGGTGGCTCGCGTCGATACTGACGAGCCGTCCTGCACCTTTGCCGCCCCTGGCTGCACCGGCCAGGGGCGGTGAATCTACTGATCTCGGGCGATAGCGCTGTCAGCGCCAGGCGCGATGGCGCAGGCGCACATGCCGGGCCGTCAGGGACGCCCGAGAGTTCGTCGTACGGGCGCGTCACCGGCCCGACCCGCCGCGTTACGCGCTCAGACGACGCCCCGACGGAATCAGCGCCCGGGAAATGATTCGATCATGCCCGGCAGGTCGCCTACCGCGAGGACCTGAGGCGAAGGCGCGTCAGCTCCAGGGCTATTGCGGGTGAGCCTCTGTAGACTCGGCCCTGGCCTTTTCCGCAGCCGAGATCACAGCGTTCGTCTCAACCATCGCGTCGTGGATGGCCTCTTCGACGCACGAGCCGAATGGCAGGTCCGTTTCATTCGCAAATGGGTGCTCACGCTGCAGCTGCTGGCAGACTTCCTTTGCGGTGTTCCTGACGCGTTGTCGCAGCTCCGCCGCACCGCTTTCGGTGGTGAGATCCAGATCGGCGTAACTCACGCCGCGCGACAGCTGAATTGTTTCGACCTGGCGCCAGGTCGCACCGTGATTTGATGGTGCCACCGTCTTGAAGGCGGTGATCTCGACCTCCTGGAGCGGACCCTCGGCTTGTGCGAGAGCGATCGCGCTTGAGAACGCAAGCGCCAGCGCCGCGAGCGATATTTGGGTGAATCGGGAAACGGCAGTCATGACACGTTCTCCTTTCGGCCTTCTGGAACACACGACACACTAGCGCGCGCGAACGCCGCGCAAATAGGTACTTCTCACACACGTGCGCGAGCCGACCCAACCCGCAGGCACGATCGATGAATTCCGAATGCGCCGACTCGGACGGTGTTCGAGCCTGAGCGCCTGCCTCGAGCGGGGCCAGCAACAACTCACCGTCCTCGAAGCTCGTCAGTATGACGACCGCAGTCCGGTTGGCGCGTTTGCGCAACTTATGCACCATCGCAATGCCGTCCATGCCAGGCATCCGTATGTCGGCTACGATCACATCGGCTGGCGCCGCCTCGATACGCCCGAGCGGGTCCGCTGCGCCCTCAGCCCGCAGTACGACCTCGACGCCTAGCCGCTCGAGCAAGGCTTGCAGGCCCTCGCGCACGAGGTCCTGATCGTCGACCAGTGCGACCCGCATCCTCTATGCTGCGGTTCCGTCGGGAGAGTCACCCGGAGGCAAAAGCCGCCGTGCAGCGAGGCATTGGTCGTTACGTGGCCACCCAGCAGCTCCACGCGCTCCTGCACGCCACGCAGCCATTGCCCATCACATGCGCTCCGCGAGCCGCTCCGTCGCCGCGTACCTCCGGCCGCAGTGGGTTCGCGTCCTGACTCACGGACAACCAGACATTGCGGGCACTGGCGTGCCGCGCCGCATGGGTCAGCCCCTCTTGTCCTGCCCGCACGATCACATCAGCGCGGTCCACTGCCTCGATGCGAGCGCGCTCATCGAGCTCAAGGTGAATCCGCGGTGCGGGAAAAGCATCGGCGATCCGCCGTAATCCCGCACGCACATCGATCCCATCGTGGCGACGCAGACTGGCAACGGCGCTGCTCGGCTCGGACAGCAGATCCGTCTCCAGTCCTCTCGAGACGAGCCACTCGCGCCGTTGCGATACCCCGGCCTCTTGGCCGAGGATATTCGGATTGAGTGCCAGGGCGGTCAGCCGGTGGACCGCGAAGTCGTGCACCTTACGCGACACGCGCAGTCGCTGCCCGTCTCGGGCGCTCCCGGCGAGCAGCTCTCGAGTGGCCGGCAACTGAGCGTTCACCCCGCGAAGATCTTGCGACACCCGCTGTGCGCGCTCGCGCTCCAGGGTGCTCAAGACCGCAAAGGTCTGAGCGAGCCCGTAAATGGGCAGCGTGACGGCCGGGTCGACCATCCACCAGCGAGTGATGAGAGCCGCGAGCAGCGCCAGGTTCGGCACCACTCACCAGCGCGACCGATGGGTCAGGGATCCGATCTGTTCGGGCCTGCGGGTCGCTTTCGGCAGCGGGTGCGGGCACTCGTACCGGGGCTCATCTGAGCAGTCGTGCGCGGCGGCCGAGGGGTTGCTCGGGACGAGCTCTGCTGGATCGGTTGAGGCCGCGATGCGTGCCTGCGGCCAAGGGAAACGACCGTCGCTTTTCCAAAAAAGAGGCCGCCAAAAGCCGCCGAGCGCCATTACGCCCATCAGCAGGCGCTTGGCATGGTACGCACGAATCGCGGGGTAGGCGCATCGCCGGGAATTGAGAGGAAACTGACAGGTCGCGGTCCGGCTCGCGCTTGCAGGCAGTCAGATGAGGCCGATTCATCGTGCGGATGAGTCAGGTGGCGGCTGCCTCATCTGAAGTCGCCGGGCAGCCCGGGATGAGCATCCTGCTCGCTGCTCCCTTGTGAGGCGATGGTGGTAGGCTGATGGGCGTCGCGAGGCGCAGGCCACAGCTGGTGCATAAATTCATCCTCAACTCGGCGGGCGCCGGCGCATTGGTCGCAACGCTGCTCTGCGGCTGTGTTGCGATGCCCCGAGGCGTCACGACCGCCGCGCAGCCACAGGTCCGCCACCGTCGGGCCCGAGCGGGAGTCCCGGCGCAGCCCTTCAGGATCGGTGTGTTGATCGCTGGGTGGCATACGGGATTGATCCTGCCGGTGAGGGAGCTCGGCCCGCTGCGATCTCTCCTGCCGGTGTATCCGGGCGAGCGGTATCTGAGCTTCGGTTGGGGCAACCGGCGTTTCTACATGTCATCCAATCCCTCTGTCTCCGACGCTCTCGACGCGTTGTTCCCTTCACCGAGCGCAGTGCTCGTCGAGGGCGCGCCCACGTTGAGGGATCTGTTGCCGCCGGCGGCTACGTACCGATGGCTCTGCGCCGATCGCAAAGAGGCGCTGAGGATCGATATCTATCTGCTGGACTCGCTGCGCGAGCGCGGTGGCCGGCCGATTGTCCTCGGCGCCGGGCCGACTTCCCAGAGCGAGTTTCTCGCCTCGGGCGAGCGCTACGACGCCTTCGACACCTGCAATAGCTGGACGGCTGCGGCACTGGAGAGGGCGGGATTCCCCGTACGCGCCGCTGGGGTGCTGTTCGCCAGTCAGCTCAAGGACCGTGTTGGGAATTTGCCTGAATGTCAGCGGACCGTGGGCGGTCATGGTCCGGTCGCGAAGGGCGGGCCGGCCTCACGGGACGGGGTTACAGGTCAGCGCAGGAGGTGGAAGCGGGGGCTTGGCTTTTAGATCCCGCGACCCGGGTCCATTTGACTCGGGAGGCGCGATTCTTCAGGCGCTTTTCTGAAGCGCACGATCGATGAGCAGGCAAGCCACGAAAGGGTGCGCCGCAGCGCCCACGGTCACTGCCCACCGGAAGCCGCTGGCGAAAGCATTGCGGTGAGGTCGGGGAAAGGGCCCATTCTCGGGCGCAGCGACATGCCAAATCCCCCGGCTTCGCGCCGGGGGATGATTGTGGCTCGAGCCGAGCCCGATCACGTCTCAGAGCGGTTGACGCAGGCTCACCGGACGGAAGCCAACGCGGCACACGCGCGCAGCGACCTTGACCGGCTCGAGGCGCAGCCCCGGGAGGTGGTTTTTGGCCAGCAGGGCGTTGAAGCCGGTGAGCTGATGCGTCTGCATGGCCTTCCAGGCTGCCACGGTGCGGTTGTAGTAGCGGCAGTCGCTGACCCAGGTGGCGATCTGGGTGGGCGTGGGCGACATGTCGTACCCGACCTGCATCATGCTGACCAGGGTGTTGTAATCATCGTTCAGCGTGAGGAACGACCGCAGCGCGTTCGGCTTCTGGGCGCGATGGCTCATGATGAAGGCCAGGAATCCGACCGGCGGCTTCCCGCCGCCGACCTTGTTCAGGCTGGCCTTGAGAGCCTTCGCCTGCGCCGCGACATCTTTAGGCAGGCTGCGGTGCATCAGGGTCGCGAGCGCGGCCGTGACGGCGCTCACCTCCTGATGGCCTTCATAGGTCTGCTGCATGCCCTGATATGCCAGCATCGTCAGCCGGTTCTGGGCGCGCAGGGCGGCCATGATCCGGGGGCTCTGGCCCACGCGCGGGTCGTTCATGACGGTGACGTGGCGGGTGTAGGCGTGCCCGTCCACGGTGAGCCTGAGCGTATAAACGCCCGGAATCACCTGTGGTCCGTGTGGCCCCGGGGTGACGGTGCCCGCCACCGTGTTCATCTGGTTTTCCAGGTCGTGCTGGAAGGCGGGCGGGGGACCATAGCGAAGGTTCCAGCTGACGCGGTTCAAGCCGATATGGGTGCTCAAGGCGCGCGACTGGGGGGAGGCCAGCCAATAGCGCGGGTACGCCTGGCCCTTGATCGGCGGTGGCAGCTTACTCGTGATGGTGCGCACCACATTGCCGTGGGAGTCGAACACCTGAAGCTTGATCGGCCCAACGGGCGCCTGGTGGAGGTAATAGTCCACGATCACGCCATAGGGCGGATTGGGGGCATGCGGTACTTCGACGGAGAAGGGCTGGTCCCAGTTGCTGTTGATGCGGGCGCGAATGGCCTCCTCCGGCTTGAACAGATACACCGGGGAGGATGCAATCGCCTGCGCGCGCGCGGCGATCTGCCGCAGCGGCGTGATGTCGTCCAGCACCCAGAAGCCGCGCCCGTAGGTGCAGATGACCAGGTCGTTCAGGTGGTCAGCGGTGTGAACGACCATGTCGCGGATGGACGTGCTCGGCAGGTTCTGGCGCAGCGACTGCCAGTGACCGCCATTGTCGAAGCTGACATAGACGGTCGTCTCCGTGCCGGCGAACAGCAGGCCAGGCTGCTTCGGATCGGCGCGCAGCACGTTCACCCAGCTGCCGGTGCGCTGGTTGCGCGGCAGGCCCGCGACGATGCGGGTCCAGGTCATGCCGCCGTCGGTGGTGCGCCAGATCTGCGGCACGTTCGCATCCTCGTTGGTCGGCGCAATACTCATGAAGCCGTGCTTGACGAGCATGCGGGCGGTGACATAGGCGGTACCGGCCTCGTCGCCGGCCTCGATGGTGAGCAATTTGGTGTGCGGCGGTGCGCCGGTGATGTTGCTGACGTTCGTCCAGTGCTTGCCGCCATCGACGGTCCTGTAGATCTGATTGGTGCTGCTCACCGTCCAGATCACGCCCCGCTGCACCTTGGAAATGGAGAAGCTGTTGATGACCGGGCCGCCGGGACCGAACGGGTTGCGCGGTGGCGGCGTCTTGCCCTTGATCTTCTTCTTTGGCGGCAGCGGCGTGCCGCAGCGGACCTGGGGGGCACCCTTGGGGGTGGTGAGGTCGGGGCTGACGATCTTCCATGAATGACCGCCGTTGCGCGAGACCATCAGGCACTGATAGGCGGCGTACAGGGCCCTCGGATCGAACCGGGTGTCGAATGCCTTCGGGGAATCGCGGTTCTCGCGGTATTTGTGGGCATTGAGGCCGAAGTTGGGGGCGACGTTCTCCCATTGTCCGGTCCGCATGTTGATCTTGATCATGCCGCTGCCGCCGCCGCCGGGGCCGTAGCCGACGCCGTAGAGGATGTTCGGGTGCAGGGGATCGGGCGTAATGACGCCGAATTCCGACGAGGGCACCGGGCTCCAGTCGGTGAAGTCCACCTGGCCCCAGTCGCTGCGGCTCCTGATCATCACCGCGCCGGTATCCTGCTGCGAACCGACGATCCAGTAGGGATACTGGGCGGTGGTGGCGACGTGGTAGATCTGCGCGATCGGCTCGGTGTACCACAGACTCCAGGTGTGGCCACCATCCAGGGTGACGCTCGCCCCCTGGTCGACGCCGACGAGCATGCGCTTGCCGTTACGCGGGTCGATCCAGAGATTGTGGTAATCCTCGCCCCCGGGCGCGCCCTTGAAGGCGTGGAAGGTCACGCCGCCGTCGGTCGAGCGGTACATGCCGGTGCTGAGGGTATAGACGATGTTGGGATTCTGCGAGTCCACGTAGACGCCGGCGAAATAGGACCCACGGCCGCCTTGAATGCGGGTGTCCTTGCCGGCCATGTGCCGCCAGGTGGCGCCGCCGTCGTCGGAGCGGAACAGCCCCGAGCCTTTTTCGATGTCGCTGCCGATGATGTACAAGCGACGGCCATGGGTGTGCGCGGCGATCGCGACGGCGACGCGGCCCTTGAGAGGCGGAATCTTGATCGGGTGCCAAGTCAGGCCTTCGTCAGTGGACTTGAAAACCAGCGGCGGTTTGAGCTTGTGCTTGGGCTTCGGACCAAACGGATAGACGATCGTGCCTTGCGTAACGGCGAGCACGATGCGGGGATCGTCGTAGTCGTACGTGATCTGGCGGGTCCCGTCGTAGCCGGCCGGCTTGAGCACGTTGGTCCAGGTTTTTCCGCCGTTGGTGGAGCGGTAGACACCGCCGCCATGATGGTTGGCATCACCGAGGGCGGAGACGATCACCAGGTTGGGATTGGCCGGGTCGACCAAAATGCGGTCGATCTTCACGGTGTCGTCAAGGCCGATGTGGTGCCAGGTCTTGCCGGCATCGGTGGATTTCCACATGCCGTTGCCGAGGGTGCCGGTGGTGCCGATGGTGATCGGATCGCCGGTGCCGGCATAAACGATATTCGGGTCGGAAGGCGCGACGGTGATGGCGCCGATGCTGTCCACGCTTTTCACCTGGTCGAAGACGGGGAACCAGGTGACGCCAGCGCTGGTGGTCTTCCAGATGCCTCCCTGGGGCGCGCCGAAGTAGAAGACACCCGGCTGGCCGATGACCCCGGTGACGGCGGCAATGCGGCCGCCGTGAAAAGGCCCGACGTTGCGCCACTTGAGGCCGGCATAGAGATCGGGGTTGACCTGAGGGGCGCTGTTGGTCTGTGCCCCCGCGCTCGAGGCCGATGCGAGCATGCCGGCGACCGCCAATCCCCAAATCGCAGCCCGTGTGATGCGCATCGACGAAGTGCCGTGCATCGAGGAACGGTGATTGCTGTTCATAGTACTCTCGGTGCCCTCTTGTCTTTGGTTTTATGGGCCCCGGAGGGTCCATCGACTCGGAGTCCAACCATGATCGTGCTTCACACCGCTATCCTGACGGTATTCGCAGGATCCGGTCCGAAGCGGACCTGATGGTCGGTTCGCGCTTCCTCGCGACCGCCTTGTGGCGCTTGACGGTCCTTCCGGCCCGCGCGCCGCCGGTCTTGCAGTCGCTCCACGCGCTTCACGTCCCGTCCCCCGACGGTAGAAGTCTTGCGGTTCACGGCGATTCTATGGATGTTTGCAAGCCGACGCAACGGCAGGCGCGCGCTGGTTGCGGCACCCGAGCCATCGCAGATGGAGAAACTCAGCCGGTCTACGGATTCCGTCCGTTCGTCGTGCGCAGCGCAGTGGTGACGGGCAAGTTGACCGACAAGCCCCGCGAGGACGACTCGTATCAGAGCGTTCTGGCGATCGTGCGGAGGCAATCGGTGGGCGTCTGACTGGGGGTACGCTGGTGCGGGTCTTGATCGATGTGAACGTGCATATTGTGTTTCTTGACTCTGCTCACGCATCGCACGGCGCTGGCGTGGCTCGAGGTGCATGCAAAACACGGCTGGGCATCCTGCCCGCCGACGCACAATGGATGCGTGCGCATGATGTCGAGTTCGTCGTCTCCCGTTCCCTTGCCGGTGCAGGCCCTCGTAACGGGACTACCCGGGGCATCGCACCGGTCGGTGCATGAATTCTGGCCTGATCAGTTGCGCCTGCTCGACTCCCAGATCTTCGACGCGACGGGGATCCACGGTCCTCGGCAGATTACGGACGTACATTTCAGAGTTGGACACGGCCTCGGGGCCGTCCGACGGAAATTACGGATTCTCGGTAGACGCCTCAGTGGTAGTTTGACTTTTCCCCCTGCCGCAGGAGGCGGATATGGTCGCCATGCATTCAGAACACGGTTTCAGGCTGACCCATGCGAGCAACCGCAAGCGGTTCGCGGTCACCGGCAACCCCATGAGCGACCACCGCCTTTCGCCGCAGGGGAGCAAGTCCGCGGCGATGTTTGCTGTGAGCGCGGCACCGGGCCAGAGCAGCGGATCGGGCGCCCTCAAGCACGCCAGCGACGAAACGCTGCTCGTCTTGTCAGGGAGCTTCGAGATGCAGGTTGAAGGCGAGAAGACGATCCTGGGGTCAGGAGACAGCGTGTTCATACCGCGGGGATCTCATCATCGGTTCTGCAACGTCGGGACGAGGACCGGAGAGGCCGCGTTCGTGCTCGGCCCGCCGGCGTATCGGGAGGTGCCGTCATGCCTGCTTATCTGATCCTGTTCAGCTTCACCCCACAGGGAATCCACAAGATCAAGGAGAGCCCGGCGCGGATCGAAGCGGCGCGGCGAACGGTCGAGGCGATGGGAGGGACGACCAAAGCGTTCTACGCGCTGCTCGGCAGCCAGTACGACACGTTGTTCGTCATCGAGGCGCGCGACGATGAGTCGCTCGCAAGGATGTCTCTCGCGATCGCCTCGGGTGGGAACGTGCGCACAGAGAGTCATCGGCTGTTCACGGAAGCGGAGTACCGAAAGGTCGTCTCGTCCCTGTCCTGACACCTGTAGCGGAGGGGCTGGTGATTATTCGTCGCGCACGGATGCTGCGATACACGACGCTCCATGACGGGGCGAGCGGTCGTTGCCGGCCGCCAAGGACGCCGCCAGCTGTATGCCCGCGGCGCGGCAGGCTTTACTTATGTACCGCCTCCGCCCGCCATGGTGCCGGTACGGATGCATGCGCTGGTCAATCTGGCGAACGACACGGCCGGCCGGCTGGATCCGATTGTCGCTGCCGCCGTTGTGTCGTTCGCAGTCGTCTTCATCCATCCGTTCATGGACGGAAACGGACGACCATCCCGCTTCCTCTTCCGGCATGCCCTATGCCGTTTCGGAAAGCTCGAGAAGGGATTGCTTCTGCGCGTTTCGACTGCCATGAAGCACACCGAACAACGGCGTCTTGGGTTCTACAGCGATGCTCGAGGCCGGCGCGTGAAGTCTGGTCTGTCCGCTGGATTGACGAGGGGATCTGGGATTTCAGATTCAATGGCAGCAGCACGCTAGACTGCTACTGGGATGCGCCGCAGTGCGTCGAGTTCGGATAGCAAATATCCGAGCAGGCTTTCGAGCTCGATCTCCGTCAAGAAAGAGAGTTTCTGATCCGCTAGCAGACTGTCGGACTGAGGTGCCGTTTGAGCGGGAAAACGGATATAGGGCGCAGATGCATGTCGATTTCGGTCGATATTGAGAGGCGGAGAGATCGCGATGCTGCCTCAGCAGGCCTGCATCGCGAACATCC
>JAKAXA010000052.1 GCA_021816775.1 Pseudomonadota bacterium
CGTGAACGCTATTACGCCTCGTCCCCCAAAGCGTTCACGTTGAATCTGGAACCTCCGCTCACGCTCCGCCGGGATCGGTGTTCACGTCGCCCTGCAAACCCCGATCACCATCAGCCGGAATACGCACAGAGGCGCCGGGCAACGGCCGAAGTGCTGCATGGAGAATGTCGCCCCCTCGCGGGTACAGGGCCAAGTTGAAGCCATTCGCTACATGATCCCGAAGCGACCATATTTCGGGCAGGCAGCACGATTCCGCCCGCGAACGGATGGCCCGCCGGAACTCAGGTAGCGACTTTGGAGTGACCCTTCACCTGTGACAGCGAAATTTCCCGAGCGATTCGGCTGCCCAGGAAACGACTTTAATTCATGCCCACGGCGGCGCGCGAGGCTAGGCGGGCAGCATCCCGGCGAGGATGTCGCGCAGCTGCGCGCCCGGCATCCGCGCCACGAGCGCGCGCACGTCCGTCAGGGGCAGCGGCTGATCCTCGCGCCGCCACGGCGAGCGTCGGCACGCAGATGCGGCTGGCATCGAGCTGGTGCAGATCGGGCGACTCCGAGAGGCTGAGGAGCGCTTCGGCGCTGAAGCGCCCGGGCAGCGCCGCATCCCCGCCGAAGCGGTGGCGCTGCGCCGCAAAGACGAACCGCCCCTGCTCGAGGCGCGGCACGGAAGGGAAGCGCGCCGCGAACTCCTCGGGACTGCGGTGCAGCACCAGTGCCGCCCGCGCGAGGCTCAGCCCCTCCCGCGGTCGAGCGCGCTCGAGGCCGAAGCGCACGATGTGCCGCCGGATGCGGTGCCAGCGACCGCCATCGGGCGGGCGCGGTCGGCCGCCGTGATGGTGCACACGTGCCGAGGCGCTCCGGATATCGTTCAGCGAAGGCGATGGCCGCCAGCGCCGCCGCAAGAGCCGCCGAGGAGGGCCGGCAGAGACGGCACGCCCAGATGATTGAGCAACACGCGCGAGCGCGGCCGCCGGATCACAGGTGAAGGCGTCTCGGGAAGGGCTGAGCGGCCCGCGGGCCGCTCGAGTCTGCGGACCCGCTCAGGTCATCGAGGCGCAGGATGCGAGGCGCGCCGGGTCCGGCGCCCCTGCCGGGCCGAGCAGCCCCGACCCGCCGCCGCGGCCGGGATGCTCGATAGGGAACACGAGCCGGTCGCACCGGGTGCCGCCAAGGGCGCACCCGAGGGGCGCCACGCGGTGTGCGCATCGGCGATTCTGCCGCGGTGATGCAGACCCATTCTCCGGGGCACGCGAGGATGCCTGCGCGCGCCGGCGCACGGTGCGCCGAGCGCTCTGCGCCGGGCAGCAGGGGGCTTGGCGGGAGGCCCGTGCGGCGCCGCTTCAGCAAAAGGGCGCCGGGACGGCAGGTCCGTCCGGCTGCGCGCGAGGCGAGCGGCGCATCAGCCGGCGAGCCACGCCACGGTCGCGAGCCCCGCGACGGTCATCGCCAGCGAGGCGATGACGTGAGTGGCGATCTCGAGGAGCGCCCAGCCGGTGCGCCCGCCCTGAAATCCCGCCACCACCTCGGCGGAGAAGGTCGAGAAGGTGGTGAGCCCGCCGCAGAACCCGGTGATGATCAGCAGCCGCCACTCGGCGGGCAGGGCCGGATAGCGGGCGAAGAAGGCGATGGCGCAGCCGATGACGTAGGCGCCGATGATGTTGGCCGCGAGCGTGCCGGGCGGCAGCGAGGGGAAGAGGCTGTTCAGCCGGTTGCCGAGCCACCAGCGCAGGATTGCCCCCACCGCTGCGCCCACGCCGATCGCCATCATCGATTTGCCCATGCCTGACTGCGCCTCCGCGCGCCGGATCGGCCGGCCGCCTGCTCGTGCTGATGGAAAGCCGGTATGTTCCCGGTTTCCTCACCGCTCTGGCAAGCCCCGCGGCGGGCCGAGGCGCGCGCTCAGGGCTGGAAGTAGTAGCTCGCCTTCAGATAGTAGGTGCGCTGCTCGGGCAGCAGGGCGTTTCCCGGTCCCTGCGTAAAGCCTTGCGAGCTGCCGGCGTAGAACACCGTCCAGGGATTGACCTGGTAGCCGATCTGCCACTGAGTGGCGAGATTGCGTGAGCGCCTCGGGACGCCGGCCGGGTAGAGGGAGAGATTGTTGCGCACGTCCTGCTCCTGGCCGATCGCATTGACGAACAGGTGCGTATTGAAATACCAGGCGATGCGCAGATCGTACAGGTCGGCGGTGAAGAGCCGCTCGCCGTCGAGGTCGAAGTCCTCGATCTCATTGACCAGGTTGACGTTGAGGTGACGGCCGGGCGTGACGGCGAGCGTCGTGGTCACCGTCAGCATCTTGCCCTTGCGCACTCCGAGGTAATCGACGCCATCGCCGTCGACGACCTGGACCTGGCCGTTGAACCAGTCGGTCGGCTGCACGGTGGCGTCGACCTCGAGCTGATTCAGCCCGAAGGTCTTGCCCTTGAAGTACTGCTGCTCGCGCGTCGCGTAGATGATGATGTGCGTCTGGTCATGCGCGTGCACGAAGGTGTAGAACTTCACCTTGCGATCGAGCATCGGGCCGTTGCCGGTGTTCTCGGCCCAGTTGCCGATGACGCCGAAGCCCCCGTTCTGCCACCAGACGGTATCCGGCGCGTAGAAGTCGTATTCCGCACTGCCGGCCACCTGGTCGTAGCCGACCTGCGGCAGGTAGCCGAGGTCGGCGCGAAAGCCCCGCGAGATGTGCAGGGCATTGACGTCGAAGTTGTAATTGTGGCGGCTGCGGGCGAAGTCCGCGAGCCAGAGCGTGCCGCGGGTGGTGCCGGGGGCGATGCCGAAGGCCTTGGCGACCGCGCGAGGGTAGGTCGTATTGGATGTCCCGACGACCGTGGTGAGCGTGTCGCTGGGGTCGATCTGCCACTGGGAATCGAAATCGTACAGGCTGCTGTCATAGCCGCTGCCGCTGCGGTTCGTGGCGAGCACGCCGATGCTCGAGGGGCCGATGTCGTAGCGGTAGCGCAGCAGCGCATCCTGCGTGCTGAAGTTGAAGGACTGCAGCCTCGAGACCTGCGGGCCCGGCAACAGGATGTTGGTGGTCATGTCGTCGGTCACCAGCGCGCCGACGACATTCGGGCCGACCTGCCCGACGAGCTTGCTGGCCCAGCGCGGATCGGCGATCTGCAGCGTGTCGACCAGTTGGCCGGAGGGCATGTAGGTGTCGGAGGTCAGGCGCAGGCCGGGGGTATTGAACACCTGGGTGCCCTGCTGAAAGAACGGGCGGTTCTCGGTGTAATCGAGGGCGAACTGGCGGTTGACGCCGAGCTGCAGGATGTCGGGGGTGACTTGCGAGAAGTTCGGGTTGAGGGTCGCGGACCACTCGAGGTCGGGCTGGATGACCCAGCGCGCATCGAGACTGGCCTCGAGCTTGGTGACCCGGTGGGTGAGGCTCGTGCCGCGCCGCCCCGGCGTGTCGGTGTGAACGAGGGTGAGGGCGGGAATGAGCTGGAAATTGGCGGGGGCCGCCTCGAGCGGCGTGGCGGTGCGCAGCACCTGCATGGAGCACAGCATGCAGCTGCTGTTTAAGTTCAACGGGCGGCTGAGCAGCTGATGACGCAGGCTGCGCGGCCAGTTGCGGAAGAACAGCATGCCCCAGCGCTGCGGCCGACTGCTGTGGGGGAACTTGATCGAGGCGAACGGGATGCGCATCACCACGTGATAGCCGCTGCGGGTGAGGCGCGCGCGGCAGCCCCACACGGCGTTCCACGAGGAATACTCGGTGCTCTGCAGGCGGAAGGCGTCCCATTCGACGCCGCCGGCGGTGCACATGAACTCGTAGGCCCATTGGGTGTCGTCGAAGGGGCTGAATATCAGCCCGACGTAATCGTCGGTGGTGCTCGAGAGGTTGTCGTGCTCGCGGTAGTGCACCCCGATACGGCCCGGCTGCGGGTCATGGGCGAGATAGCGCAGCCACAGCGCCTTGGCCGTATAGCCGACCTCGACGGCGGTGGCGACCGGCGCCCGCCCGTTCTGCTCCGGATTGATCTCGTAGGGTATGGAGAAGTGCGCCGCGTGGCGCCAGGCGCGATGAGTGGGGCGGCCGTTGCGGGCGAGCCAGGGGGTGAGGTCGGGAATGACCGGGGCGTGCGCGCCGGGCGCGGCCGCAGCGGGCCGTGAGCCCAGCAGGAGCGAGAGCGCGAGTCCGATGAGCGCGAGCGCCAGGATGCGGGTCAAGGGGTCCCCTCGGGTGAATGACCGGCAGAACACTGCCGCGGCGGGGAAGTTGCACGGCCGTGCGATGAGCCGACGATTCCCTGCGGTGGCCTGGATCCTCCGGCGGCTCGCGGCGGGCCGATGTCAGCCCGTGAAGGGGACCTTGGGCACCGGGCAGGCATGGACGCGGGGCGGATTGAGCTGGTAGCCGTTTGTCATCCAGCACTCGTTGAAGGCCGAGCAGTAGCAGATGCGCAAGCTCAGCTGCTCGCCCGGGTAGAGCAGGGCGTGAAAGCGGTGCCAGACGGCCGGGTCCTCGCCGGGGTTGATGACCCGAATCAGATTCACGGTCTGGCCGGCGCGCACCACCGCACCGTCGAGGGTGCTGGTCTCATATGGGGTGCTCTGCGCCTGGGCGCCGCGCGGCAGCGCGCAGCACGCGCGCAGCAACTGTCTTGAGCTGCGGTATGCCTTGCCGTGCCAGGAGAGCTCGACACTCTCGACCTTGGCGGGGCCGATGCCGGCGTTGATGGCCGAAAGCAGCAGGTCGGGCGCACCGGAGGGTGTCCTGTCGCTGTCGCTCATCTCGATGATCGGCCAGGACGCCGCCGCGACGAGCTCGTGGTTGGTGCGCATGGTGTCGTAGCCGACCCACAGCGACACCGCCGCGATCAGCACCGCGCCGATGGCGAGCGCGCTCTCGGCCCAGTGCCGCTGAAACAGTGAGGGGAGCTTCCGGTCTGTCATGATGTCTCTCTCCACTGGACCCGCCGCATGCCGGGCGGCACCGATCGGCCCATTGCCGGCGGCGCACGCGATCGGCGGCTCGGCCCCACACCGAATCCGGCCGTCGCGCGCAGCGGGTGCGCGCGGCGGCCGGTGTCTGGCGCGCCTGCCTCAGAGGGCCTTCTCGCCCTCGGCGATCGCCGCGCCGAGGCGCCGCTCGCCGGCGCGCGCCTTGCCGTTCAGGTAGGCAAACACCTTGTACTCGGCGGGCGTCGGATGCACGTACGCCAGGCCCACCTCGGCGGCGAGGTAGGCCAGGTGGCTGCGCACCTTGGTCTCAAAGAGCAGCGTGCCCTCGCTCGAGCGGCTCTTCAACTGCACCATGGCGGCGATCGCCCCATCGAGCGCGGCGCGGGCCTGCTCGAGCTCGCGCACGTTGGATGGTGCCTTGCCGATGGCCGCCTGCACGCGAGCGCGCAGCGCGATTGCGCGGTTGATCGTCGCATCGAGCGTGTTGAGCGCTTCGTGGATCTGCATCTGCAGCTTCAGGCGCGCATCGAGCGCGCCCGGGCCCGGGTGCAGGCGCGGGTCGAGTCTGACCTTGAGCGGCGCGCGCAGCCTCTCCCCGTTGTAGTCGAGCACCACGGTGTACTCCCCCGGGAGCACCGTCGGCCCGATCACCGAGTCGGGCAGGCCGCCCGCGGCCGCCGGCGTCCAGAACCCGGTCACATCCGTCGCATCGGGGTAGCGCAGGTTCCACTGGAAGCGGTTCTCGCCCGGGGTGATGGCGGTCGCCTTCGCCTCGCGCGCCGCTTTGGCCTCGGCCGGTGTGCGGTTGTCACGCGCCGCGGGGCTGAGCTTCGGCACCGGGCGCTTCAGGTGCAGAGCGAAGGTGCGGATCACCTGGCCCTGCTCGTCGAGGAAGCTCAGGCGCACGGGCACCTGGCCGTGGTAGTCGGCCGGGATGTGGAAGAACACCGTGGCGCCGAACGGCGGGTTGGTGCCGGCCGTGCCGATGCGCTTGGCATAGGGGCTCGAGCCGTAGGCGTGGCTCAGCCACGCGGTCTCGGGCGCATAGATCGCCGCCATGTCCGGGGCCGGGGCGCGGTGCTGTGTCAGCTGCTCGAGGAACGACAGGTCATCGAGGATCCACATCGCGCGGCCGTGGGTGGCGATGGCCACCTCGCCCTGGCGCGTGTTGATCGCGATGCCCCGCACCTGCACGCGCGGCAGGTTCAGCGTCAGCGGCTGCCACTGCCCGCCGCCGTCGAGGCTCACGTACACCGTGTTCTTGGTGCCGGCGAACAGGAGGTTGGGATCGCGCGGGTCCTGCGCCAGCGACAGCACGTACTCGCGCGAGGGCAGCCCGCGGGTGATCTGCCGCCAGTGCGCGCCGTAATCAGTCGTCTCGAACACGTACGGATGGAAGTCATCCCACATGTAGCGCGAGGCGCTGAGATAGGCGGTGCCGGCCTGCCTCGCCGAGGGCACGATGGCGTTGATCTCGGTCCATTGCTTCAGCGCCGGTGGCGTGACGAGCTGCCAGTGCGCGCCGCCGTCGCGGGTGATGTGCACCAGGCCGTCGGCCGAGCCCGCCCAGAGAACCTCGCGGTCGACCGGCGAGACGGCGAGCGCCGAGATGTCGGGGAAGATCTCAGCGCCCGAGGCATCCCGGTTGACCGGACCGCCGGTCGGGCCTTCGGTGGCCTTGACGTTGCGGGTCAGGTCCGGGCTGATGCGCCTCCAGGTGCGCCCGAGGTCCTGGCTCTCGAGCACGTACTGCGAGGCGAGCAGCAGCCGGTGCGGGTCGGTGGGCGAGAAGAAGATCGGATGGGTCCAGCCGAAGCGGTACTTCATCTGGCTGGAGGGCGCCCCCTCCTGGTAGTCCGGCCAGGGGCTGACGTCGTTGAACTGCCCGACGGCGCGGTCGTAGCAGACCAGGATGCTGAAGTAGCCGCTGCCGCAGGTGACCATGGGATTGAGCGGGTCGGGGGCGACGAACGTCGCCTCGTTGTAGGCCACCCCGTGCCAGGCCGACAGCGGAATCATCCCGTCGGGGGTCGAGCTCGGGCCCTCGTACGAGCCCTCGTCCTGCTGCGCGCCGTAGAGATTGAACGGGAACTGGGTGTCGAGGGCCACGTGGTAGTACTGGCCGGTCGGCTGATTGTGCTCGCTGCTCCAGGTCTTGCCGCCGTCGGTCGAGATGGTCGCGCCGCCGTCGTTGCCCTCGAGCAGGATCTTCGGGTTGCGCGGGTTGATCCACACGATGTGGTTGTCCCCGTGCGGCGTGTGCAGCATCGAGAAGTGCTCGCCGCCGTCGTGCGAAACCCACAGCGCGTCCACCTCCGGGGCGTACACGGTGTTCGGGTCGGTCGGGTCGGCGTAAAGGGTCATGTAGTAGAAGGCGCGCTGGCGCAGGCTCCAGCTGCGGTTCACCCGCCGCCAGTGCGCGCCGGCATCATCGGAGCGGAACACCCCGCCGTGCTTGGCCTGCACGATGCTGTAGAGCACGTTGGGGTCGCTGGCCGCGACCGTGACGCCGATGCGCCCGAGCACGCCGCGCGGGAAGCCGGGGTTGCGCGAGATCTCCTGCCAGTGCGCGCCGCCGTCGGTGCTCTTGTAGAGGCCGCTGCCGGGCCCCCCGTCATCGAGCTTCCAGGGCGTGCGGTACGCCTGCCACATCGCCGCGTAGAGCACCGCGGGGTTGTGCGGGTCCATCACCAGGTCGATCGCGCCGGTGCGCGCGTTGAGGTAGAGCACCTTGTGCCAGGTGCGCCCGCCGTCGGTGGACTTGAACACGCCCCGCTCGGTGTTGGGCTTGAACACATGGCCCATGGCGGCCACGTACACCACGTCCGGGTTCGACGGGTCGACCACGATGGCGCTGACGGTGTGGGTGTCCTCGAGCCCGGCGCGCTGCCAGGTCTTGCCCGCATCGCTCGAGCGGAACACCCCATCGCCCGTGATCACATCGCCGCGGATGTCGCTCTCGCCGGTGCCGACGTAGAGGATCTTCGGGTTCGAGGGGGCGACGGCGATGGCCCCGATGCTCTCGCTCGAGCCGGGGAGCGTGCGGTCGGTGATGTTGACCCAGCGGTTGCCGTAGTCGGTGCTGCGCCACACGCCGCCGTCGACGCCGCCCATGTAAAAGAGGTCGGGGTCCTGGGCGACGCCCTCGACGGCCACGACGCGTCCGCCGATCCACGGCCCGACATTGCGCCAGCGCAGCGCCGCGTAGGGCGCGCCGGGCGGGGTCATGGGTGCCGGCGCGGCGGCGGCAAGCGGTGCGCCGAGCAGGGCGCCGAGGGCAATGAACGGCAGGGCGCGCGCCCGGGCAATACGCTGGACGGTCGGCATGACTCAATTCCTCCCCGGCGGAAACGGAGCGCCGTTCCGCTTTTGTTATGGGCTTGGGCTGACCTTCCATCATAGAATAGAAGATCACCCCTCGAGTGACAATTCGGCTGGCCGAGCGGCGCGCTCGGTGCGCGAGCGCACTGCGGCCGGCGCGCAAGACATGCTAGATTACCTCCAACGGGCGAGATCCCGAAGGCCAGCGAGGAGGCGCCATGAATGCCAGTGACGAGACCTTGATGACCTCATCGAACGCCGCGGTGCGCCAGCCGGCGCAGGTGCGCGAGGCGACCGAGGCCGCAAGCGGCTCCTCACTCGAGGGTCGCCTGCTCGCGAAGCTCCTCGCGCGGCTCGGCGATCCCGCGCTCGAATTCGTGCTCTGGAACGGCGAGCGCATCGCGCCGGCGGGCTGCGAGCCGGTGTGCCGCGTGCGCATCCCGAGCCGCGGCACGCTGCTGTCGATCCTCGCCAATCCGCAGGTGCACTTCCCCGACGCCTACAGCGACGGCAGCATCCAGGTCGAGGGCGATCTGGTGCGCCTGCTGGAGGCGATCTACGTGGCCGGCGCGCGCGCCCCGGGCCCCTCGGGGCTCGCGCGCCTGATCGCGCACCTGCGCCGCCCGCACCTGAACACCCTCGCCGGCTCGCGCGCCAACATCCATCACCACTACGACATCGGCAACCCGTTCTACGCGCTGTGGCTCGGGCAGACCATGGCCTACACGTGCGCCTACTACCCGACGGCCGACGCCACGCTCGATGTGGCGCAGACGGCCAAGATGGATCACGTGTGCCGCAAGATGCGCCTGCGCCCGGGGGAGCGGGTCGTCGAGGCCGGCTGCGGCTGG
This sequence comes from Pseudomonadota bacterium, assembly GCA_021816775.1. Taxonomy (GTDB): domain Bacteria; phylum Pseudomonadota; class Gammaproteobacteria; order Steroidobacterales; family Steroidobacteraceae; genus 13-2-20CM-66-19. The sequence goes on from JAKAXA010000052.1 coordinate 9,075, forward strand.
GGCACCTTCGCGCTGCACATGGCGCGTCACTACGGCGTCACGGTGCGCGCCTTCAACATCTCCCGCGAGCAGGTCGCCTACGCGCGCGAGCGCGCCGAGCGCGAGGGGCTCGCCGGCCAGGTCGAGTACGTGCAGGACGATTACCGCAACATCAGCGGGCGCTACGACGCGTTCGTCTCGGTGGGCATGCTCGAGCACGTGGGCGTCACGAACTACGAGGGCTTGGGCAAGGTGGTGGCCCGCTCCCTCGGCGGCAACGGCCGCGGGCTGATCCACTCCATCGGGCGCAATTACCCGGCCCCCCTGCAGCCGTGGATCGAGAAGCGCATCTTCCCGGGGGCCTGCCCGCCCTCGCTCGGGCAGATGATGCGCATCTTCGAGCCCTGGGACCTCTCGATCCTCGATGTGGAGAACCTGCGCCTGCACTACGCGCAGACGCTTCGCCACTGGCTCGAGCTGTTCGAGGGCGCGAGCGATCAGGTGGAGAGGATGTTCGATGCGAAGTTCGTGCGCCTGTGGCGGATGTACCTCGCCGGCTCGATCGCCGGGTTCACCACCGGCACGCTGCAGCTGTTCCAGGTGCTGTTTGCCACGCGCCAGAACAACGACGTGCCGATGACCCGCGCGCACCTGTACGCGCGCTGAGGGGCCGATGCGCAGCTGTGAGGTGCTGATCGTCGGCGGCGGGCCTGCCGGCTCGAGCGCCGCCTGGCGCCTCGCGCGCGAGGGCCGCGACGTGCTGGTGCTCGATCAGGCGAGCTTCCCGCGGCTGAAGCTGTGCGCCGGGTGGATCACCCCCGAGGTGGTGCGCGATCTGGACATCGACATCCGCGCCTATCCGCACCGCTTCCTGACCTTCGAGCGCATGCACCTGCACGTCAAGGGACTGCACCTGCCCATCCGCTGCGTGCAGCACTCGATCCGGCGCGTGGAGTTCGACGCCTGGCTGCTCGAGCGCTCGGGCGCGCCCGTGGTGCAGCACACCGTGCGCCAGATCCGCGAGGAGGACGGCGGCTACGTCATCGACGATGCGTTTCGCGCGCGCTACCTGATCGGCGCCGGCGGCACGCGCTGCCCGGTCTACCGCTCGCTGTTGCGCCCGGTCAACCCCCGCGCCGTGGAGCTGCAGACCGTGACGCTCGAGCATGAAATCGAGTATGACTGGCGCGACCCGGACTGCCACCTGTGGTTCTTCGAGCACGGCCTGCCGGGCTACGCCTGGTACGTGCCGAAGCAGAACGGCTGGCTCAACGTCGGCATCGGCGGCATGGCCGAGCGCATCAAGCGCTCGGGCCGGACCATCCACGAGCATTGGGCGCGCCTGACGGAGAAACTCGACCGTGATCTGGCCCGCGGCGCGCACTACGAGCCGAGCGGCTACAGCTACTACCTGCGCGGCCGGGTGGATGTGGTGCGCCGCGGCAATGCCTTCATCACCGGCGATGCGGCGGGCCTTGCCACGCGCGACATGGCCGAGGGCATCGGGCCGGCGGTGCGCAGCGGGCTGGCGGCCGCGGAGTCGATCCTGACCGGCGCGCCGTACCGGCTGGAGGCGGTGACCGGGGCGAGCCTCGGGGGCGGGTGGCCGAGCCGCCTCTTTGATTGGGCCATGACGCGCGGCGCCGGGCGGTCCGAGGCGGCCCTGACGTAGGGGCGGGGCCGCAGGCCGGGCCGCGCAAGCGATGGGGGTGTCGGTCCTGTGAGCATGCGAGGGCGATCCGGGACGCGGGTTCGGCCGTGCTGACGGCGCTCTCGGGCCTGTGGCTGGCCGTGGTGGCGGCCCTGATCGTGCGCGCCGCCCGGCAGCGCAACGCGCTCATCGCTCTGCAGCCGCGCGAGCGCGACCCTGCGGCGCAGGCCCCGCAGGTCGCCGTCATCGTGCCGGCGCGCGATGAGGGGGCCAACATCCTGCGCTGCGTCGAGTCGCTTCTGAGTCAACACTACCCGGCCGAGCGCTTCGCGCTCATCGTGGTCGATGACCAATCGAGCGACGGCACCGCCGCGATCGTGGCGGAGCTCGCCGCCACGGACGGACGCCTCAAACTCCTCGCCACCGCTTCCCTGCCCGCCGGATGGAAGGGCAAGGTGCACGCCTGCTGGACGGGCGCGGCGGCCGCGCCCGAGGATGCCGAATGGCTGTGCTTCCTCGATGCGGACGTGACGGCCGAGCCGCGGGCGCTGGCGAGCGCGGTCGCGGCGGCCGAGGCGCGCCGGCTCGATCTGCTCTCGCTCGCCCCGCGCCATACGCTCGGCACGTTCGCCGAGCGGCTGATGCTGCCGTGCGCGCTCTATGTGCTCGCGTTCATGCAGGACCTGCGGCGCATTCAGGCACCCGACAGCGGCGAGGCGGTGGCCACCGGGCAGTTCATGCTGCTGCGCCGCAGCGCCTATGAGGCGGTCGGCGGGCACTCGGCGGTGCGCGCGGCGCTGAGTGAGGACCAGCAGCTCGCGCGCCTGATGAAGCGGCGGGGATTCCGGGTGCTGCTCATGGACGGGGGAGCGCTGCTGCGTGCGCGCATGTACGACGGTTGGCGCACGCTCTGGCCGGGCCTGACGCGCAACATGATGCCGGTGCTCGGCGGCCCGCTGCGCACGGCGATCGCCGCGCCGGCGATCGCATTGCTCGCGTGGATCTCGCTCGTGCTGCCGCTGTGCGATGGGCTCGCGCTGCTGCGCGGGGCGCCCGGCGCGCTGCTCGCTTTGGGGCTTGCGGGAACAGGCTCCGCGGCGTTGTTCGCGCTCTACATCGCCGGCGCGGCGCACTTCAGGACGGCCTGGTGGTACGGCGCGCTCTTTCCGCTCGGGTACACGATCGGGGCGCTGATGGCTCTCGACAGCGTGCGCTGGCGCCTCACGGGGCGCGTGCGCTGGCGAGGCCGCGTGTACGAGTCATGAGCCGCCCGCTCGAGCGCAGCCCGCCGCTGCTCGCGCTCGCGCTGCTCGCGGCGGGGCTGCTCGTTCTCCTCTATCTGATGCGCGGCATCCTCCTGCCGTTCGAGCTCGCCGGGATCGTGGCTTTCGTGTTCACCCCGCTCGTGCAGCGGTTGCGTGCGCGCACCGGGCTGCCTCGCGCGCTGTGCGCCACGGCGGTGCTGGTGGTGCTCGTTGCGCTCGGGGCGCTCGTGGGGTGGCTCTGGGCGCCGATGCTCCTCGGGGCGCTGCAGAGCGCGGGGAGCGCGCTGCCGCAGAGCCTCACGCGGGTGCTCGAGGCGGTGCTCGGCTCACATCGATTCGCGCTGCTCGGAACGCGCTGGAGCGCCGCGCAGATCGCCACGGCGCTCGCGCACACGCTGCACGCCTGGCTCTCGCGGCCGGGCAGCCCCGTGCGGCTGGTGATGTGGGGCGTCGCCGCGGTGTTCGAGCTGATCCTGACGGTGGTGCTGCTCGGGTACTTCCTGCTCGATGCGCCGCGCATCGCGCGCGGGCTCGCCTGGCTGGTGCCGCCCCGCCATCGCGACGTGTTGCATCAGGCGGGGGTCGAGTTCGTGCCGCTCGCGCGCCGCTACTTCATCGGCGTCGCCCTGGTGGCGCTCTATGCCGGCTGCCTCGCCGAAGCCGGCCTCGGCGGGGTGTTGGGCCTGGCGCATGCGCCGGTGCTGGCGCTGCTCACGGGGCTCCTTGAGCTGATCCCCTTCCTCGGCCCGACGGTTGCGCTCCTGGTCACGGCGCTCAATGTGCTCGGGCAGCTCCCCGGGGCGTGGGGCGTCGCGGCCTTTGCCCTCTATGCCGTAACGCTCAGGATCTCGATCGACCAGTTCGTGGGACCGCTGCTGCTCGGGCGGGCCGCCGACCTGCGGCCCGTGCTCGTGATCTTCTGCTTTCTCTGCGGCGGGGTGATTTTCGGGGTCGCCGGGGCTATTCTGGCAGTGCCCGTGGCGCTTGGCATCAAGGTGCTGCTCAGGGTGATCTACCGGGGGCAGGAGGTCGGCTGAGACCGACGGGCAAGGCTGGAACGAGCTGTTCCGCGCCGTCGTGGTCGGTACCGATCTGCAAGGAGGATCCGCCTTGTCTGTCGAGCTGGTCTCTCTGCGCGCGCTGCGCCCGAAGCGCTGGATCTTCGGCCTCGACCGCCAGCTGCGCCGCCACTACGGCATCTACGAGTACACCACCCACCGCGACTGTCTGCTGCGCGCCGAGCGCTGCTGCGCCGAGGAGCGCATCGTGCTCGGCGACGGCACGCGGGTCGAGATCGGCGATACGCTGCTGCGGCTGCATCTGTGGAACGAGCACGTGCCGCCGATGGGCGCGCACGGCCCGTCGATGGCATGGGCCCGGCGCATCGAGCGGTGCATGGATCTGTCGCTGGCCGAGCTCGCGCGGCATCTGGCGCAGACGGCGGAGAGCCGCGCCGTGACGGCGGTGTCTGCCCAGATGCACCTGGCGAGCGCGCGCCAGAGTCTGCAGCTCTCGCGCATCCTCGGGCGTTTCGGGTTCGAGACCTTGCCGCGCCCGCCGCTCGAGCACGGCCACGCGCTGCGCCGCTTCGGTGAGAACTTCCTGGTGGTGATGTTGGTGATGGCCACCAATCCGATCTCGCTGCGCACCGGGGTGCTGCGCCGCGGATGCGTGCGCGTGGCGATCTCGCGCGAGGCGCTGCTGCGCCGTTACGGCGAGCGCCGCTGCTGGCGCGGCGTGCGGCCGGCCGCCTGCCGCAATACCGGGACCTGAGCCCGGCCGGGCCGCTCGGCCTGCGGGGCCGCCGAGCTCGCGCTGGGGGTGAGCTCGCGTATACTCGCGCCTTCGCGCGCAGCCGCGCCATCAGCACTCGAACGCGGCGCGCCACCTGAGCCCGAGGAGATGTGTGATGAGGGGGAGGATCCGTACTCGAGCGGCGTACGCCGCGGCGCTCGCCTGGGCGCTCGCCGGCGCCGCCCAGGCCGCCGGCAATCCGCTCATGCAGCCGAGCCCGCTGCCGTTCCAGGCGCCGCAGTTCAATCTGATCCGGGATGCGGATTTTAAGCCGGCGATCGATGCGGGCATCCGGCGCGAGCGCGCCGAGATTGTGCGCATCGCCGACAATCCCGCGCCGCCGACCTTCCAGAACACGCTGGTCGCGCTCGAGGCCTCGGGCCGGCTGCTCAATCGCGTGATGGGCGTGTTCAACGCGCTCACCTCGGCCAACACCGATCCGGCGCTGCAGAAGGTGCAGGCCGAGGAGGCCGCGCCCCTCGCCGAGCTCGACAACGCCATCTATCTCAACGCGAAGCTGTTCGCGCGCCTCAAGGCGGTGTACCTGCACCGCGCGGCGCTGCAGTCCGTCCCGGAGGCGCACGCGCTGGTGCGCCTCTACTACCGCCGCTTCGTGATGAACGGCGCGCTGCTCGCGCCGGCCGCCAAGCGCCGCCTCGCCGCGATCAACGATCGCCTGGCGCGCCTGACGACGCAGTTCCAGCAGAAGCTGCTCGCCGCCACGGATGCCGGGGCGCTCGTGATCACCCGCAGGAGCGAGCTCGCCGGGCTCACCCCCGGGATGATCGCGGCCGCAGCCCACGCCGCCGCGGCGCGCGGTATGCCGGGCAAGTGGGTGATCACGCTGCAGAGCACGACGCAGCAGCCGGCGCTCGCCTATCTGTCCGAGCGCGCTGTGCGCCATGCGCTGTTCGAGCATTCGTGGGACCGCACCGAGCACGGCGGGAGCGACGATACCCGGCGCACCATCGAGGAGATGGCCAGGCTGCGCGCGCTGAAGGCGCACCTGCTCGGCTACCCGGACTTCGCCGCCTACCGGCTGCAGAGCCAGATGGCGCACACCCCGGCGGCGGTCGAGCACTTCCTCGCCCAGCTGGTGCCGCCCACCGTGGCCGCCGTTCACCGCGAGGCGCGCATCCTGCAGGCGCAGATCCGCCACGACGGCGGGCGCTTCCGCCTGCGCCCGTGGGACTGGGAGTACTACGTCAACCGCGCCGAGGCGGCCCGCTACCACCTGAGCGATGCCGAGGTGCGGCCCTACCTGGTGTTGCACAACGTCATCACGCGCGGGCTCTTCTACCTCGCGCACCGGCTCTACGGCATCACCTTCAAGGAGCGCCACGACCTGCCGGTCTATCAGAAAGACGTGCGCGTGTTCGAGGTGTACGACGACACCGGCAAGCCGCTCGGCCTCATCTATTTCGATTACTTCCGCCGCGCCAACAAGTCCGGCGGCGCCTGGATGGACAACTTCGTGGTGCAGTCGACGCTGCTGCACCACCTGCCGGTGGTGTACAACGTTGCGAACTTCACCAAGCCTGCGCCCGGGCGCCCGGCGCTGATCAGCATCGGCGATGCGGTGACGATGTTTCACGAGTTCGGCCACGGGCTGAACAGCCTGTTCGCCGATGAGGTGTATCCGAGCCTCTCCGGCACCAACACGGCGCGGGATTTCGTGGAGTTCCCCTCGCAGTTCGATGAGCGCTGGGCGCTCTATCCGGCGGTGCTGCGCCACTACGCGCTCAATGACCGCACCGGCAAGCCCATGCCCGTGGCGCTGATGGACAAGATCCTGCGGGCGCGCAATTTCAACGCCGGGTACAGCGTGGGCGAGGAGCTCGCCGCCGCCGAGCTCGATATGCAGTGGCACACGCTGCCGTGGAGCGCGCCGCTCGAGAATGCCGACACGTTCGAGCGCGCGGCGCTCAAGCGCACCGGCATGGCGCTTGCGGACGTGCCTCCGCGGTACCGCTCGAGCTTCTTCCCGCATATCTGGGGCGGCGGTTACGCCGCCGGGTACTACTCGTACTTCTGGACCGAGATGCTCGCCGATGACGCCTATGACTGGTTCCTCAGCCACGGCGGTCCAACCCGCGCCAACGGGCAGCGCTTCCGCGACCTGATCCTCTCGCGCGGGCACACGGAGGGGTACTGGCAGATGTTCCGCAGCTTCTACGGCCGCAATCCGCGCATCGGGCCGCTGCTGCGCTACCACGGCCTGATCCGCTCCGGCACTCGCTGAGACCGCGGCGTCCGCGCGCGGCCCGAGGCGGGCCGCGCGCAGTGCGCCGCAGGCGGCGGTGGCCCACGCTGCGCTGCAATCCGAGTCATCTCGGATGCGTTGCACGGGCCCTGCGCAATTGGCTGCTGGCCGACGGGCTCGCGCGCGTTCGAGCGCGTTGCGTTGCCGCCGCAGGAGAGCTACTTCAGGGTATCGACGAGGAGTTCCTTCATCTGCGTCGTTCGAGCGCACGCCAGATGACATTCCCTGAGCAGCCCGTCCCAGTCATCGGGCGGACGGCCCGCAGCGAGCATCTTGGAGAAGATCCGATACGCGTCGTCCTTCGCGCCGTCTGCACGCTTTGTCTCTTCGTCGTTCACCCAGCCCAGCGCGATGAGCCTGCTCTCGAGGTGGAATCGAAAGAATAGCCGGTATTGCATGAAGAACTTTGCTCGATACCAGTGCTTGTGGTTCGGGCCCAGCGAGTCGCCTTGCCGGAACTGTGCGGCGGTCGGATCGCGAGGAATGCTCTCAAATACGAGCTTGGCGATCGCCGCGAGCCGCTGCGTTGCATTCTTGCGAGCACAGCCGAGGGGATCCTTCCGCCTCAGGGCTTCGACCTGGATGATCAACGCCTCGAGCTGCTCAAGGAACAGCGGGTGTGCGAAGATCGACCAGCCGTTGACGACGAACGGCGCTGCGCGATGCTGGGACGTCATTCATCGTCCGGCGATAACGGCTTGTCGAGGCCGACGTGGACCTGCCCGAGGAGTGCCTGGATACGCTCGCGCAGGCGCCCATCGAATGCTTGCAGCCGATCGGGATGTGCTTGCAGGTCGCGGGACAGAAAGGCCAGAAATTCCCCGAGGGCCGGGTCCTGCGCGTCCTGTGGCGATACTCGCTCAAGGGCCACTGCGCCATCGGGTTGGACGCAGTAACGCAATCTGTCGCGCTTACCGAGCTTCAGCACCCGGCGGATCGGGTCCGGCACCGTCGTCTGGTAACGGTCGGTCAGTGTTGATTCGGCGACGAGCGTCACGGCAGCGGCAGTCACGGCGGTTCTCCAGGGGCGACACCCGCACAGTAATGCAATTGAATTGTCATGCCAATAGTTAGTAGAGTCAATGACTTACGACGCAAATAGCCGACGCCAACAGGGATTGCGGCACGCTCGTGCCCGCGGCGGCCGCATCGCGCCTAAGCGCGGATGGCCAAGCAATGCGCGCAGACACGCTCGACGGGATGGGAGGAAGGCCTCCCTGTTGCGGCTCGGCAGCCGCACCGGTGTGAGGCTTGGCCGCGCGGAGCGCGCTTGCCGTATGGGCGGCCTCGCCAGTCTGGTCTCTCACGGGCCAGGGTGATGAGTGCAACGAGTCGTTCGACGAGGCCGGCGACTTGTCCAAGGGTTTCCCCCGCGAAATTGCGAACGGGCGCTCTCCTGGCCCTGGGCAGGTCGGTCGGGATTGCGGCCCGCAGCCCATGCAACAGGTCATCGCCCGGGCTCGTGCGTGGTGGCAAACGGACGGGAGGCGCTCTGCCGCAAGGGCTTCCGACGGAGCACGATGGGGTGCCGGGCGCGATGCGCTGAACGCCAGGCTCGAGGTTTGCTCGTGGCCCAGACCGATCGGATCGTTCCACAGGGCCCCGCCGGCTCAGCCTCGATGCTGCCTTCGGCACGCACGCCGGGGATGTTCCGTGCTTGTTGTCGCCCGGCAACGTCGCCGGCGTCACCGCCTCACCTCTCGCGACTGACGCCCGTCAAAATCCCGTTCCGCTGCCCCAAGCCGGGGCTATCCAGCGCCCATGGGACCATGTATTAGATCGG
>JAKAXA010000053.1 GCA_021816775.1 Pseudomonadota bacterium
CCCTGCCGCCGGTCCCGCGCCGGTCCTCATCGTGAACACTCCGGAAGCGTCGGCGGCTCCGGCTGCCGACACAGGCCGACCGTTCACGATCGGCTGGAATCACTGATCACTTTGCGCGGAATACGCACTCTGAGCTGCATCGGCAGCAAGCTCCGCTTCCGCATCCGTGAGGGCTGCGAGAAAAGAGAATCCGCGTCGTACGCGCCCTAGCAATACCTCAGGTGTCTCCCGGTCTCGCTTGGGAATCAGGCTGAACAGATCGTCCCAGTCATAGTGCTCTTTCTCCTGAAGGCGCGCATCGAACGCCGCCGCATCGAAGCGGGTGCGAACATTCCATAGCTTGAGAATGAGCGCCTTGCGAATGAGCGCCTCGTTGCGCGGTCGATTAGCAAACACAGCGAGATCGTAGATGTCGCGAGCCTTGCGCCGCTGATACGCTGCACGTAGCTTCTCAGCAATGAGTTCGCACTCGTGGAGGCACGGAATGGGCGCTGGCGCGAACTCGAGGTGCGCGAAATAGGCTTGGCCGAGTTGGGGTACGAGCGTCGGCGCGATGATCGGCGTTTCGCGAAGGCTGACTTCAAACTTGATGGAGCCGCTCCCGAGCCCGTGCTCGTAAGTCGGGTAGACGGCCCAAGTCGTGCCTTCGGCGCTTCGCCATTCCTTCTCGTTACCGAGTTTGAGTCGAAACCGAATCCCGTGAAACGATTCCTCTAGCACCTCGGCGAGTGCGAGGATCTCCCCATCGGGATCGGGCACTTCGATACGCGCGGTAAAATCCAGATCCGTCGAGAAACGGCCGCGGTTGCCCAGCAGCATCTTGCGGATGCACGTCCCGCCCTTGAACACGACGCGATCGATGAAGCCGCGCTCGACGAGGAGCTGCAGCAGGTAGGTCAGGACGACTTCCTTCTCGGCGAAGCTCGGATCGTCTACGCCTGAGCTATGAACGAAACGCGCGAGCTGGGGTTTAGTGAGCACGTCAGATGTGGAAGAGATCGGACGGGGGGACGTTCACGCGAACGCCCCACCGGTGATTGAGCGGATCGGTGCGCGAGGCCGGCCGCGTCGGGTCGAGGCGAATAGGGGTCGTGGGAACCGAAAAGGAGCTGAGTGCTTCTAGTGTGCTTTGCGGATACGAGAGCTTCGCGAGCGTCATGAGCGTCGCGAGCCGGCGCGCGAGCGGACCGCTGTCGAAGCGACGGAGGTACTCCACGAGTCGCTCCCATTTGCCGCGGCGGAGCACCCGCGCGACGATCGCGGTGAGCTCCGAGAAATCGAAGGTGCCGATGCCGTACTCAAGGCAATCGAGGGCGGTCTTCTCGGGATCGGACACGGTGATCTTTTCGCCGAGCTCGAGACATTGTTCTGTGCCGAACACGTGCTTTGGCTTCACGAGTACGAAGCGGATGGTGGAGCCGTTGAGTTCGACCTCCCGTTTGCGCCGCACGAGCAGGACGAAAGTGACGCGCCGGTGCTGGGTTGTGAGCCCGTGGAGGCTGGCCGCCGACGCCAGTCCCACATAGCCATCCGGCGCATGAGCGAGGGCCGCCGCATGCACATCAAGGCTGGGGAGCCGATGAGGGCCCCACTCCGGGGGCACGATCCGGTAGCGCGCCGGTGCCTGTCGATGCAGCCAGCCCTTGACCGTCAGTTCATGCAGGAGCTTCAAGGCGTAGCCGCGGCTCACGCCGAGCCGCCGCATAACCCCGGCAGGATCGATGCCTTTCTCGTTTTCCTCGAGCAGGGCCAGCACCAGGCGCGCCTGGTTGCCGCTGAGAGATCGAATATTTGAATATATTCTATCCGACACAGAATTTACTGATTTAGTAATATTCGTGTAGTCTAGCACAATTCTCAATTCGCACAACTCTTACCGCTTCAGTAAGAGATGTACACGGAACCGATAGTCGGGCCCGATCTGGAAGATGATGAGGTGCCCCGCCCTGCAGCGCACAGCCGCGATCGCGCTGGCCACCGACCGCGCGAGCTCGAGAGTCTCAGAGCGAGCCTCGCCGAGGCGCGCTTGGCGAGGATGCGCCCGTTGGAGATCCTGAGCGAGGCCGAGAGCCCGTCGCGGTAGCGGCGCGCCCACGCTGTAGGCGGTGTCGTTCTTGTAGCCGAGTATGCCTGTGACCTGCAGCGCCTGATGCACAATGCACGCGGCGGCCTCGGAGGCGGCGACCTTCAGGTGATTGAGCTTCAGCGCCCAGCCGATCGAGCCGAGCGCGCTGCGCCCGGCCGCACCCTCGGCCCCGCGCGCATCGAGCTCGGCGACGAGCGTCATCCCGTTGTGCCGCAGGGCCTGCGACTCGGCGGAGGCCGCGGCGAGGGCCACCACGTTGCCCGGCAGGTGCCCGGGGCTGCGCTTGGCCAGACCGCGCACCCGCTGCGCGGTGCGCGCGAGCGCGGTCTGAGCGCGGCAGTGCCCGCCCTCAGTCCCGCAGCCAAGCGGCAAAGAACGGGTCTTCGAGGCGCCAGCGGAAAGAGTCCTTCTGCTCCTCCCGTCGCAGGATTTCGCGGTTCTCCAGGAACTTCAGGGTCTTGCTCATCGTGCTGGCCGACACCCGATATTTTTGCGTCACCGAGCCCGAAGTCATCGCGACGCCCCGCTGATGGACCGCTGCCGCGAGCACACGTTGCTGAACGGTCGTCAGACCGTTCCAGACGGTCAGGTAAAATGGCCCGTCGCGCTCGACCAGCAATTTGAGCGCCCGCAGGATGAGCTTCGCTGTGAGAGCATCCCCTCCTTCCTCGCCCAGGAGCTCCCACGCGACACTGGATAAGGCCTGGACGTTGTACGGCACGTCCTGCGCGAGATCGAGGATGTCCTGCACCGCCCTGGCCTCGACACGGTAGTGACCTCCTTCAAAACCGCGCGTAATGAAATGGACGAACTCCTCACGCGGCAACGGGCCGAGAAAATGCCGGATGCCCAGCCGGTAAAATGGCCGCGCGGGATTCAATGTCATGTCGTTGAGCAGAGTCGTTTTCGAGCCCGCCAAGATAAAACCGAGCGCGGTGTGACGCTGCATGGCCGCGCGGATCTGCGCCTCGGTGGTCTCGCCGCCGAGTTCGATCACCTTCTGGAACTCGTCGATCGCGATCGCAGTCGGCTGTCTGGCTGCCGCCGCCAGGCGCGCGAGTCCATCGATCGCCTCGATGAACATCGGGGTCTGATCGGCCCCGGCCGCCGGGGGCGCATGGAGGCTTGCGCTCCAGCTGTTGCCCGCCGCGTCGTAGCTGATGACCGGGCGCAGGCGGGAAAAGAACCGTAAGATCTTCTCGCCCGTCTGGGTCACATCGCTTTTGAGCTTGCGGGCGCTCTCCAGCACCAGGGCGCGCACCAAGCCGTCGACCCCGGGGTAGGCTTCCGCATCCAGCCGGATCACGATGGCGCCCTGCCGCTCCGCCGCCGCACTCGCCGCCCGCAAAATCGCCGTTTTCCCGAAGCGCCGCGGGCCCAGGAGAAAGACCCGTCCGTGCTCCATCAAGGCGCGCGTCACGTCACGAATTTCGGACTTGCGATTCACCATCTGGCTGGGCTTGAGCTCGGCGCCATATTGGAACGGGTTCATCGCATTTCACCGATAGGACAGTCCACTCAGGACAGTCCTATGAGTATAATACTGATAGGATATTTTGTAGCGCGGTGCGCGACACGGCTGACGCGCTTGCCGCGCCGCAAGCGCGGCGCCTTCTGGAGTGCGGCTGCGGCAATCGCATCAGTCCCTGCGGCGGCATTTCGCCCGGTGCTCGCCGGCAGGACTGGCTTGGTGAGCGCCCACCGATTGCTCCGCTGGACAACGCGCTCTCGCGGTGCACGACGGGCGCGGGCAGAGCACGCTCACCGCTCGGTTCCTCGAGGTCGCGCTCGAGCTTCCAGACGCGCCTCTCAGCGCGGCGCTGAGCCATTCGGCAGCGCGCGGAAAATGAGCTGCGGAAGTTCCGCTCGCGCGCCGCTCAGGGCTCCTGAAAGACGAGCAGCATCGAGGCGCTCTTGGCGAGGATGCGCCCGTTGGAGATCATGAGCGAGGCCGAGAGCACGTCGCGGTAGTGGCGCGCCACGCTGTAGGCGGTGTCGTTCTTGTAGCCGAGGATGCCCGTGACCTGCAGCGCCTGATGCACGATGCGCGCGGCGGCCTCGGAGGCGGCGACCTTCAGGTGATTGAGCTTCAGCGCCCAGCCGATCGAGCCGAGCGCGCTGCGCCCGGCCGCACCCTCGGCCTCGAGCGCATCGAGCTCGGCGGCGAGCGTCATCCAGTTGTGCCGCAGGGCCTGCGATTCGGCGAACGCCGCGGCGAGGGCCACCGCGTTGCCCGGCAGGTGCCCGGGGCTGCGCTTGGCCAGATCGCGCACCAGGTGCGCGGCGCGCGCGAGCGCATCGGCCGCGATGCCCCACCAGACGCTCGCCCACAGCACATGGGAGTACGGCACCATGGTCTGCGCGGCAATATCGGCGAACGGGCACGGCAGGATCTGCGCCTCATCGCCTGCCGAATCGAGCTGAAAGCCCGGGCTGCAGGTGCCGCGCATGCCCATCGCATCCCAGCTGCCCGTGGCGCTGAGCCGGTAATCGCCGCGGCGCAGCAGCACCAGCACCTGGTCGGTCTGCGGGACCTCGGGGCCGCGCCGGGCCGTGACCAGGATCGCATCGGCCTCAGCGCAGTACGAGCCGGTGGTCGCGTCCTTCTTCAGCGCGAAGCGCCCCTGGTCACGCTGCACGGCGCACAGGCTCGCGCGCATCTCGCCGAAGGTCCCGTTCTCGGAGGTCATCGAGCCCACCAGGCGCTGCTCTCGGACCAGCTCGGTGAGATAACCGCGCAACAACGGCTCGGCACCGCCGTGGCGCACCAGACACGCCACCTGCACGTAGTGCATGGCCAGGACCATGGCGCTCGAGCCGCACGAGCGGGCCAGCGTGGAGCAGATCTCGGCGAGCTCCCGGATGGTGCAGCCGCCGCCGCCGAGCTCCCGCGGCACCGGGGCGCTCAGGAGCCTCGCCTCGCGCAGCGCCGCCAGGGTCTCGGCCGGGAAGCGGCTGCGCGCATCGACATCGGCTGCATGCCGCGCGGCGACCTCGCGCGCAATGCGCTGCACCTCGCCCAATCGGGCCTGGAAGTCGGGGACACTGGGGCTGATCTCGTTCAAGGAATCACTCCGGATGCAAAGGCGCCAGCAGCGTCGGGGCGCCCGGATCGGTCTCGCGGATGATCGCGCGCAGCGAGCGCTTGAGCATGTGCGTTTCGGCCGATCCGAGGCTGCGCTCGGCATGCTCTTCGGCGGCCTTCGCCGCCGCCACCAGTTCGATCACGGCGCCCCGTCCCTTGTCCGTGAGGGTGACGCGCGCTTGCGGATCATAGCCGCCCTGCAGCTCGGCGAAGCCGGCGGCCGTGAGGCTCGCGAGCAGCTCGTAGGTCGCCCGCTTGCCCGTGGACCAGAGCATCGCGTCGAGCTCGGCCACGGCGCGCTCGCGCGAGGCCGCCAGGATGCTCAGCACGAACCACTGGTCCTCGCTGAGGCCATAGCGTGCCAGGTCGCGCCGCAGCAGCAGGAACAGCTGGAAGTGGGCCCGGGCGAGCAGATAAATGAGGAAGTCCTGGCTGAAGCTGCTGTCCGGCTCGGGCTCGCCCGTCGGCTCGGCCACGGGCTTGCGGACCGCGAGCGCATAGCCGCCGCCGTGAAACACCAGCGGCGCCCGCCCGGTGTGCTCGAACCGCTCGACCGTGCCGACGAAGATCATGTGGTCCCCGCCCTCGTAGCGGAAGGTCGTGCGGCACTGAAAGCACGCCGAGCACTGCGGCAGCAGCGGCACCTCGGCAAGCCCGCGCTCGAGGGCGAGGCCGGCGAACTTCTGCGCGCCGCGCGCCGAGAAGCGCAGCGACAGGTCCTCCTGATCGACCGCGAGGATGTGCACCGCGAAATGCGTCGATTGCATGAACGCCGGCAGACTCGCCGCATCCTTCGCCAGGCTCCACAGCACCATCGGCGGGTTCAGCGACACCGAATTGAAGCTGCTCGCGGTGAGCCCGACGTCGCGCCCCTGCCCGTCGCGGGTGGTCACGATGGTCACGCCGGTGGCGAATGCGCCGAGCGCGTTGCGGAAATTGCGGGCCTCGGCATCGATCGGTCCGCTCATCACGGCCCCCGGCGCGGCTTGCCGAAAAAGGCCCGCGCCGCGGCGGCGAACTCCTCGCCCTTGAGGCACGCGCTGAACTCGCTGACCTCAACGTGCATGCGCTCGCGGATCTCGCCCGCCGGATCGAGCCGCAGCAGCCGCTTGGTGCGCCTGAGCGCCTCGGGCGGCCGCTCGGCGAGCGCAGCGGCCAGCGAGCGGGCCTCCTCCATCAGGCTCTCATCGTCCACCACGCGGTTGACGAGGCCATAGGAGCGCGCCGTGGGCGCATCCAACGGCTCGCCGAGCAGCAGCAGCTCGGCGGCGCGCTGCGGCCCCACCAGGCGCGGCAGCAGCAGCGTGCTCGCCGCCTCGGGCACGAGCCCGAGCTGCACGAACGGCAGCATCAGGCGGGTGCTGCGCTCGGCGGCGAGCACCAGGTCGCAGTGCAGGAGCATCGTGACACCGATGCCGACCGTGGGGCCGTGCACCGCGCACACCAATGGCTTGCTGAAGGCGGGCAGCGCGTGCACGAAGCGCACCGTGGGATGCTGCGGATCATCGAACGCGGGGCCGGCGAGAAAATCCTTCAGATCGTTGCCCGCGGTGAAGCACGTCCCGGCCCCCGAAAAGAGCACCACCCGCACCGCCGCGTCCCGTTCCGCCTCGGCGAGCGCCCCATGCAACGCTTCATACATCTGCAGCGTCAGCGCGTTGCGCTTGTCAGGTCGGTTCAGCCGCAGCTCGCATACCGCGCCGCGGCGCGTAATCTCCACCTGCTCGCTCATGGTTCCGCCTTGCTTGTCCGCTTTCCCCGGGTGGCCGTATTATAAGGCGGCACCGCACTCCTTCCTGCGTGACGGGGGGTCACGTATCCGATGAGCGCCCGGCCTCACCCGCCCTCGCACCCGCCATGGCGCATCCGCTGCCGCGGCTGAGCCGCCTCGCCCTCGAGCGGGCCGGATCCAGCCACGATCAGATCGCCGCCACGCTCGGCATGGAGCTGCTCGAGGGCCGCTACCCGAGCGGCGGCAACATGCCGCCCGAGCCGCAGCTCATCGAGCGCTTCCAGGTCTCGCGCACGGTGATCCGCGAGGTCATGAAGACCCTCGCCGCCAAGGGCTTCCTCGTCTCCAAGACCCGCGTCGGCACGCGGGTGCGCGAGCGGATGTACTGGAACTACTTCGATGCCGACGTGCTCGCCTGGCGGGTGCGCCTGGGGTTCGATGACCGGTTCATGCACTGCCTGGTCGAGGTGCGCCGCGCGCTCGAGCCGGCCGCCGCAGCGCTCGCCGCCGAGCGCCGCTCGAGCGCGCACCTGGCGCGGCTGCGCGAGTGCGTGCGGGAGATGGGGCGTAGCGGCCACACCCGCCAGAGCTTCGCCGCGGCGGACCTGGATTTTCACCTGGTGATCGGCGATGCCACCGGCAACCCCATGATGCGCTCGGTGGCCGGCGTCATCGAGACCGCGCTGCTCGCCTCCTTCATGCACAGCTCGCCGGTCGATGCGCCCTCCGATCACGAGACCACCGTCAACGCGCACGCCGCGCTGGTCGATGCCATCGAGGCCGCCGATGCAACAGCGGCCCGCGCCGCCATGCTGCAGGTGATCAACATCGGCGTCGAGCGCATCGACCGCAGGCGCCGCCGCGAGGGCGCGCGGCGCTGAACCGGCAGCGGCGCGCCGCCGCGAGGCGGCGCGCCGTCCTCCTCAGCGCCTTCCCTGCCGGTCAGGCCGCATGCGGCTGCTGACTCGCCGCCTGATGATCATCGTTGGGGTTGCGCATCTCCTTGCCGAAGGTGATGAACCCGCCCGCCGACACCAGCGCCGCGAGCAGCGCGGTGATCAACCCGATGTAGCCGCCGATCACGCGGAAGAACGCGAGCTGCGTCCACAGGTGCAGCGCCCCGCACAGCAGCAGCAGCGTCAGGCCGAGCAGAAACAGCTGCCGCGGGAGCGAGGCATGGAACGAGCCGAGCCACACGTAGCCGAAGAACACCGCCCACACCGCCCAGTACCAGCCGGTGTAGCTCGCCGGCTCCCCGGGCCCCATGGCGCTGGCCGCGTGCGCGCTCCACAGCAGCAGCGCGCTGGCGAAGAACACGACCGCATCGAGACTGCGCGAGCGAAGGTGCGCGAGGAGGCCCATCACGCCCAGGCCGAGGGCCATCGGCAGCAGCAACGAGGTGCCGTGGGCATACATGCGGTCATACCATCCGGCGGTGGTCATGGACGCCATCCACAGCGTCAAGGCCAGACACATATAACCGACCGTGGACGTCGTAACGCAGCGGTTCTCCTGATTGTCGATCCGGATCGTCATGGCTGTTACCCCTCTGTGACGTGGATTACCGCCGACGGACTATACTCCTCGTGTCGCGAGGCGCCGACGGCCAGTGGCAGAGGTGCGCGCGTTGCCGCGAGGCAACGCGGCTGTTGGAACGAAATCAACGGGATGGCCGCCGCGGTCGCGCCGCGGCCCTCTCGACGGGGCGGCGCCTGCGCGGCGCCGCCCCGCGCGCCAATCACTCTTCGGCCGACACCGCGGCGACCGCGCTGTCGCGGCGGTGGTGCTGCCACAGCTCCTGGATCGACTCCAGGGTGCGCCCCTTGGTCTCGGGCACGTAGCGCACCACGAAGATCGCCGATCCCACGCTCATCGCCCCGTAGATCCAGTAGGCGAAGCCGTGATGGAAGTGCAGGTTGAGCCAGCCGTTGCCGTCGAGCACCTTGAACGACCAGGACACGAACAGGTTCGCGATCCACTGCGCGGCGACCGCAATCGCCATGGCCTTGCCCTTGATCGAGTTGGGGAACATCTCAGACAGCAGCACCCACACCACCGGGCCCCAGGAGAGCGCAAAGCCGGCGATGTAGGCCACCACCGCCACCAGCGCCCACACGCCCACCGCGCGCGCATCGAACAATCCGCCGAGCAGGAACATCGCCGCGGCCATCGCGACCGAGCCGATCACCAGCAGCGGCTTGCGCCCGAGCCGGTCCACCGTGGCGATCGCCACGAAGGTGAACAGCACGTTCGCCGCGCCGACCACCACCGTCTGCAGGAACGCCGAGTCGGTCGAGGCGCCGAGGTTCTTGAACATCAGCGGCGCGTAGTAGAGCACCGCGTTGATGCCGACCAGCTGCTGGAACACCGACAGCAGAATGCCGATCAGCAGCACCGGCATCCCGAAGGCGAGCAGCCGCTCGCTGCGCACGTGCAGCGAGCGCTGGATGTCGGCGAGGATGGTGCGGGCGCGCTCCTCCCCGTTGACCCGCGTCAGCTGCGCGAGCGCCTCCTCATTGCGTCCGCGCATCACGAACCAGCGCGGCGTGTCCGGCACGAAGGCGAGCAGCACCAGGAACAGCAGCGCCGGCACCGCCTCGGAGGCGAACATCAGCCGCCAGGCGGTATCGAGGTACCACTGCGGCGAGCCGAGCGACTGGATGAACCAGTTGACGAAGTACACCAGCAGGATGCCGATGACGATGGCGAGCTGGTTGAACGAGACCAGCCGACCGCGGATCTCGCTCGGGGCGATCTCCGCGATGTAGAGCGGGGAGATCATCGAGGCCATGCCGACGCCCACCCCGCCGAGGATGCGGTAGCAGATGAAGGGGGTGAGCGCCGCCGGGCCCATCTGGCCGATCACCCCGAGGCCGAGCTCCGGCACCGCCGAGCCGATCGAGCCGACGAGGAACAGCAGCGCCGCCACGATGAGCGCGCCCTTGCGCCCGAAGCGGGTCGAGACCCCGCCGGCCACCGCCGAGCCGACCACACACCCGAGCAGCGCGCTCGCGATGGTCCAGCCCGAGAGGCTGCTCGCGGCGGTCTGCGCCAGATGCTGCGGATCGATGAAGTAGTGATCGATGGCGCTCACTGCGCCGGAGATCACCGCCGTGTCGTAGCCGAACAGCAGCCCGCCCAGGGTCGCCACGAACGTGAGCGCGACCACGAGCCCCGTATTGCCTTTAGTCATTCCGATCCCCCACAGATCTCTGGCTGAAAGCCTGCGCCTCAGGCGCCTGATCGCGGCGCGCGACTCTCCTGCGGGCCCGCTCGGGCCGCGGTCGATCGCAGCGTGTGCGGCGAGTATGCCCGGAAGGCTGTGAAAAGTGTGACGATTCTGGGCGCGGTCGGCAGCCCAGGAGCTGAATACGTATGCGCCGGCGGGACGGCGTTGATGTGCCGGAATCTTCCGCACCGGCCACCGGCACGCCAAGCAGAAAGCACGCGACGCAATGCTCGCCACTGCCGCGGAACATTTGGCGCCGCGCCTGCGCAACGCATCAGGCAACGCGACGTCCTGCGATGGGCTGACCAACGCAGCGCACCGCCCTCCCCGCGACGCAGCGCGTTTCACTCGACCTCGGAACGACGTCGAGCCTTGCGTCAGGCGCAGGGCCTCGGCGGCAACCGGCGCATTAAAACCATGATAATCATCGACTTGCAATCACAATCGAATCCCTTTGAACTCTATTTAATCAATGAGTGCGGAACAGTACTCAACCCGTGAGTCCATGGGACAGCCGGCGCATCCGGCTCCACCCTGCGCCAGGGCTTACGCACGCGCCATCGTCGGCGAGCGGCTCGCCGCCTGCTGGCGTGACCCGCCACTCATTCAGGTCATGACCGGGCCGCGTCAGGTTGGCAAGACCACCGCGGCACAACAGCTCATCGAGACGCGGGGCTGGCCAGCGCGCACCGGCGCGGACCTGCCCCTGCCACCGGGGCCTAAGTGGATCGAGACGCACGGGCGAGTCGCCGAGCGGATCTCGCCCGCGCACGACCAACGATCGCTGCGGATCCTCGATGAGATCCAGACGGTGCACGGCTGGAGCGAGGTCGTGAAACGGCTGTGGGACGAACAGCGATGCACCGGCGGTCAAGTCCTGCCGATTCTCCTGGGATCGTCGGCCCTGTGGGTCCAACCGGGCCTCACCGAGTCCCTGAGCGGCCGGTTCCGGCCGCACCGCTGCCCGCACGGGTCCTGGCCGGAGTGCCGCAGCGCCTTCGGCTGGGGCCTCACGACGTGGCGCTATTTCGGCGGTTACCCCGGCGCGGCCGCCCTCACGAATGACGAGGCGCTCTGGAAGCGCCACGTTGCGGGCTCGCTGATCGAGACGGTGCCGGCACGAGAGGTGCTCGCATTGCAGCGTATCACCAGACCGGCGCTCCTGAGGCAGCTCCTGGCGCTCGCCGCCGCGTATCCTGCGCAGATCCTCCCGTACAACCCGATGCGGGGGCCACTGCAGGACGCCGGCAATACGACCACGCTCGCCGCGTACCTGCGCGTACTCGGGATCGCCCGGCCGGCAACCGGTCTTGGCCTGTTGTCCCGCGGGACGACACGGCAGCGCGCGAGCAGTCCGAAGTTCGTCCTGTGGAAGAATGCCCTGGTGAACGCTCTGTCGTTATCGGCGCAGTCCGAGGCTCCCCGCCGGCGGTGCCCGGTGGGGACGGCTCGTCGAGAACGCGGTCGGCGACCACGTGTTGAATGGCCTGCAAGGGCCGGGCTGGAGCGTGACCTGCTGGCGCGAGGGCGATCGCGAAGTCGACTTCATCCTCGCGCGCGGCCGGCGCATCTGCGCCCTTGAGGTCAAGAGCGGCCGTCGCGGCAAGATCGGCGGGCTCGATGTTTTCCGCAAACGGTATCGCAGCGCAGAGAGTGTCCTCTTGGGCGGCGGCATGAGGCTCGAAGACTGCTTCTCGCAACCGCCGCAACACGGGTTTCATTGAGCGCCTCGCTGCCGCCGCGGCCACGCGGCCCCGGGCCGCCGAGCTTGTTCTCACGGCGAGCTCCGCCGGCGCGATCGATGCGCTCACCGGCGTGGCGCCCGTCGGCCTGCCTCGCCTGGCCCTGCACAGGCGGGTGCGGCCGCCCGCCTCACCGCAACCGTTACGCCAGCCCGCCGCCGCCTCATGGCGCGATCCGATGCAGCCGCGCCGATGCGCCGTTGCACAGCGGTTCCCATTGCCGCCCATTTCGTTATATAGTTTGCTTTATAACGATGTGTCATCACTGCGCGAGCGACTATGAGCACCCATAGAGCCCAGCCGATGCGGCTGACCGGACAGTTGTGGCTCGATCGCAAGGGCCGAAACTTCCTCGGCGGCTACCGGATCGAGCTGCTCGAGCAGATCGGGCGCACCGGCACCCTGACCCAGGCGGCCAAAGCGGTGGGCCTGAGCTACAAAGCCGCCTGGGATGCGGTCGATGCGATGAACAATCTCGCCGAGAAGCCGCTCGTCATCCGCGCCGCCGGCGGGCGCGCCGGCGGGCGCAGCACGCTCACCAATCATGGCCAGCGCGCCGTCGAGCTCTACCGCCTGCTCGAGTCCGGCTGGCGGCAGCTGCTCAAGCGCATGCAGGCCGAGCTCGATGATCTGGATGGGCTGAACGATCTCATGAGGGCCATCACCGTGCGAACCAGTGCGCGCAATGAGCTTCGGGGTACCGTCAAGATCGTCCGCAAGGGCGCGGTCAACTCCGATGTCGTTCTCGACGTCAGTGACGGCGTCGAAGTGTTCGCGTCAATCACCAACGAGGCGGTCGAAGAGCTCGACCTGCGGCCCGGGCGCACGGCGTTTGCCCTGATCAAGGCGAGCTTCGTGATGCTCACCACCGACCGAAACCTGCACGTCAGCGCCCGCAACCGGCTATGCGGGCTCGTCTCGCAAGTCATCGTCGGGGCCGTGAACAGCGAAGTGAAGATCCAACTCTCCTGCGGACGCACGCTCGCTGCGATCATCACCAACGAGTCGCTGAAGGAGCTGGCGCTGCGTAAAGGCAGCCCGTGCTGCGCCCTCGTGAAAGCCTCGCACGTCCTGATCGGCGTCAACGACTGAGCCGCCCGCCCTCGATCCACAAGAAAGCCCTGTCCGATGGCACGACTCTGCCGCATTGCGCACGCCCCCGGGGCACTGATCCCAGCCGCGCTGATGGGGCTGCTCGGCGCCCATGCCGGGCGGGCGCGCAGCGCGCCTGCAGACACCACTGCGGCCGCGAACACCCTCAATGAGATCATCGTGACCGGCTCGCGTGAGCGCGGCGTCACGGCCGCCGACAGCGCCGCCCCCGTGCAGATCGTCAGCGCCGGCGCGCTGCGGCGGGCGGGCGGCACGGCCGGCCTGGTGGCGGCACTCTCACAGATCGTGCCCGCCTTCACCGCGCAGGCATTCGGCAACGACATGGCCGGCCAGACGCTGCAGGCGCGACTGCGGGGATTGAGCTGCAATGACGTGCTGGTGCTCGTGAACGGCAAGCGGCGCCACACCACGGCGAACATCGAGGTGGACAGCGGCCCGTACCAGGGCTGTGCCGGCACCGACTTGAATTTCATCCCGCTGGCGGCGATCGCGCACATCGAGGTGCTGACCCAGGGCGCCGCCGCCCAGTACGGCAGCGGCGCGATCGCCGGGGTCATCAACATCATTCTGAAGCAGCGCGCCTCCGGCGGGACGCTCACCGGGACCTATGGCGGGTACTTCGACGGTGGCGGCGTGACGGGCGATGTCTCGGTGAACGCCGGCTTCGCGCCGCTGCCGCACAGCTATCTCAACCTCACCGCCGAGGTCCATCATCACGGCAGCAGCAACCGCAGCGCGGTCGACGAGCGCCTCATCAACCCCGCCAACCTCGCCACCTACCCCGACTCGAACATGCTGCAGGTGCCAGGCTACCCGTACCTCGGCGCCGAAGAGGGCGATGGCCAGTACGAGCTGAAACTCCTCGAGTTCAATTCGGGGTTGCGCCTGCCGCACGGCATCGAGCTCTACGCCTTCGGCACCTACGGCCTGAAGCGCGCCGCCTCCTTCCAGAAATACCGCCTGCCGAGCGCGATCGCCTACACGGACCCTGCCAGCGGCACGACCACCTACCCGTTTCCCTTCGGCTTCGTGCCGCAGGAGGCGAGCCGCGAGACGGACTACTCGGCCACCGCGGGCCTGAAGGCCACAACCCTCGGCTGGCGCTGGGACCTCGCCAGCACCTACGGCCGCGATCACTTCAGCGCCTACACCCTGGATTCCGCCAACGCGGCGGTGTACGCCGCCACGGGCCACCCGACGCCGTCTGACTACTACGATGGGTACCTGCAGGCGGCGCAATGGACGTGGAACCTGGATGTGGATCGCGGCTTGGGGGTCGGGCTGGCCGGCCCGCTGAACGTCGCGTTCGGCGGCCAGTACCGCAGCGACGGCTACACCATCGGCGCCGGTATCCCGATTTCCTACCTCGACGGCGGCGCCCAGGGCTATCCGGGATTCACGCCGACCGACGCCGGCGCCCATGATCGGCACGTCGGGGCCGTCTACCTCGATCTCGCCCTGCGGCCCGTGAAGGCCCTGCAGCTCGACGCGGCCGGACGCTACGAGCACTACAGCGACTTCGGCAACGCCACCATCGGTAAGCTCACCGGCCGCTACGACCTGACGCCTCGTTTTGCCCTGCGTGCCACGGTGAGCAGCGGCTTTCGCGCCCCGACGCTGGCCGAGGAGTATTACTCCTCCACGAACGTCACCCCGACCAGCGCCTTCGTGCAGCTGCCGCCGAACTCCCCCGGCGGCCGCCTGCTCGGCCTCGGCGACGGGCTGCGCCCCGAGCGCTCCGTGCAATACAGCGTCGGGCTCCTCTGGCGGCCCACCGCGCGGGTGATCGCAGCGCTGGATGTCTATCGCATCACCATCACCGACCGCATCGTGGGCACCGGCGATCTGTACGGCACCCTGAACGGCGTCCCGCAGCCCTCGGCCGCCGCCGTCAGTGCCGCGATCGCCGCCAACGGAAATCAGCTCGA
Organism: Pseudomonadota bacterium; assembly: GCA_021816775.1. Taxonomy (GTDB): domain Bacteria; phylum Pseudomonadota; class Gammaproteobacteria; order Steroidobacterales; family Steroidobacteraceae; genus 13-2-20CM-66-19. The sequence goes on from JAKAXA010000053.1 coordinate 14,916, forward strand.
CCCGGCCGTGCTCGCCAGCGGCAGCACCGGGGTGACGCTCTTTGCCAACGGCATCGACACCAGCACCCAGGGCGCGGATCTGAGTTTCGACATTCCGCAGGACTACGCCTTCGGCCACCTCAATTGGTCGCTCGGAGCGAATTTCAACACGACCCGGATCACGAAGGTGCCGGCGGCCCCGGCCGAGCTGCGCGGCGCGACGCTCTACGACGCGACGACGCTGTCCGACCTCAGCACCGCGAGCCCCAAGTACGTGATCAATCTCGGCGCGCGCTGGCGCGCCGGCAAGCTCGCCGTCGATCTCACCGAGCAGGTCTACGGGCCGAGCTCGGAATGGGAGAGCGACAATGGCGACAACCCAGCCAACGTCCCGGAGTATTTCAAGTCAACGATCAGCGTCGCGGCGATCACCGACCTCGACGTCGGCTATCGCCTCACGCGCCGCTTCGCGCTGCACCTCGGCGCGGTCAATCTCTTCGACCGCTATCCGAACCGATACAACCGCACGCTGCTCGCGCATTACGACAGCTTCCGCTACGGCGATACTCTCGGAGTCTTCCAATACCCCATGTTCTCGCCCTTCGGCATCAACGGCGGCTATTACTACGTCCGCGGCGTCGCGCGCCTCTGACAGGCCGCCCCCCGCGCCCGCTCGGCCCGCGCCGTGACTCGGATCGAGCGGTCGTCAGATGACAGTGCCCCGGGGGTGGCGGCCGTGCGGGCCCCCGGGGCTCTTGCGACAGGCGCTGAGGCGCGCGCGGACTCGAGGTGATCGGCTCACCCGCGCGCCTCACCGGCGCTCAGTTGTGCCTGCGCTTCAGGACGGAGACGACCGCGAGCGCCAGCAGCCCTGCCCCGAGCAGCGCGAGCGAGCCGGGCTCCGGAACCGAGGCGCTCATCGGCGTGACGTCCCAGGTCGAACCCGTCCAGGAGATCACATCGCTCGAGGTGGCCGAGTTCCCCGTGGTGATGAAATTCGAGCCGTTCCAGAGCTCGGCATAAAAGGAGAACGGCGTGCTCGTGCTCGGCGGTGAGAACCCCATCGTCCAGTACACGTCGCCGAGATCGGCTGGGTTGAACGTCATCGTCGATTGCGTGACGCCGAGCGTCGTCGTCGCGGTGGTGTCGACGGTCGTCTCATTAATGTCCGTGTACACGGGGCTCAGGCTCGTGAAGGTCACCCCGGAGGTGGCCATGATCAGGTCCACCTGGCTGACCGGCTGAGCAGTCGGGGTCGCCGTGCAGTCCGTCAGGCAGAACTCCTGCGTCCAGTCGACGCTGGTGTTGGGCACACCGGAGATCTGGCTCGCCCAGGCCGTGCCGGCCATCGCCGTGGCGCAGGTCAGCAGCCATCCGAATTTCACAATATGTCGTCGCATGAACTCGCCCTCCATCGCGGCTCGATGATGTGGCCGCGGATCTGACCTCTCTGCAGCAAGTTCCACGCCACGCGCGCTCGAGCCACGGCAAAACAACTACTTGCCCCTGAGGCGCTGCGACTGCAGTTGAGGTGTGTAAAACGCCTCGACGCCGGCTAGCGCTGAGCGAGTTTCAAACACGCCCGAATCCTGATGAAACGCAGCATGGCCGGGCGGCGCCACGGTCAACATAAGCTGTCATAAGCGCCGCAGCGCACGGGCGGGTGCATTTCGCGGCCGCAGCACCGGCGCGTACGACGCCTCGCCGCCTGACGCCCGCGCGATTTGACATAGGAGCCGCCGCTTCGCCGTATGCCGGGATGGCTGCGACGTATGCTGACTCGCCGCACCGCAGTGGCGCGCCCATTTGAGGCGATATTGAAGCCAACGGACTCGGTCTCATCCAACTGATCACAGGCACGTGCGCAGCCGGGCGCGAGCCGCTATTGCGAGCAGCGCCATGCGCTCGACCTCGATCGGTTGCCCGTTCAAGACCTCATGCGGGCATGACATCGACTCCCTGCGCCTCGCGATCCAGGCGCGCCATCGCGCAGGCAAAACCGACATGAGACGACAGCCGGATCTGCGCATCTCCCACCACGCGCTCTGGAACCGCGCGAGCTGGCGCAGCATCGACCCGATCTCGCTCGCGCGCGTGCAGCGCAAGACCCGGGGGCGGTGAGCCGGCTGCGGCGATTGCACCCCTTGCGCCGGATCGCCGGCTGCAGTGCCTCGAGATACTCCTCGAACCGCGCCGGGAGCTGCCCCGCGTGCGCCGTGAGCAGATCCGGGTGCCGAAGATGGCAATCGCCTGAAGCGTGCCGCTGCGCCACACGCACGGCCATGCCGTCCTCGCGGGTATGCGCCGCGAAGAAATCGCTCCAGTCGTGATCTGCGAGCCGGTGTACCGAAAATGCCGCTGGCTCGCGATCGGCGCCTCTGCGAGGCAAGCGCGCTGCCTCTGGCCTCAGACCGAACAGGTCGGAATGCGAAGCACAGCGCCCTGCGCGGCTCCCGGCCCCTTAAAGAGCCCTGGGCCATGAGCGCTCGCACAGTGGCGGGGCGCAGCCTGCGACTCGCCACGCCCCCCGCGCGAGGAACTCTCCGCCGGGCAATCGTGGCGGTTGCGCTGCTCGGCGCCTCGGCGTCAGCGCGCCGGGGTGAACGAGAACTTCTGACCGGCCACGGCGGCCTGGTACATCAGGCCGCCCTTGGCAATCGTGAACACGGCGACGCCATCCTGGTAGTGGCCGGTCGCGGTCGCATGCGTCTCGGTGCCGCTGGCCCCTGCCTCGGTGCCCGCGGTGCCGGCGCTGGCAGAGGCCGAGGCCGTGAGTGCGACGGCGCCGACGTCCGCGCTCAGCGCGAATTTCCCGGACTCGAAGCGTCGCAGTGCGCTCGGATTCTCGAAGAACACCATCTCGCTGTACACCT
>JAKAXA010000010.1 GCA_021816775.1 Pseudomonadota bacterium
TGGAGCGGGAAACGAGGCTCGAACTCGCGACCTCAACCTTGGCAAGGTTGCGCTCTACCAACTGAGCTATTCCCGCACCGCCAGGCGAGCCGGCATTTTAGGGGGCGCCGAGGCGAAGTCAAGGCACCCGTCAGCGCTTAAGCTCGGGCCAGGCGGCGCGCAGATAAGCCACCATCGACACCAGCGTCGCGGCCGCGGCGATCTCAGTCATCGTCACGCCGGCCGCATAGACCGGCAGGCCGTCGATGGGCGTCCGGTAGAGCATCATCGACAGGCCCACGATCTGCAGCACCGTTTTGATCTTACCGAGCTGTGAGACCGCCACCTTGCGTCGTGCGCCGATCTCCGCCATCCACTCGCGCAGCGCCGAGATGGTGATCTCGCGCCCGATGATGACGACGGCGGTGAGCACGATCACGACGCGGGTATCCCGGCTGACCAGCAGCACCAGGGCAGTCGCCACGATGAGCTTGTCGGCCACCGGATCGAGAAACGCCCCCAGCCGCGAGGTCTGGCCCAGCCGGCGTGCGAAATAACCGTCGAGCGAATCGGTGATGCCCGCGGCGGCAAAGAAGAGTCCGGCCGCCGGGTCCGCCCAGTGATACGGCATGAAAAAGAGCACCACGATGAGCGGGATGGCGGCAATGCGCAGCCAGGTCAGCGTGTTCGGCAGATTCCAGTGCATTCGGGGCTCATGAACCGGGGTGCAGGTGATCATAAAGGGTGCGCGCCAGGCTTGCTCCGATTCCGTTCACCTGCGCCAGATCGGCGATGCCGGCGCGCAACACGCCCTGCAGACCGCCGAAATACGTCAGCAGCGCGCGCCGCTTGGCAGGTCCGAGCCCCGGGACAGCCTCGAGCACCGATTCACTGTAGCGCCTTGCCCGCTTGCGGCGATGGCCGGTGATGGCGAAGCGGTGCGCCTCGTCGCGAATGCGCTGGATCAGCCGTGAGGCGGGGGAATGTGCCTGCGGGATGCGCGGTGTCGCCTCGCCGTAGACGAAGAGCCGTTCCTGCCCGGGCCTGCGGTCCGGCCCCTTGGCCACGCCCACCAGCACCACGCCGCTGACCCCGAGCGCGGCGAGCTCCTCGTGCACCCCCTCGATCTGGCCCGCTCCGCCGTCGATCAGCAGCAGGTCCGGAGCCGGGATCTCCTCGTGCTTGATGCGCGTGTAACGGCGCTTGAGCGCCTGGCGCAGTGCGCCGTAATCGTCCCCCGGGGTGATCCCCGTGATATTGAAGCGCCGGTACTCCTTCTTCAGCGGACCCTCGGGCCCGAACACCACGCAGGAGGCTACGGTCCCCTCCCCGCCGGTGTGGCTGATGTCGAAGCACTCCATGCGTGCTGGCGGTGCGGGCAAGTCGAGCGCCGCGGCGAGCGCGGCGAGCATCTCCTCCATTCCCTGGCGGCGCGCGCGCCGCATGCGCAGTGCCTGCTCAGCGTTCTCACGCGCCAGCTGCACCCACTTCAGCGCCAGTCCCCGCGCCGGAGAGCGCACCTCGATGCGGTGCCCGGCGCGCTCGGCGAGCGCCTCGCCGAGCGCCCCGGCATCCTCGAGCCGCCGCCCGACCAGCACCTCCGCCGGCGGCTCGTGGTTGGCGTAGTACTGCATCAGAAAGGACGACAAAGCCTCCTCGGGCTCCGCGAAAGCTGCGCGCGGGAAGCTGCTGGTGGTGCCGAGATTGCGTCCGCCGCGCACCAGCATGGCACTCACGGCGTACTCTCCGGGCTCGCCGGCGATCTCGAACACATCGACGTCGCGCTCGCTCTCCGCCGTGACGACCTGCTGCGACTGGATCTCGCGCAGCGCGGCCAGCTGATCGCGCAGCTGCGCCGCGCGCTCGTACTCAAGCTGCGCGGCGGCCGCCTGCATCCGGCGCGTCAGCAGCGCATTGACCTCCTCGCTGCGCCCCTCGAGCACCTTCACGGCCGCCTCCACATCCTGCGCGTAGGCCTCGCGGGTGATCAGGCCGACGCAGGGGGCCGAGCACCGCCCGATCTGATGCTGCAGGCAAGGCCGGCTGCGGTGCGCGAAGAAGCTGTCGCGGCAGTTGCGGATGCGAAACAGCTTCTGCAGCTGATTGAGCGTCTCGCGCACCGCCGTGCTGCTCGGGAACGGGCCGAAATAGCGCGCCCCGGGAGTGCGCGGGCCGCGATAGAGCGAGAGGCGCGGGTAGTCGTGGCCGGTGCCGAGCAGGATGTAGGGATAACTCTTGTCATCGCGCAGCACCACGTTGAAGCGCGGGCGGTGCGCCTTGATGAGGTTGTACTCGAGCAGCAGAGCCTCGGTCTCCGAGTGCGTGACCGTCACCTCCATGTCGGCGATCAGGTGCACCAGCGCCTGGACCTTGGGACTGACGTTGCTGCCGCTGAAGTAGCTGCCGACCCGATCCTTAAGGCTCCTCGCCTTGCCCACATAGAGCAGCGCGTGCTCGCGGTCGAACATGCGATAGACGCCCGGCCGGCGCGGCAGCGCGGCCACGAACGCCTTGGAGTCGAACGCGGGGCTCACGCGCCCATTTTAGATTAAACGCCCGCGAGGGCGCAGGCGCGCGCCACGACGCTCGCGAACATCTGCGGCGTGAGCCGGCGGGTCGAGGTGTTGTAGCGGCTGCAGTGATACGAATCGATAAGCGTGCGCCCATCCTCCAGGGGATGCTCCCGTCCATGGGCGAACGGGAATCCCGCCGGCTTGAGCGCGCTGGCGCGCAGAAACGCCTCGTGGGCGATGCGCCCCAGGGCGAGCACCACCTTCACGCCCGCAAGCCCCTCGAGCTCGGCCCGCAGATAGGCGTTGCACGTGCGGATTTCCGTGGGGGTCGGCTTGTTCTGCGGCGGGACGCATTTGACCGAATTGACGATGCGCGCATGGCGCAGTCTCAGTGCATCGTCGCGGCTCTGGGAGTGCGCCCGGGTGGCGAGCCCCGCATCGTACAGCGTCTGGTACAGCAGAACCCCCGCGTAATCGCCGGTGAACGGCCGGCCGGTGCGGTTCGCCCCGTGCAGCCCCGGGGCGAGCCCGACGATCAGAATCCGCGGATCGGCGACGCCGAAGGACGGCACCGGTCGCGCCCAGTAATCCGGGTACTGCGAGCGCACCTCGCGCAGAAAGCCGGTGAGGCGCGCACAGCGGGCGCAGCCCGGATCGAACAGCGCCTTATCGGTCATCCATATGACGGATGATGGCCGAGGCGAATCCGGAGCAGCTCATGAGCGTCGCCCCGGGGATCAGCCGCTGCAGATCCTCCTCCACGCTCCTGCGCGCAGCGAGCTCGCGCTTCGGCGCCTTGATCGCCTCGCGCAGCCGCGCCAGATCATAAGTCAGCTCCTTGTGGGCGATGGTGTTGGTCACGCCCTTGATGATGAGATCCGCGGCCTCCTTCCAGCCGAGGTAGCGCAGCATCATCTCCGCCGAGAGGATCAGCGAGCCGGGATTGACCCGGTCCTTGCCGGCAAAGCCCGGCGCGGTGCCGTGCGTGGCCTCGAACACCGCGAGCCCATCGCCGATGTTGCCGCCGGGGGCGATGCCGATGCCGCCGACCTGCGCGGCGAGCGCGTCGGAGACGTAATCGCCATTGAGATTGAGCGTGGCGATGACGTCGTATTCCTCCGGCCGCAGCAGCACCTGCTGCAGGAAGTTGTCGGCGATCACGTCCTTGACCACGATGTCGGTGCCGGTGAGGGGGTTGCGGAACTTCATCCACGGGCCCCCGTCGATCGGCTCGGCGCCGAACTCCTCCTTGGCGAGCTGATAGCCCCAGTTGCGGAACGCCCCCTCCGTGAACTTCATGATGTTGCCCTTGTGCACGAGCGTCACCGACACGCGATCGTTCTCGATGGCATACTGGATCGCCTTGCGGATCAGGCGCTGGCTGCCTTCCTTGGAGACCGGCTTGATGCCGATGGCGGAGCTCGCGGGGAAGCGGATGGCGGTGACGCCGAACTCCTTGTGCAGGAAGGCGATCAGCTTGTGCACGTCCGCCGAGCCCGCGGGCCACTCGATGCCGGCATAGATGTCCTCGGTGTTCTCACGGAAGATCACCATGTCAGTGAGGCTGGCGTCGGCCATGGGGCTGACCACGCCCGGGAAGTAGCGGATCGGACGGACGCACGCGTACAGATCGAGGCTCTGGCGCATCGCCACGTTCAGTGAGCGGATGCCCCCGCCAACCGGGGTGCCGAGCGGCCCCTTGATCGAGACCACGAAATCGCGCAGCGCGTGCAGAGTCTCCTCGGGAAACCACTCCCCGTAGCGCGCGTTCGCCTTCTCGCCGCAATACACTTCCATCCAGCAGATGCCCCGGCGGCCGCCGTAGGCCTTCTCGACCGCCGCATCGACCACCCGCACCATCGCCGGCGTGACGTCCACGCCGATGCCGTCGCCCTCGATGAACGGAACGATGGGTCGATCCGAGACGTTGAGCGAATGATCAGGGTTGACCGTGATCTTGTGTCCCGCGGCCGGGACGTCGATATGTTCGTACTGCATCGGCGCATTCTACCGGCAAACCGCCCGGCCGATGCTCATTCGTCATGCAATTGGCCGTCGCAGCGGCGGCGCTGATGCGCTCAGACGTGCACGAGCCGCCGGTTCTGGCTACGCTCGGCGATCAGCATCGCAAGCTCGAGGGCCTGCTCGTGATTGAGCCGCGGATCGACGGTGGAGCGGTAGGCGCGCTGCAGATCGGCATCGGTGAGGCCCCGCGCCCCGCCGGTGCACTCGGTGACGTCATCGCCAGTGAGCTCGACGTGCACGCCGCCGAGGCGCGAGCCGAGCTCCGCGTGAATGCGAAAGCCGAGATCCACTTCCTTCAGGATGTTCTCGAAGCGCCGGGTCTTCAGGCCCGCGGTGCTGGTCTCGGTGTTGCCGTGCATCGGGTCGCACACCCACAGCACCGTCTGGCCGCTCTGGCGCACCGCCTCGATCAACTTCGGCAGCGCCGACTCGATCTCCTTCACCCCGAAGCGGTGGATCAGCGTGATCCGTCCCGGCTGGTTCTGCGGGTTGAGCGTCGCGATCAGGCCCTGCAGCCACGCGCCGTCCATCGCCGGGCCGATCTTGATCCCGACGGGATTCGCGATGCCGCGGAAGTACTCGACGTGCGCGCCATCGAGCTTGGCGGTGCGCATGCCGATCCACGGCATGTGCGTCGAGAGGTTGTACCAGCGGTTCTGCCGCGGGATGAAGCGCGTCTGCGCCTGCTCGTAGAGCAGGTGCAGCCCCTCGTGGCTGGCGTAGAAATCGACCAGCGTCGCCTCGTGGATCCGCCGGCCGCTGATGCCCTCGAAGAAATCAAGCGCATCGCCGATCGACTGCACGATGCGCTGGTAGGCATCCTTCAGCGGGGCGTGCTTGACGAAGCCGAGATCCCAGTATTCGGGATGATGCAGATCGGCGAATCCACCATCGACCAGCGCACGCACGAAGTTCAGCGTCAGTGCCGCGCGCTCGTAGCCGCGCAGCAGCAGCTGTGGATCGGCCCGGCGCGCCTCCTCGGTGAACTCCGGCCGGTTGACCAGGTCACCGCGAAAGCTCGGCAGCGTCACGCCGTCGCGGGTCTCGGTGTCGGCCGAGCGCGGCTTGGCATACTGGCCGGCCATGCGCCCGACCCGGATGATGGGCTTCTTCAGCCCGTGCAGCAGCACCAGGCTCATCTGCAGCAGGATCTTGAGCTTCTTGGCGATCCGGTCCGACTCGCACTCGGCGAAGGTCTCGGCGCAGTCGCCCCCCTGCAGGAGGAAGGCCTGCCCGCGCTCGGCGGCGGCCAGGCGCTCGCGCAGCGCCTCGATTTCCCAGGACACCACGATCGGCGGCAGCCGGGACAGCTCCGCCACCACCCGCTCGAGCGCGGCCGGATCGTCGTAGGAGGGCTGCTGCTGCGCCGGTCTGCCGTGCCAGCTCGCCGGATGCCAGGAGGTGCTTTCGGGGGAACGCATGATGCGCCCGATCCTAGCACGGACTGGCGCCGCTCGCCCCGTAGGGGGAGAATTATTGGTTTAATTCTTAGATCCGAGGGCTACATGCATCGCGTTTTGATTCTCGGCGCCGGCAAGATCGGCGCACTGATCTCAGGACTCCTCGCCGGCTCGGGCGCCTACCAGGTCGATCTCGCCGATCTCGACGGGGCAGTCGCCGAAGCCGTGGTCAAGGCGCACGGCATGCGGGGCATGAACGCCCACGGGCTCGACGCCAAGAGCCGCGACGCCCTTGAGCGCCACCTCGCCGCCCACCCGGTCGATGCGGTGATCTCGAGCCTGCCCTTCCACTGCAATGTCACCGTGGCCGAGGCCGCGCGCAACGCCAACGTGCACTACTTCGATCTGACCGAGGACGTGGCCGTGACGCGCGCGGTGCGCGCCATCTCGGAGGGCTCATCGAAGGCGTTCGTGCCGCAATGCGGGCTCGCGCCCGGCTTCATCAGCATCGCCGCAGCCGAGCTCATCACGCACTTCCAGTCGCTGCGCGCGGTGAAGCTGCGCGTCGGCGCCCTGCCACAGCACCCCAACAACGTGCTCAAGTACTCCCTCACCTGGTCGACCGAGGGCCTGATCAACGAGTACGGCAATCCCTGTCAGGCCATCGTCGATGGCCGCAGCGTCGAGGTCGCCCCCCTCGAGGGGCTCGAGGAGATCGAAATCGACGGCACGCTCTATGAGGCCTTCAACACCTCCGGTGGCCTCGGCTCGCTCGCCGAGACGCACGGCACCCATGCCGAGTCGATGAACTACAAGACCATCCGATATCCCGGGCACTGCGAGCAGATGCGCCTCTTGATGAACGATCTGAAGCTCAATCAGGACCGCGACACGCTCAAGCGGATCCTCGAGAACGCGGTGCCGCAGACGCTGCAGGACGTCATCATCGTGTACGTGGCGGTCACGGGCATGCAGGACGGACAGCTGCGCGAGGAGAACTATGTCAACAAGATCTATCCTCAGCTGATCGGCGGGCGGCTGTGGTCGGCGATCCAGGTCACCACCGCCGCCGGCATCACCGCGGTCGTGGATCTGGTGCTCGAGCAGCCCGAGCGCTACTCGGGGTTCATCGCCCAGGAGCAGTTGCGCCTGCCGGAGATCCTCGCCAACCGCTTCGGGCGTTACTACGCCCCGGGCGGCACCAAGGACGTCTCGGGCGAGGTCATCGTCGCGGGCAAGACCGGCCGCCAGCGCACGGTCAACACGCACAAGGCGGCCTGAGCGATGAGCGCATCCATCGATGTCGGGGCGCTGCTCGCGCGGCTCGGGCTCGCCGGGGAAAACCCCGGCGTGTGCGCCGGCCCCGGCCGCTGGCGCGGCGGCGGGGCGCCCCTCGCGGTCCACAACCCCTCCACCGGCGCCGCCCTCGCCACGGTCCGCACCGCCGATGCCGCCGATTACGAGGACGTGATGGCCTCGGCCGTCGAGACCGCGGCGCTGTGGCGCAGCGTGCCCGCGCCCAAGCGCGGCGAGGCGGTGCGCCTGCTCGGGGAGGCGCTGCGCGCGGCCAAGGCGGACCTCGGCGCGCTGGTGTCGCTCGAGAACGGCAAGATCCTCGCCGAGGGCCTCGGGGAGGTGCAGGAGATGATCGACATCGCCGACTTCGCCGTCGGCCAGTCGCGCATGCTCTACGGCCTGACCCTGCATTCGGAGCGCCCCGGCCACCGCATGTCCGAGCAGTGGCACCCGCTCGGGGTGGTCGGCATCATCTCGGCGTTCAATTTCCCGGTGGCGGTCTGGTCGTGGAACGCGTTCATCGCGGCGATCTGCGGCAACGTGTCGGTGTGGAAGCCCTCGCCGAAGACCCCGCTCACGGCCATCGCGGTGCAGAAGCTCGCCAACCGCGTGCTCGAGCAGCACGGCCTGCCGCCGGTGTTCCAGCTGTTCATCGACGCGGGCGCCGAACTCGCCACCCGCTTCGTCGAGGATCGCCGGGTCGCGCTCGTCTCGTTCACCGGCTCGACGGCCGTCGGGCGCAAGGTCGGGGAGCGCATCGCTGCGCGCCTGGGCAAAAGCCTGCTCGAGCTCGGCGGCAACAACGCCATCATCGTCGATGAGTCCGCCAACCTCGAGCTCGCCGTGCCGGCGATCGTGTTCGGCGCGGTCGGCACCGCCGGGCAGCGCTGCACCACCACGCGGCGCGTGTTCGCCCACCAGGCCATTGCCGCCGAGCTCGAGCGGCGCCTGATTCATGCATACCGCCAGGTGCGCATCGGCGATCCGCTCGATCCGGCGACGCTCATGGGGCCGCTGATCGATGCGCCGGCGGTCGAGCGATTCAAAGCCGCGGTGAGCGCGGCCCAGGCGGCCGGCGGCGTGCTGCTCGCCGGAGGCAAGGTGCTCGAGCGTCCCGGGCACTTCGTCGAGCCGACGCTGATCCGCGCGCGCAACGACTGGCCGATCGTGCAGAACGAGACTTTCGCGCCGATTCTCTATCTGATCCCGGTCGAGTCGCTCGAGGCGGCGATCGCCGAGCAGAACGACAGCCACTACGGGCTCTCCTCGGCGCTGTTCACCGAGCGGCTGCGCGCCGCCGAGACGTTCCTCGGCGCGAACGGCAGCGACTGCGGCATCGCCAACGTCAACATCGGCACCTCGGGAGCGGAGATCGGCGGGGCGTTCGGCGGCGAGAAGGACACCGGCGGCGGGCGCGAGTCGGGCTCGGATGCGTGGAAAGCCTACATGCGCCGCCAGACCAACACGGTCAACTGGAGCGGCGCGCTGCCGCTGGCGCAGGGCATCAAGTTCGAGCTGTGAGCGCCGGGCGCGCGGTCCGCGGCAAGCCGGCGGCGCGCCCCGTCGCAAAGCGCGCACACCGCTCGGCGCGGTACGGCCCGCGAGCTTGTCGCGGACCGTCCGGCGCACCTACACTGCGCGCCAGGCGCGTAAGCGGAGGGCCACCATGCAGATCGCAATCATCGGCGCCGGCAATGTCGGCAGCGCTCTGGCGAAGGGTTGGGCACGCAGCGGTCACACACTGCAGCTCGGTGTGCGCGACACATCGGATCCCAAGGTTCAGTCCCTTTGTCGCGAGACCGGCGCCCTCGCCAAGAGTCCGCGCGAGGCCGCTGAGGCGGCGCCTGTGGTGGTGCTGGCGGTGCCGTGGGGTGCCGCCGCCGAGGCGGTGCAGGCGCTCGGGCCAATGGCGGGCAAGATCGTCATCGACTGCATGAACCCGCTGACGCTGCGCGGCGGCGTGCTCGCTCTCGAGCGCGGCTTCTCGGACTCCGCCGGCGAGGCGGTCGCGGGCTGGCTGCCGCAGGCGCACGTGGTCAAGACACTCAATCAGGTCGGTGCTGCCGTGATGGCCGACACCTCGGGTTTTGCAGTCGCGCCGGCGATGTTCATGGCCGGCAATGACGCCAATGCCAAAGCGACGGTGGCCGCGCTGCTGCGCGACCTCGGCTTCGAGCCGCTCGATGCGGGGGCGCTGTCCCAGTCGCGCCACCTCGAGCCATACGCCATGGTGTGGATCAACCAGGCGCTCTATCAGGGCAAGGGCGCCCAGTGGGCGTTCGCCGCCCTCACCCCGACAGCCCGCAGCCGGGCAACTTAGCGGCGCGCGCCGAGCGTCCGCGCCGCGGCGCGCGCGAGCAGCGGCTCCTCCTCCACGCGCACCGTCCAGACGGCAATCGCGCTGTCCTCGGTGCTGATCAGCCTCTCGCGTCCGACGGCCGCCGCATTGGCCACGGCATCCAGCTTGACGCCCGCCCAGCTCAGGCCTGCGAGCACGCGGCGGCGGACGTCCGGCACGTGTTCCCCGACACCACCGCCGAAGACGATGCCATCGCAACCGCCGAGCACCGTCAGGTACGCGCCGATGTACTTGCAGATGCGGTAGCAATACAGCTCGAGCGCGCGCTCGGCCCGCTCCCCGCCCGCGGCGATGAGCTCGGCCGGATTGCCGTGCCCGCCCATGCCGAGCAGTCCCGCCTCGTGATTGAACGACTCGATGAGCCGCGTCGGCTCCACGGCAAGCCGCCCGGCGAGGTACGGCACCACCGCCGCATCGATGTCCCCGCAGCGGCTCGCCATGACCAGACCTTCGAGCGGCGAGAAACCCATGGAGGTGTCGCGCGGGCGTCCATGCTCGAGCGCCGTGACCGAGCAGCCGCCGCCCAACTGCAGGCTGATCAGCCGCCCGCCGAGCGCGAGCGCCGGGCTGAGTTCGCACCAGCGCCGCCACATCGCCTCGTGCGCCAGGCCGTGAAAGCCGTAGCGGCGCACCCCGACGTCCCAGCCGAGCGACGGCGGCAGAGCGTACTCCGCGGCAACGCGCGGCAGGCTCGCGAAGAACGCCGTGTCGAAAACCGCCACTTGCGCGACCCCCTCGCCGCACAGTGCGCTCGCGGCGTCGATCCAGCGCAGCGCGAGCGGATTGTGCAGCGGCGCGAGCGCTGCGAGCTCGCCAATGCCCTGGCGCACCGCCGCGTCGATTCGCACCGGATGCGTGTAGCGCTGCGCGCCGTGCACCACACGGTGAGCGAGCGCCGCCGGCGGCGCCGGCAGCTTCTCGAGGAAGGCGGCAAGCTCCGCGGCCGGCTCGAGGTGGGTCCCCTCGTGACGCACCGCGGCCACGCGCCGCAGCGGTGTGGTCTCGCTCGGGGGTTCCTCCGGCAGCTCGAAGGCGGCGAGCTTGATCGATGCGCTGCCGCTGTTGACCGTGGCGATGAGCATGGGCGTCAGCCGATCGGGGCGCCGCTCACGCGCGCCGCCCCGGCCCGGCCGGCCACGTCCAGTCCGCCACCAGCGGCATGTCGCGGCCGTGACGGCGAATGTACGCGGCGTGCTCGATCAACAGCCTGCGTGCGCGCTCCTTCAGATACGCGCCGCGGTCGCACAGCTGCGGCAGTCGGTCGAGGGCGTCCTGCACCAGATGGAAGCGGTCCATCTCGTTGAGGACGGTCATATCGAACGGCGTGGTGATGGTGCCCTCCTCCTTGTAGCCGCGCACGTGGATGCCGGCATTGTTGCGGCGGCGGTAGGTGAGCCGATGAATCAGCCACGGATAACCGTGGAACGCGAAGATCACGGGCTTCTCGGCGGTGAACAGCGAATCGAAGTCCGCATCGCTCAAGCCGTGAGGATGCTCGCTGCTCGGCTGCAGGCGCATCAGATCCACCACGTTGACCACGCGGATCTTCAGCTCCGGCAGCCCCTCGCGCAGCATGGCCACCGCCGCCAGCGTCTCGAGCGTCGGCACGTCCCCGGCGCACGCCATCACCAGGTCCGGCTCGCACCCTGCATCGCTGCTCGCCCACTCCCAGATGCCGATGCCGGCGGTGCAGTGCGCCACCGCGTCATCGATCGAGAGCCACTGCGGCGCGGGGTGCTTGCCGGCGACGACCACGTTGACGTAATGGCGGCTGCGCAGGCAGTGATCCATCACCGAGAGCAGACAGTTCGCATCGGGCGGCAGATACACCCGCACGATGCCGGCCTTCTTGTTGACCACATGATCGATGAAGCCCGGATCCTGATGGGTGAAGCCGTTGTGATCCTGCCGCCAGACGTGCGAGGTGAGCAGGTAGTTGAGCGAGGCGATGCGCCGCCGCCAGGGAATCTCCGCCGTGACTTTCAGCCACTTGGCGTGCTGATTGAACATCGAGTCGATGATGTGGATGAACGCCTCGTAGCAGTTGAACAGACCGTGCCGTCCGGTGAGCAGGTAGCCCTCGAGCCAGCCCTCGCACTGATGCTCGCTCAGGATCTCGAGCACCCGTCCCGCCGGTGCGAGAAACTCATCGCTCGGCAGCGTGCTCCCCTCCCACTGCCGGTTGCTTGCCTCGAACACCGCCTGCAGCTTGTTGGAGAGGGTCTCATCGGGGCCGAACAGGCGGAAGTTGCTGGGATTCAGGCGGATGACATCGCGCAGGAAGGTCCCGAGCACGCCGGTGTCGGAGGCCTGGACCGCGCCCGGCTCGCTCACTGCCTGCGCGTAATCGCGGAAGTCCGGCAGGCGCAGATCGCGCAGCAGCAGCCCGCCGTTGGCGTGGGGATTGGCGCCCATGCGCCGCGCACCGCGCGGGGCGAGCTCGGCGAGCTGCGGGTGCAGGCGGCCGGCCTCGAACAGCTCCCCGGGGCGGTAGCTGCGCAGCCAGGCCTCGAGCACCGCGAGGTGCGCGGGATTGCCGGCCGGATCGGGGATCGGCACCTGGTGGGCGCGGAAACTGCCCTCGATGGGCTTGCCGTCGAGGCTCTTAGGTCCCGTCCAACCCTTCGGGCTCTCGAGCACGATCATCGGCCAGCGCGGGCGCGGCGCGCTCGCGCCCGGGGCGCGCGCGGCGCGCTGGATCGCGAGGATTTCCGCGATCACCGCATCGAGCGTCCCCGCCATCAGCTGATGCATCCGCATCGGCTCATCGCCGCTGACGAAGTACGGGCGCCAGCCGCATCCGCTGAGCAGCTGCGAAAGCTCCTCGCGCTCGATGCGCGCCAGCACCGTGGGATTGGAGATCTTGTAGCCGTTCAAGTGCAGAATCGGCAGCACCGCCCCGTCCGCGGCCGGGTTGATGAATTTGTTGAGGTGCCAGCTGCCGGCGAGCGGCCCGGTCTCGGCCTCCCCGTCGCCGACCACGCACGCGGCGATCAACCCGGGGTTGTCGAGCACCGCACCGCAGGCGTGGCTCAGGGAGTAGCCAAGCTCCCCGCCCTCGTGGATCGAGCCGGGGCACTCCGGCGAGACGTGGCTCGGAATGCCGCCGGGGAAGGAGAACTGCCTGAACAGGCGCTTCAGCCCCGCCTCATCCTGGGCGATCTCCGGATACAGCTCGCTGTAGGTGCCCTCGAGGTAGGTGTTGGCGACGAGCGCCGGCCCCCCGTGACCGGGACCGGAGAGGTAGATCATGTCGAGGTCGCGCTCGCGGATCACCCGGTTCAGGTGCGCATAGATGAAATTCTGCCCCGGTGTCGTGCCCCAGTGCCCGAGCAGCATCGCCTTGATGTGCGAGGCGGCGAGGGGCTCGCGCAGCAGCGGATTCTCGCGCAGATAGATCTGACCGACGCAGAGGTAATTGGCGGCCCGCCAGTACGCATCGATGCGGCGCAGCTGCTCGCCCGAGAGCGGCTCCCCGACCGCCCGCTCGCCTTGCTCAGACATTTGCGACTCCTTCCCGGCGGCGATCCGGGTGCCGCGGAGGCTATGATGCCATCGTCTGCAGGGTTCAATGTAAATACGCAATGTCCACCGCAAGCCTCGGCAGCGCGCATTGACCCTGCCCGGACACGCCGCCTACGATGGCCAACATCGACGGTTGAGGGGAACGGGATGCATCCGGCCTCGCATGGTGGGCGGCAGATTCTGCGGCATATCGCGCGCATCGCGATGATCGAGCGCGGCCTGCAGCCTGAGTTTCCGCCGGCCGCGATGCGCCAGGCCGCCGCTCTGGGCGCGCCGGCGCGCCCCGCCGCCGGGGCCGCCGTTCGCGACCTGCGCGAGCTGCCGTGGGTCTCGATCGACAACGACGACTCGCGCGATCTCGATCAGATCTCCGCCGGCGAGCCACTCGCCGACGGCAGCACACGCATTTGGGTGGCGATCGCCGACGTCGATGCGCTGGTTGGCGCCGACACGCCGATCGATACCCACGCGCGCCACAACACGACTTCGGTCTATACCTCCGCGCGGATCTTTCCCATGTTGCCCGAGCGGCTCTCGACCGATCTGACCTCCCTCAACGAACGGCAGGAGCGCCTGGCGCTCGTGGCCGACATGACCATCGCGGCCGACGGGCGCGTGGGGCATTCGGACCTCTATCGGGCCCTGGTGCGCAATCAGGCCAAGCTCGCCTACCCCTCGGTGGCCGCCTGGCTCGAAGGCGAGGCCGGCCCGCCCGCCGCGCTCGCCGATGCGCCCCTGCAGCGCCAGGTGCGTCTGCAGGACGCGGCGGCCCGGGCGATGCGCGCGCGGCGTCACGAGCACGGCGCGCTGACGCTCGAGACACTCAAGACCCACGCGGTGTTCGACGGCGATGCGCTTCGCGACCTGGAGCGCGACCGCAAGGACCGCGCGCAGGAGCTGATTGAGGATCTGATGATCGCCGCCAATGGCGCCGTGGCGCACTTTCTCGACCGGCATGGCGTCGCCTCGCTGCGGCGGGTGCTGCGCACGCCGCGGCGCTGGGACCGCATCGTCGCGCTCGCCGAGGAAGTCGCCGAGCACCTGCCCGCCGAGCCGGACGCGCTCGCGCTGAACGCGTTTCTTGCGCGCCGCCGCGAGGCCGATCCGGAGCGCTTCGCGGACCTCTCGCTCGCGGTGGTCAAGTCGCTCGGCCGCGGCGAATACCTGGCGCAGGCGCCCGATCACAACGCCACCGGGCACTTCGGGCTCGCGGTGAGCAACTACACCCACTCGAGCGCCCCAAACCGGCGCTTTCCGGACCTGATCAGTCAGCGCCTGGTGAAGGCGGTGCTCGCCGGTGCGACCGCGCCGTACCCGTACGAGGTGCTCACGGGGCTCGCCCAGCACTGCACCGAGCAGGAGGACAAGGCGGCCAAAGTGGAGCGCCGGGTGGCCAAGTCCGCTGCCGCGCTGCTGCTCGCCGACCGCATCGGCGAGCCGTTCGAGGCGCTCGTGACGGGCGCGGCCGCCAAGGGCACCTGGGTGCGGATCCTGCGCCCGGCGATCGAGGGACGCCTGGTGCGCGGCTTCGAAGGGGCCGACATCGGCCATCGGCTGCGCGTGCGGCTGGTCCGGGTCGACGTCGAGCGTGGCTTCATCGACTTCGAGCGAGTGCACTGATGAACAGGAACCTGCCGACCCGAGACCCGACGGACCCTCAGCTGGCCTATGAGGACCTCGGCTTCCTCGAAAGCGATGCGGCACGCCCGCTGCGCATACTCGCCGAGTATCTCGAGCCGCTCGAGCGCTTCAAGCGCGCCGGCGTGCACGCCACCATCGTCTTCTTCGGCTCCGCCCGGCTGCGCCCCGAGGGGCCACTCGGCCACTACTACGAGCACGCGCGCGAGCTCGCCGGCCTGATCACGCGCTGGTCGGCCTCGCTTCCGGAGCACACGCATCGCTACGTGATCTGCTCTGGCGGCGGCGGCGGCATCATGGAAGCGGCCAACCGCGGCGCCGCGGAGGCCGGCGGCAAGACCGTCGGGCTCAACATCAGCCTGCCGCGCGAGCAGCACCCCAATCCCTACCTCTCGAGCGAGCTCACGTTCGAGTTCCATTACTTCTTCATGCGCAAGCTGTGGTTTGCGCACCTCGCACGCGCGCTCATCGCCTTCCCGGGTGGGCTCGGCACGCTCGATGAGCTCACCGAGATCCTCACTCTGGCGCAGACCCGCAAGCTCGAGCGCGACATTCCGGTGATCCTCTACGGGCCAAGTTACTGGAACGAGATCATCGACTTCGAGGCGCTCGCGCGCCACGGCGTGATCGACCGGGAGGACCTCAACCTGTTTGAATTTGCCGATCGGCCCGAGGATGCGCTCGCCATTCTGCGGCGGCGCCTGACCCCCGAGCCACGTGAGATGCCCGGGTTCGCCCACTCGCGTATCCGCCAGCGGCAGCCGCCCCAGTGACCGTCGCGGCAGCGGCGCGGGCCGCCGCCGCCTAGCGATGCGCGAGTGGCTGCGGCCCACCGCCGAGAGGACCCTCGACGCGTCGCAGATGGCGGGCTTGGGAGCCCATCCGATGATCGATCAGGCCGTGGATGGCGACCTTGGCGGCGTTCGCGACGAAGAACGACACGATCGCGTAGCCCCAAACGAACAGCGCGAGTTCCCAGCCGATGGGCGCCATCGCCATGCCGTACACAACGATGAGCGTGCCCGCGAGCTGAGTCACCTCGCACGGCACGACCAGCAGCCAGCGCGGCCACGGCCGCTGCCAGACCCATCCCTTGTTGCGGGTCAGATAGATGGTCATGTGACCCGACACCAGCAGCTTCAGGAAGATCACGGCCTGCAGCACCGGCACGGGAAGGTGCAGCAGGTCCCTCGCGATCCAGTAGAGCACGAAGCTCTCGAACACGCCGTACAACCCGAGCGTCGAGGCGACCGTGAGCACCCGCGGCATGTCCCAGCGCACCGGACCGGGCGCCACCGGCGCGTTGTCATAGGCGATCATCATGATCGGGATGTCGTTGAGCAGTGCGAGCAGCACCACCATGAGGGCGGTGACCGGATAGAAGTTGTAGATGAGGATGCTCGCCGTCATGAACAGGATGAGCCGGATGGTCTCGGCGATGCGGTACGTTCCGTAGCTCGTCATCCGCTCGAAAATCCGGCGCGCCTCCTCGATCGCGGTCGTGATGACCGAAAGGCCCGGCGCCGTCAGGATGAGCGCCGCGGCAGCGCGCGCGGCATCCGTTGCGCCGCTCACCGCGATGCCGACATCCGCCTGCCTCAGCGCCGGCGCGTCGTTGACGCCATCGCCGGTCATGCCGACGATCCTGCCGCTCGATTGCAGCACCTTGACGATCTGGAACTTGTGCTCGGGGAACACCCGCGCGAACCCGTCGGCAGCGAGCACCTGTTCGAGCGCCTGTGGCGGGGTATGCTCGCCGAACACCGCATCCGCCACCACGATGTTGCGCCCGAGATCGAGCTCGCCGGCGATCTGCCGGGCGATCGCCTCGTGATCCCCGGTCACCATCTTGATGTCGATGCCCATCGCCCGCGTCGCGCGAATGGTCTCGGCGCTGTCCTCGCGCGGCGGATCGAACAGCGGTAGCAGGCCGAGATAGCGCCAGCCGGCGCCCTCATCGCGCGCCACCGCGAGCGTCCGGTAACCCTTGGCGGCGGCCTGATCCACCTGCGCGAGGATCGCGGCGCGCTGCCGCGCATCCGGTCGACACAGCTCGACGATGACCTGCGGGGCGCCTTTGGCCACCTTGATCACCTTGCCGAGGTGCTCGAGTTCAGCCTCGGTGCGCTTGACCACCGGGTCGAACGGCCGGAAGGTCTTCAGACGGTACTCTTCGAGCAGCTTCTCCGGCGGGGCGGCGGCGAGGATCGCACTGTCGATTGCATCCGGCGCCTCGCGGCGCGAGGCGAGCGCCGCAGCCGTCAGCAACTGCGCTGCCTCGAGGCCAGGAGCCGGCAGCGTGGTGCCGAGCGTCAGCTCGTTGCGCGTGAGCGTGCCGGTCTTGTCCGAGCACAGCGTATCCATGCCGGCCAGTTCCTCGATCGACACCAGCCGCGAGACGATGGCTTTCAGGCGCGCCAGGCGCTCAGCGCCAACGGCGAGTGTGACCGAGAGCACCGCGGGCATCGCCACTGGAATGGAGGCAACCGCGAGGATGAGCGCAAACTGCACCATCTCGAGCAACGGGTTGTGCTGGAACAGCCCCGCGATCACGATCACGGACACCAGCACCGCGGTGACCATGATCAGGAAGTTGCCGATACGCAGCACCGCGCGCTGGAAGTGCGACACGGCGCCGGCCCGCTCCACGAGCTTCGCCGTGCGTCCGAAGTAGCTATTCATGCCGGTGGCGCTCACCACGGCGTTCATCTCGCCCTGGCGCACGATCGAGCCCGAGTAGGCCGTGTCGCCGCGTTTCTTCTCGACCGGGAGCGACTCACCGGTGAGCGCGGACTGATCGATGCTCAGGTACTCCCCGTCCGCCAGCGTGACATCAGCAGGCACGATGTTGCCGATCTTGATGGCAATCAGGTCCCCCGGAACCAGCAGCCGCGCGGCGATCTCGCGCCATGCGCCGTCGCGTTTGACGCGCGCCGAGAGCGCCAGGCGCTGCTTGAGCGCCTCGATGGCCGTGTCCGCCTTGTATTCTTGCCAGAAGCCGACGCCGGCATTGATGAAGAGCATCAGCGCGATGACCGTGAGGTCATCCCAATGGCCGAGCACCGCCGAGAGGATCGCGGCGGTCTCGATCATCCAGGGAATCGGCCCCCAGAAGAACCCGAGGATGCGCCTGGCGATGCCGATGTGGTGCTCGCGCAGGACGTTCTCGCCGTACTGCTCGAGGCGACGCCTCGCCTCCGCTTCGCTGAGCCCCTCAGTTGAGATCGCGAGCGTCGCAGCGCTGACCGCCGAGGGACCTGTCTCGGCCGATTTGTCGTTCATGTGCGCTCCCTGGCGCGGCGCCGCAGCCGCACTGGGGAGAGTCCGTCCGCGCGGCGGGCCGAGCCGCAACAGCGGATAACCTCGCCGATGAGCTGCCCGGGCGGCAATCCGCATTTGTGCGGACGCGCCCGGCCACAGCCGCCGCGCCGTTCACGATCGGCCCGGCAGGCGCACTTCGAAGCGCGCCCCGCCGAGCGGCGAGGTGTCCACCGCGAGGTTGCCTCCGTAAAGATCGACCGTCTCGCGCACCATGGCCAGTCCGAGTCCGTGGCCGGGGACGGTCTCGTCAGCCCGTACCCCGCGCTCGAGCACGCGCGCGCGGTTCTCCTCGGAGATCCCCGGCCCATCATCCTCCACGGTGATCGCCATGTTCTCGTGAACGGCCGCATCGGGATCGACCGTCACCGTCAGTCTCACGCGCTGGCGGCACCACTTGCACGCGTTTTCCAGGAGATTGCCCAGCATCTCCATCAGGTCGGCGCGGTCGCCCACGAACTGGATGTCAGGCTGGATGGCAAGCTCGAGCGAGAGGTCCTTGTCGCGATAGACCTTCAGCAGCGCCGCGCGCAGATCGGCCGCCACCGGCGCCACCGCAACGGGCGCCTGTCCGAGCAGCACGCCGCCCGAGGCGGCCGCCCGCTTCAGCTGGTGCTCGATGATGTCGCTCATGCGGTCGATTTCCTGACCGATCGCGCTCGGGGCCTCGCCCGCAGCCGGCAGCGCCGTGCGCATGACCGCAAGGGGTGTCTTGAGGCTGTGCGCGAGATTGCCGAGCGTGTCGCGATAGCGCGCGACCCGCTTGCGCTCGCCGACCAGCAGCGCATTGAGGTGGCGCGCCACACCCTTCAGCTCGCGCGGATAACCGGCGCCGAGCACCTCGCTGCGGCCCTCCTCGACCTCGTGGATCTCGCGCTCGAGCCGGCGCACCGGGGCGAGCACCGCGCGCAGCAGCACCGCGAGCGTTGCCAGCAGCAACAGCATCAGGACGCTGAACCACAGCACCATGCGGCGGCGGAATTCCCACAGCTGCTCCTCGTAGGGCGTCAGGCTCACCGCCACACTGAAGGTGACCGGCCCCCCATCGCCCGGGTCGTCGGCGAACGACACGCCGCGGCTCTCGACGGCGATGCGGCTGTGCCCGGCCAGCGTGTGGAAGAAGGTGCGCGCACCCTGCGTGAGCAGCGGCCCGAAATCGACGTGCGCGCCGACCGTCGAGGGCGAGCGCCACTGATGATGGGCCGAGCGGATCTCGGCGTACAAGCCCGAGCGTGGCGTCGCGAAGCGCGAGTCGAGCGCCTTCAGCGGCGCGCCATAACCGCCGCCCTTCTCGTGCTGGGCGGCGGCGATGAGCGCGATGATCTGCGAGTCGAGCAGCTCGTGCAGCGAGTGATCCGAGAGAGTGCGAAAGCCGTGATCGAGCACCCACGTCATGAAGCCGAAGAACAGCACCAGGGGCACCGCCACCGACAACAGCAGCCGTTGGCTGAGTGAGTGCACGCCGTCCCCGCGCGCAGCGCCTAGACAGTCGCCTGACGCGCCAGCGAGAAGCGGTAGCCGCGGCCGCGCAGCGTCTCGATGGGCTTCAGCCGATCGTACGGATCGAGCTTGCGGCGCAGCCGCCCGACCAGCACCTCGATGACGTTGCTGTCGCGCTCGAAGTCCTGATCGTAGAGCCGCTCGGTGAGCTCGGCCTTGGAGATCACCTCGCCCGCCCGCAGCATCAGGTGCTCGAGTATGCGGTACTCGAAGGTGGTGAGCTCCACGGGTGCGCCATCGACGGCGACGGTCTGGGCGCGCGTATCGAGCGTGACCGGGCCGCACTTGAGCTGCGGGCTCGCCCAGCCGCCGGCGCGGCGCAGCAGCGCCTGCAAGCGCGCGAGCAGCTCCTCGAAGTGAAAGGGCTTGGAGACGTAATCGTCGGCCCCGGCCTGCAGGCCCTCGACCTTGTCCTGCCAGTTGTCGCGCGCGGTGAGGATGAGGATCGGATAGGTCTTGCCCGCGGCGCGCAGCTTGCCGATCACCTCCAGTCCCGAGAGCTTCGGCAGGCCGAGGTCGATCACCGCCACATCGAGCGGGTATTCCAGGCCTGCAAAGAGTCCCTCCTGGCCGTCCTGGGCCACATCGACGGTAAAGCCGGCCTCGGCGAGCTGCGCCTTGAGGCTCTCGCGCAGCGCCGTCTCGTCTTCAACCACCAGTGCCCGCATGGCCCCTCCCGAGGCAGCTTCAGAGGATCTGGCCGCTCGCGGCGTCGACCCGCACGGTGAACACCCGGCCGGACTTGTCGAGCAGCCTCAGCACGTACACCGTGCGCCCGCCGTCCTTGCGCGTCTCGGCCCGCACCACGCGCGCCTTGAATCGCTGCTCGACCATGCGCACGGCCTGAGCCATCGACAGGCGCACCTGCGCGGGGGAGCCGGCGCGTGCGGCCCGCGCCACGACAGCCTGTGCCCGAGCCGGCCAGGGCCCGGCCGCGATCAATGCCGCTGCCGTCACGATCGCGAGGCGCACGCTTGCTTGTGTGAATGGTCGCACTTGGAGCATCTGTTCCGATGCCGGCCGCCGCCCCAAGAGGGCGCCGACCCGCCGTCCGGCACCCTAGACTACCACCCGTGAATCGGCGCTGAATACGCCGCAGACGCCGGCGCGCGCCCTCATTCCGACGCTTTGGCCTCGCGCCACAGGGCATCCCACGCCTCGGCACCGAGCGGCGCGGGGGCCCGTCCGCCCCCGCCGGCCAGCCGCTCCATGCGCCGGAAGCGCCGCTCGAACTTGTCACTGGCCCGGCGCAGCGCCTCCTCGGCATCGATCCCCAGGTGGCGGCTCCAGTTCACGAGCGCAAAGAGCACATCGCCGAATTCCTCGACGCCGTGCGCATCGGCCACGCCGCCGCTCGCCGCGAGCGCCGCGTCGAGTTCGCCGAGCTCCTCGAGCACCTTGGCGCGCACGTCCTCGGGCCGCTGCCAGTCAAAGCCCACCCGCGCGGCGCGCCGGCCGAGTTTGCTCGCGCGCAGCAGCGCCGGCAGCCCTCGCGGCACGTCCGCGAGCGTGCTGCGGTCCGAGGCGCCCGAGGCAGCTCGCTCGCGCGCCTTGATCTCGTCCCACTGCAAGGACTGCTCGGCCTCGTTCAGGGGCGGGCCGGGCTCATGGCCGGCGGGCCCCTGGCGCCGCTGCGGCTCCCCGGCCCGCGGCGCGCCGGCGCCGAACACGTGCGGGTGGCGCCGCACGAGCTTCCCGTGAATTCCCGCCGCCACGTCGGCGAAATCAAACCAGCCGCGCTCCTCGGCCATGCGCGCGTGGAAGACGACCTGGAAGAGCAGATCGCCGAGCTCCTCGCGCAGCTTCGGTGCATCGTCCCGCTCGATGGCATCGCGGACTTCGTAGGCCTCTTCGATGGTGTACGGGGCGATGGTGCGGAAATCCTGCGCCCGATCCCAGGGACAGCCGCCCTCGGGGTCGCGCAGGCGCGCCATGAGCGCGAGCAGCGCCGCGAGCGCCTCGGCCGGCTCAGGGCGGTCCATCGCCGAGCTCGCCGCAACACAGTTGCTGCAGGGTCACGAGCATTCCGGCCGTGGCGCCCCAGATGTTGTGCTCCCCATAGGGGATGTCCGGCAGTTCGATCTCGACGCTGGTGCCGCGGAAGCGTTGCCGCCGCGGCCGCTGATTGCGCGCGTCGAACACATAGGCGAGGGGCACCTCGAACACCGCGTCCACCTCCTCGCGCTCGATGTGCAGCTCGAACCCCGGGGCGATGCGGGCAACCACCGGCGTGACCCGAAAGCCGCTGATGACCACATGGTCGGGCAGGTAGCCGATGACGCTCACGAAGCGCGCTTCGAGCCCGATCTCCTCGTGCGCCTCGCGCAGCGCCGCAGCCGCCGGATCCGCATCCTCGGCCTCGATCTGCCCGCCGGGGAAGCTGACCTGCCCCGCGTGATTGCGCAGATCGAGCCCGCGGCGCGTGAGCAGGACCGTCGGGCCCTCCGGGTGATCGACCAGCGGCACCAGCACCGCCGCCGGCGCCGGCGCAGCGGGAAAATAACGGTGCAGCTCGCGGCTGCGCTCGAGGCTCTGGCCGGGCACCAGCCAGTCCTCGGGCGCATGCCTCGGCCGGCTGCCGGCGAGGCGCGCTTCGATCCGCGCCAGCGTCACGGCGCCCTCGGGCAGAGGCGCCGGACGCGCGGTGCCGCCCGCGTCAACCACCGCCGCCCGCACCGCCCTTGATGCCCCCGCGGGTGAGCTCCTGCGGATCGAGCAGCCGCTCGAGGTCCTCGCGGGAGAGACTGGTCATCTTCTCGGCCATCTCCCGGATCGGCCGTCCCTCGGCATAGGCCTTCTTGGCGATCGCTGCACCCTTCTCGTAGCCGATCACCGGGTTCAGCGCCGTCACCAGAATGGGGTTGCGCTCGAGCGCCTCGGCGAGACGCGCCGGATTGACCTTGAAGCCGGCGATCGCCCGGTGACCGAGGAGCCGCGCGACGTTGGCGAGCAGGCGGATACTCTCGAGCAGGTTGTAGGCGATGACCGGCAGCATGACATTGAGCTGGAAATTGCCCGACTGGCCGGCCACGGTGATGGTGGCATCGTGGCCGATCACCTGCGCGCACACCATGGCGGTGGCCTCCGGGATCACCGGGTTGACCTTGCCCGGCATGATGCTGCTGCCGGGCTGCAGCGCCGGCAGGGCGATCTCCCCGAGTCCGGCGAGCGGACCGCTGTTCATCCAGCGCAGATCGTTGGCGATCTTCATCAGGCTGACGGCGATCACCTTCAGCTGCCCCGACAGCTCGACCGCCGTGTCCTGACTGGAGAGCGCCTCGAAATAGTTGTGCGCCGGCTCGAAGGGGCAGCCGGTCAGCTCCGCGAGCGCCTGGCAGAAGCGCGCGCCGAAGTCCGGATGAGCGTTGATGCCCGTGCCGACCGCCGTGCCGCCCTGGGCGAGACGATGCAGCCGCGGGGCGGTGGCGGCGAGGCGCTCCATGCCACTCTCGACCTGCGCGCGCCAGCCGGACAGCTCCTGCCCGAGCGTCACCGGCATCGCATCCATCAGATGGGTGCGGCCGGTCTTGACCACCGCGCCCACCTCGGCCTCCTTGGCGCGCAGCGTGCGGCACAGCTCATCGAGCGCCGGGGCGAGATCGCGCCGCACCGCAAGGGCAGCACTCACGTGCAGCGTCGTCGGAATCACATCGTTGCTGCTCTGGCCCATGTTGACCTGATCGTTCGGATGCACCGGCCTGCCGAGGCGGCGCGTGGCGAGCGCGCCAATCACCTCGTTGGCGTTCATGTTCGTGCTGGTGCCCGAGCCGGTCTGAAACACATCGATCGGGAAGTGCGCATCGTGCCGGCCGTCGGCGACCTCGGCGGCGGCCGCCTCGATCGCCTCGGCCACGTCCCGATCGAGCATCCCGAGGCGGCTGTTGGCGCGGGCGGCCGCCTGTTTCACCAGACCCAGCGCACCGATGAAGGCCCGCGGCATGGGCCGTCCGCTCACCGGGAAGTTCTCCACCGCCCGCTGCGTCTGCGCGCCCCAGAGCGCCTCCTGGGGCACCTGCAGCTCGCCCATGCTGTCGTGCTCGATTCGAAAGGATTTCGTCATGAACTGGCTCCATGGCCCGCGAACGGTTCGCCGTGCCGCGCAGGGCCGCCTGCGGGCGCGGTGCGGTATGGGCTATCATAATGCATTCGAGCCATTCCCCTTCTCTTGCAGCGCATGAGCGAAACGCACCGCGACGAACTGCCCGCCATCCTCGCCCTCTCGCCGGTCGACGGCCGCTACCGCGCCGCCACCGAGCCGCTGCGCGAGCTGCTCTCGGAGGCAGGGCTCATCCGCGAGCGCGTGCGCGTCGAGGCGGCCTGGCTCGAGCACCTCGCAGCGGCGGTGCCGCAGCTGCCCGGAGCCAAACTCGCCGCCCCGGTCCGCGAGCGTGCACACCGTCTCGCCGAGAGCCCGGATAGCGAGTGCGCGGCGGCGGTCAAGGCGATCGAGGCGCGCATCAATCACGATGTGAAGGCGGTCGAGTACTATGTGCGTGGCGAGCTCGCCGCAGCCGGCGCCGGCGCCCCCACCCTGGAGCTCGTTCACTTCGGCTGCACCTCCGAGGACATCAACAACGTCAGTTACGCACTGCTGCTGCGCGCCGCGCGCGAGCAGCTGCGCGCGCCCCTTGCGACGCTCGTCGGGGAGCTCACCGCGCTGGCGCACCACGCTGCCCGCTACGCCATGCTCGCGCGCACCCACGGACAGCCGGCGAGCCCAACCACCCTCGGCAAGGAAGCGGCGAACTTCGTGGCGCGATTGCGCCGCGCCGAGCGGCGCTGGGCGGCCGTCGCGATCCTCGGCAAGTGGAACGGCGCGGTCGGCAACTTCAACGCGCATCGCGCCGCGCTCCCCGAGGTGGACTGGCGCGCCGTGAGCGGCGCGTTCATCGAGTCACTCGGCCTCGAGCGCAACGCCTACACCACGCAGATCGAGCCGCACGACTGGATCGGCGAGTACTGCGATGCGCTCGCCGGATTGAATGTCGTGCTGCTCGACCTCAGCCGCGACTTCTGGGGGTATATCTCGCTCGGGTATCTCAAGCAGCGCGCGCTCGCCGGTGAGGTCGGCTCATCGACCATGCCGCACAAGGTCAACCCCATCGACTTCGAAAACGCCGAAGGCAACCTCGGCATCGCCAACGCGCTGCTGCGCCACTTCGCCGAGAAGCTGCCGGTATCGCGCTGGCAGCGCGACCTGACCGACTCGACCGTGCTGCGCAACCTCGGCGTCGCGCTCGGTCACTCGTTGATCGCCTGGCGGGCGCTCACGCGGGGACTCGGCAAGGTCGAGGCGGATGCGACCCGCATGCGCACCGATCTCGACGGCGCCTGGGAGGTGCTCGGCGAGGCGGTGCAGACGGTGCTGCGCGCGGCGGGCATCCCCGAGGGCTACGAGCGGCTGAAGGCCTTCACCCGCGGACGCTCCATCGATGAGCACTCGCTCGGGGAGTTCATCGAGACGCTGCCCCTGCCGGCAGAGCAGAAGCGCCGGCTGCGCCGACTGCACCCGGCCGACTACATCGGCTGGGCCGTGGAGTTGGCCGACGAAATATGACAAATCGCGCCCACGGCGCGCGGGCGAATCTGTGACCGGCTCGGTACGGCCGCGTGCCCCGGTCTCTCTATTATTGCGGTCGCAGTCTGCGCAGCAGACGTGGTTGATGGACCGCAACAGTGTCTCCAGGTGTCGAGATCGCAGAATACAACGTGCTCGAGGGGCTGGCGCATGCTCGCTACGCGCCGGAATCCGACCCCTGCGAGGACACCTGCAACCTCGAGGCGCTGACGGTGCTGACCTCGCTCAACGAGGCGCGCACCGCGGTCAACCAGGTCGCCGCGCGAGCTCAGCGGCTGCTGTCGATCTACACGCCGAACCTCGAGCCGGAGCTCTACGATCAGAGCGAGTTTCTCGAGGTGGTCAAGCGCCTGGTGCTCGCGCGCCCGTTCGCCAAGGTACGCGTGCTGATCGGCGAGCCGGGGCGCTCGAGCGTCGACGGACACCGCTTCCTCGCCATGGCGCGGCGGCTCTCCAGCTGCATCGATGTGCGCAACCTCCCGGCGCGCAACGGCTCGCCGCACTGCGCGTATCTCATCGCCGATGAGCGCGCCATCATGTACCGGCTGCGGGCCGATTGCTGGGACGGTATTGCCGATCTCGACAACGCACCAGTCGCGCGGCTGTACCTGCACGAGTTCGACCAGCTCTGGGACACCTGCACGCCCCCGGAGAGCCTGCGCCTCGCCCGCCCGGCCTGAGTCGACGCCCCGCGGCGGATATAATTCCGCCCCATGCCCAATCCCGAAATCACCGTCGCGGCGCTCGCCGAGGCCGAGGGGCGCTTTCTGCTGGTCGAGGAGAGCATCGACGGGCAGCTCGTGCTCAATCAGCCGGCCGGTCACCTGGAGCGCGGCGAGACGCTCCTCGAGGCGGTCGTGCGCGAGGTGCGCGAGGAGAGCGCCTGGAAGTTCACCCCCGAGCGGCTGCTCGGGGTGTACCTGTGGCGCCAGCCGCGCACGCAGCGCCTCTACAAGCGCTTCGCCTTCACCGGCACGGTGAGCGATCACCGGGCGCACCAGAGACTCGACAGCGGCATCGTCGCCACGCGCTGGATGAGGCCGGATGAGATTCGCGCGCGGCACGAGCAGCTGCGCAGCCCGCTCGTGCTGCGCTGCCTCGAGGATTACCTCGCCGGCCTGCGCGTGCCGCTCGAGCCGATCGCGCGGCTCGAATTCGACGGGGCGCTCGCCGTGCCCGCCGAGGCACTATGAAGCGCGCCATCGTCGGCCTCTCAGGCGGCGTCGACTCGGCGGTCGCCGCGCTGTGCCTGAAGGAGCAGGGCTGGGAGGTGCAGGGCCTGTTCATGAGCAACTGGGAAGAGGACGAGGACGGGTACTGCACGGCCGCCGAGGACTTCCAGGACGCGCGCGCCGTGGCCCACGAACTCGGCATCCCGCTGCACCGGGTGAGCTTCGCGGCCGAGTACCGCGAGCGCGTCTTTGAGCATTTTCTCTGCGAGCACCGCGCCGGGCGCACCCCCAATCCCGACGTGCTGTGCAACCGCGAGATCAAATTCGGCGTGGCGCTGCGCTATGCCGAGCGTCTCGGCGCCGAGTACTTCGCCACCGGGCACTATGCGCGGCTCGTCAGCGGCGCCGGCGGCCCCGAGCTGCACAAGGCGCGAGATGCGGCCAAGGACCAGAGCTATTTCCTGCACGCCGTGGAGCGGCGCGAGCTGGCGCGCACGCTGATGCCGATCGGCGAGCTCGAGAAATCCGAGGTGCGCGCGCGCGCGCGTGAGGCGGGCCTGCCGGTGTTCGACAAGCCCGACAGCACCGGGATCTGCTTCATCGGCGAGCGCCCGTTCCGCGAGTTCCTCGGCCGATTTCTCGAGGAGCGGCCCGGCCCGATCGAGACCGGCGACGGCGAGGCGCTCGGTGAGCATCGCGGGCTGTCCTTCTATACCCTCGGTCAGCGCGCCGGGCTCAACATCGGCGGGCGACCGGGGCGGCCGGAGCTTCCGTGGTACGTGGCGGCCAAGGACCCCCGGCGCAATGCGCTCATCGTCGTGCAGGGACAGGATCATCCTCTGCTGCTCAGCGCAGCGCTCACCACCGGCCCGCTGCACTGGCTCTCGCGCCCTCGCGCCGAGCCCTTTGCCTGCGCCGTCAAGGTGCGCTACCGCCAGGCCGACCAGCGGGCGAGGCTCGAGCCGCTCCCGGACGGGGCGGCCCGGATCGTGTTCGAGCGGCCGCAGCGGGCGGTCACGCCCGGGCAGTACGCCGTCGTGTACGAAGGCGAGCGCTGCCTCGGGGGGGGCGTGATCGAATCCGTGGCCCGCGCGGCCTGAGCCGGACCGGCCTGAATTGGTATTAGGAATTGCCGCCGCGCCTCGCGTGCCGGCGACACTCAGCGGGCGGGCGTGAGAGCGACTATAATCCGCGCCGCCTTTTTCTGGCCCTCCCGGAGAGCTCCACTCATGACGAACAGCTTCAAGGCGCGCACCACCCTCTCGGTCGGCAACCGTTCGTACGAGATCTTCAGCCTCGCGGCCCTGCCGCAGGAGAAGGTCGCGCGGCTGCCCTATTCCCTGAAGATCCTGCTCGAGAACCTGCTGCGCTTCGAAGACGGCGTCAACGTCACCCGCGCGGACATCGAGGCGCTGCTCGCCTGGGACCCCAAGGCCGCCCCGGCGCACGAGATCGCCTTCACGCCCTCGCGCGTGATCCTGCAGGACTTCACGGGCGTGCCCTGCGTGGTGGACCTTGCTGCGATGCGCGAGGCCATCGTGCGCCTCGGGGGCGATGCCGAGCGCGTCAATCCACTCGCCCCGGTCGAGCTGGTCATCGATCACTCCGTGCAGGTGGACGAATACGGCACACCCGGCGCGCTCGCCGCCAACACCCAGATCGAGTTCTCGCGCAACGCCGAGCGCTACGCGTTTCTGCGCTGGGGCCAGTCGGCATTCCGTAATTTCGCCGCCGTGCCGCCGAGCACCGGCATCGTGCACCAGGTGAACCTGGAATATCTCGGCCGCGTCGTATTCGACCTCGAGCGCAACGGCACGCACAGCGCCTATCCTGACACGCTGGTCGGCACCGACTCGCACACGACCATGATCAACGGCCTCGGCGTGCTCGGCTGGGGCGTCGGCGGCATCGAAGCGGAAGCCGCGATGCTCGGCCAGCCGGTGACCATGCTGATCCCGCAGGTGATCGGCGTTCGCCTGACGGGCCGACTCAAGCCCGGCGCGACCGCCACGGACCTCGTGCTGACGATCACCGAGCTGCTGCGCAAGCGCGGCGTCGTCGACAAGTTCGTCGAGTACTTCGGCGATGGGCTGGCGAACCTGCCGCTCGCCGACCGCGCCACCATCGCCAACATGGCCCCGGAATACGGCAGCACCTGCGGCATCTTCCCGATCGACGGGGAGACGGTGCGCTACCTCGAGCTCTCCGGGCGCGCTCGCGAGCGCATCGAGCTCGTCAAGGCCTACGCCGAGCACCAGGGGCTGTGGCGCCACGCGGGCGCCGCCGCGGCCGCCTACACCGAGGTGCTCGAGTTCGATCTCGGCTCGGTCGAGCCGAGTCTCGCCGGCCCGCGCCGTCCGCAGGACCGCGTGCCGCTGAAGTCCGCCAAGAGCATCTATGAGAGCCACGCGAAGAAGTCCGCCGAGGAGCGCGCCGCGCGCAACCCGCAGGCCAAGGGCAGCGCCGAGGTGAGCCTCGAGGGCAGGCGCTTTGAGCTGAAGGACGGGGCGGTGCTGATCGCCGCGATCACCAGCTGCACCAACACCTCCAACCCCTCGGTGATGCTCGGCGCGGGCCTGCTCGCCCGCAAGGCGCGCCAGCGCGGCCTCACTGCCAAACCCTGGGTCAAGACCAGCCTCGCTCCGGGCTCGCGCGTCGTCACCGATTACTTCCGCAGGGCCAACGTGCTCGCCGACCTTGCCGCGGTGGGCTTCGAGCTGGTCGGCTACGGCTGCACCACCTGTATCGGCAACTCCGGGCCGCTGAAGCCCGAGATCTCCGCGGGCGTCAGGGCGGGCGACATCACCGCCTGCTCGGTGCTCTCGGGCAACCGCAACTTCGAGGGCCGCGTGCACCCCGAGGTGCGCATGAACTTCCTCGCCTCCCCGCCGCTCGTCGTCGCCTATGCGCTCGCCGGCACGCTCGATATCGATCTGACGAGCGAGCCGCTCGGCACCGGCTCGGATGGCAGGCCGGTGTATCTCGCCGACCTCTGGCCGAGCGACCAGGAGGTGCAGGACACCCTGGTGCGCTCCATCGACTCGAAGATGTTCCAGGACAGCTACGCGCACGTCTTCGAGGGCGATGAGAACTGGAAGGCCATCAAGATACCGGCCGGCAAGCTCTACACCTGGGATGAGAAATCGACCTACGTGCGCAATCCGCCCTATTTCGACGGCATGACGAGCACGCCGCCGCAGCCGGCCGACATCCAGGGCGCGCGCGCGCTGGCGGTGCTCGGCGACTCGGTGACCACCGACCATATCTCCCCTGCAGGCAACATCGCCAAGACGAGCCCCGCGGCCCGCTACCTCGAGCAGCACGGCGTGCAGCCGAAGGATTTCAACTCCTACGGCGCGCGGCGCGGCAATCACGAGGTGATGATGCGCGGCACGTTCGCCAACATCCGCCTGCGCAACCAGCTGGTGCCCGGCGTCGAGGGCGGCGTGACGGTGCACCTGCCGAGCCTCGAGCAGGCTTCGATCTACGATGCGGCCATGCGCTACAAGGCCGACGGCACGCCGCTCGTCATCCTCGCCGGCAAGGAGTACGGCACCGGCTCGTCCCGCGACTGGGCCGCCAAGGGCACGATGCTCCTCGGGGTGCGCGCGGTGATCGCCGAGAGCTTCGAGCGCATCCACCGCTCGAACCTCATCGGCATGGGCGTCGCGCCGCTGCAGTTCCTGCCGGGCGAGAGCGCCAAGTCACACGGGCTCACCGGCAAGGAGATCTTCGAGGTCACCGGCCTTGCCGCCGGGGAGCGCGAGGCGACGATCAGGGCGAGCGACCCGAACGGCGGCAAGACCGTCACCTTCAAGGCGCGCGTGCGCATCGACACGCCGAAGGAGCGCGAGTATTACCGTCACGGCGGCATTCTGCAGTACGTGCTGCGCCAGCTCGCCGGCGCGGGCCACGCCTGATCGGCCGCCGGGAGCGCAATGCCGGCCCGGCCAGGCAGCGCGCTCCCGGCAGCCCGCTTCGGTTCAGGCGCATGCGGCTCGCGGTCTTCGATCTCGACGGAACGATCACCCGCCACGACACCCTCGCCCCCTACGTGTGCGGCTTCCTGCTGCACCATCCGTGGCGCATGCCGCGCGCGCTGGGGGTGATTCCGGCGCTGCTCGGCTTCGCACTCGGGATCTGCGGGCGTGGCACGCTGAAGGCGGCGCTGATGCGCTCGGCGCTCGGCGGCGTCTCGCGCCAGGACCTTGAGCGCTGGACGGAGCGCTTCGTCACCCGGCTGCTCGCGCGCGGAACCTTCGCAGGCGCCAGAGAGCGCATCGCAGCACACGCGCGAGCCGGCGATCATCTGGTGCTGATGAGCGCGAGCCCCGATCTGTACGTGCCGGCGATCGCCCGGGCGCTCGGCTTTCACGAGTCGATCAGCACCGGCGTGCGCTGGCGCGGGGAGCGGCTCGACGGGCGCCTCGCCACCGCGAACCGCCGGGGCGCGGAAAAAGTCCGCTGCCTGCGCCAGCTGCGCGAGCGCCTGCCCGGCGAGGCGAGCGCCTACGGCAACTCCCTCAGCGACATCGCACACCTCGCGCTCGTCGAGCACGGCGTGCTGATCAACGGCAGCGCCCGTGCGCGGCGCGCGGCGCGGCTCGCCGGCATCGACTGCGTGCGCTGGCACTGAGTGGCCGGGCGGCCTCACATCGAGGTGCGCACCTGCCACAGCTCGGGGAAGAACTTCAGCTCGAGCGCCTTGGCGAGATAGGACACCCCGCCGGTGCCGCCCGTGCCGCTCTTGTAGCCGATGATGCGCTCGACGGTCTTCAGGTGATGGAAGCGCCAGAGCTGGAACTTGTAATCGAGGTCGATCAGCCGCTCGGCGAGCTCGTAGAGATCCCAGTCCTTCTGCGCGTTGTGGTACACGCCGAGCCAGGCGCCGGCGACCTGTTTGCTCGGGCGGTACGGCTCGCTGAAGTCCCGGGTGAGGCACTCCTCGGGAACGCCGTAGCCGCGGCGGCTGAGCAGCCTCAGCGCCTCATCGTACAGGGACGGCGCCTTGAGCACGCGCTCGAGGCGCGCGTACGCCGCCGCATCGCGCCGATGCACCTCGATCATCTCGGCGTTCTTGTTGCCGAGCAGGAATTCGAGCTGCCGGTACTGATACGACTGAAAGCCCGAGGAGCGCCCGAGCGCGTTGCGAAACGCCGAGTAATCCGCCGGGGTGAGCGTCGAGAGCACTTCCCAGGCTGACAGCAGCTGCGACTGCACCGAGGAGATGCGCCTCAGGCGCTTGAACGATGGCGCAAGCTCATCGCGCCGCACGCACTCGAGCACGCCCGCGAGCTCGTGCAGCATCAGCCGCATCCACAGCTCCGAGGCCTGGTGGACGATGATGAACAGCATCTCGTCGCGCTCGCCCGTGAGCGGCTTCTGCGCCTCGAGCACCCTGTCGAGCTGCAGGTACTGCCCGTAGGAGAGCGAGCCGCCGAGATCCCAATGAATCGCCTCGCCCTTGAGGTCAACGCGCTCGCTCTTGTCGTAGCGGCGCGGGCTCATGGCTCACCGTCGCCGAACACCCACGCCGGTACGCTGCGCCAGCCCTCGATGAGCAGGCGATCGAGCCGCCGGTACTCCGGGCAGCAGCCCGCCACGCACTGCCAGAAGCGGCGCGAGTGATTCATGTGCCGGGTGTGCGCGAGCTCGTGGATCAGGAGGTAACGCACCACGGGCGGCGGCAGGAACAGCAGACAGGCGTTCAAGCTGATGGTGCCGCGCACCGAGCAGCTGCCCCAGCGGGTGCGCTGGCGGCGGATCACCATCCGCTCGTAGCTGAAGCCGAACTCGCGCGCGCAGGCCTCAAGGGCCGGCTCGAGCACTTCCCGCGCCCGCTCGAGCAGCCACAGACGCAGCGCCTGGCGCAGCGCCGCGCGATCCGCGGCATCGCCGCTGATGCTGATCAGCCCCTCGGCGCTCGAGAGGCGCAGCCGGCCGATGCCGCCGGCCATGTGCACCCGCCAGCGCTCGGCGCAGGCGGGCAGCTCGATGCTCACGGGCGGAAACGGCTGCGGCGCGACCGCCGTGCGGCGCGCCTCGGCGCGCTTGCGCTCGATCCATTGCCGGTGCCGCTCGAGAAACGTCGCGATCAGCCGCGGCGGTGTCCTCACCGGCACGACCACTTCCACCCGCCCGGAGTGAAACACCCGCACGACCATGCGCCGCGCGCGCTCGCTCTCGCGAACGCTCCACGTCGCATCCTGCTCGGACCACAGCGGCATCTGCACTGCCGCCCCTTCGGAAATCACATCAGCTCCGCCGCGCGCCACACCGTAACCGGTCTCATTCTACCAGCGCGGCAGCGCGCCGTAGCGGGCAGACGCGCCCACCCGCGATCGGCTACGATGCTGCATTCAGCAACGGCCGGATACGCGATGCGCGCACCGATTCTCGAAGTCCGCGACCTCCTGAAGCAGTACCCGGGCGTGACGGCCGTGAACGGGATCTCCTTCAGCGTGCCGGAGGGGATGTGCTTCGGACTGCTCGGCCCGAACGGGGCGGGCAAGACCACCACGATCGAGATCATGGAAGGGATCCTCACGCCGACCGCCGGCGAGGTGCGCTACCGCGGCGAGCCGCTCGGGGAGCGCTTCCGCGAGGAGGCAGGCATTCTCTTTCAGGCGACGGCGCTGCAGAACTTCCTCACCGTGCGCCAGAGTCTGGCGATGTTCCACGGGCTCTACGCGCACGGGCGCGACATCGATGAGCTGCTCAAGCTGTGCTCGCTCGAGGCGCTCGCCGAACGGGACAACCGCAAGCTCTCCGGCGGGCAGCTGCAGCGGCTGCTGCTCGCGATCGCGCTGGTGAACGATCCGGCGGTGCTGTTCCTCGATGAGCCGACCACCGGGCTCGATCCCCAGGCGCGGCGCAACTTCTGGGCGCTCATCGACTCGATCAAGGCGCAGCGCAAGACCATCATCCTCACCACCCATTACATGGAGGAGGCGGAGCTACTGTGCGATGAGATCGCCATCGTCGACCGCGGCCGCATCATCGCCCAGGGCGCCCCGAGAGCGCTGCTGCGCGAGCACTTCGCGGCGGTGCTGCTCGAGCTGCCGCGCGCGGACTTCCCGGACGGCGCACGCAAGCTGCCGCTGCAGCGGATCGATGCCGATGACCGGGTCGAGATCACCACGGACGATCTGGACGCCACGCTGCGCACGCTGATCGGCGCCGAGGTCCCTCTGAAGAACCTGCGCATCCGCCCCGCGAATCTCGAGGACCTGTTTCTCGAGCTCACCGGCCGGGAGTTGCGCGCATGATGCGCCGGCTGCTGTCGGTCTGGCACGCCCGCAACCTCGAGTTCATCCGCGACCGCGGCACGCTGGTGTTCACACTGCTGCTGCCGCTGTCGATCATCGTCGGGATGGGTTTCATATTCGGCGGCCCGCCGCGACCGCTGTTCAAGGTGGGCGTGGTGGGCAGTGCGGCCGCGGCGCGCGCGGATGCGTTCTTCCATACTCGCTACGTGCAATTCCTGGCGGTGCCGAGCACCGCTGCCGGGCTGCACGAGGTGCGCCGCCAGCGCATCGACCTGCTCCTCGCGCCGGGCACGCCGCCGCGCTACTGGGTCAACACCGACTCGCCCAAGGGCTACATCACCGAGAAGCTGCTGCTCGCGGCCGACCCGCACGCGCAGCGCCTGCCGGTCAGCGGCAAGGCGGTGCCCTACCTCGACTGGCTCTTCCCCGGGATCCTCGCGATGAACGTCATGTTCAGCTGCCTGTTCGGCGTCGGCTACGTCGTGCTGCGCTACCGGCAGAGCGGCTTCCTGAAGCGCCTGCATGCCACGCCCCTGTCCGCGTTCGAGTTCCTGAGCGCCCAGGTGCTCTCGCGCCTGGGCATCATCCTGATCGTCACGACGGGCCTGTACCTGGTCATCGCGACGATGATTCATTTCCACAGCGCCGGCAGCATTGCCCTGCTGCTGCTCATCACCGTGCTCGGGGCGCTCTCGATGATCGCCCTCGGACTCACCGTCGCGGCGCGCTTCGCGAGCGAGGAGCTGGTCAACGGCCTGCTGAATCTGCTCACCTGGCCAATGATGCTGCTCTCGGGGGTCTGGTTCTCGCTCGCCGGCTCGCCCAAGTGGGTGCAGTGGGTGGCCGATGCGCTGCCGCTGACGCAATTCCTGCATGCCGCCCGCGAGGTGATGCTCTACGGGGCGGGGATCGGTGCGATCGCCCCGAGCCTCATCTACCTCGCGCTCGTGACGCTGGTGTTTCTCGGGTTCGGCGCCTGGTCGTTCAAATGGAGGATTTAGAGGACAATACGCACATGACCCAGCAGACCATGCGCTTCATGAGCGACAACACGGCCACCGCCTGCCCCGAGATGCTCGCGGCGCTGGCCGCGGCGAACCACGGGCTCGAGGTCGCCTACGGGGA
Source organism: Pseudomonadota bacterium (assembly GCA_021816775.1). GTDB lineage: Bacteria > Pseudomonadota > Gammaproteobacteria > Steroidobacterales > Steroidobacteraceae > 13-2-20CM-66-19. Next base: position 34,697 of record JAKAXA010000010.1, read on the forward strand.
CGATCCGTGGACCGAGCGCCTCGATGCGGCCCTCGGGGCGTTCTTCGGCACCACCGTGCGCGCCTTCGCCGTGGCCACCGGGACTGCGGCCAACGCCCTCTCGCTCGCAACGCTGGCCCCGCCCTACGGGGCCGTCTTCGCCCACCACGAGGCGCACATCGCCTGCGACGAGTGCGGGGCGCCGGCGTTCTACACCGGCGGCGCGCAGCTGATGCTGCTCGAGGGTGTGCACGCCAAGCTCACCGCCGAGACCCTCGCCGCCGCACTCGACTCGCACCCGGTCTCCGTGCACACCGTGCAGCCGGCGGCGGTCTCGGTGAGCCAGGCAACCGAGCTCGGCGCGGCCTACCGGCCCGATGAGCTCGCGCAGCTGTGCCAGGTCGCGCATGCGCACGGCCTGAAGGTGCACATGGACGGCGCGCGCTTCGCCAATGCGGTGAGCTTCCTCGAGTGCCACCCGGGCGATGTCACCTGGCGAGCGGGCATCGACGTGCTGTCCTTCGGCGCCACCAAGAACGGGGCGCTCGCGGCGGAAGCCGTGGTGTTCTTCGACACGAGCCTGGTGCGGGACTTCGAACTGAGGCGCAAGCGCGCCGGGCATCTGCTCTCGAAATCCCGCTTCGTCGCCGCCCAGCTGCTGGCCTACCTCGAGAACGATCTGTGGCGGCGCAACGCGGCGCGCGCCAACGGATTCGCGCGCCGCATCGGCGCGGCGGCCGGGCCGCGGCTGATTGCACCGGTCGAAGCGAACGAGGTGTTCGTGCAGCTCGGCGCCGCGGGCAAGCGCGTGCTGCGGGCGGCGGGCTTCGAGTTCTACGACTGGGGCGCCGAGAGCGCGGGCATGGGGCGGCTCGTGGCCGCCTGGGATCAGAACGAGGCCCACGTCGAGGCGCTGTGTGCCGCGCTCGAGAGGCTGCCCGAACACTGACGAGGCGAAGGAGCTCATCATGGTCTCCCGACACTCCCGCATGCTGCCCCTCGGCACGCCGGCGCCCGAGTTCTCCCTGCCCGATCCGGCCGGCACGCTCTGGGGCCTGGACTCCTTCAGCGGCTCGCGCGCGCTGCTCGTCGCCTTTCTCTGCAATCACTGCCCGTACGTCAAGCACGTGCTCGATGGGTTCGTCGCGTTCGCGCGCGAGTACGCACTGAAGGGCCTCGCGATCGCGGCGATCAACCCCAACGACTCGAGCGCCTACGCTGACGATGCGCCCGAGCACATGGCGCGCGTCGCCGCCGAGAAGGGCTTCCCCTTCCCCTATCTGATCGATGCCACGCAGCGCACGGCACTCGCCTACGAGGCGATCTGCACGCCGGACTTCTTCCTCTTCGACGGCAAGCGCCGGCTCGCATACCGCGGGCGCTTCGATGCCAGCTCCCCCGGCAACCAGACGCCGGTGAGCGGCAATGAGCTGCGCGCCGCGGTCGATGCGCTGCTTGCGGGCCGTCCGATCGGCGAGCAGACCGCCAGCATCGGCTGCAGCATCAAATGGAAGCCGGGCAACGCGCCCGAGTGGGCGTGAGCCTGCGCGGCAGCCGCTTGGTGCGGCTCGGGCTGCTCGCCTGCGTTGCGCTCACCGCTCTGGCCGGATGCAGCCGGCAGCGCCTGCTGCGCGAGTCCGCGCCGCCCCAGGCACGGGCTGCGGCCCACGCCTTCATCGCGCACCTGCGCACGAAGCAGTTTGATTGGATCGCCCGGCGCGCCAACCGGCGCATTCAAGGCCCCAAAATGGACACAACGCTCGCGCATATGGCCGCGCTGATTCCGCCGGGGAAGGCCAATTCGGTCAAGCTGGTCGGCGCGCAGACCGACATCGAAAATGGCATCACCGAGCGAAATCTGACCTACGAGTTCGACGTCCACGGTCAGTGGGTGCTCATCAACGTGGCAACCCGCCGGCACGGCCGCTCGCTCACACTGACCGGCATGCACGTCTATCGCATGCCACGCTCGCTCGAGTCGCTCAACCGCTTCACGCTCAGCGGCAAGTCGCCGCTGCGTTATGCGACCCTGGCCCTGATGATGTTGGCATTCGCGCTCACGGTCAACGCGCTGATCTTGTGCGCGCGAACCCGCCCGCTGCGGCGCAAGTGGCTGTGGATCCTGTTCATCCTGGTCGGTGTCGGCAAGTTCGCGGTGAACTGGACCAGCGGCCGCTGGGGCCTGCAGGTACTGGCGGTACAGTTATTCAGCGTTTCGGCCTTCTCGGCGCCGTATGGCCCGTGGATATTCGCCGTTTCGGTTCCGCTCGGCGCAATTGTCTTTCTCTTGCGGCACCGGCGCGAGGGAGCCGGTTCGCGACCCAGTGCGCCGCTGGGCAATGATACGAGTGCGGGCGCGCCAGTCAACCCTGGCTGAAATCAATCCCGATAGGCGGGCGCCAGCGGCTCATGCATCGCCGCGCGGAACGGGTTGCGCACCTGGACCCGCCCGTACCAGCATCCGTCCGTGAAATCTTCTGACCCGATCGTCTCGAGTCCTCGCTCGTCCGCGTACGCCCACAGGTGTGCGTCGTGCCAGGAGACCTTGTACAGCGCCGCGCCCCGCAACGCCGTTCGAATGGTGTTTTCGGTCGGATAGATCACCGGAAATTCGCCAAACAGGTATTCCACCTGCCGAAGCGCGTCGTCCTTCGTAAACAGCGCAGGCTTGTCGCGGTTGCTGCGAGTCACGACGGCAACGAATTCCACGACCGCCTGGTGAGGCAATACCCATGAGCGCTCGGCGACCCCCGCTCGCAGCATCTCAGTAGCGATCGCCTGCTTTACCGCAAACCGTTTGTCAAACCGGTAGACCAGAATATTAGTGTCAACGAGGCCCGCCACGCGTATACAGCTCCTCTCGCGCCGAACCGCGGTCTTCATCCACTCCGTACGTCACTGGCCACGAGCGCGCATCGAGCCAACGGCCGGTTTCATCGAACAGCCGCAGACGCTCTTCGGTAGACAGCTCAGGGCTGCCTGCAACACGCTGGAACGATGGCAATCGAATCTCCCGCCACCAACTCAACCTCATCGCCGAGGTGGATGTCGTAGACGTCCACCAGCCGCTTCGGTAGCGTGATCTGGAATTTGCCGGTCCCACGAGTCATCAACTCATGATCCGCACATCAGAGACATTGTCAGGGATTTTTCCGTGACTGGGGCGCGCAATTCGGACATACTGCATATCTGTTCCCCATGAGCGTGCCGACGCATGCCCCCCGCTCCGCCGACCCTCATCGATATCGGGATCAACCTTGCGCACGACAGCTACGATGGCGACCGCGAGGAGGTCCTCGCCCGCGCGCACACCGCCGGCGTTGCGCAACTGATCGTCACCGGCTCCTGCGGCCCAAGCACCCGCAAAGCCGTCGAATTGGCGCGAGCTCATCCAGCACGCCTTTTCGCCACCGCCGGTGTGCATCCGCATCACGCGAGCGATCTGACCGCGGACCTGCTCGCCGAGCTCGCCGAGCTCGCGCGCGCCCCCGAAGTGGTTGCGATCGGCGAGTGCGGCCTCGATTACTTCCGCAACTTCTCGCCTCACGCCGCGCAGCAGAGCGCCTTTCAGCGCCAGCTCGAACTCGCCGCACGCATCGGCAAGCCGGTCTTCCTGCATCAGCGGGACGCGCACAGCGATTTCCTCGCCATCCTGCGCGAGCACCGCTCCTCGCTCGCGGGCGGTGTGGCCCACTGCTTCACGGCCGGCACAGACGAGCTCGACAACTACCTCGAGCTTGGCCTTGCGATCGGCATCACCGGCTGGATCTGCGATGAGCGCCGCGGCGCGCACCTGCTCTCGCTGGCTCCGCGGATCCCCGGCGAGCGGCTGCTCGTCGAAACCGACGGACCTTATCTCCTGCCGCGCGACCTCAAACCCAGGCCGGCCTCCAGACGCAACGAGCCGCAGTACCTGCCGCACATCGCCGCCGTCATTGCGCGCGCCCGAGGCGAGACGCTCGAGTCGCTCGCTCGCTCGAGCACAACCGCGGCACGGAGCCTTTTCAAACTGCCGCCGACGCCCGACGAGCTCGTCGACTGAGGTCTGCGCGCCTCGCGCCGACACTCGACGCTGCACTGTTGATACCGCGAACCGCAATCCGCGCGCCCCATGGCGGGCCGCGTACGCGTGTTTGAATTCTCTCCCATTCACGCCCTAAATCAACCTCCACGACGGCCTTCCGTCACCTCGGACACCTCGTTTTGCGTCCACACTCGGCTGGATGTTGACCGTCGCGCCCAGACGCTGTTTGACATGACGTCAGCTGACGGTGTCACAAGCGTTCGTGTGAGCGTCAATGCAACCGGCAGTCCGCACAGCTCGCAACGCATCGGTGGATTGACGGACACGCGGCGCGGCGCAGCGAACGCGCCTTGCGCAGAGTCCAGCGGATTTCGGATAATTGCGCCATGGCGCGCGCCGTCCGGCCGTCTCGGGCCGTGATGAACGCGTCCGCCGCCCTCGGCTGTCGGGAGAGATCGGGTGGACCTCAAATCGCTGCGTGAGCACATCGCCACCGCCTGGCGGGGCTCGATCGTCGAGCGCCTGGCCGCGTACGTGCGCATTCCGAACAAATCGCCGCTGTTCGACCCCGACTGGGAAAAAAACGGGCACATGGAGGCGGCCGTGCAGCTGATGGCCGAGTGGTGCCGCGCGCAGAGCATTCCGGGGATGAAGGTCGAGGTGAAGCGTTTGCCGGGACGCACGCCGGTATTGCTCATCGACGTCCCTGGGGAGCTGCCCGGCTGCGTGCTGCTCTACGGCCACATGGACAAGCAGCCGGAATTCACCGGCTGGCACGCGGGCCTCGGGCCCTGGGAACCAGTGCTGCGCGAGGGCAAGCTCTACGGGCGCGGCGCCGCGGACGATGGTTACGCGGTGTTCAGCTCGCTTGCCGCGATCGCCGCGCTCAAGGCGCAGCGGGTGGCCCTTGCGCGGTGCGTGGTGCTGATCGAGGCCTCCGAGGAAAGCGGCAGCGTCGATCTGCCGGCGCATCTGGAAACTCTCGGGGATGCCCTCGGGGAGCCCTCGCTCGTGGTGTGCCTCGATGCCGAGTGCGGCAACTACGAGCAGCTCTGGTGCACGACCTCGCTGCGCGGCAACCTGGTCGGTGAGCTCAGCGTGCGGGTGCTCGAGGAAGGGGTTCATTCGGGCATGGCGAGCGGCATCGCGCCGAACCCGTTCCGCATCGTCGAGCAGCTGCTCGCGCGGCTGGAGGACCCGCTCGACGGCAGCCTCAAGCCCGCGGAGCTCACGGTCAGCATTCCCGAGGACCGGATCGCGCAGGCGCGCACCGCCGCACGGGTGCTCGGCGATTCGGTGGCCGGCAAGCTTCCCTGGACCCAGGGCGCGCGGGCCGTGAGCGCGGACCCGGTGGAGCTGCTGATCAACAGTACCTGGAAAGCCACGCTCTCGGTGACCGGCGCCGACGGCCTGCCGCCGACGCTGTCGGCCGGCAACGTGCTGCTGCCGGCGCTCACGCTCAAACTTTCGCTGCGCCTGCCGCCGACCTGCGACCCGCTGCGCGCCGCGCGGGCGGTGAAGGATGTGCTCGAGCGCGATCCGCCATACGGTGCGCAGGTGCGCTTCACGCCGGGCACGCCCACCGCAGGGTGGAACGCGCCGTCATTCGCGCCGTGGCTGGAGACGTCGATCGATGCGGCCTCGCGGCAGATCTACGGTGAGGGCGCGATGCACGTCGGCTGCGGCGGGACCATTCCCTTCATGGCCATGCTCGGGGAGCGCTTCCCGCACACGCAGTTCTTCATCACCGGCGTGCTCGGACCGCACGCCAATGCCCACGGCCCGAACGAATTCCTGCACCTCGATTACGCAGAGAAGCTCACCGCCTGCGTGTCGCTCGTGCTCGCCGACCACGCCCGCGCGCCGCGCCGCTGAGCGCTGATTCAGCGCATGTGCGCCAGGTTGCTCGGGCGCACGGCCGCGCGCAGCCGCTCCCACGCGTCGCGGTAGTGAGCGAGCATGCCATTCCCCGCATCCGCATCGAGCGGCGGGAACTCCGTGCCCAGCGCATCGAGCATCAGCGTCCACTTCGGCAGCCCCTTGGGGAAGCGTCCCTCGCGCGTGAACACCACCCGCCCCTCGATCGGCACTTCGCCGGCGATCGCCTTCACGGCCGCGATGCGATCGTACAGGCCGCTTTGCGGATTGACGAAGGTGAAGCGCCGCGGCCCGTCCATCACGGTCCACTCGGCCATCTGATCGCTGCCGAAGATGTTGCCCTGCACCTGGCGCACGTCGATGATCAGAAAGCCGTGCGCACTCAGCAGCAGAAAATCGACGTGATATCCCCCGCCCATGCCGTCGGGCACCGATATGTCGACCAGATGCTCGCTCGCCACCGCGGTGACCGCCGTGCGCAGCGCCTTGCGCGAGCGGCGCCGGCGGTACCAGTTCGCGAACCAGGCGATCGCGACGATCAACAGCGCACCGAGCGCGATCAGCACCCACGCAACGAATGGCTGGCTCAGGATCTGCCCCACTGCCTCCCCCTAGCCCGACCCGCTCGCGAGCGCCGTGCGCAGCGCGCCGAGGTCGGCGTCGATTTCCTGGTATTCACTCGCCCGCGCGTAGAGCGCAGCGAGCGCCGGCGGCACCGGCACCTGTTGTCCGATCAACGGCTCAATGATCTCACGGAATTTCGCCGGGTGGGCCGTTGCCACCAGCACCCAGTGGCCGCCGCGCCGGCGCTCCTCGCTCAGTCGCGCATAGGCCTCGGCCGCCACCGCCGTGTGCGGGCACCAGATCCGCCCGCGGCGCCGGTAATCGCTCGCAATCCGCGCGCGGATCGCCTCGTCCTCGACGCTGCACGCGCTCACCGCGGCGCGCACTGAGTCAAGCTGCGGATACAGCGCCCGCAGCCGCTCCATGTTGCTCGGGTCGCCGACGTCCATGGCCGAGGCGAGCGTGGCGATGCTCGGGCGGGGCTGCCAGCGGCCGTCGGCGAGAAAGTCCGGGACGGTGCGGTTGGCGTTGTGCGCCAGCACCACCTCCCCGATCGGCAGGCCGAGACGGCGCGCCCAGATGCAGGCCACCGCATTGCCGAGATTGCCGCTCGGGATGACGAACGACACCGGCTCCCCGTGCGCGCCGGCGAGCGCCAGGCTCGTCGCCGCGTAATACACCGTCTGCGGCAGCAGACGGCCGAGGTTGATGCTGTTGGCCGAGGAAAGCGCCCGGGAGCGGCGCAGCCGCTCGTCGAGAAACGCCTGCTTGACCAGCTTCTGGCAGTCATCGAAGGTCCCGCGGACCGCGAACGAGCGCACGTTGCCGCCCCAGCAGGTCAGCTGCTGCTGCTGGGTAGGGGATACCAGGCCCTGCGGAAACAGCACCACCACTTCGATGCCGGGGCGGCCGTGGAAGGCCGCCGCCACCGCCCCACCGGTGTCCCCCGAGGTCGCCACGAGGATGGTGAGCGGACGGGACTCGGCCCCGCGCAGGCGGCTCAGGCACGCGGCAAGAAACCGCGCGCCGAAGTCCTTGAAGGCCGCCGTCGGGCCGTGAAACAGCTCGAGCACGCCGAGCCGCTCGCCCTCGAGCGGCACCAGCGGTGCCGGGAAATTGAACGCCTCAGCGCTGATCGGCCCCATCGCCGCCTCGAGCGCATCGCCCGCGGCGAACGGCCCGATCAGGCGCTCGGCAAGCTGCGCGAGGCCGCGCGAGCCCCCGAGCGTGGCGCGGGAAACGTCGGGCCAGTGCTGCGGCACGTAGAGCCCGCCGTCCGGCGCGAGCCCTTGCACGAGCGCTTGGCTGAAGCCCGCCGTGAGCCGCTCATCGCGGGTGCTTTGATACCGCATGCCCCTCATTGCCGTCTGGCCCGTCAGCCGCTCGCCACCACGCGTGCGCCCTCCCGGTCGAGATTGACCACCCACTCATCGATGGTTGCGCCGCCGGCGATGAGCGGAGCGCGCATCGCCGCGAGCACCGCCGGCGCCTGCGCCTCGAGCGCCCAGGCGAACACCGTGGGCCCCGCCCCGGAAATCGAGCAGCCGAGCGCCCCGGCGGCGAGCGCCGCGACACGCACCGCGGCGAATCCGGGAATCAGCGCCTGGCGCTGCGGCTCGATGACCACGTCCTCGAACGAGGCGCGGATCATGTCCAGATCGTTGGTGTAGCAGCCGGAGATGAATCCGGCGAGATTGGCGGTCTGCCACACGAAATCCGATAGCGATACCTCGCGCTTGAGGATGGCGCGCGCCTGGCGCGTGGCGAGGAACATGTGCGGATGGACGATCACCGCGCACACCCCCTGCGGGACCGGAATGCGCTTCACGCGCGGCTGATCGATGCCCACGGTGAGCACCAGCCCGCCAAAGAGCGAGGGTGAGATGTTGTCCACGTGCAGCGAGCCGCTCGCCACCGCCTCGCCCTGCATCGCGAACTGCAAAAGCTCGAGCTTCTCGCAGGGCGCACCGAGCAGCGCGTTCGCCGCGACCACCGCACCGACGGCCGAGGCGGCCGAGCCGCCGAGCCCCGAGCCGAGCGGGATGCCCTTCTCGATGCGCATCTCGAACCCGAAGCCCGGGGCGAGCGCCTCGTGCAGCGCAAGCAGCGCGCGCCCCGCGGTATTCTGCGCCGGGTCGGTCGGCAGCTCGCCTGCGATGCCGCTCACCGCCGAAATCCTCACGCCCGGCTGGCCGCTGCGGCTCACGGTCACCCGGTCCCCGAGCGCATCCACGGCGAAGCCGAGGATGTCAAAGCCAATGGCAACGTTGCCGACCGAGGCCGGCGCGAACGCCGTCGCCCATTGCGGTGCGCTCACAGCCGTGCCCCCAGGTAGGCCGACAGGCGCAGCAGATCGGCGAATACCCCTCCGGCGGTGACCTCGGGACCGGCGCCCGGACCCTGTACGATGAGCGGGTTGTCGCAGTAGCGGTGGGTCGCGAAGCGCACGACGTTGTCGGTGAGCGCGATGTTGGCGAAGGCATGCTGCGCGTCCAACTCGACCAGTCCCACCGTGGCCTGCCCGTCGGCGCGCAGACGCCCGACGTAACGCAGCACACGGCCGCCGCCGCGCGCCTTCTCGAACCGCTCGCGCATCGCCGCATCCGAGCGCGGCAAGCGGCCCATGAACTCCTCGATGGAGCCGCGCTCCAGGCCCGCCGGCACCAGGCTCTCCACCTGCACATCGGCGAGCTCGAGCTCCAGGCCCATCTCGCGCCCGAGGATGATCAGCTTGCGCGCCACGTCCATTCCGGAGAGGTCATCGCGCGGATCGGGCTCGGTGTAGCCGCGCTGGCGCGCCTCGCGCACGATGTCCGAGAACGGCGTGCCGCCGTTGTAGACATTGAAAAGATAGGCGAGCGTGCCGGAGAAGATGCCCTCGATGCTCGCGATCTCATCTCCGGTCTCGCGCAGGTCGCGCAGCGTGTGCACCACCGGCAGGCCCGCCCCCACGGTCGCCTCGTACAGGTAGTGCGCCTGGCCGGCGCGCCGCGCCGCCTGCAGCTCTCGGTAATAGGAGAGGTCTGCGCTATTGGCCTTCTTGTTCGGCGTGATCACGTGGATGCCCGCGCGCAGCCACCCGGCGTAGCGGCCGGCGATCTCGCTGCTCGCGGTGCAGTCGATGAGCACGGTGTGCGGCAGGTAATCGACCCGCACGTGCTCGATGAAGCGCTCCAGATCGGCCGGTGTGCCGCTATGCTCGTACTGCTCGCGCCACGAGGCGAGCCCGATGCCGGTGTCGGCGAGCACCATGCGCTGGGAGCCGAGAATGCCGCGCACGCGCAGATCGAGCTTGAACTGCTCGCGCAGCCGCTCGCTCTGCGAGGCGATCTGCCCGAGCAGCACGTGCCCGACGGTGCCCGGGCCGATGATCCCGACTGACAGGGTGTGCGGCGACAGGTACAGCCCGGCGTGCGCGGCACGCAGCGCGCGCGTTGCCGAGCGGCCCTCGACCACCACGGAAATATTGCGCTCCGAGGCACCCTGCGCGATGGCGCGCACGTTCACCGCCGCTGTGCCCAGCGCGTTGAAGACCTTGGCCGCCACCCCCGGCGTACCGGCCATGCCATCCCCGACGATGGCGAGGATCGCCAGGTCCGAATCGATCTCGACGCTCTGAATCTGCCCCTCGAGCAGCTCCCGCTCGAAGGCCCGGCGGATGACCGCGGCGGCCCGCTCGCCCTCGCTCTGGGGAATGGCGCAGCAGATCGAGTGCTCGGAGCTGCCTTGCGAGATCAGAATCACCGAGATCCCCTCCTCGCGCAGCGCTCCGAACAGCCGGTGCGCCGTGCCGGGCACGCCGATCATGCCGGCGCCCTCGAGGTTCACCAGCGCCACCTGATCGATGCTGGCGATGCCCTTGACCGGCAGCTGCGAGTGCGGCTCGGCGCAGATCAGCGTGCCGGGCTTCTCAGGCGCGAAGGTATTGCGGATCCAGATCGGGATGGCATCGCCCACCGCCGGGGCCATGGTCTGCGGATGGATCACCTTGGCGCCGAAGTAGGCCAGTTCCATCGCCTCGCTGTAGGAGAGCGAGTCGATCACCGTGGCATCCGGGACGCGGCGCGGATCGGCCGAAAGCACCCCGTCGACGTCGGTCCAGATGTGGATCTCCGCCGCCCCGAGCAGCGCCCCGAAGATCGAGGCGGAGAAGTCGCTCCCGTTGCGCCCGAGCGTGGTCTGCACCCCGCGCCGGTCGGCGGCGATGAAGCCGGTGATCACCAGCGTGCCTTTGAAGTCGCCGTCCACCAGGTCGGTAAGCTGCGCGCGCGAAGCCTCCCACTGCACGGCAGGCCCCAGCGGGCCCCACTCGACCACGACCACGCGCCGTGCATCGACCCATTGCACCGGCCCGCGGCGCTGGGCACGCGACTCGAGGAAGCGATGGAAGAGCTTGGTCGACCAGATCTCCCCATACCCTGCGATCAGGTCGCGCACATTGGCAGCGGCCGAGCGGGTCAGCTTGACCGTCTGCAGAATCCCCTCCAGGTCGTGGCAGTCCCGGTCGAATCCGGCCATGTACAAGCGCATAGCCTCCGGGCTGAGCAGCGCCTCGGCGAGCGCCGCATGGCGCGCGCGCAGCGCGGCGATCTCGGCCCGATACGCCTCATCCTGCGCCTCGGCGAGGCGGATCAGTCCGAGCAGCGCGTCGGTGACGCCCTTGCAGGCCGAGAGCACCACGCCAAGCCGCCCGGCCGGCGAGCCCTCGAGGATGGCCGCCACGCGCTCGAAGCAGGCGGCATCGGCGACGCTCGAGCCGCCGAATTTGTGCACGACCCAGGGTGCGGAATTCGACATCGGTTGCAGATCACCTGAGGGAGAGCCGTGCGACTCTACTGATGCGCACCTGCGCGCGCAATGGATCAACCGACGGATCGCCCCTCGCCGGCCGGCGCGCCGGTAGAATGGACCAATGAACGAGAGCGAGATCATCCGCGGGCAGCTCGCCACGGAGCGCATCCACGCTGCGCAGGTGGCGAACGCCTGTGTCGCGGCGTTCGGTGCCGAGCGCGACGGCGCGGCCGAACCGCCGGCGGCGTTTCGCGAGGCGAGCGTCAGCTACCTCGCGTGGGTCTTAAGCCGCTTCGAGCAGCGCGATCAGCTGCTTGCCGAACTCATCGCGCGAGCCGGCTCGGGCGCCGGGGAGCGCGAGGACACCGTGCCGCCTGAGCTCGGCGAGCTGGCGGCCCGCGACGGCACCAGTCGCCAAGCGCTCACCCGCCTGGAAAACGCACTCGCTGCGGCCGCACCCGAGACCGCTCGGGCGGCCTGGCAGGCCTTCGGGCAATTCTTCAATACGCTGTGGTACGCGCGGCGGGAAGCCATCGAGCGCCACCTCGCGCGCCTGCCGCGCATCGCCAGCTGGCGAGCGGTGTGCGCAATCGATGCCGACTCGATCCTCGAGGAGCGCACGCGCTACGCGCAGGTGGCCGAGCACCTGCCCTCGGGCATCACCCTGCTCGGCGCCACCGGGCGTTAGCGCGCGCTCAGCACTCGCGCCGCCCTTGCGCGACGCCCGGATGCGGAAACTGATCGCTCTCCTCCTCGCCCGCCCGCGGCACGAGGCAGGCGTAATCCTTCTCCAGCACCAGCTGCACGGTGTCTGCACCCGCCCGCGGCTCGGCGCTCAGCGTCACCAGATCGGTGCCGCACCAGCGCTCGGCGAGCGCCGAAGGGACTCTAAATTCGATGACATTTCCGCTATAAGCAACTGATATTTCGCCTATTTTATCGTCTGAACGCAGGCGATAGATCAGCTGTCCGCCGCCTGGAAATTCCGTGCGCTCCTGCACCTGTCCCGCCTCGGCGAGCGCGCGGATCTCAACCTGCGTGAGACGCACGCGCAGCGCATTGCCCTTGATTCGCAGCTTCATGGTTTCATCTCCGGCGTGATCGCCGCGCCAGCCGCCAGCATACGCCGGGCGAGCCGCCAGTGCGGCCGATCGATCATCCGCCCGTCGAGCGAAGTCACCCCCGCCCCTCCGGCCGCCTCGAACGCGGCCACCACCCGGCGCGCCCAGTCGAGCTCCTCGGCGCTCGGCGTGAACGCCGTGTTGATCACCGCGACCTGATCGGGATGAATGGCGAGCTTGCCGGCGAACCCGTCATCGCGCGCACGCTCGGCCTCACGGCGCAATCCCTCGGCATCGCGCAAATCCACGTGCACCCCATCGATGGCGGGTATGCCGAGCGCGGCGGCCGTGAGCAGACACGTGGTGCGGGCCTGCTCGAACGCCGGGCGCAGCGCGCCGTCGGGATTGCATTGGACGCGCGCGCCGAGGGCCGCCGAGAGGTCCTCCAAGCCCCAGGTGAGCCCCGCCAGACGCCGGGCGGAGGCGCGGTGCACGGCCGCTGCCTGGGGATAGGACGGCAGCGCAAGGAGCCCCGCAGGGGTCTCGGTGCCGATCACCACGAGGGAGGTCATGCCGACGGCGATACCGTGTCCGGCCTCGATCGCCTCGAGCGTGAGCGCGATGCGCTCGATGTCGGCGTAGCTGTCAACCTTGGGCAGCACGAGGCCCGCGGGCCTGCCGGCGATCACCGCAGTGGCATCCTCGTAGAGCCGCCCGCTTGAGAGGGCGTTGACGCGCACCCACAGCTGCGCGCGCGTCGCGACGCCATGGGCCTGCAGGAACTCCAGCACCAGCCCGCGCGCGTGCGGCAAGCGCTGCGGGTCGACCGAATCCTCCAAATCGAGGATCAGCGCATCGGCGGCGCACTCCAGGGCCTTGGCGAGCTTGCGCTCGCTGTCGCCGGGCACGAACAGCAGCGAGCGCAGCGGCGCGGCGCTCATGTGGGGCGCTTCAGCATCAGCGCGGCGCGGCGGCACGAGGCGACCTCCTCATCGTGCTGGTTGTACGCGCGGTGATCGAACACCACGATCCCCGAATCCGCTCGCGAGCGGCTCTCGCGCACCGAGTGCACGGTGGTGACCGCCCGCAGCGTGTCGCCGATGCGCACCGGGCGGGGGAACTTCACCTCATCCCAGCCGAGATTGCCGATGGTGGTGCCGTAGGTGGTGTCATATACCGACAGCCCGACCAGCAGGCCGAGCGTGAAGACGCTGTTGACGATGCGCTCACCGAAGGGCGTCTCGCGGCAGTACTCGGCGTCGAGATGAATCGCCGCGGGGTTCATGGTGAGCGCGCTGAACAGCAGATTGTCGGTTTCGGTGACCGTGCGGCGCACGCGGTGCTCGAACCGCTGCCCCACGCTGAACTCCTCGAAATAGAGTCCCATCGTGCCTCTCTCCCGGGGTGCCCGGCGATGGGCGCATTATCGCATCCGCGGCCCCGAGCTCATAACCGGCGCGGCCGCATGCCAAACCACTCGGTATTTAGCGCCCCGGCGGGGCGCGCCTATAGTCGGGCGGCATGTACCGCTACGATGAGACCGACCGGGAGCTGCTGAGGCAGCGGACCGAGCAGTTCCGCGACCAGACGCGACGCTATCTGGCCGGGGAGCTCCCGGAAGACGATTTCCGGCAGCTGCGCCTGCGCAACGGCCTGTACCAGCAGCGCCACGCGCCCATGCTGCGCATATCCGTGCCCTACGGGCTGCTCGAGTCCGCGCAGCTGCGCCGCATGGCGCGCATCGTGCGCACCTACGACCGGGGCTACGGGCACTTCACCACCCGGCAGAACATCCAGCTCAACTGGCCGCAACTCGAGCGGGTGCCGGACCTGCTGGCCGAGCTCGCCGAGGTGCAGCTGCACAGCATCCAGGCCTGCGGCAATGCCACCCGCAACATCACCAGCGACTACCTGGCGGGCGTGGCAGTCGATGAAATCGTCGATCCGCGGCCGTACTGCGAGCTGCTGCGCCAGTTCGTCGCGCTGCACCCGGAGTTTTACTGGCTGCCGCGCAAGTTCAAGTTCGGCTTCACCGGCGCCACGGTGGACCGCGCCGCCACGCGCACCAATGACGCGGCGGTGCACGTGCTGCGCCGCGACGGGGCCGTCGGCTACCGCTTCTTCGTCGGCGGCGGACTCGGCCGGCTGCCGCTGCTCGGGCAGGAGATGAACGCCTTCGTGCCCGAGGCGGACCTGCTGCTGTACGCGTGCGCCATCCTGCGCACCTTCAACCGCTTCGGGCGGCGCGACAACATCCACAAGGCGCGCATCAAGATCGTGCTGCGCGAATGGGGCATCGAGCGCTTCCGCGCAGCGCTCGAGGAGGAATACGCGAAGATCCGCTCGAGCGCCGAGGGTGAGCGGCTCAGACTGCTGCCCGAGGACATCGAGCGCATGCGCGGACACTTCAGCGCCCCGCCCTATCGTCCCTCGAGCGAAGTCGCCGCGCAGGTGACGGCGCAGGCGGACCGCGATCCGCGCTTCGCCGCCTGGCTCAAGCGCAACGTGCGCCCCCACAGGATGCCGGGCTACCGCGTGGTGTTCGTGTCGCTGAAGGCGCCGCAGCGGGCCCCGGGCGACTGCACCGCCGCGCAGTTCGAGGCGCTCGCCGAGGTATGCGATGCCTACAGCTTCGGCGAGCTGCGCTCCACCTACGATCAGAATCTGGTGCTCGCCGACGTCGCCGAGCGCGACCTGTATGCGCTGTGGGGCCGGCTCGATGCGGCGCAGCTCGCCACACCCAACATCGGCCTGACCACCGACATGACCGCCTGCCCGGGGCTGGATTTCTGCGGCCTGGCGAACGCCGGCACCCTCGGTGTGACCCACGACATCTACCGGCGCTTCGACTCGCTCGATGCGCAGTACGAAATCGGGCCCATCCGCATCACCCTGAGCGGCTGCATGAACGGGTGCGGCCATCACAGCGTCGGGCACATCGGCATTCTCGGCGTCGACAAGCACGGCGAGGAGTGGTACCAGGTGACCCTCGGCGGCAGCCCCGGCAATGACGCTGCGATCGGCGAGCGTGTCGGGCGCGCGCTGGCGCGCAATGAGATCGCCGATGGCGTCGAGCGCCTCATCCACGCCTACCTGAGGCTGCGCAGCGACGACGATGAGACCTTCATCGAGTGCTACCGGCGAGTCGGCATCGCCCCGTTCAAGGTGGCCCTGTACGGGAGCGAGAGCGATTCCGAGGCAGCCGCGGCATGAGCCGAGTCATACGCGCACGCGCCATCGTCGAGGATGACTGGACGCTGGCCGTGGAGGGGCTGCCGTACGGCGCTGCCGCCGGCAAGCTGATCGTCCCCCTCGCCCGCTGGCGCGCCGAGCGCGCGGCGCTCCTGTCCAGCGCGGCTGCAGTCGGTGTGCTGCTGCCCAACACCGAGGACGTCGAGTCGGTCTACCCGCTGCTTGCCGACCGCCCGCTGATCGCACTGCAGTTTCCGACGTTCGCCGATGGCCGCGCGCTCACCCAAGCGGTGCTGCTGCGCATCCGGCTCGGCTACACCGGGGAGCTGCGCGCCCTCGGCGATGTGGTGCGCGACCTCGCGTTCTGGCTCGCTCGCTGCGGCTTCGATACCGTCGTGCCGCGTCCCGACCAGGACCTGCAGGCGTGCCGGCAGGCCCTCGATGAGATTCTCGTTGCGTACCAGCCCGCCGCCGACGCGCACGCGCCGGTGTGGGTGCGCAGACGGGCTCGGGCGGCCGGCTGAGCGGTGGCCGCGCGCGCGGCCGCTCACGCTCGATCGCAGCTCTGGATGATCGGCCGCCAGTGAGCCGCGAGCCGCGGCGTCAGCGCCCCGGCCGGCAGCTGCCAGCTCCAGTTGCGTGCGCTCTGGGTCCCCGGGGTGTTCAGCCTCGCCTCACTGCCGAGGCCGAGCAGATCCTGCGCCGGAATGACGGCCAGCTGCCCTGCGGTCGCGAGCGCCGAGCGCGCCATCGCTTCCGGCATCGAGTCGCGCGTGACACCGAGAGTCCGGTCGACATCAGCGCGCGTGTGCTCATCGAGACCGAGATACCAGCCGAGGGTGGTGTCGTTGTCGTGTGTGCCGGTGTAGACGACGCAGTCGGTTTCGATGCGCGCGGGCAGATGCGGATTGTCAGGCGAGCCGTCGAAGGCGAACTGCAGCACACGCATGCCGGGCAGCGCGAAATCCTTGCGCAGCGCCGTCACGTCCGGGGTGATCAGGCCGAGATCCTCGGCCACGATGGGCAGCGCGCCGCCCTCGGCGCGCAGCCGCTCGAGCAGCTCGCGTCCGGGGGTCGGGCGCCATTGCCCGCCGCGCGCATCGCGCGCCCCCGCGGGCACGGCCCAGTGCGAAGCGAACGCGCGGAAATGATCGATGCGCAGCACATCGAGCCGTGCGAGCTGCGCGCCGAGGCGCGCGCGCCAGAATGCGAACCCGTCGCGCTGCATCGCGGGCCAGTCGTAGAGCGGATTGCCCCAGACCTGGCCGCCCTCGGAGAAGTAATCCGGCGGCACGCCTGCGACGGCCGCCGGGCGGCCGATCTCATCGAGCTGAAACTGCCGGCGGTCCGCCCAGGTCTCCGCGGACATCGGGCCGACGTAAAACGGCAGGTCGCCGAAGAGGCGCACGCCGCGTGCGTGCGCGTAGCGGCGAAGCCGGTGCCATTGGACGAAGAAGGCGAACTGCTCGCTGCGGATGCGCTCGAGTTCCGCGGCGCACTCGCGCCGAATGGCCGCCAGTGCGCCGCCCTCGCGCCGGGCCAACGGCGCCGGCCACTCCCACCAGGGCGAGCCGGCGAAGCGCTCGCTGATCGCCTCGAACCGCGCGTAGTCCTCGAGCCACGCGAGCGTCGCGGCCTCGAACGCCACCCGCTCCGCCGCATCGCCGGCGGGCTCGGCCGGATCGAGCAGCGCCGGGTTGCCGGCGAAATCCGAACGGGCGAAATACGGCGAGCGGTCCGGCCCGGTCGGGCCGAGCGGCAGGAACTGCCAGACGCTGAATCCCGCCTCGGCCAGCCAATCGATGAGGGCCCGGCCGCCGCGTCCGAGGGGGGCCTCGAGCGAGGCCAGATGCAGCAGCACCCCGGCGCGACGCCGATCGAACACGGGCAGGCACTCGAAAGTCAGATTTGTCTCCCGCGGAACCGGTGACCTAACGCTGCGGCAGCGGTACGTCGGCAAACACCGTGGCCACTTCCTCCGGGCTCGTCGCGCGATGCGCGCGCTCGATCAGGCGTCGCTCCAGGTGCGGCGCCAGCAGCTGCGCGAATTCGTACATGAACTTGCGCAGCAGCGTACCGCGGCGAAAGCCGATCCAGGTGGTGTGTTCGGGCAGCAGATGCGAGGCATCGAGGACCGCGAGGTCGTCGGCGCCTTCGGCTACCGCCATCGGCGCGACGATGCCGATGCCGAGACCGAGGCGCACATAGGTCACGATGACATCCGCATCCTGAGCGGTGATGGCCACATTCGGGGTGTAGCCGGCCTTGGCGAAGGCATCGTTGAGGGAGGACGGACCGGTGAAACTGAACGTATAGGTGATGATCGGGTGGCTCGAGAGCGTCCGATACGTGAGCCGCTCCAGCCGCACCAGCGGATGCTCGCGCGGTACGATCACCACCCGGCTCCAGCGGTAGCACGGCAGCAGCGTCAGCGCGGCGAAGCGCTGCTCGGAGCCCGTGGCGATGGCGCAGTCGATCCGGTCCTGGGCCACCATCTCGGCGATCTGCTCCGAGGTGCCCTGATGCAGGTTCAGGCGCACGTTCGGGTAACGCGCGCGGAAATCCCGGATGACCGCCGGCAGCACGTAGCGCGCCTGGGTATGGGTGGTGCCGATCGAGAGGCTCCCGCGGCCCTCGTCCCGCAGCTCCGTCGAGAGCCCCCGGATGCCCTGCACCTCCTGCAGCACCCGCAGCGCCCGATCGACCACCTGCTGTCCGGCAGGGGTAATGCGCGTCAGGGTGCGTCCCTCGCGCACGAAGATCTGAAAGCCCAGCTCGTCCTCGAGCAGCTTGATCTGCTTGCTCACCCCGGGTTGGGAGGTGTGCAGCTTCTGGGCCGCGGCGGTGATGTTCAGGCCGCTCTGGGCGATCGCCGCCAGATAGCGCAGTTGATGCAGCTTCATGCGCTGCAGCGTAGCGCAACGCCCGCAGCGCATCCATAACCGACGCGCACTGCCTCAGAAGCAATCATTCGTTCTAGGGCCGCGGGGCCCGTGGCTATAGTTGCCCGCACCATGGGTGAAGTGTTGAACCTCATCGAGGAGAAGGCCGAGGCCGTGCGCGCAGCGCTCGCGGCGGCGGTGCGCGCGCATCGGCGCGTCATCTACGCCAACAGCCTCGGCGCCGAGGCGATGGTGCTGACCGACATCATCTGGACGGGCGTACCGGAAATCGAAATCTTCAGCATCGACACGGGCCGGCTGCACCAGGAGACTTACGACCTGATGGAGCGGCTGCAGTGGCGCTACCGGCGCACGCTGCGCCTGGTGCATCCGGATGCCGCCGCGCTCGAGCGGCTGACCGGCGCGCGCGGCGTGAACGGTTTTTATCACAGCCTGGATGCGCGCCTCGCGTGCTGCCAGGTGCGCAAGATCGAGCCCTTCACGCGCGCCATCGCGGGCTTTGGCGCCTGGGTCACCGGCGTGCGCCGCGAGCAGTCAGCCGCGCGTGCGCTCGCCCAGCCGCTCGAGTGGGATGCGCAACATGGCCTGTACAAAGTCAGTCCGCTGCTCGAGTGGAGCGAGGCCGAGGTGTGGCAGTACATCCGCGGCCGCGAGCTGCCCTACAACCGGCTGCACGACAGGCAGTTTCCGAGCATCGGCTGCGCGCCGTGCACGCGCGCCATCCAGCCCGGAGAGAGCCGCCGCGCCGGCCGGTGGTGGTGGGAGCAGCCCGAATCGCGCGAATGCGGCCTGCATCCCAGGGTCCGCCCCGCGGCGGCCGAAGCGTAACCGGCGCGCCGCCGATGGATCATCTGCCGATCTTCCTGCAGCTGCGCGACGTGCCGGCCGTCGTGGTGGGCGGCGGGCGCATTGCGCAGCGCAAAATCGAACTGCTGCTGCGGGTAGGCGCGCGCATCACCGTGGTCGCACCCGAGCTCAGCGAGGCGCTCGAGCGGCGGGCCGCCGCCGGTGAGATCGCGCACCGCAACGCGCACTTTGGGCCCTCGCATCTCGAGGGGGCGCAGCTGGTGATCGCCGCCACAAACCGCAAGGCGCTCAACGCGGCGGTCTCGGCGGCCGCGCGCCTGCGCGCGGTCCCGGTCAACGTCGTCGACGATCCGCAACTCTCGACGTTTTATTTCCCGGCGATCATCGATCGCTCACCGCTCACCGTGGCGATCGGATCAGACGGCCAGGCTCCGGTTCTCACCCGCTGGGTGCGCGAGCAGATCGAGGCGCTGCTGCCCGGCAGGCTCGGAACGCTCGCACGCTTCATCGGCGAGCGGCGCAAGGCCGTGCAGCAGGCGCTCGCGCCGGCGGCACGCCGCGCGTTCTGGGAACGGATCGTGCGCGGGACCGCAGGCACGTGCGCCCTCTCGGGCGACGGACCGGGCGCCGAGCGCGCCTATGAGCGCGAGCTGCGCGCCGCGCGGCTCACCGCATCGCCCGCCACCGGAGCGCACAGCCTCGGGGAGGTGTATCTGATCGGCGCCGGTCCGGGCGATGCGGACCTCCTGACGCTGCGCGCGCTGCAGCTGCTGCAGCAGGCCGACGTCGTGCTGCACGATCGGCTCGTGCCGGCGGCGGTGCTGGAGCGCGCCCGCCGCGATGCCGAGCGGGTGTTCGTCGGCAAGGGCGCGGCCCGCGGCGCGCGCGCGCCCCATACCGAGCAGGAGCAGATCCACGAACTGATGGTGCGCTATGCGCGTGCCGGACTGCGCGTTGCGCGGCTCAAGGGGGGCGACCCGTTCGTCTTCGGCCGCGGCGGTGAGGAAGTCGAGTACCTCGCCCGCCACGGCATCCCCTACCTCGTGGTTCCCGGCATCACTGCGGCGCTCGGTGCCGCGGCGGCGAGCGGTATTCCGCTCACGCATCGTCAGCTGGCGCACAGTGTCACTCTGGTCACCGGGCATCCGCTCGAGGATGAGGCGCTCGACTGGAGCGCGCTGGCGCGCAGGCGCCAGACCGTGGTGTTCTACATGGGAGTCGCCCACCTGGAGCGCATCTGCCAGCGGCTGCAGGCCGCCGGCGCCGATCCGGACCTGCCGGCCGCGCTCATCGAGCGCGCCACCCTGCCCGGCCAGCGTCTGCTGCGCGGCACGCTCGCGAGCCTCGCCGTGCTGGCGCACCAGGCGGGCATTGTGCCGCCGGCGCTGCTGGTGGTGGGCGACGTCGCCGCGCTCGCGCATTCCTGCGCCGAGTGCGACACTGCGAGCACACCGGCGGCATCGATGCGCCGGGCGATTGGCGCGAGGGAGGCCGTGTATGAGCGCTGCTGAAGGCTTTCTCGGCGCGGTGGGGCAAACGCCACTGATCAGACTGCGCCGCATGAGCGAGGAGACCGGCTGCGAGGTGCTCGGCAAGGCCGAGTTCCTCAATCCCGGCGGTTCGGTCAAGGACCGCGCCGCGCGCGCGATCGTGCTCGAGGCCGAGCGCAGCGGCGCGCTTGCCCCGGGCGGCACGGTGGTCGAGGGCACCGCGGGCAACACCGGAATCGGGCTCGCTCACGTGTGCAACGCGCGCGGCTACCGCTGCGTGATCGTGATGCCCGACAACCAGTCGCCGGAGAAATACCGGCTGCTCGAGACCCTCGGCGCCGAGGTGCATCGGGTGCCGACCGTACCTTACAGCAACCCCAACCAGTATCAGAAGGTTGCCGATCGGCTCGCGCGCAGCCTGCCGAACGCCATCTGGGCCAATCAGTTCGACAACACGGTGAACCGCCAGGCGCACCTCGACACCACGGGACCGGAGATCTGGGCGCAGACCGATGGCCGGGTGGATGCCTTCACGTGCGCCGCGGGCACCGGCGGCACCTTCGCCGGGGTGTCGCAGTACCTGAAGTCCAAGCGCAAGAGCGTGCGCTGTGTGCTCGCCGATCCGCCCGGCAGCAGTCTTTACGAATACGTCCGCAGCGGCACTCTCAAGGCCACGGGCTCCGGCTCGATCACCGAGGGCATCGGCATCGGCCGCATCACGGCCAACCTGCGCGATGCTCCCATCGACGAGGCGGTTCACATCACCGATGCCGAGACGGTCCGTTACGTCTACCGGCTGTTGTACGAGGAAGGACTGTTCCTCGGCAGCACGAGCGGCATCAATGTGGCCGCCGCCGCCGGCGTGGCGCGCAAGCTCGGTCCGGGCCATACGGTGGTGACCATCCTGTGCGACGGCGGCGCGAAGTACCAGTCACGTCTGTTCAACCGCGACTGGCTCGCAGAGAAGGGGCTCGCCGAGCACGCCTCGCCCCCCTGCCGCGACGAGCCGCTCGACGTGCGCGCGGTGATGGTGGCGTAGGCCACCGCGCACTCGCCTGCACTGCGCGCTTGCGAGGCCGCGGCCCTGTGTGACACCCTCGCCGGCGCGCCAACATGATCGCCGCCATACCCGCACTGCCGCGCTGGCTTGCCGCGCTCGCTCTGCTCGCCGCCGCGCACGTCGGCGCCTGGGCGTCGGGGCGAGTCCTCTTTGGGCGGTGGCCGGCCCCGGTCGATGGAGGGGCGAGGCTGTGGGATGGACGGCGGGTGTTCGGCGAGCACAAGACCTGGCGCGGCCTGCTCGTCGCGGGCCTCCTCTGCGCCGCGGTGGCGCCGCTCGTTGGCTACGGCGCGCGGCTCGGCCTGCAGTTGGCGGCCCTCGCCATGGGAGCGGACCTGGCGACGAGCTTGCTCAAGCGCCGCCTCAACCTGGCGTCGGGCCGGGAGGTGCCGGGGTTGGATCAGATTCCCGAGGCGCTCGTGCCCCTGCTCGTGCTTGCCCGCCCGCTCGGCATCGGCGCCTGGACCGCCTGGCTCCTCACCGGCATATTCGTCGTGCTCGATCTGGCGGCATTGCCGCTGCGCCACCGCCGCAACACCGGCGCGCGCAGGCCGCTGTGATGTCGCTGCCCGTGGCGTGCCGGCCCACACGTCCCGCAGGTCAGCGTGTCTGTCGCAGCCGGGGCGTGCAGGTCACGCCAAGCAACGGCCCGTCCGGTGAGAGCAAGCGGCTCACCCTGCCCCAGGGTTCGCTCGTGCTGCGCACCAACCTGCGATAGCCCCGCAGCTCGAGTTCCTCGGTCGTCGGCTCCCGCCGATCCACTTCGAGCTCGAGCCACCCCTGCGGTGCGGGAAGCCCGGGCGGCCACTCCCCGGTGCCGAAGCAGGATTGCGCCGCCTGCGAGAGCGGCCCGAGCGCAAACGCCTTCGCGCCCGCGAGACGCTCCGTACGCCGGTCACCGCCAGGCTCCTCTTTGAGCTCCACGCCGAAGTCCTCGCCATCGCGTCGCCCCCTGGCCGCGCGATCCGGCACGGTCGGACCGAACCCGGCGATGAACAGCACCCGCAAACCTCTCAGTTCGTTCAAAGGCTCACCCGAGCGCTGCGCGCAACGGTGTGCTCGGACTCGCTCGTTCTGCGCCTCGGGCCGCCCCTCGAGCGCATCTCATTGGGATTGACGCCGCCGCATCCCGAGCGTACCTTTATTAAAAAAGGTAGCATTCTATTGAAATGCTGGACGAACAGAAGCTTGGCGTATTGCGCAAGGGATTCCTGGAATTCCTGGTGCTGCGCATCATCAGCGGCGCCAGCGTCTACGCGGCCGACATTCTCAAGACACTGGCGGCGACCGAATTCGCCACTCAGGAAGGCACGCTCTATCCGCTGCTCAGCCGCCTGCGGCGCGAAGGGCTCCTCGATTACCAGTGGCAGGAATCCGGCAGCGGCCCGCCGCGCAAGTATTACCGGCTCACGGCCGCCGGCGCCGAGCGCCTGGCCGAGTTCACGGCCTACTGGGCCCGCATCAATCAGACCATCCAGTCACTCGGGGGTTGAGCCATGCGACCGGTGATCGCCGTCAGTCTCAACGGCCGCGCATACCAGCTGGAGGATGGCGCGCACGCCGCCCTGGCACAGTATCTGGCCGCCGCCGAGCGCGCGCTCGAGGGCAATCCGGATCGCGCGGAGATCCTCGCCGATCTCGAGCAGGCCATCGCCGACAAGTGCGAGCGCTTCCTGAGCACGCACAAGACCGTGCTGAGACAGGCGGAAATCGAACAGGTGATCGGCGAGATGGGCCCGGTCGAGGGCGGCGGCGCACCCCAGGGCGCCCCTGCCGGCGCGGCGCCGGCGCACGAGCAGGCGGCCGGCGCCGGATCTGCCGCCGGCGCGGCGGCGGCGCCGAAGCGGCTCTATCAGATCAGCGAGGGGGCGCTGCTGAGCGGGGTATGCAAGGGCATTGCGGTCTATTTCGACGTGGATGTGACCGTGGTGCGCCTGTTGTTCGTCCTCGCCGCGATCCTCACCGGCGGGGCCGCGATCCTCGCCTACATCGTGATGATGTTCGTCGTCCCGTATGCGCAGACACCCGAGGAAGTCGCCGCCGCCGGCGGGGTGCCCTTCAATGCGCGCGTGCTCGTCGAGCAATGGAAACGCAAGGCGGCGCAGTTTGCCGATGCGGCCGCGCACGCCGCCCGGATCGACGGCTCGCCCGATGAGCGTGCGCGCCGGCGCGCCGAGTGGCGCCGGGCGCGCTGGCAGTGGAAGCAGGAGTGGCGCAGAAGCCGCGCCGAGTGGCGCGCCCGCCGCTGGGGGCCGTACCACTTCAGCACCTGGGGGGCGAATCCCGTGCCGCCGGCCCCGCCGCTGCCGCCGCTCGCGGCGTTTCTCTCGGGCCTGGGATGGGCGGTGCTCGGCATCCTGGTCGCCCTGGTCACCCTCGCATGGCTGTTCGCACTGCTGTCCCTGCTCGCCACCGGCGCGGTGTTCGGCTGGTCCGTTGGCCACCTTCCGCTGTGGGCCGCCGTCATCGTGCTCATCGTGCTCTATCAGCTGGTGGTCTCGCCGCTGCGCGCGCTGCGCTACGCGCACTCGCCCTACTTTTACGCGTATCGCTACCGCGCCCACGCGCTCGCCGACGCGATCATCGGTCTGGTGCTGCTCGCGCTGCTGCTGTGGGTGCTCGGATTTCACATGCCGGCGCTGCAGCATCTCCTCGATTGGCTGCGTGCGCAGATCGCCCCGCTGTGGCGCAGCGGCGTGCCAGCGGCGCGGAGTTCCGCGCACTGAGCGGCCGGTCAGTCGGAGACGGCGCGGGAGAGATTGTTGCGCACGAACTCGATGTGCTCGCGCAGCAGATAGATCTGCTCGGCGTGTGAGCCCGGCATCTTGCGCAGAATCACTGCGCGCTCGATCTGGTGCAGACGGTCGAGGAGCTCCGCGCGGCGCTCGCGCGAGAGCGGCCCGATCGACTCGCGCTCGAGCGCCATCAGCTCCCCGTAGCGCCGGTGGATACGGCTGTTCACCCGCCAGCCGTACAGCTGCGGCAGAAAGCGCAGCCCTGGCACCAACACGACGATGATCGGCACGAGCACCACGAGGATGCGGTTCACCAGGCTCGCCATCCAGAACGGCAGGTACCGGTAGGTGAAGCTCTTGTACCCGGTCTTGTAGAAGTTCGCCGCCTCCGAATCGAGCGGATAGGAGTAAGTCTCGGTATTCGGAAACTCGTGGGCCGCGTGCAGCACCGTCGCGCGCCCGTACACCTGCTGCGCCGCCTGAATCAGCAGGTCGCACAGCGCCGGGTGCAGGTCCGCGTGGGCGAGCAGTTCCACGGCGGGGCCGAGCAGCACCAGACGCCGATGCGGCAGATTCGCGCCGAGGTCGAACGCGCCGGCGGGAATGTCGAGTTCATGCAGGTACGGGAAGCGCCTGACGTAGGCGGCCGCCTGGGTAAAGTCGAACAGCCGGATGCCCGGGGTATGCACCATCTTGATGATCACCGCCGGCGGCGTCGAGTCGCCGGTGAGGAAGATCGCGTTGACCCGTCCGGCGAGCAATGCATCGCGCGCAGCCGCGCCCTCCAGATCGAGCAGCTGGGTCGGTCCGCCCGGGGCGATGCCGTTGGCCTTCAGCAGCGCCAATGCCAGGGTGCGCGTGCCGCTGCCCGGCTTGCCGATGGCGATTCGCTCGCCGCGCAGCTGCGAGAGCCGCGCCACGCGCGGCCCCCGATAGAAGATGGTCACCGGCTGATAGAACATGCTGCCGAGCGAGACCAGCCCTTGCGCGTCATCGTCCTGGTCATGAGTCGGCGCGGCGCCGACTCCGCCGGTCACGCGGGTCCCGGACTGCACGAGCGCGATGTCCACGCGCGAATGCGGCCGGTTCAGGCGCTCGAGGTTCTGCGCCGAGCCCTCGGAGGGCAGGATCTTCAGCGTGATCCCGTTGCGCGCCAGCAGGGCGCGGAAGCGCTCGGCCGCCAGGTCAAACGAACTGCCCGGCGGGCCTGCGCTCATCACCAGGGAATGCGGGGGCGCCGGCCGCACGAAATGCAGGGTCAGCCAGATCGCCCCCGCACTCAGCAGCAGGATCGGAATGAGCGTGTGCGCCAGGTCCGACCAGGATACGGTCGTGACCTTCAGCGCGAGGGGCTGGGAGGCTCCCTCGGGCTGCCTGGAATCGTCCGGCTTCGGGTTCGGTTCCATTCCGGCGGAAGTCTACCATCGGCGCCCTCGAGCGCCGCACCGGGTCGCTGCCGGCCCCCGTGGGTGGCGACGGCCGTATACTGGGCGATTATCCGTCCATGGAGATCGGTCGCATGGCAAAAGTCCTCGTCCTCTACTACTCCTCCTACGGCCACGTCGAGCGCATGGCGCAGGCGATCGCGGAGGGGGCCGCCTCCGTGGCCGGCACTGCGGTCACCGTCAAGCGGGTTCCCGAGCTGGTTCCCGAGGACGTCGCCCGCAAGGCCGGCATGAAAATCGAGCAGAAGGTGCCGGTCGCCACCGTCGATGAGCTCGCCAGCTACGACGCGATCCTCTTCGGCACACCGACGAGGTTCGGCAACATGGCCGCGCAGATGCGCAATTTTCTGGATCAGACCGGCGGACTGTGGGTCAAGGGCGCACTCGTGGGCAAGGTGGGCAGCGTGTTCGCCTCCACGGCCACCCAGCACGGCGGCCAGGAGACCACCATCACCAGTTTCCACCACACGCTGATCCATCACGGCATGATCATCGTCGGCCTGCCCTACTCGTTCGCCGGGCTGACCCGCATGGATGAGATCACGGGATGCAGCCCCTACGGCGCCTCAACGCTCGCGAGCGGCGACGGCTCCCGGCACCCGAGCGAGAACGAACTGGCCGGCGCGCGCTTCCAGGGGCGGCACGTCGCCGAAATCGCTGCGCGGCTCGAGCGCGGCGCCGGCGAGCGCGGACCGGCGCCGGCGCAGATGCAAAACCCCACGGAGACCACCGGGCCGCGCTGACCCGACCTGCAGCGCATGAGCGGCCGGTGCCGGCCGGCCATGCGCGCAGTCACGAGCCCTCACCCGCCCACGCTGGTCGGCGGCTGCGGCAGCGGCGGAAGCTTCGGATGGTAGTCGCGCCACGGTGGCCGCCGGTAATGCTGCGGCGGATGCGCCTTGAGCTCCTGCAGCGCGACTTCAACGGCCCGCTGCAGCTGCGGGTCCTGCCCTTCGCGCACCAGCTTGGGGTTCTGCCAGACCTGCACGTTGGGGCTGACGCCGTGGTTCTCCACGGGGAACGTGCCGTGCAGGCCCTCGACCGCGACGCGCGGGGCCGTGATGTGGCCGCCGTCCATGAGCGTCGGGTAGCCGTAGATCCCGACCAGCCCGCCCCAGGTCCGCTCACCGACCAGGGGCCCGATGTGATCCATCTTGAAATACCACGGCAGTGCATCGCCGCCGGAGCCCGCGTACTGATTGATGACCATCACCTTGGGACCGAACAGCGCCTCATAGGGGGCGACCTGCGGCTGCCCCCAGCGGGTGACGACGAGGGCCATCGGCCGGCGCAGCAGATTGTCGATGATGTAGTCGGAGAGCGCCCCGCCGTGGTTGTAGCGCTCATCGAGGATCACGCCTTCCTTGTCGATCTGCGAGAAGTAGTACCGGTTGAAGCTCTGATAGCCGCCCCAGCCGGTGTCCGGCAGGTAGACATAACCGAGCTTCCCGCCGCTCAGCCGGTTCACGAGGCGCATGTTGTGATCAACCCAGGCGATATGGCGCAGCGCCGCCTCGCTGGGGATGGTCTTGACAACCAGCCGGTACGCCCCCTGTGAACTCGGATTCGGTCCGACCGTGAGCGTCACCGTCTTGTTCGCCAGGTCCTGGAACGCACGGTAAAGGTTCATCGAGCCATCGAGCGCAACGCCGTTGACCGCCAGCAGATAATCCCCCACCTTCACCTTCAGGCCCGGCTGGGCGAGCGGCGCATAGACGCCCGGGTTCCAGCGGCCGCCGCGCAGGATGCGTGTGATGCGGTAGTGACCGTGCTCGATGCGGTAATTGGCCCCGAGCAGCCCGACTTTGATGTCCTGCATCTTCGGCTCGTAGCCGCCGTAGATGAACATGTGGCCGACCGACAGATAACTCATCATCTCCCGGAACAGGAACGAGAGGTCGTCGCGGCTCGCGATACCGGGCAGATAGTGCGCGAACTCCTTTTCGGCCGCATTGATGTCCAGGCCGTCGAACTTCGGGTTGTAGAAGAAGGCCTTCTCGATGCGCCACGCGTCGCGATACATCTCGGCCCACTGCTCGCGCGGCACCACGTACACGCGCATGTGGGCGAGGTGCAGCTGCGTCGGCTTGGCTTTGGGCCGCGTCGCGGCCACGAACCAATGCGGACCCCGCCGATACAGCACTTTCCCGCCCTTGGCGGCAATCGCGACGTTCGTGACCCCTTGCAGCAGGGGCTGGACCTTGCGTTTCTTCAGTTCGAAGCGCAGTAGTGCAAGCGGCACGCCGTTACGTGCGCTGATGTTCGGCATGAACACGAGCGGCGCGCGCAGCAGGTACAACGTGCCCGCCGGACCGGGGTACAGGCCGCGATAATTCGCAGGCGGGACGGGAAGCGGCACCGCACGAGCGCGCAGGCCATGGAAATCGATGGTGACCTGCGGGGTTGAGCCCGAAGCGCCGTGCTGACCCGCACGGCCCGGATGCGCCGGCTTCTTCTTCGGGTGCGCCGCGGTCTCGAAGCCTGCGCGCGGCGCAAACGGGGAGGCGAGTCCCGCGCGCAGCGTCGTCACGTAGACGTGACTGGTCATCGGACGCTCGAACGAGGACATATCGAGCCAACCCTGGCCAAGGGCCGTGTTCGTGCTCGACATGAAATAGAGGTACTTGCCGCTCGCGTCGAATACCGGGAAGAGGCAGTCGCTGTCGCCATGGGTGACCTGGTGGGTAGTGCCGCTCTTGACCGAATAGATGTAGATCGCGTGCAGGTTGTTCGGCAGCAGCCTCGTCAAGGCGATCCACTCGCTGTCCGGGGACCAGCGGGCGGCAAACAGGTGCAGCGGCGAGTCGAACTCGTCGGTGGCGATCCTGACCGGCCGCGGGTGCGCCTGCGCAAGATCGACGTACCAGAGATTGAGCTTCTGATCGCTGAACACGACCCGCTTGCTGTCCGGCGCCCAGGTCAGGTGGTAGTAGAAGGCGTCATCCTGACCCAGCGGCACGCGCCGCACGGAGCCCGTGCCGTCCTGACGGCGGATGTAGAGGTCGTACTCGCCGGCCCGATCGGAGAAGTAGGCAATCCACCGGCCGTTCGGCGACCAGGCCGGGTCGCGGTCCATCGCGCCCGGGCTGTGAGTGAGATTCACGATGCTGCCGTGCTTGACCGGCACGGTGAGAATGTCCCCGTGCGCCTGGAACAGCGCACGCACCCCGCTCGGGGAAATCCCGCCGTGCGCGACATCCTTGCCGACCCGCTTGTAGTACGGGCGCAGCTGCGGCAGATCCCCCGCAACGCTCACGTGCACCGGATGCGTCGTGCCGGTGGCGAAATCATAGATGTGCAGTTCGCCGAACTGCGAATAGATGATGCCGCCCGGGCCGGCGGATGCGGAGGTGATGTCGAATCCGGTGTTGTCGATCAGGCGCTTGACCGTACCGCTGTGGGTGTCATAGGCGAACAGCGTGGTCGGGCCATCGCGGTCGGAGAGGAAATAGACGGTGTCTGCGACCCACATCGGGTCGGTCTCGTTCGCATCGTGACGCGCAATGCGCACCACGCTCGTGTCCGACAGGCGCGCGATCCACACCTGGGTGTGCTGGCCGCCCTTGTAGCCCTGCCAGAACTTCTCCCACTGGAAGCCGGGCACGTAGGCGATGTGCGTGCCGTCGGGCGAATACGACCCCATCTCCGCCGCCGGCAGGGGCAGCTCGCTCGGGAAGCCCCCGGTGACGGGCACGGTGTAGAGTTGATCGGGGTCGGAGAAACTGTAGCGGTGCGAGCGGAACAGCACACTCTTGCCGTCCGGAGTCCAACCGACCGCGACGTCCGGCCCGGGATAGTACGTCAGGCGACGCAGCGGCCCGCCGCCGGCGCGCACGACGTACACGTCGGTATTCTTCTGAAAGGTTCCGGAAAAGGCGACCCAGCGGCCGCTCGGCGAGAAGATGGGCTTGGTGAGCAGGTCGATGCCGCTGGCGAGCACATGCGCCTGGCCACCCGCGCGTGGGACGCTCCAGAGCTCCCCGCCGTACTCGAACACGATCTGCGTGCGCGACATCGTCGGGTAACGCAGCAGCAGCCTGTTGGCGCCAAGCGCCGGCACACAGCCGCACGCGAACAGCGCCAATACCGTCCCAAACCGTTTCCGCATCGCGGCCTCCCCCCCAGGACGTCAGCGCGCAGCATACGCCCTCCGCATCGTTGGGAACAGCCGCCCCAACGCCTACACGGGCGGGCCTGTCGCCTGCGGCTCCCACCAGGCCGGCCACCTGTGCGCATCGCGTCCCACGGTGGCCATCCACAACTCACGCGGGAACTCCCCGGGCAGGCACAGCGCAGGCCCGTACGGGAAAACGAGCGTCGAAAGCGCGGGCGCTCCGAAGGTCAAGAGCGGATCGGTCAGATCGCCGAAGCCGCGGACGCCGAGCAGAACGCCGAGGGTGCGCGGCAGGAAACCGCAGCGTTACATCACATATTCGCGGCCGTCGCGGCGGCATCGCCGCTCGCGAAGATGTCGCGGTGAGCGTCGCCGATGTCGAAAAATCCGGCCGCGACCCCGAACAGGCCGACGCCACCGAAGAGACGCGCGAGCGCGAGCGGGGAGAATCGCTCCGGAGTGAACTCGGCGGCAACGGCATTCATCCCCCCTCCTGCATCAGGTCGGGGCTGCGATTGCTACTGCACCGGTATCATCAGCTTCTCAACGGCAGCACGGCTCGCGGCGATCTGCGCAAGGCCCGCTTGCACCGCGGCCATCGTCACCTGCGCTCGCGATTGAGTCGCCATGACTGTCGCGGCGAGCATCCGATACTGTCCGTCGCTCGAGCGCAGTCCCGAGGTCTGGAATATCGCCGAGATGTATATCACCGCGAACACCACGACCACGGCCAGGAGCACCGCATAGATGATGTTTGCAACGAGCGTCATGCCAAGACCCCTGTCAGCATGGCTGCGACAGCGCTTCCGCAGGCGTCACGGCCGCTGGGGTGATTGTCGCCGGGTTGATCTTGAGCGCAAACCGCGTCACTTCGAAGTACTTGAGCGCCTGGCCGTCGGCAAACAGCTCAGGTTCGCTGCTGACCAGACCTGCACCCTCGAGTCTTTGCAGATGCAGGTGCAGCAAGGGGCGGCTGATGCCCATCTCGCGCGCAAGCTGGCTCACGCACTGGCGTCCGTTTGAGTTGAGCAGCACAATGATGCGCCGCCGATGCGCATTGGCGAGCGCCCCGCAAAAAAGGCGCGCAGACGTTCCCCGGTTGACCACAGTGCTCAGCTCCACTGTGGACGTGCAAGACTTTTTTCACGTGCGCCTGAGCGCCAATCAGCGCAGAGCAGTCATGGCCTGCAGCGCGTCCCGGGGGCCTCCGCTCGCTCGTTCACCTGCGCACGGCGCGCAGGCGTCTCCTCATGACGCAGCGGCGTCAGCCATCTCGTGCTCGCTCACCATCGTCAGCACGTCGTACTGAGCAACCGTCTCGCCGTTCTGGTTGGTGATCTGCGTGTCCCAGCGCACCTCGCCGTATCCCTGGCCGATACGCAACGACTTCTCCTTGCAGGTCAGGCGCACGCGAATGCGCTCGCCCGGCTTGACGGGCTGAATGAAGCGCAAGCCGTCGATGCCGTAGTTGGCGAGCACCGGGCCGAGCGGCGGATCGACGAACAGCCCGGCGGCGGCCGAGATGAGCAAATACCCGTGGGCCACGCGCCCGCCGAAGATCGGATTGCGCCGCGCCGCCGCCTCGTCCATGTGCGCGTAGAAATGATCGCCGGAGAGCGCCGCGAAGCGCTCGATGTCCTCCAGGGTCACTTCCCGCTCGCCGGAATGGAACGTGTCGCCGATGCGCAGCGTGCCGAAGGGCTTGCGGAAGGGATGCACACCCGGATCGAGCTCGCGGGAGCCCTTGATCCAGCGCCCCGTGACGGCTGTCAGCACATCGGGCGTGCCCTGCACGGCGGTGCGCTGCATGTAGTGCAATACGCCGCGGATGCCGCCCATCTCCTCCCCGCCCCCGGCGCGGCCCGGGCCGCCGTGCACCAGATGCGGCAGCGGGGAGCCGTGACCGGTCGATTCCTTCGCGCAGTGGCGGTTGACCACCAGGATGCGCCCGTGAAACGGCGCAAGCCCCAGTACCAGCTGCGCGGCGATGGTCTCATCGGCGCTGAACACCGAGCCGACGAGGCTGCCGGCGCCGCGGCGCGCAAGCTCGATCGCCTCCTCGAGGCCCTGGTACGGCACCACCGTGCTGACCGGACCGAACGCCTCGACTTCATGGATGGCCCGTGCGCTGAGCGCGTCCCGGCAGTGCAGGAGGGTCGGGGCGATGAACGCGCCACGCTCGGCATCGGCCCCGACCGGTGCGAGCTCGCCGCCCTGCCCCCACACCACATCGGCCTCGCGCTCGAGGCGCGCGAGCTGCTGCAGGACCTCGCGCCGCTGGGCAAGCGAAGCCACCGGTCCCATGCGCACCGACTGCTCGCGCGGATCGCCGATCACGACCTTCGCGAGCGCGGCGCGCAGCGCCTCGAGCACCGCCGCGCTCTGAGCGGCCGGTACGATGGCCTTGCGGATCGCGGTGCATTTCTGGCCGGCCTTGACGGTCATCTCGCGCACCACTTCGCGCACGAACAGGTCGAACTCCGCCGTCCCGGCGAGCGCATCGGGCGCGAGGATGCACGAGTTGAGCGAATCGGTCTCCGCGGTGAAGCGCACCGACTGATCCACCACCCGCGGGTGCATGCGCAGCTTGCGTGCGGTCGAGGCCGAGCCGGTGAAGGCGATCACGTCCTGGCAGGTCAGGTGCTCGAAGAGGTCCCCGACGCCGCCGCAGATCAGCTGCACGGCGCCCTCGGGCAGCAGGCCCGAATCGATGATCTGCCGGAACGCAAGCTCGGTGAGATACGCGGTGGCGGTCGCCGGCTTGACGATGGCCGGCACACCGGCGAGCAGCGCCGGAGCGAGCTTCTCCAACATGCCCCACACCGGGAAGTTGAAGGCGTTGATGTGCACCGCCACCCCTTCCAGGGACACGTAGATATGCTGCCCGAGGAAGCCGCCGCTCTTGGACAGCAATTCCACCGCGCCGTCCACGTAGACCCGGCTGTCCGGCAGCTCCTTCATGCCCTTGCTGGCGTAGACGAACAGCGTGCCGATGCCGCCGTCGATGTCGATCCACGCGTCGGATTTGGTCGCGCCTGTCGCGTAGGAGAGCTGATACAGCGCCTCCTTCTTCTCGGTGAGATATTTGGCGAGCGCCTTCAGGCGCGCGGCGCGCTCGTGAAAGGTCAGTCCTCGCAGGTTGGGGCCGCCCACCGAGCGTGCGTGCTCGAGCATGGCCGCGAAATCGAGCCCCTCGCTGGTGACGCTCGCGACCACCTCACCGGTGCTCGCGTCCCGCAGCGCTGCTGCCTTGCCGGTGCCGCTCGCCCAGCGGCCCGCGATGAAGCTTTGCAGTTGCATCTGACCCCTCACCCGCGTGCGTTATCGGCCGGCGAACCGCGGCTCGCGCTTGGCGATGAACGCCGCAACCCCTTCGGCATAGTCGGCGCTGAAACCGAGCTCGCGCTGCAGATCGCGCTCCACATCGAGCTGCTGCTCGAGCGTGTGCCCCCAGCTGTCCGCGATCGCCTGCTTGATGCGCCGCAGCGCGAGCGTCGGTGCTTCGGCGAGCCGCCC
The DNA here is from genome assembly GCA_021816775.1 of Pseudomonadota bacterium. Lineage (GTDB taxonomy): Bacteria > Pseudomonadota > Gammaproteobacteria > Steroidobacterales > Steroidobacteraceae > 13-2-20CM-66-19. The sequence goes on from JAKAXA010000010.1 coordinate 68,256, forward strand.
GGCGAGTGAGTCGACCTCGGCGGCAAAGTCATCGTCATCGATGCAGCGCCAGATCAGACCCCACTCGGCTGCCTCGATCGCCGGCAGCTTCTCCCCGAGCAGCGCCAGCCCGAGCGCGCGCGCCGTGCCCACGAGGCGCGGCAGGAACCAGGTCCCGCCCGAGTCCGGCACCAGCCCGATGCGCGCGAAGGCCTGCACGAAGCTCGCCGAGTGGGCGGCGAGCACCAGATCGCAGGCGAGCGCGATATTGGCGCCCGCTCCGGCGGCCACGCCGTTGACCGCGGCGATGACCGGCATCGGCAGGCGGCGCAGGGTCAGAATCAGCGGCTTGTAATTGCGCTCGATGGACTCCCCGAGATCGACCGCCGCGCCGGCGGGGGCCACGGTCCGTTCGCCGAGATCCTGTCCGGCGCAAAACGCGCGGCCCGCGCCGGTGAGCACCAGCACGCGCACTCCCGGGTCAGACTCGAGCCCCGCGAGCGCATGACGCAGCTCCTCGTGCATGCGCGCGTTGATGCTGTTGAGCCGCTCGGGGCGATTCAGCGTCAGGCGCCCCACGCCGTCGCTAACGGTGTACACAATGGTCTGGTAATTCATGAGATCCTCGCATCGGCGCCGCCGCCGTGCTCATTTCTCGTCGTAGTCGAGCTCCAGCTCGCCGCTGAGACATTTGGACTGACAGGCCAGCACATACCCTTGTTCGAGCTCCCACTCCTCGAGCGCGTAGTTCTGCTCCATGCGCACCTGCCCGCGCACGACCTTGGTGCGGCAGGTCGAGCAGACCCCTGAGCGGCAGGAAAAGGGCAGCTCGAGCCCGGCGCGTTCGGCAGCATCGAGCACCGTGTCCGCATCGATGGGCATGGCGAAGCAGCGGCGCCGCCCGTCGAGAATCACGGTGACCTCGGCCATGCCGGCTGCCGGTTTCGCCTCCACGGGCGCGGCGGACCGCGCCGCCGCAGCGCTCTCGGCCGCGACGCTGAAGTGCTCGACCCGGATGCGCTCGGCCGGCACGCCGAATTGCCCGAGCGCCGCGCACACCTGGTCGTCCATGTCGCCGGGACCGCACACGAAATACTCGCTGACGCCGGCCGGATCGAAGAACGCCCTGGCGAGCTCGCGCACCTTGGATCCGTCCAGCCGCCCGTTGTACAGCGACACTTCCTGCGGCTCGCCGCTCATGATGAAGTGCAGCGAGAGCCGCGCGGGGTAGCGATCCTTCAGCGCCTGCAGGGCCTCGAGGCCCATCGCGCGCGAGGCGGTGCGGTTGCCGTAGAAGATCATCATGGCGCCGCCCGCAGCGAGCACCGCGCGGGCGATCGACAGCACCGGCGTGATTCCGCTGCCCGCGGCGAACGCCACCCTCAGTCCCGCTTCGGCCGCGCCTGCATGTGGCGTGAAGCTGCCATTCGGCGGCAACACATCGAGGCTGTCTCCCGCCGCGAGCCGCTGCAGCGCGCCCGACATGCGCCCGCCCGGCTGCAGCCGCACCAGGAGGCTCAGCCCCGCCGCGCCTGGTGCGTTGGTCAGCGAATACGTGCGGCGTAGCTCCTCGCCGTCCACGCACGTGCGCAGCACGACGTGCTGTCCGGGGCTGCCGCGATATTCGGATTGCAGCTCCTGGGCAACAGAGAGCGTGATGGCGAGCGTATCTTCGGCCTCGGGCCGCACCTCGGCGACGCGCAGCGCATGAAATCTCAACATATCAGAGGCACTTGAAAGTATCGAAGGGCTCGAGACACTCGAGGCAGCGGTAATGCGCCTTGCAGGGGGTGGAGCCGAACTCGCTCACCCGTTCGATGCGCCGGCTGGCGCAGCGCGGACAGGCGAGTGTCCCGGGCTCGGTGCGCTCGACGGCGATGCCATAAGCCTCGAGCTTGCGCCGTCCGGCCTCGCTCAGCCACTCGCTCGACCACGGCGGCCACAGCAGCGTCTCGAGCGTCACATCGGTGAATCCGCTCTGATCGAGCGCGGTGCGGATCGTCTGCGTGATCACTTCGGTTGCAGGGCACCCCGAATAGGTCGGAGTGATTCCGACGCGCAGCCGGCCGTCCTCGCCGGCGCGCACCTGCCGCACGATGCCGAGGTCCACCACGCTCACCACCGGGATCTCCGGGTCCATCACCGACTCGAGCATCTGCCAGACCTGTCGCACTCGGCTCGCCGGCGCCGCAGCCTGCGGGAATTCGTTCACCATGTCGCACCCGGGTAGGCGCGCGGCACACACTGCATCTCGGCGAGGAGATGGCCGAGATACTCCGTGTGCACGCCGCGCTTGCCGTGCCACGGATAGTGCTGATGCGCCGGCCGCTCGAGCTTTGCCTGCGCGAGCGCGGTGGCAACGCGCGTCTCCCAACGCTCGCGAATCAGCGCCGGTGCCGGCCCGATGCCGCATACCGCCATGCGCGCATCGAGCGCATCCGGTGTGAGCAGCTCGTCGGTGAAGCGCCAGAGGCTCTCGAGCGCCGTGCGCACCCGCGCATGGCTTTCCTCGGTCCCGTCACCGAGACGCGCCAGCCACCCGGCGCTGAAGCGCCAGTGATAGCGGCACTCCTTGACCGCCTTGTGAGCAATGTCGGCGAGCTCGCGGTCGCTCGAGCCGGTGAGGCACTGGTAGCTCTCGAGCTGCCAGGCATCGAGCAGACACTGCCGCACGATGGTCGCGCCGAAATCCCCGTTCGGCTGCTCGGCGAGCGTCACGTTGCGAAAATCCGGCGCATCGCGCAGGAACGCCAGCGCATCCTCATCCCGGCCGCGCCCCTCGATGCGCCCGGCGAGCGCGAGCAGCAGCCGCGCCTGGCCGATCAGATCGAGCGATAAGTTGCCGAGGGCGAGATCCTCCTCCAGCGCCGGACCGTGACCGAGGAGCTCAGCGAGGCGCTGCCCGGCGATGAGGCTGGTGTCGGCGAGGCGCAGCACGTACTCGAAGCGATCCTCGGCAGAGGGCTCGGGCCGCACGGATTCGGATGCCGCGCTCATATGTTCTTCACGTCCTCCGGAATGGCATAGAAGGTCGGATGCCGGTACACCTTGTCGCGCGCCGGCTCGAACAGTTCCTCGGCCTCTGCCGGGTCGGAGGCGACGATGTCGCTCGAGCGCACCACCCAGATGCTCACCCCTTCCTGACGGCGGGTATAGGTGTCGCGCGCGTGCTCGATGGCCATGCGCGCATCGGCGGCGTGCAGGCTGCCGACGTGTTTGTGCTCGAGCCCCGAGCGGGAGCGGATGAACACCTCGTACAGCACCCAGTCTTCGTTCATGGCCTGCGCTCCTCAGCCGGCCGGCGCGGCGTGCGGCGGCTCTCGATGCTTTTCAGCGAATGCGGCGGCGGCCTCACGCACCCAACGGCCCGCCCCGTGCGCAGCGCGCCGCGCCTCGAGGCGCTCGCGGTTGCACGGCCCCTCGCCCTTCAGCACGGCGTGAAACTCGCTCCAGTCGATGGGACCGGGCACGTAGTGCTCGGCGGACTCGTCCCAGCGCAGATCGGGGTCCGGCACGGCGAGGCCGAGAAACTCCGCCTGCGGCACGGTCACGTCGATGAATTTCTGGCGCAGCTCATCGTTGCTGAAGCGCTTGATCTTCCAGCGCATCGACTGCGCCGTGTGCACCGAGTGCGCATCGCTCGGGCCGAACATCATCAGCGACGGCCACCACCAGCGATCGAGCGCATCCTGCGCCATCGCGCGCTGCGCGGCGCTGCCGCGCGAGAGCGTGAGCATGATCTCGTAGCCCTGGCGCTGATGGAAGCTCTCCTCCTTGCAGATGCGCACCATGGCGCGCGCATACGGCCCGTAGGAGCAGCGGCACAGCGGAATCTGATTCATGATCGCCGCGCCGTCGACCAGCCAGCCGATCGCGCCGATGTCCGCCCAGGTGAGCGTCGGGTAGTTGAAAATGCTCGAGTACTTGGCGCGCCCGCTGAGCAGCTGCTCGATGAGTTCACCGCGCGAGACGCCGAGCGTCTCGGCCGCGCTGTAGAGATACATGCCGTGGCCGCCCTCGTCCTGCACCTTGGCAATGAGCACCACCTTGCGGCGCAGCGATGGCGCGCGGGTGATCCAATTGCCCTCGGGCAGCATGCCGACGATCTCAGAGTGGGCGTGCTGGGCGATCTGGCGGAGCAGGGTCTGCCGGTAGGCCTCCGGCATCCAGTCCTTCGGCTCGATCTTCTCGTCGCGGTCGATGCGCGCCTGGAATCGCTCCAGACGCTCGCTCTCGCGCTCGTCCGCTGCCGCGGCCTCAGGGGAATCCAGGGCTTGGGTGTACATGCGATGGGGTCGACCCAGAATTAGATGTGATACATAAAAACTATAACCATCATGATTTTTGTGTCAAGAAAATTCATGGCAGAATGTCCTCCCCCACCCCTTGCGAGCGCCTGATGGACGCCGCCACGCGTGAGCCGCATCCCGCCGTCGCAGCCGTGCTGCGGCGCTTTCGCGCCCAGAGGCCCCTGCGCGCCGGTTCGCTCCTGATGACGCTGTTCGGCGATGCGATCGCCCCGCGCGGCGCGTGCGTGAGCCTGGGCAGCCTGATTCGCCTGGCGCGACCGTTCGGGCTCGCCGAGCGCCTGGTGCGCACCAGCGTGGCGCGGCTCGCCGCCGACGGCTGGCTCACCGCCGCGCGGCGCGGCCGGCGCAGCGAGTACCGCCTCACCGACACCGGCCATGGCGTCTTTGCCGAGGCCACCCAGCGCATCTACGCGGCCAACCCCAGGAAGTGGGACGGCCGCTGGACGCTGCTCGTGATACCGCCGGGCGGCGGCGCGCGCGGCGCGCTGCGTGAACGCCTGCGCTGGCTCGGGTTCGGGCAGCTCGCCCCGGGGGTATTCGTCCACCCGACCGGCACGCCGCAGCAGGCCCGCGGCTGGCTCGCTCCCGAGGGCCTCGAAGACGGGTGGCTGTTCAGCAGTTGGGGAGAGGGGCTCGCGAGCGACCGGCGGCTCGTGGCCGCGGCCTGGGATCTAGCGCAAACCGCGCGCCGCTACCGCAGATTCCGCGACGCGTTCGCGCCGCTTGAAGCCTCGGGCGCGCTCGCCGCGGTGTCTGCGGAGTCGGCGTTCGTGGTGCGTACGCTGCTGATTCATGAGTATCGCAAGGTCCATTTGCGCGATCCCCAGCTGCCGCCCGACCTGTTGCCCGAAGGCTGGGTGGGGGATGAAGCCTACGCCCTGTGCCGACGTCTTTATGCCGCCGTATTCACGCCGGCCGAACGGTACCTGAGCGAGCACGGCGCGACGCTCGAGCACGCGCTGCCGCCGGCAGGGCCCGAGGCCTTCGCCCGCTTCGGAGGGCTGACACGCCGCTAGCGCGCCGGGCTCACCAGGTATTGGGTTCCCAGTTCTGCTCGCTGCCGTTGGCCAGTTCGCCGGCCACGATGGTCGTGGCGTCCTTGTAATAGTGCGGCGGCACGGGCAGGTTCAGCGGCGCCGGCGAGCCGTCCATCACGCGCCCGGACAGATCGTAGCGCGAGCCGTGGCAGGGGCAGTAGTAGCCGCCCGGCCAGCTGGCCCCGAGCAGCGGATCGCCCACCTGCGCATGCAGTTTCGGCATGCAGCCGAGGTGGGTGCAGATACCCACCACCACCAGGTACTCCGGGACGATGGAGCGCTGGATCGGGTTCCAGCCGGGCAGGTTCGCCGGCTGCTGATCCGCCTTCGACAGAGGGTCTTTGAGCTGGCCGTTGATTGACGGCAGCTGCTTCAGCTCCGCCTCGGTGCGGCGCAGCACGTAGATCGGCCGGCGCCGCCAGGAGGCAACCAGCATTTCCTTCGGCTTCAGCTTGGAGATGTCGATGGTCACCGGCGCGCCGAGCGCGCGGGCCGTCTCGCTCGGCTCCATGGTCTCGACGAAGGGAACCGCAGCCAAACCCACGCCAACCACCCCGACCGCCGCAGTGGCCGCAGTCAACATGCGCCTGCGGGCCAGATCAGGTTCGGACTCATCGCTCGGCGGGCCAGGCAGGATGGTAGTGCCCTCGGTCATGCTGACGTCCTCCGTTGGAGTACTGCGCGCATGGTATATCCGCCGGACCGATCCGTCACTATGCGATTTACGCAACGGCGTCGCTCTCGCGTATGCGCCGGCGCGAGCGTCGCGTCAATCGCGCCAGAGCGCGAGCCGCTCGGCGAAGATCTGCATGAACCGGTTGGCGCGCTCGCCGTCCATGACGCGATGGTCGATGGTCAGGGTGGCGTAGCAGCGCGGCCGGATCGCGATGCGCGCCTCACCCCCCTCCTCGATGACCACCGCGCGTTTCTCCAGCTTCCCGATGCCGAGAATCGCAGCCTGCCCGGGGTACAGGATGATCGGCGCGGCAATGAGACTGCCGCTCACCCCGTGGTTGGACAGGGTGAACGTCCCGCCGCGCACCTCCTCGGGCGTCAGCTTTCCGTCGCGCGCGCGCCGCACCAGCGTCTCGATTCCTGCGGCGGTGCGCTCAAGATCCAATGCCTCGGCGCCGCGCAGCACGGGCGCCACCAGCCCCTCGGGCGTGGCGGTCCCGATGCCGAAATTCACGGTTTCGTAGATCTCGAGCGCCTCCTCCCCCCAGCGGCTGTTGGCCTCCGGCACTTGAGCGATCGCCTCGATGGCCGCGCGCACGAAATATGCCGTCAGCGTCAACGCCACGCCGCGCTCGGCAAACGCCTGTCGGTGACGCGCGCGATGCTCGAGCACGGCAGAGAGGTCGATTTCGAACACGGTGCTGACATGCGGCGCGGTGTGCAGCAGGCTCTCGACCATGCGTGCCGCGATGCGCTTGCGCACTGCGCTGTGCGGCACGCGGCGCACGGCGATGCCGGGCTCGGCGCGCCCCGCCGCCGGCACGCTGCGCGCCCCCGCAGTGCCCGCCGCCGCGTGCCGCAGCACATCGTCCACCGTGATCCGTCCACCCTCGCCCGTGCCGCGCACCCGGCCGGGATCGAGGCCGCGTTCGGTCAGCAGCCTGCGCACCGCCGGGCTCAGCCGGCCCTCGGGCGCCCGAGCGTGACTGGCGCGCTCAGCGGGCGCGGCGGCGGCGGGCGGCGGCTGTGCGCGCGGCGGCGCCTCGGCAGGGGTGGCGACGCGCTCGGCGGACGCTGCGATCCGTCCCAGCACCTCCCCCGGGGCCACTTCCTCGCCCTCGCCTTTGACGATCTCGGCGAGCACGCCCGAGCCCGGCGCGGCCACCTCCACGGTGACCTTGTCGGTCTCAAGCTCGATCAGCGGCTCGTGCTCGCCCACCGGATCGCCGAGCGCCTTCAGCCACCGCAGGACCTGCGAGCGGGTGCCTTCCTGCTGCTCCTCGGGAGCGCGAATTTCGATCGCGGGCGGCGGCATGGCTACACACTCGCCAGCGCGCGGATGGCGCGTGTGATCGACTCAACACCGGGCACGACCGCCTCGAGCAGCAGCGGCGCGTGCGGGCTTGGAATGTCGGGCATGGTCAGCCGCTCGATGGGCGCATCGAGGCTGAAGAACGCCTCCTTGGCGAGCACCGCGGCCACCTCGGCGCCGAAGCCCGCGCTGAGATTGTCCTCGTGCACGATCAGGCAGCGGCGGGTCTTGCGAACCGACGCGAGCACCGCCTCGCGGTCCCAGGGCGAGAGGGTGCGCAGATCCAGGATCTCCGCCTGCACGCCCGAGGCGTCGGCGGCGAGTTCGCTGCGCTCGACCATGGCCCCCCAGGTGACGATCGTCAGCTCCGATCCCTCGCGCACGCGGCGCGCCACGCCGAAGGGAAGGAGGTAGGCATCGCCCGGATACGGTCGGCGCGCCCAGGCACCATCGAGCAGCGCGCGGTGCTCGAAGAAGATGGTCGGCTCGTTGCCGCGCAGCGCCGCTCGCAGCAGCCCGACCGCATCTTCGGCATTGGACGGCACGGCGAGGCGCCAGCCGATGCCGTGCACCCAGGCGACCTCGTTGGTCTGACTGTGCCACGGGTCGCCGCACTTGAAGAAACCGCCGGGCACGCGCACCACCATGGGCGCGGCAAAGCGGTTGGCGGTGCGCCAGCGCATGGTGCCGCAGTCGTTCAACTGCTCGGTGGCCGGATCGGCGTACTTGCGGAACTGGATCTCGGGCACCGGCAGCAGGCCCGCAAGCGCCATGCCGACGGCCCGGCCGATGATGCCCTCTTCCGAGAGACTGGTGTCGAACACGCGCGCTGCGCCGTGCTTCTCCTGCAGCCCGAGCGTCGCGCCGTGCACGCCGCCCTTCGGTCCCACATCCTCGCCGAAGACCAGCATGCGCGGATTGAGCGCCAGCTCCAGATCGAGGGTGCGGCGGATTGCCGTCAACATGTTGATGCGGGTCGGCTCGGGCTCGATGTGCCCGCTTCCAGGCGCGAACGCAAAGCCGAGCGGGGCGAGCCCGCCCTGCTGCTGCGGCTCGGCGCGCCCGTCGGCCGTGTGCTCGGTGAACACGTGGCGGGTGATCCCGGCCGGATCGGGCAGCGGGCGGGCGAGCGCGCGCTCGACGGCCTGCTCGACATCGCGCCTCGCCTCCTGCTCGATCTGGCGCCACTCGCTGTCGCTCATGCGCTTCGGCACGAGATAGCGGTGCAGCCGCCGCAGCGGATCATTGGCGCGCTCGCGGGCGATGGTCTCGGGCGTCTTGTAAGTCTGGGTATCCTGGCCCGAGTGCCCGCTGAGGCGCGGCACCGTCAGGCGCAGCAGCGCCGGGGCGCGCTGCTCGCGCACAAAGCTCACCGCCGCACCGATGCGCGCGGCGGCCACCCGCGGATCGGCCCCGTCGCCCTCGAAGATCGTCAGGCCCGCGAACGAGCGCAGGTTGGCCGCGATGTTGCCTTGCGGGGTCTGCAGGCGCGAGCTCACCGAAATGCCGAGCCCGTTGTCCTCGATGTAGATGAGCATCGGCAGCTGCAGCGTCGTCGCCATCGTCAGCGCCGACCAGAAACCGGCGGTCGCCACCGAGGCATCCCCGCCCAGCACCACCGCGATGCTGCGCGCGTAGCTCTCATCCGCCAGCGTCTCGAGGTGGTAGCCGATCGCCTGGGCCCAGCCGGCCGCCGGGGTGTACTGCGCGCCGACGCCACCGCAGGCGGGCAGCACGCTCACCCCGCCCCGCCCGGGCTTGTTGAACACCACTCCGATATCGCGCCCGTCGCTGAAGGCGCCCGAGCGCCCCAGCGGACCCGCAGCGGCCTCCTCCAGATCCACCCCGACCGCGAGCATCAGCGGACGGGAGCGGTAGTAGACCGTGACGGCATCGTGCGGATCGGTCAGCTCCAGGCCGAGCAGGATCTGCGCCAGGTCATGGCCGCGCGCCGAGAACTGGTACAGCACCTGTCGCGCCGGCAGGAGCCGGGTCTCCTCGATGTCATCGAGCGCCCGCGAGCGCTGCAGCAGGCGCGTCACCCGATTCCAGTCCGGCTGCGCGCCGGGAGCGGCATCGCGCCCCGAAAGCGCTGTCGAAGAGGCAGGTGAGGCCATGGGACCGCTCCGCACATGAACTGCTGGTCGCCGGAGCGTATGCCCGATTTGGCGAAATAGGCTTGCCTTTATTGCTCATTTTTCGGTTTGTCTGGCAATATTATTGCTCAATTGAGCCACCTGGAGCCCGCTCATGGCACGCCCCCTCGACCGACTCGACCGCCGCATCCTCGAGGCGCTGCAGCTCGAGGCCCGCATCACCAATCAGGAGCTGGCCAAGCGCGTGGGGCTCTCGCCCGCGCCGTGCTGGCGGCGGCTGAAGCGGCTGGAGAGCGAGGGGGTGATCGCCGGCTACACGACGCTCCTGTCCGCGCCCTCGATCGGCCTGCCCATTCAGGCCTACGCGCTGGTGTCGCTCGAGAATCACCACACCGACACCGTCGCGGCCTTCGATCAGCTCGTGCGCGAGCGGCCCGAGGTGCTCGAATGCCACTCCATGAGCGGCACGAACGATTACCTGCTGCGCATCGTCGCCGCCAGCATGGAAGCCTACGAGCGCTTCCTCTCCACCCACCTGCTGCAGCTCGCATCGGTGCGCTCGGTGAACACGAGCTTCGTGCTGCGCACCAAGAAGTTCACCACGCAGCTGCCGCTCGGCTGAGCGTGCCGCTCAGGGGGCGGCCTCGGGCGCGCGGGGCGCCCCGAAGAGGCGCCGGCCGAAGCGAAACAGTGGCCAGCCGGTCAGCAGGATCGCAACGCCCGCGAGCGCGAGCGCCGGCTGCAGCATCGCGACCCGCACCGCTACGGTGAGCAGGCACAGGATGTAAAACGCCGGCAGCAGCGGATAGCCGCGCATCGCAAAGCCGCCCGCATCCTGCGCGCTGCGGCGCAGCACGAACAGGGTCGATGCGACGACTGCCAGCGTCACGGTGTCGACCAGAATGACGTAGTCGAGCAGCTTGGCGAAGGAGCCGAGCAGCAGCGCCGGCACGAGCATGGTGGCGCCGAAGAACAGCAGTCCCGCCTCCTGCGCCTGAGTTCGCGCATTGACGCGCATGAAGGCGCGCGGCAGCGCGCCGTCCTCGGCCATCGCGTAAAAGGTGCGCGGCATGTGCACGATGGTCGCGTTGACGAAGCCGGCAGCCGAGAGAAACACCAGCGAGCAGACCACCGCCTTGCCCGCCCGCCCGAACAGCGCGCCGGTCAGCGCGGCCGCCACGAGGGGCGAGCCGGCCACGCCGTCCTGGCCGAGCACGCGCTGATAGGCGAAGTTCAGCAGCAGGTACAGGGTCACCACCGTGAGCATGCCCGCTGCGATGGCGAGCGGGAAGCGCCGGCGCGCGTTCTTCAGGTCCGCGCCGAGGTTCATCGTCAGCTGATAGCCGCCGTAGGCGTAAAAGCACGGCACCAGCGCCGTGGCGAGGCGCATCGGCCACGAGCCGTGCGCTGTCTCGGCGCTGGCGTGCGCGCGCGCCGCGGCGTGCCGGCCCAGTGTGAACGCGCAGATCACCAGTGCGGCCATCAGCGCGATCTTGAGCACGGAGAGCAGGTTCTGCGCGCGCGCCCCGAGGCGCACGCCGCGATAATTCAGAGCGAGCAGCACCAGCATGCTGGCGCACGCGAGCGCGAGCGTGGCGTGCGCAGTCACATACCCGGGCGGCATCACGATCGGAGCGAGGTAGTCGGCCCCGATGAAGGCCACCCCCGCCGCGCCCGCGCCCTGCATGATGGTCTGCGACCAGTTCAGCATGAACGCGAGCGCCGGGTGGTAGCAGTCCGCGACCACACGGTAATAGCCGCCGGCGCGCGGACGGCGCGCGCCGATCTCGGCGAACACGAACGCGCCGATGAGGCTCACCGCCCCGGCGGCGATCCAGGCGGTGAAAAAGAGCGCGCTGCTGCCGGCTGCGCGCGCCACGATCGCCGGTGTGCGGAAGATGCCGATGCCCACCACCAGGCTGAACACCACCATGGCGGTATCGAAGGTCGAGAGGCACGGCTCGATGCGGGTCGACTCACCCATCGCCGAAGCACTCCCGCAGCGTCGCGGCGAGACGCCGATACTGGCCAAGCTCGTTGTACAGCTGCGCCGAGATGCGCAGCAGCGGCGCCGGCTCGGGAAACAGCCACGTCTCGATGCCGCGCGCGCGGAACCAGCCGTGCAGCTGCCTGCAATCGAGTCCTTCGGCCGGCGCGCCCGGCCGTGGCGTGGGCAGCACGATCGAGGCCATCGAGCCGACCATGCTCTCGGGACACGGCGGCACGGCGCCGAGCGCATCGAGCAGCAGCGCGCGCGCCTCGAGCGCGAGCGAGCGATTGCGCGCCATTAGCTCCGGCCAGCCGCCCGCAAGCGCCGCCCCGAGGTGCTCCAGGGCAGCCGGGATGCACAGCCACGGCGTCGGGTCACAGGTGCCGGTCCAGTCGAACTCCGCGCGCAGGCCGCCCCCGTAGCCGTGACTGATGACCGTCGGATGGACGCGTGCGTGGCGGTCGGCGCGAACGTGCAGAAACGCTGCGCCCTTCGGTGCGCACAGCCACTTGTGTGCGTTGCCCGTGTAGTAAGCCGCCCCGATCCGGCGCAGATCGAGCGGCACCATGCCGGGAGCGTGGGCGCCGTCGATGAGCGTATCGATGCCGCGGGCGTTGAACTCGCTCACCAATCGCTCGATCGGCAGAACGAGCGCCGTCGGACTGGTGACGTGATCCAGAAGCGCCAGGCGCGTGCGCCGCGAGACAGCCGCACGCACCGCCGTCAGCACTTCCTCCTCACTTCGGAGCGGAAACGGCAGAGGCGCCGTCACCACGCGCGCGCCGGAGCGCGCCGCCACGAACTCCGCGCTCTTGCGGCAGGCGCCGTAGGTCTGACTCGTCAGCAGCAGCTCATCGCCAGGCTCGAGCGTGAGCGAGCGCAGCACCGCGTTCACCGCGGTCGTGGCGTTCGGGACGAACACCACGTCGGCCGCATCGGCGCCGATGAAACGCGCGAGCATCGCGCGCGCCGCATCGAGCCGCCCCGCGAGCGTTCCCTCGAGGAAATCCACCGGCTCGCGCTCCATCTCGGCGCGCAGGCGCGCCTGCACGCGCAGCACCGCCGCCGGGCAGGCCCCGAAGGAGCCGTGGTTGAGGTAGAGGACCTTCGGGTCGAGCCTCCAGAGCGAGGCGAAGCGATCGGACGGGGCGGGGCGGTCCACGCGATGCTCCACGGCCGGATTGACTGCCCGCAGTGTCGCAGGCCGTTGCCCTGGCGCACAAGTCCATTTCGCCGCGCGGCCGGCACACCTCACCTTGCTCCGCCCGCGGCGCTACCCTCGGCACCGTCGCCCCCTCGCGGCATCGTCTTCGAACCGAGGAACCGATGCCTGCCGTGACAGGATCATCCGCGTCCCGCTCGCCCTGCCGGCCGCCTGCGAATGAATCACTGCTCGCTGATCTGGGCAAACCTCCCGCCGCGCAGGACGCGCTTCATCTTCACGCCTCTCATCACGCAGCACACGACCCGATCCGCTTGCGCGCCTCAGCGCTGATAATGCAGCCCGCCAAAAATCCACAGCACGAGCAGAATGATCAGTACCAGCGCCAAGGCACCACCGAGTCCCGTTCCGCCGTAACGCCTGTAGCCGTAATAACCGCCGCCACCGCCCAGCACCAGAACGATCAATACAATCACCAAAATTAAGCCCATGTTGCACCTTTCCTGTTCATTCCGGACTGCACGGCAGACCGATTCAATACCCGTTCCGCAACGCACCGCTCATGCACCGATCTCGCATTCCATTCGGATGCACTGCGAGTCATAACGCAATTCTCCTCAGCTCTTGAACGTCCCCAGGATGAGCGTCTCTCCAGATCTCGCCGGAGCGAGCAACTCCCTCACCACAGCCGCCGCGAGCTAAAGGCTTCTTTGGCGAAGTCCCCTGGCGTCCGTTGCGGTCGGCGCGAGAGATCCCGCGCACGTCTGCGCAGACGAATGAGCATCCCCGGAAATTCTCGCCGCACGAGCAATACGGTGCCTTGGTGTGAAGCGTCCGGCGCCGGCGTGCGCGAATCGCACTAACTACAGATCCTCGACGCCTACGCATGGAGGCAACGGCCGCACATCCTCGCATCACCGGGACGGAATTCATGTTCGTACGCCAACGCGCAAGCGCCATGCTCGAATGCTGCCCGTAGACGGTCCGTCTGTCAGTGCGGTGGCGTACGTATGGCTTGGCACCGTGCGCCGCGCCCGAGCGGCAAATTGCGGCGGTGCACTCGTAACGTAGACGGTCGGTTCCCGCTCGAGCTGCAACTCGGCAGTGTGTGTGCGATTGCGCACAGACCGGGCGGGCCAAGTCTGCAAGATTGGCTGACCAGTGCGTCCATTGGACGCATTCGGCGTGAACGTAAGATTTCGCGCTCGCCGGGCGAATCACCAGGAAATCGTTCGTGGGGGATTTGTTGAGCGAATCCCGCGGCCGATCGTTGAGCCAAGTGGAGAGCCATCATGAAGCTTGTATTCAAACATTCCCGCAGGGCACGCGCGCGCACGCGCACGCGATCTGCATCGATGACGCTCTTTGCATTGTCCGTGATGGGAATCTGTTTAAGCCCTGCGCCGGCATCAGCAACGCCGCTACTGGGGTCAGACCTGGCGAGCTTCACGGTTCTCGGTGGCGCCACGGTGACCAATGTTCCGACCAGCTCCATCGTCGGAAACGTCGGCGTGTGGTCGAGCGGCGGCGCGAATGCAATTACCGGGTTCAATTCCTCGCCAGGCGTTGCCGTTTCGGACCCCCAGGTGACCGGGGGCACGGTGCAGGCGGGGACAATGACCGGGAGCCCCAATGCGATGACGGCGCAGCAGCAGCTCATCACCGCGATCACGAACCTTGGCTCGCTCGGGCCCGGCACACTGGAGCCCGCAGACTTGGCGGGATTGACGCTTCTGCCTGGGGTCTACACGGTTCCTGCCGGAACGACAAATCTTTCCGGAACGCTCACACTCGATGGCAATGGCAACGCCAACGCCGCCTGGGTTTTTCAGATGCCGAGCACTCTCATTACTTCGCCAGACTCGGTGGTGACGGTGGTCAATACCGGCGCGGGCGCCGGCGTGTACTGGAATGTCGGCAGCTCCGCGACCATTGGCACGAGCACGACATTCGCAGGCAACATTCTCGCCCTCGACTCCATCACCATGAACACTTCCGCAACCGATTTTTGCGGGCGGGCCTTGGCAGAGTCGGGCGCCGTCACCCTGCAGCAAAACAGCCTCTCCGGTACCTGCTCGGGCCTTGCGGCTGGCAGCGGCGGCCTGAGCGCCGGCCTCAGCGGCGGCCTTGATGTTGCCAGTTCCGGTCTGGTCAGTCTTCTTCCGTACGCCTCTGTTCCCGAACCGAGCACGCTTTCCTTGTTGATGATTGGACTTATCCTGGTAGGGTTCGCCGCCCGTACTCGCAAACAGAAGCCGGAAGCGACTTGATTCTCGATGATGTCGACATCTGCGCGCACAACCACCGCTCCTCTGGCATGCGCCATCGAGCTGCGCAGCGCGGGCGGCTACGGCCGGTACGTACGGGCACGTCACCAACAATGGCCACCCGCGCATCGGTCAGGCCGTCGTCGACGCGCTCGCGAGCCTGGAAGAGAAGTTCGTTGACGGCGGTGGACTACACGACCCGCAGCTGTGGACGAGCCTGCCGGTCCCGCAGGGCGCGCGCCACCGGGGCAGCTCGTTCAGGTCGCTCTACGCGCGACTGCGCTCGAGCGCTGCATTTGCGCCGTTCAGGCGGTTTCTGACTTCCAATCCGCCGCTCAGCGTCAGCGTGCACCGTGAGAGCGCCTACGTCGCCGCGCAGGCGCACAACCTTGCGCTTTTCATCAACATCATCGGGGGCGCGATCGCGCTGCGCATGGGCGCCGGCGGGGTGCTCCCGGTGGTGCGCGCCGCGCGCTTGCCGAGTGCCGTCGCGCTGCGCCCCGGGTGGGCCCGCGCTCAGAACACCTCGAAGATCCCCGCCGCTCCCATGCCGGTGCCGATGCACATAGTCACCATGCCGTAGCCCTTGCGCCCGGTGTGGCGCATGCCGTGCACCAGCGTCGCGGTGCGAATCGCGCCGGTGGCCCCGAGCGGATGACCGAGCGCGATCGCCCCGCCGTGCGGATTGACGCGCGCGGGGTCGAGCTCCAGATCGCGGATCACCGCGAGAGACTGCGCGGCGAAGGCCTCGTTGAGCTCGATCCACTGCAGCGCATCCTGCTTCAACCCCGCGCGCGCGAGCGCAGCCGGTACGGCCTCCTTCGGACCGATGCCCATGATCGCCGGCGGCACGCCTTTGACGGCGAACGTCACATAGCGGGCGAGCGGCGTCAGGTTATAGCGCTTGAGCACCGCCTCGGAGACGAGGACGACGGCCGCGGCTCCGTCGGAGGTCTGCGAGCTGTTGCCGGCAGTAACGGATCCCTTGGCATCGAACACCGGCTTCAGGCGCGCGAGCGCCTCGAGCGAGGTGTCCGCGCGCGGCCCTTCGTCCTCGCCCAACTGCTTCACCTCGCGGCGCACCTCGCCGCTCGCCAGATCCGCGGTCCGGTAGGTCACCTCGAGGGGGGAAATCTCCGCACGAAAGCCGCCGCCGGCGCGCGCCGCGAGCGCACGCCGATGCGACTCCAGCGCGAATGCATCCTGATCCTCCCGCGAAACCTTCCACTGCAGCGCGACCTTCTCGGCCGTGATGCCCATGCCGTAGGCGATCGCGTAATTCTCCTCGCGCTCGAACACACGCGGATTGACGGCCACCTTGTTGCCCATCATGGGCACCATGGACATCGACTCCGCGCCGCCGGCGATCACCACCTCCGCCTCGCCAAGGCGAATGCGGTCGGCGGCGATCTGCACCGCGTTCAGACCCGAGGAGCAGTAGCGGTTGACCGTCGCGCCCGGCACCGTATCGGGCAGCCCCGCCAGCAGCGCCGCCACGCGCGCCATGTTCAGTCCCTGCTCGGCCTCGGGGAACGCGCAGCCGACCACCACGTCCTCGATCAGCGCCGGCGCAATCGCCGGCGCCTGCGCCAGCGCGCTTAAGAGCGCATGGACCAAGAGGTCATCGGGGCGGACCTGGCGCAGCATGCCGCGCGGCGCCTTGCCGACCGGCGTGCGGGTCGCGGCCACGATGTAAGCGTCTCGAATCGGTTTCGTCATGAGCAATCTCTCCCGTACCGCTCAATTGCGCAGCGGCTTGCCGGTCTTGAGCGTGTGCGCGATGCGCTCCTGGGTCTTGGGGCTTCTGAGCAGCGCGAGGAAGTGGCGCCGCTCGAGGGCAAGGAGCCAGGACTCATCGACCTCGGTACCGGCCTCCAGGTCGCCCCCGGTCATCACCTCGGCGATGCGCGAGCCGATCTCGAAGTCGTACGCGCTGATGAAGTGCCCTTCGAGCAGGTTCACGAGCTGCGATTTGATCGAGGCGGCGCCGGTGCGGCCGGCGATGGCGAAGCGCGCGCCAGCGAGCGGCGGGCGGTAGCCGGCCTCAGCGAGCGCGAGCGCCTCGTGCTTGGCCACGTACAGCAGCTCATCGGCGTTGAACACGACCGGGTCGCTGTCGCGCAGATAGCCCATCCGCCGCGCCTCGAGGCCGCTCGTGGCCACCTTCGCGGTGGCGATGGCCATGTAATAATCCTTCAGCGCGGCGAGCAGATCGCCGCGGCTCTCGCGCGCAGCGCGCCGTGCGAGCTCCGTGCAGCCTCCGCCCCCCGGCAACAGCCCGACGCCCGCCTCGACGAGCCCGACGTAGGACTCAAGCGCGGCGACCACCCGGTCGCAGTGCATCACGAACTCGCAACCGCCGCCGAAGACATAACCCTCGGTGGCCGCCACCGTTGGAATCAGGCTGTAGCGCAGACGCATGGAGGTGCTCTGAAAGCGCGCGATGACCGACTCGATGCTCGCCCAATCGCCGGCCGCAAGCGCCGGGCGCAGCGCCTCGAGGTTTGCGCCGACGGAAAACGGCGGCTCGCTCTGCCAGATCACCAGCGCGCGGTAGCGCGCTTCGGCCAGGTCGATCGCCTGGTGGAGCCCCTCGAGCGCCTCCGGACTGATCGAGTGGGCCTTGGTCTTCAACGACACCACGAGCACGCCATCCCCGCTGGTGAAGCCGCGCACCGCCGCGTTCTCGTAGACGGTCTCGCCGAGCTCGCGCCGCGCGCCATCGAGCGACGCGGGAGCGAGCTGACGGCGGTACACGGGAAGGCTCGAGGGACGCGCCAGGGTTTTCCCGGCCGCATCGTAGGCGCCTTGCGGGAAATGCACGCCGGTGCGTCCGGCCTCGAGCACCCACGGCGGCAGCGGCACGGCCGCGAGCGCCTCGCCCGCCCGGATGTCCGCCTCGATCCACTGCGCGACTCGCGACCAGCCAGCCGCCTGCCACAGCTCGAACGGCCCGCGCTGCCACCCGAAGCCCCAGCGCATCGCCAGATCGACGTCGCGCGCCGAATGGGCGATGTCCGCGAGGTGATAGGCGATGTAGTGAAACGTGTCGCGAAATGACGCCCAGAGGAATTTCGCCTGCGGATGCTCGCTCTGGCGCAGCGCCGCAAACCGCTCGGCGACGTCCTGGATCTTGAGAATCTCGATGACCGAGGCATCGGCCTGCGCTGCGGCCGGCACGTGCGCCCCGCTCGCCGGATCGAGCACGAACAGCTCGCGCCCCTTCTTCTGGTAGATGCCGCTCTTGCTCTTGGCCCCGAGCGCGCCGGCGGCGATCAGCTTCTCGAGCCACGGCGGCGCGGCATACAGGCCGCGCCACGGATCCTGCGCGAGCCCCTCGCGCATCGTGCGCACCACATGGGCGAAGGTGTCGAGGCCGACCACATCGGCGGTGCGGAACGTGGCGGACTTGGGGCGCCCGAGCTTCGGTCCGGTCAGGTCATCGACCACATCGAAGCGCAGATGGTATTTCGTCGCATTCGCCACCGTCGCAAGCATCGAGAACACCCCGACGCGGTTGGCGACGAAGTTCGGCGTGTCCTTGGCGCGGATGACCCCCTTGCCGAGAGTGGTGACGAGAAAGCTCTCCAGGTGATCGAGCATCCCGGCATCGGAGGCGCTGCAGGGGATGATCTCGGCCAGATGCATGTAGCGCGGCGGATTGAAGAAATGCACGCCGCAGAAACGTGCGCGCAGCGTCTGCGGGCAAGCCGCCGCGAGCGATTCGATCGACAGTCCCGAGGTGTTGGTGGCGAAGATCGCGCCCGCGCCGAGCGCGGGGGCGACTTTGTGGTAGAGCTCGCGCTTCCAGTCGAGCCGCTCGGCGATGGCCTCGATGACGAGGTCGCACTCGGCGAGCCGCCCGAGGTCCTGGGCGTAGTTGGCCGGCTCGATGAACGCCTCGAGGCCCGGGGCCGCGAGCGGCGCGGGCTGCTGCTTGCGCAGCGCCGCGATGGCTTTGTTGACGATGCCGCTGCCGCCATCGGGATCGGGCAGATCGTAGAGCAGCGTCGGCACCTGCGCATTCACCAGATGCGCGGCGATCTGCGCGCCCATCACGCCCGCCCCGAGCACGGCCACCTTGCGGATGTTGAAATTCGTCTCAGACATGACTTCCCCTGGTTGTACGGACCGCTGCGGCCGGACCGCTCACTGCGCGGCCGGCCGCCCGCGACGCCCGCGGCGCTCAGGCCGCAGGATGCCTGCCGTGCGGCGCGGCGCTCATGCCCGCCACCACGAACGGCACGACGTGCTTGACGATCAGATCCGGATCGCGCGCCGAAACGGCTGAACGGCCGAAGAGCTTGAGGATGTCATTGCCCGCGAAGGCATGAAACATCACGCTCAAGCCCAGGTGCAACCGCCACGCCACCTCCTCGCTCGACAGTTGCGGCAGCGCGCGTCCGAGCGCAACGGTGTAGCGGGCGACGAGGTGACCCCAATCGCGCGAGAGCGTCTCGCGCACCTGCCGGTGGTTCTCCACCAGCACGCGCGAGAACAGGCGCACGAACAGCGCCCCGCCGAGCGAGGGATCCTTCGAGAGCGCCAGCGCCGGGCGCACATAGCACATCATCACCGCCTCGACGTCGAAGACCGCCTTGCCGGCTGCGACCCTCGCCTCGAGCGCATCGAGCTCGCGCAGGCACTCGCGCGCCCAGGGGGCGAAGCGCCGCGCGAACACCGCCTCGAACAGCGCGTCCTTGGAACGGAAGTGGTAGTTCACCGCGGCCAGGTTGACCGCCGCCTTCTGCGTGATCAGCCGCAGCGAGGTCGCCTCGAGACCCAGTTCGACGAACAGACCCTCAGCCGCATTGAGAATCCGCGTGGCCGTCTCGGAGTACTTCGGCCCGGGATCGGCGTCGGCGGCGGACGAGGGAGATGATTTCACCGGCTCCACCACTCAAACAACTGTTTTAAACGTACATTTATTTTACTTCTGGGTCAAGCCGGCGCCGCGCTCAATCCCAACTGCCCCGCCGGGCGGCCTCGATCAGGCGCGGCGCCGCGCGCCACCGCTGGCCGTGACTCGGTGCGAGCCGCTCGAGCGTCGCGATGACCTTGTCGAGACCGTCCTGCGCGGCCCAGTACATCGGCCCGCCCTTGTAGGCGGGAAACCCATAGCCGTGAATGTAGACCACGTCAATGTCGCCCGGGCGGATCGCGATGCGCTCGGCGAGGATCTTCGCCCCTTCGTTGACCAGCGGGTGCAGCAGGCGCGTGAGAATCTCCTCATCGGAGATGGCGCGCCGCTCGATCCCGAGCTCGCGCGAGACCGCCTCGATCAGCGCCAGCGCCTCGGGATTCGCCAGCCGCTTGCCGCCCTCGTAGCGATAGAAGCCCTGGCCGCTCTTTCGGCCGAGGCGCCCCTCGCCGGCCATGCGCTCGAGAATCGGCGACCAGCGCTCATCGGGCGGCAGCGTGCGGTTGCGGCGGATCGCCCAGCCCACATCGTTGCCGGCCAGATCGCGCATCGCGAGCGGCCCCATGGCAAAGCCGAAGGACTCGATCACCCCGTCGATCTGCTCGGGCGTGGCGCCCTCCTCGAGCAGCCGCTCGGCCTCCGCCCCGTAGTACTGCAGCATGCGGTTGCCGATGAACCCGTCGCAGTTGCCCGCGAGCACCGGGATCTTGCCGAGCCGCCGGGCGAGCGCCATCACGGTGGCCAGCGTCTGCGGCGAGCTTGCCGCGCCGCGCACGTTCTCCATCAGTTTCATCACGTGCGCCGGGCTGAAAAAATGGGTGCCGACGACCTGCTGCGGCCGGCCGGTCACCGCCGCCAGGCGATCGATGTCGAGCGTCGAGGTGTTGCTCGCGAGGATGGCGTGCGGCGGGGCGCTGCGGTCGAGATTCTCGAACACCTCGCGCTTGAGCGCCGGGTCCTCGAACACCGCCTCGATGGCGATGTCGGTCTCGCCCAGCGCCTCATAGCCGCTCGCCCCGCTGATGCGCCCGATGGCCGCATCGGCCTGCTCGCGCGTGAGCCTGCCGCGCTCGACGGTCTCGCCGTACAGCCTGCGGATGCGCGCGAGCCCCTGCCCGAGCGCCGTTTCGGACACATCCAACAGCGTGACCGGGATCCCGGCGTTGGCGAAGCAGATCGCGATGCCCGTGCCCATCGTCCCGGCGCCGACCACCGCGGCGCGCCGGATCGGCAGCGGCGTGACCTGCGGTCCGACGTCGGGGATCTTGCGCGCGGCGCGCTCGGCGTGGAACACGTGCATCAGCGCCTTGCGCTGCGGGCTCTGGCGGCACTCCAGGTAGTATTGGCGCTCCAGCCGGAACGCCTCGGCGCGCGTTCGGGTGCAGGCCGCCTCGATGGCGTCGACGATGCGCCAGGGAGCGAGCTGGCCGCGCAATTTGCGCGCGTGCGCGCTGCGCCAGGCGGTGAAGAGGTTCGGATCGACGTGCGCGATTTTCTCCTCACGCGCGCTCGCCAGCGGCGGGGCGCCCTGCTCGGCAAGTCGCCGGGCGTGACTGACCGCCGAGGCACGCACCTGCGCGGCGATCGCATCGATCAGGCCGAGCGCAAGCGCGCGCGATGCGGCAATCTGCTCCCCCGAGGTGATGGCCTCGAGCGCCGCCTCCGGGCCCGCGAGGCGCGTGAAGCGCTGTGTGCCGCCGGCGCCGGGGATCAGTCCGAGTTTGACCTCGGGCAGCCCGACCCGCGCATCGGCCGCGGCGAGGCGCGCATGGCAGGTGAGCGCGAGCTCGAAGCCCCCGCCGAGCGCGAGCCCCTCGATCGCCGCCACCATCGGCTTGCCGAGGCTCTCCATGCGCGCCTGCACGTCGAGGAGGATGGGCGGCTCGAACGCCACGCCCGAGGCGATCTCCTTCAGGTCGGCACCGGCGGGAAACTGTCCGCCCGCCCCGGCGATGACCACCGCCTTGATGGACGGATCGCGCGCGGCGCGCTCCAGGCCCTCGACCAGCGTGGTGCGCACCTCGAGGCTGAGCGCGTTGACGGGCGGATTGTCGATTTCGAGCACCGCGACATCTTGGTCGCTGCGGTAATGGGTCGGCACACGATTCCCCAACGCACGGATCGCGCGATGGTAGCGCGCCGGGCGTGCTGGATCGAGCGCCGGACGCCAACAGCCGCGCCGCTCAGCCGATGATCTTGCGCGCCTTGAGCGCCTCGAGCACGCGCCGCGCCTCCTCCTCCGGGCCGAGCGGGCTCGGCGCGAGCACGATCTCGGCCTCCGCGGGCGGCTCATAGGGCGAGTCGATGCCGGTGAAGTTCTTGATCTTCCCTTCGAGCGCGCGCGCATACAGGCCCTTCGGATCGCGCCGCTTGCACTCCTCGATCGGCGTGTCGACGAAGATCTCGATGAACTCGTCCGCCTCCACGAGCTCGCGCACCATGCGCCGCTCGGCGCGAAATGGCGAGATGAACGAGCACAGCACGATCGCCCCGGCATCAACGAACAGCTTGGCCACCTCCCCGACCCGGCGGATGTTCTCGACGCGGTCGGCATCCGTGAAACCCAGGTCCCGATTGAGCCCGTGACGGACGTTGTCGCCGTCGAGCATGTAGGTGTGGGCGCCGTGCTCGTGCAGCTCGCGCTCGACGATGTTGGCGATGGTGCTCTTGCCCGAACCGGAAAGGCCCGTGAACCACAGGATCGCCGCCCGGTGCCCGTTGCGGCGCGTGCGCGCCGTCTTGTCGATGAGCAGCGCCTGGCGGTGGATGTTGGTCGCCCGGCGCAGCCCGAAGCTGATCATGCCGGCCCCGGCGGTGGCGTTGGTGAAGCGATCGATGAGCACGAACGCGCCCGTAGCGCGGTTCTCGGCGTACGAGTCGAGAGCCACCGGGCTCGCCGTGGCGAGATTGCAGAAGCCGATCTCGTTCAAGCCGAGCGTCTTGGCAGCGATGTGCTCGAGCGTGTTGACGTCGGTCTTGTGCTTCAGGCTCGTCACCCGCGCCGGCACGTAGCGCGCCCCGATGCGCATGAGGTACGAGCGCCCCGGCAGCATCGGCTCCTCGATCATCCACAGCACTTCGGCCGCGAACTGGTCGACGACCTCGGGGCGCGCATCCGCGTGCGCCAGCACGTCGCCGCGCGCCACGTCCACCTCGTCGGTGAGCGTCAGTGTGACCGCATCGCCCGCGCGCGCCTCGGTCAGATCGCCATCGGCCGTGACGATGCGCTGCACCGTGCTCTCGCGCCCCGAGGCGGCCACCACCACCCGATCCCCAGGGCGCACCACGCCCGAGGCCACCGTGCCCGCGAAGCCGCGAAAGTCAAGGTTCGGGCGGTTCACCCACTGCACCGGGAAGCGCAAGGGCTTCTCATCGAGCCCCTCGCTCACATCGAGCGCCTCGAGATGCTCGATCAGCGTCGGCCCCTCGTACCAGCCCATGCGCTCGGAGCGGCGGACCACGTTGTCGCCGAAGCGCGCCGAGAGCGGAATGCTCGTGATGGAGCTGAATTTGAGCGGCGCGGCGAAGCCGAGATACTCGGCGACGATGTGGTGAAAGCGCTCCCCGGAGAAATCCACCAGGTCTATCTTGTTGACCGCGAGCACCACGTGCTTGATGCCGAGCAGCGCGCAGATGTAGCTGTGGCGGCGCGTCTGGGTGAGCACCCCCTTGCGCGCATCGATCAGGATCACCGCCGTCTGGCTGTTGGATGCCCCGGTGGCCATGTTGCGCGTGTACTGCTCGTGCCCCGGGGTGTCGGCCACGATGAAGGCGCGCCGCCGCGTGGCGAAGAACCGGTAGGCGACATCGATGGTGATGCCCTGCTCGCGCTCGGCCTGCAGCCCATCGACCAGGAGCGCCAGGTCGAGATCCTCCCCCGTGGTGCCGTGCCTGCGGCTGTCGCGCTCGAGCGCGACGAGCTGATCCTCGAGCACGAGCTGCGTGTCGTAGAGCAGCCGCCCGATCAGGGTCGACTTGCCGTCATCGACCGAGCCGCAGGTGAGAAAGCGCAGCAGCCCCTTGCGCTCGGCCGCGCCCGCCGGAGTGTCAGAAGTAGCCGTCACGTTTCTTCTTCTCCATCGAGGCCGCCTCGTCGCTGTCGATCAGCCGCCCGGAGCGCTCCGAGGTGCGCGTGGTGAGCATCTCGGCGATGATCTCATCGAGCGTCGTGGCGCGGCTTTCGATCGCCGCCGACAGCGGATAGCATCCGAGCGAGCGGAAGCGCACCATGCGCACCTGCTCGCGCTCTCCGGGCCTCAGCGCCATGCGCTCATCGTCGCGCATGATCAGCTGCCCGTCGCGCTCGATCACCGCGCGGGGCGCGGCGAAGTACAGCGGCACCACGGGAATGCGCTCGGCGCGCGTGTACTGCCAGATGTCGAGCTCCGTCCAGTTCGAGAGCGGAAAGACCCTGATGGTCTCGCCCTGATTGATGCGGGTGTTATACAGGTTCCACAGCTCCGGACGCTGGTTACGGGGATCCCACACGTGGCCGCTCGCGCGGAACGAGAAGACGCGCTCCTTGGCGCGGCTTTTCTCCTCGTCGCGGCGCGCACCGCCGAAGGCGGCATCGAACTGCCATTGGTCGAGCGCCTGCTTCAGCGCCTCGGTCTTCATCACCTGGGTGTGCAGCTGCGAGCCGGAGGTGATCGGATTGATGCCGCGCGCGAGCCCGTCGGGATTGGTGTAGACGAGCAGCCGCACCCCGTAGCGCTCGGCGATCTGATCCCGGTGCTCGATCATGGCGCGGAACTTCCAGCCCGTGTCGATGTGCAGCAGCGGAAACGGCGGCTTCGACGGATAGAACGCCTTGACCGCAAGGTGCAGCATGACGCCGGAATCCTTGCCGATCGAGTAGAGCATCACCGGGTTGTGGAACTCCGCGGCCACCTCGCGGATGATGCCGATCGACTCGGACTCGAGCTGGCGCAGGTGCGGCGGCAGTGGTGCGGCGGTTGGCTCGCGGGGGCTCATGCGCGTGCGCTCAGGCGGCCAGCGGCACCACGGCCAGCGGGCCCGCGGCGACGAAGAATGTATTGCGGAAATCCGGCTTGCCGTAGCGCAGTGGACCGCCGCCTGCGGCGAGCACCTGGCCGCCGGCGGCAAGCAGCACCGCATGGCCGGCGGCCGTGTCCCACTCCATGGTCGGCCCGAGCCGCGGATACAGATCGGCCTCGCCGCTCGCCACCAGGCAAAACTTCAGCGACGAGCCCACCGAGATGCGCTCGCGCACCAGGTAGCCGCGCAGGTACTGCTCGGTCTGAGGGGTGGCGTGCGAACGGGACACCACCGCGGTCAGGCCCGCTGCGGGAACGGCTCGCACGCGCAGCGGCTCGCGCGGTCCGGCCGCGCCGCCGGTGGCGGGCTGCGCGTAGCGGAAGGCGCGAGCGGCCGCCACCTCACCCGCATAGACCGTGCCGCCCACCGGCGCGTACACCACCCCGAGCACCGGGGCGCCGGCGCGAATGAGCGCGATGTTGACCGTGAATTCCCCGCGCCGTGCGATGAACTCCTTGGTGCCATCGAGCGGGTCGACCAGAAAGAAGGTCTGCTCGACCGCCGGGATGTGCCCGGCTGCGCAGGACTCCTCGGCGACGACGGGAATGTGCGGGGCCAGCTGCGCCAGGTGCGCCAGGATGATCGCCTCGGCGGCGCGGTCGGCCTCGGTCACCGGCGTGCGGTCGGCCTTCTGCTCGACGGGGCAGCCGCGCAGGTACACCGCATGGGCCTCCCGGCCGGCGGCCACCGCCACCGGGAGCAACGCTTCGAGCAGGGCTGAGTCTGCGATCGGGGGCACAGGATCGATCCGTTGCAAATCCAGCGTCCAAGTCTACACAAAGCCGGGGCCGGCGGGCCGGCGCCGGCCGGCCCGCCGCTCAGACTTTGCAGCTATGTGATTAGCTTCTCACGTGCCGCGCCCCTCGCGCGGCCCCTCGCCCCCCTCGGCTCAGCCCTGGCGCACGGCCTCGACCTGGATGTGCAGCCGCACCCACATCTGAAAGCCCATCGAGCGCCCGAAGGTGATGCCGTAGTGGGCCCGATTGAACTCGGCGAACGCGTCCGCTCCGCAGCGGTACTGGTGCATGAACGAGAGTTCCTTGCACTCGAACTGACGGATGATGAGCGTCAGCGGCCGCGTCACGCCGTGCAGCGTGAACGTGCCGATCACCCGGGTGGGTGAGCCGTTCTTGAAGTCCGCGAGGTGCCCGACGTAGGTGGCGGTCGGGTACTTGGCCACATCGAGCAGCTGGGGGCCGCGGGCATCCTTGTCGAGCTGCGCCTCGCCGAAGTCATCCGAGGCGGTATCGACCGTCACTTGCACGGTGCCGGTGTGCGCCTGGCGATCGAGCACGATGGTACAGCTCGTCTTGGTGAAGATGCCGCGCCAGATCGACAGTCCGCCCATGTGATCGGCCGCGAAGCTCGGGTGCGTATGCGCCGGATCGCACACGTAGGTGACGGGCCTGGCGAAGGCTGTGCCGGCCGATGCCGCGAGCAGCGCCAGCGGCAGAACAAATCGCGTGAGACGCATCGGGAACCTCCTGGCTGAATGAACGCCCCCCGGGGACGGTGCCGCGCGGCACCGTCCCCGGGGGCGCGGACCGCTAGCCTACCGGCAAGCGGCCGCGCCGCGCCAGACGTGACCTCGACTTGACCGGCCGTAAGAGCAGGGCCAGTCCCGTCATGACTTGATCGGCGAGGGGGCAAGCGGCATGCCGAGCGACTGCGCCACCGCCGGATGGGTGATGGCGCCTGCGTGCACGTTCAGCCCCGCCGCAAAGCCCGCATCCTCGCGCAGCGCCTCCTGCCAGCCGAGGTCTGCGAGCTGGCGCACGTAGGGCAGCGTCGCGTTGGTGAGCGCGAAAGTCGACGTGCGCGCCACCGCGCCCGGCATGTTGGCGACGCAGTAGTGAACGATGCCATCGACGATGAAGGTCGGCTCAGCGTGCGTCGTCGGGCGACTCGTCTCGAAGCAGCCGCCCTGGTCGATGGCGATATCGACGAGCACGGATCCCGGCTGCATGCTCGAGAGCATCGCGCGGGTGACCAGCTTCGGCGCGGCCGCCCCGGTGATCAACACCGCACCGATCACCAGGTCCGCCTCCTTCACCAGCCGCTCGATGGCCGCCGTGGTGGAGTAGGCGGTACGGAGCGAGGCGCCGAACTGGTCCGACAGCTCACGCAGTCGCTCGATCGAGCGGTCCACGACCGTGACGTCGGCGTGCAGGCCGACCGCCATCTGCGCCGCATGCGTGCCGGCGACCCCGCCGCCGAGGATCACCACCTTTGCCGGCAGCACCCCCGGCACCCCGCCGAGCAGCACGCCGCGCCCGCCGTTCGCCTTCTGCAGGCAGCCGGCGCCGACGTGCACGGACATGCGCCCGGCGACCTCGCTCATCGGCGTCAGCAGCGGCAGCGTGCCGCGGCGCGTGACGGTCTCGTACGCGATCGCGGTCGCGCCGGATTTCATCAGGGCGTGCGCCTGCTGCGGATCGGGCGCCAGGTGCAGGTAGGTAAAGAGTACCTGCCCGCGGCGCAGCATGGCGCACTCGGCCGGCTGCGGCTCCTTGACCTTCACCACCAGATCGGCGCCGGCGAACACATCGGCCGCGGCGGAGACGATCTTCGCCCCGACGGCCCGATAGTCCGCATCCGGAATACCGATGCCGGCGCCGGCGCCGCTCTCGATCAGCACCTCGTGGCCCGCGCCCGTGAGCTCGCGCACTCCGGCCGGAACCAGACCCACTCGATACTCGTGCACCTTGATTTCGCGCGGAACGCCGATACGCATTGCGACTCTCCCCCGGGTGGAATGGGCTCAGAAGCTTACGGTGAGGCGCGGGCAGCAACTTGCGAAATGGCCTTCTGCGCGGCCCGCCAGGACAGAATCTGCGACTGATCGCGATATTTGTGGCAGAATATTTTGCGTATGGAGCTCGACCGCTACGATCACGCCATTCTGCGCCGCCTGCAGCAGGACGCCCGCATCACCAACGCGCGCCTGGCCAGCGAGGTCAATCTGTCCGAATCCGCCTGCCTGCGCCGGGTCAAGGCGCTCGAGGAGTCGGGCCTCATCGAGGGCTACACCGCGCTCGTCAATCAGCACAAGGCGGGCTATCCGGTCAACGTGTTCGTCAACATCACCCTCGACCGGCAGAGCCAGTCCGGGCTCGAGGCTTTCGAGGCGGCGGTGCGCAAGATCCCGCAGGTGATGGAGTGCTACCTCATGACCGGCGAGCACGACTATCTGCTGCGCCTGGTGGTGGCTGACCTCGATGACTTCGAGCGCATTCACAGCCAGCATCTGACCCGGCTGCCGAGCGTGGTGCGCGTGCAGTCGAGCTTCGCGATGCGCACCGTGACGCGCACGCCGGTGCTGCCCGTGCGCCCTGCGGGCCGTTAGGTACGCAGCACGATCTTGCCGATGTGCCCGCCCGATTCCATGAGCGCGTGCGCCTGAGCGGCCTCGGCCAGCGCGAAGTACGCGTGAATGGGTATCTGCAGTGACTGCGACTCGATGAGCGGCCAGATCGTGCGCCGCAACGCCGCGGCGATCTCTCCCTTGCGCTTGACCGTCTGCGGCCGCAGCGTCGAGCCGCCGATCATCAGACGCTTGCCCATCAGTTGCGCCAGATCGATCTCGGCCGTGCGACCGCCCTGGGTCGCGATCACCGCGATGCGCCCCTCGGCCGCGGCGGCCGCAATGTCGCGCGCCAGGTAATCGCCGCCCACCATGTCGAGGATGACGTCCGCGCCCCGCCCCTGTGTCGCCGTGAGCGTCGCGGCCACGAAATCCTCACGCTTGTAGTTGATGGCGGCGTCCGCGCCGAGGCGCAGACAGGCGCAGCATTTCTCATCGCTGCCCGCGGTCACGACCACGTGCGCGCCGAACGCCTTGGCCAGCACGATGGCCGTCGTACCGATGCCGCTCGATCCGCCATGCACGAGCAGCCACTCGCCTGGCTGCAGGCGTGAACGCTCCCACACGTTGTAGTAGACGGTGAAGACGGTTTCGGGCAGCGCCGCGGCTTGCTCGATGCTGAGCCCCTTCGGGATCGGCAGGCACTGCACCGCAGGCGCGAGGGCATACTCGGCGTAGCCGCCACCGGACACCAGCGCGCAGACCCGATCGCCGGCCGCCCACTCGGTGACCTCAGCGCCCACCTGCACCACCTCGCCGGCGAGCTCCAGGCCCGGAACGTCGCTCGCACCGGGCGGCGGCGGATAGGCACCGCGGCGCTGCAGGATGTCGGGCCGATTGACCCCGGCGGCGCGGACGCGGACCAGCACCTCGCGCGCATCAGGGTGCGGCACCGGACGCCGCACCAGCCGCAACACCTGCGGGCCGCCCGGCGCTGCGATCTCGACGGCGTTCATGCTTTCCGCAAGCTCGCTCATGCCCCAGCCCGCCCCTGCACGGCCAGCGTACCGGAGCGGCCCGGGACGCTGCCACTGTCGATCGCGCAGCGCGGCAGGCGCGCCGGATCGAGCGTCGCGGCATACGTTGCCATATCCGTCAGCGTCGCGCCACGCTCGCGCCACGCTCGCAGCAGCCGCTCGAATCCCTCCAGATAGGCCCCGCCTTCGAGCTCCGCATGCAGCGTGAACACGTGATCGCCCCCGCCCTCGCTGCAGCGCAGCAGGTGCTCGATCGGGTCGACTCCGCCGAGATCCTCCCGGCCGATCAGCTCATCGAGCGTGGGCAGCGTCGTCGGCAGCTGCGGCACCGCAACGTCGCGGCCGTCGATGAGCGGGATGAACGGTGAGCTCCCGCGGGTATCCGAGGCGTAGCGAAAACCGGCCTCTTCCTGCAGCAGCGGCAGGTAGCTGTTCACCTGCCAGCCGGCCGCTCCGTGGGCCACGGGCGCGCGGCCGAACACTCGCTCGAACTCCGTCCGCGCCAGTTGCAACTGGCGGCGGGTCCAGAGGCGGCTCGCGCGCGTGACCCCGTCCTGCCATTTGACGTGATCCCAGGTATGCACGCCGACTTCGAACCCGCGTGCGTCAATGTCCCTGAGCACCCCTTCGCAGCGCCGCCCGATGCGCGGTCCGGGCAGCAGAACGCCGTAGAGGAGCGTGCGCAGCCCATAGTGGCTGACGACCGAGGTGCGCCGCACCTTGCCGAGGAAACCCCGCCGCAAGACCCGCTTGATGGCCCGCCCGGTGTGATCCGGGCCCAGCGTAAAGAGAAACGTCGCGCGTGCGTCGCAGCGCTCTAGCGCCGCCGCGAGCCGCGGCACACCGTCCAGCGTTCCGCGGTAGGTATCAACGTCGATCTTCAGCGCAATCGTGCTCACAGGACACCGGCATGCATCGGCCCCAGGGATCCTCAGCCGAGCGGCATCGGCCGGCGCTCGAGCTCGCGCGCCAGGCGCGGGAGCTCGAGCGGGCCGGCCGTGTTCGCCGCCCGCAGAATCCGCAGCACCGACCCGTCGGTGCACGCGAGATGACATTCCCCCGCCGCGCCGATCAGCCGCGCCGGCCCCGGAGCGAGCGTGTGGGCCGCAACGCGCGTGCGGAGCACCCTCCAGAGTTGCCCTTCGACCTCGCCGAAGGCCCCGGGGAACGGCGGCGCCACCGCGCGCACCAGGTCATGGATGCGCCTGGCCGGCCAATTCCAGTCGATGCGGCCGTCCTCGGGACCTCGCCGGCCGAAGTACTCCCCTGGCACGATCGGCTGCGCGCGGCGCGGCGCGCTGCCGGCGATCAGGCCCGGCAGCGAGCGGGCGAGCACGATCTCCGCCGCAGCGGTCACCTTGGCGTACACCTCGCACGCCTCGTCGTTCTCGAGAATGGGCACCGCCTGCTGATCGACGATGTCGCCGGCATCGGCCCGCGCGACCATGTAGTGCAGCGTCGCTCCGCTCTCGCGCTCCCCGTTGAGGATCGCCCAATTGACCGGCGCGCGGCCGCGATAACGCGGCAGCAGCGAGCCGTGCATGTTGAGGGCGCCGCGGCGGGCGCACTCGAGCAGCGGCGCGCCGAGCATGGCACGGTAGTAGAAGGAGAAGAGGAAATCCGCCTCCAGCCCGGCGAGCCGCGCGGCGAACTCGGGCGTGTTGGGATCGTCGGGCACCACGACCTCCAGCCCGTACTCGCGCGCGGTCTCGGCCACGCTGGCAAACCACTGCGTCTCGTGCGGATCGTCGGCCACCGTGACCACGAGCGGCACTTCCACGCCGCCGGACAGCAGCGTCTTCAGGCAGCGCACGCCCACGTCGTGGTATGCGAACACCACCGCGCGAACACGGCGAGTCACGAAGAGCGGCCCGGGTCGTGTTCGGCGCGCAGCATCTCGGTGTGATCGAGCTGCGGATGGGACTTGGGCGCGGGCAGCACCGCCGGGCGAACGCCGGTCTCGCCGGTATCGATGCCCTCGCCCTCCTCCAGGACTGCCGAGATGGTATAGCGCGGCCGCTGGCGCACCTGCTCGTAGATGCGCCCGACGTACTCGCCCACCACCCCGACACTCACCAACAGCACGCCGATGAAGAAGAACGCGAGGCCGAACAGGGTGAACACGCCCTGCACTTCCGGCCCGATGAACAGGCGCCGGATCGCCAGATCGACCACGAATCCCAGGGAAAACAGCGAGACGAGGATCCCGAACATGGTGAAGAACTGCAGCGGCGCGACCGAAAAGCCGGTCATCAGGTCGAAGTTCAGCCGGATGAGCCGATAGATCGAGTACTTCGACTGACCCGTCGCGCGCCCGGCGTGCGCCACCTCGATCTCCACCGGGTGGCGCGCGAAGGTGTAGCCGAGGGCCGGCACGAAAGTGCTGACCTCGACGCAACGATTGATGGCATCGACGATGGAGCGGTGATAGCCGCGCAGCATGCAGCCCTGGTCGGTGATGCGGATCTGCGTGGTGCGCTCACGGATGCGGTTCATCAGCCGCGAGGCGACCTTGCGCCAGTACACATCGTGCCGCCGCGCGCGCACCGTGCCCACGTAGTCCGCGCCCTGGTCCATCGCCGCCACCAGCTTGCCGATCTCCTCCGGCGGGTTCTGCAGGTCGGCATCGAGGGTGATGATGTAATCGCCGCGCGCTTGCGCGAAGCCGGCCAGGATCGCCATGTGCTGACCGGCGTTGCGTGTGAGCAGCACCACGCGGGTGCACTGCGGGCGGCGCTCGAACTGCTCGCGCAGCAGCGCTGCCGAGCGGTCGCGGCTGCCGTCATCGACAAAGATGACCTCGTAGCCGCGGCCCAGCGCA
Organism: Pseudomonadota bacterium; assembly: GCA_021816775.1. Classification (GTDB taxonomy): domain Bacteria; phylum Pseudomonadota; class Gammaproteobacteria; order Steroidobacterales; family Steroidobacteraceae; genus 13-2-20CM-66-19. The sequence goes on from JAKAXA010000010.1 coordinate 100,225, forward strand.
TCGAGCGCCGGGTACAGCCGCTCGAACAGCGGCGCGAGCCCCGCCTCTTCGTTGTAGACGGGAATGATGACCGAGACCGTGGCGCTCACCGCGTCGCCTCGCGCAGCACTTCGTTGACGGCGCCGACCACCCGCTCGACGTCCTCCATGCGCATCGCCGGAAAGAGCGGCAGCGTCACCGTCTCGCGGCCGATGCGCTCGGCGTTCGGGAACTGCCCTTCGCGATAGCCGAGCGCGCGGTAGGCGCTGAACAGGTGCATCGCCGGGTAATGCACGCCGATGCCGATGCCGCGCACCGCCATCGCCTCGATGAACTCGAGCCGGCTGATGCGCAGCCGCGCGAGCGGCAGCCGCGCGGCGAACATGTGCCAGTTGTGTCCGGCGTCCCCGCGCGCGGGCAACGTGAGCGGCGCATCCTCGCCCCACAACTCGAAGTAGCGCGCCGCGAGCTCGCGCCGGCGCGCGTTGAACGCCTCGAGCTGGCGCAGCTGCCCGAGACCGACGCAGGCGGCCACATCGGAGAGATTGGCCTTGCCGCCGGCGAAGTGGGTCTCGCACTCATCGGCCGATATTCTCGACTGGCCGTGGAAGCGGTGCAGCTCGAGCTCGTGCACCTCCTCCGGGGAGCCGCCGACGACCGCGCCGCCCTCGATGGAGGTGATGTTCTTGTTGGGATGGAAGCTCAGGCACACCAGATCGCCGAAGCTGCCGATGCGCCGGCCGCGGTAGCTCGAACCGATGGCCTGGGCGGCATCCTCGATGACGCGCAGCCGATGGCGCTCGGCGAGGCGGTAAACCCGATCCAGATCGGCCGGCAGACCGCACAGATGCACCGGCATGATGGCGCGGGTGCGGGCCGTGAGCGCCGCCTCGGCCTGATCGAGGTTGATGTTGCGTGTCTCGAGATCCACGTCGACGAACACCGGGCGTGCCCCGGTGCGCACCACCACGTTGGCGCTCGCGACGAAGCTCATGGCCGGCACGATGACCTCATCCCCCGGGCCGATGCCGCACACGAGCAGCGCATGCTCGAGGCTCGCAGTCGCCGAAGTCTGGGTGCGCACCGGACGGCCGCCGCAATACTCCGACAGCGCCGCCTCGAACGCCTTGACCTTCGGGCCGCTCGCGAGCCAGCCGCCGCGCAGCACGTCGGCCACCTCCTGGATGGTCTGCTCGTCGATGCTCGGACGCGTGAAAGGCAGGAAGGGTTGCATGACTTATGAGCGGAACACCAGCACGACGCCGACAATGATGACCACGATGCCCACCACGCGCTCCAGGTTCGGCACTTCCCCGAGCAGCCACCAGGCGAGCGGGACCATGAGCAGGTAGTTGAGCGAGAGCATCGGGTAGGCCTGGCTGACGGGCGCGCGCGAGAGGCCGATCAGCCACACGATCACCGACAAGCCGTAACAGACGAGCGCGAACCACAGCCACGGCACGGCCGCGAGCGCGAGCAGCCGTTTGGGCACGTCGACGCCCGCGCCGAACAGCGGACCGGTCGCGTCGGTGGCGGCCTTCAGCCCCAGCTGCGCCACCAGATTGAGCAGCACCCCGCCGATGAGAAACGCGAAGACTGACCACTTCATAAGCGGCTCACCGCCACCGTGAAACTATCCCGGCCGATCACCCGCCCCGGCAGGCCCTCCTCGTGATAGCGCTGCCACACGACGGGCGCGAAGAACGCGACCGCATCATGGCTCGCTTTCCACTGGCGCACAAACTGCGCCGGCGTCGCGGTCATCAGTCCCGGCTGCCAGCGCTCGCCCGGCCCGAGCTCGCCCTTGTAACTCACCAGGGTGAGCAGCCGGCCGAGATACGGCGGAATGGTCTGGCGGTACTGGCCGACGCTGTAGAGCGCCGTTCCCGGGTGCACGTCGTGCTTGATTTCCTGGACCAGCTGATAGGCCGAGCGCGACGGCGGGATCACCGCGTACTGGCACAGCAGCGCCTGCCAGGCGAAGATGAAGGCAAGCGCCACCACGAGCGCAGTGCCGACCCCGCCCGCGGCCGCAGCTCCATCGGGCGCAGCGCCATCGGCTGCGGCTGCGCGCCGGGCAGCGAGCGCGCAGGCCACCACGGCCACGATCACGGCGGCCGCCGCCGCGGCGCCCCACACGAACGCCAGGGGCGGGATGAACCCATTGCGGTGCTCGGAATAAACGAGCAGCCCCACGGCCACGAACAGGGCGAGACCGCCTCCGGCCCACACCGAGCGCGTGAGCGCTCCCGGGCGGCGCGCGAGGTACACGCCCGTCAGCGCAGCGATCGGCGGGAAGATCGGCAGAATATAGGTGGCGAGCTTCGAGTCCGAGATCGAGAAGAAGAAGACCGTCAGCACCGAGTACAGCAGCAGGAACTTCAGCGGCTTGAAGTGCGGCACGGGACCTGAGTCGCGCCACGCGGCGCGCGCGGCGCGCGCCAGCGGCACGAGCCAGGCGAACGCCCCGATCACCAGCAGCGCGATGAAGTACCACCACGGCTCGACGCGCCGCGCCTCATCGGTGAGGAAGCGCTGAAAGTGCTCGTGAATGAAGAAATACTCGGCAAACACGTGGTTGCGCAGCGTCACGGCGATGAACCACGGGGCGGCGATCAGCACCATCAGCGGGATGCCGAGCAGCAGGTGCATGCGCCGCCAGGGCCGCGCATCGCGCTCGAGCACCGTATAGGCGATGAGCGCGAGCCCGGCGAGCACGTACACCTCGAGCCCCTTGGTGAGCAGCGCGAGCGCCGCCATCGCCCAGGACACGAGCATCCAGTTGCGCTCGGTGCCCGAGCCGGGATCGGCGCACTGGGCGCGCGTGAAGGCGAGCACCATCGCGGTCAGCCAGAAGGTGAGGCCCGCATCGAGCAGGTCCAGGTGCCCGATGATGCCGAAGTACGGACTCATCGCGAGCAGCGCCACCGCCAGGACGGCCGAGCGCCGCTCGTAGAGGCGGGACAGCCAGGCGTAGATCAGGGCCAGACAGCCGAAGCCGAGTCCCACCGTCCACAGGCGCGAGGTCCAGTTGCTCACGCCGAAGACCGTGTAGACGCTGGCGGTCGCCCAGTACTGCAGCACCGGCTTCTCGAAGTACTTCAGCCCATCGAGCCTGGGGGTCACCCAGTTGCCGCTGACCAGCATCTCGCGCGGGATCTCCGCGTAGCGGCCCTCGTCCGGGTCGAACATCGGGCGAATCTGCAGCGTGGCGAACCACACCGCCGCCAGCAGCACCCACGCCCACCATCTCAATCGCTCGGCGCGCGCCTGCGCTGCGCTCATGGCTCAAACCTCATTCACGCCCGCAGGCCGCTGATCAGAGCCCGCACGCCGGGGCGTTCAGGGAGTTGAAGCTGCCGAGCCTGACGTAGAAGTCGATGGTCTTGCGGATCGCCGTATCCAGATCGGTGCTCGGCCGCCAGCCGAGGTCGCGCTTGGCCGCCTCGATCGCGGGCACCCGCACCTGGATGTCCTGGTAGTACTTGCCGTAGTACTCCCCGGCCGACACCTCGATGATCTCGGTGGTCTTGGCCGCATCGCGCAGCTGCGGGAACTCCTGCGCGATGCGGATGGTGCGGTCGGCGAGCTCGCGGATCGACACGCAGTTGTCCGGGTTGCCGATGTTGAAGATGCGCCGCGTCGCCCGCCCGTCCTTGTTCTCGAGAATGGTGAGCAGCGCCTCGATCGCATCGTCGATGTAGGTGAAGGAGCGCTTCTGGCGCCCGCCGTCGACCAGCTTGATCGACCGGCGATAGAGCACGTTGGAGAGAAACTGGGTGAACACGCGCGAGCTCCCCTCCTTCGGCTCCTCGATGTTGTCGAGATTCGGGCCGATGAAGTTGAACGGGCGGAACAGCGTGTAATCGAGGCTGTCGCGCACGCCGTAGGCGTAGATCACCCGGTCGAGCAGCTGCTTCGAGGCGGCGTAGATCCAGCGCTGCTTGTTGATCGGCCCGTACACGAGCGGGCTCGTCTCCTCATCGAGCAGCGCATCCGGGGACATGCCGTACAGCTCGGAGGTCGAGGGGAACACCAGGCGCTTGCCGTACTTGGCGCAGTGGCGCACCACGGTGAGATTCGCCTCGAAATCGAGCTCGAAGACCTTCAGCGGATGGGTCACGTACTGCGCCGGGTTCGCGATCGCCACCAGCGGCACCACCACATCGCATTTCTTGACGTGATACTCGACCCACTCCTTGTTGATGGTGATGTCACCCTCGACGAAGTGGAAGCGATCGTCCTTCGGCAGGTCCCCGAGCTTGTTGTCCGAGAGGTCGATGCCGTAGACCTCCCAGTCGCGAGAACGCAGAATCGCACCGGTGAGCGCGCTGCCGATGAAGCCGTTCGCCCCGAGAATCATGATCTTCAGTGCCATGGAAATCCTTCGTGCCCGGTACACGCCCGGCGCATAAAAAGAGGAATTTTAGCAGCTTCCGACCGGCGCGCGCGCGGCCCCGTCGGCTCAGAAGCGCAGCCCCACGGTGAGCGGCACGAACACGGTCGGCTGGGTGGTCTCGATGCGCTGGTAGCGCGCCTCGACGAAGAACGTCTGGCCGTTGCGCAGCAGGAAATCCAGGCCCACCCCGGCGTTCCAGGAAAAGCGCGTGGTGCTGCCGCTCGCCACCACGACGTCCCCGGGCACCAGCCCGTAGCTGCAGTAGCCGAACCAGGGATCGCAGAAGTAGCTCCCGAATGCCACCGTCTGGGTGAGCGCGACATACAGGTGATCGACCCCGATGCCTGCGACGCCGAAGCCGCTCACCGTGGGCGTGAAGTGCACTTTGTACTCACCGTCGAGGTTCGCTCCGACCACCTCGCCGTAGCCGTTGTCGATCTCGATCTGATTGACCTGCTCATTGATCGCGATGAGGTTGCGCGTGGCGTCGAAGCGGCTGTATTCGAGATCCGCGCGCAACCCGAACGGCCCGCCCGGGCGGGGCCTCCAGGTCAAGCCACCGCCCAAGGTAAAGCCGCCGTCGAAGTACTCCGAGGTCGAGCCCACCGTCGGGCTGTAGCCGATCTGCAGATGCCAGTGCACGGGCTGCTCGGGCGCGAAGGTCTGTTCGTAGTAGGTTTGGGCCGGCGCCCGCGCCGATACCCCGAGCAAGACGAAGGCCGAGAGCGGGATCAGGTAACGGTTCACTTGATGGACTCCTTCGGCGCCAGCGGGGCGCCCCATCCGGCCGCAGCACTCGCCTCGCGGCGCCTACGCGGCACGCAGCTTGCGCTTGAGCACCTGGGCGATGTCATGCATCTCCGCGATGCCGAGCAGCATCGCACAGGCGAAGAACGCACCAGCGCCCGCCACGATGACCAGCGCCAGCTCACCGAGTTTCGGCCAGAACGGCTCATACTGCCAGCCGACGAGCAGCCAGTGCGAGCCGCCCCAGCAGATCGCCGCCAGCACCGCACAGGCCACGCTCAGCCTCGCGAGCAGCCCGAGCAGGGCGCGCGACTCGAGCCGGCCGAGGTGCCGCCGCATGAGCGCGTACAGCACCAGGAAGTTCGTCGTGGCCACACAGGCGGTCGAGAACGCCAGGCCCTGCGGCCCCCAGTGAAAGCGCACGGTCGTGAGCCAGCACAGCAGCAGGTTCAGCCCCATCGCGCACAGGCTCACCACCATCGGGGTCTTGCGCCGGTCAACCGCGTAGAACGCGTTCACGAGCACCTTCAGCGACGCGTACCCGCAGAGTCCTATGGCGTAGAGGCGCAGCGCCGCGGCCGTCTCAGCCGCATCGCCCGCCGAGAACCTCCCGTGCTGGTAGAGCACCGAGACGATGGGCGCCGCGAGCAGGATCAGTCCGACCGTCGCCGGGACAGTCATCAGCAGCACCATGCGCAGGCCGCGGGCGAGCTCGCTGCGAAATCCCTCGTGATTGCCGGCCGCCGCAAGGCGCGAGAGCATGGGCAGGGCCACCGTGCCGAGCGCGACCCCGAACATCCCGAGCGGGAACTGCATCAGCCGAAAGGCGTACTGGAGCCAGGTGATCGGTCCGTTGCCGAGGAGCGAGGCGAACGCCGAGTTCACCACGACGTTCACCTGGACCGAGCTTGCGGCGATCACCGACGGGCCCATGATCAGGAGAATCGCCTTGACTCGCGAATCACGCCAGCGGAAGTCCGGACGGAACCGGTAGCCGAACCGCCACAAGCGCGGGAGCTGCACCCCGAGCTGCAGCACTCCGCCGACGAGCGTGCCGATGGCGAGCCCCACGGTGGCCTTCGGCCCGAAGTGCGGATCGAGCCACCAGCCCAGGCCGGCCCCGACGATGATGGTGCCGAGATTGAAGAAGGAGGAGGCGAGCGCCGGCATGCCGAACACGTTGCGCGCGTTGAGGATGCCCATGACCAGCGCCGCGAGCGACACGACCAGGATGAACGGATACATGATCCGCGCCAGCTGCACGGTGAGCGCCGCTTTGGCCGGAGTAAACCCCGGGCCCAGCAGCGCCACCAGCCACGGCGCGAGCGCGATGCCGAGCAGCACCAGCGCGCTCAGCACGATCACCGCGAGCGTGAGCACCTTGTTGGCAAGCTGCCAGGCAGACTGCTCGCCCTCGCGCAGCAGCGTCTTGCTGAAGGTCGTGACGAAGGCGGTCGAGAGCGCCCCCTCGCCCACCATGTCGCGCAGCAGGTTCGGAATGCGGAACGCGGTGATGTAGGCGTCCATCAGCCGTCCGCCACCGAACAACGCGCCGAACACGATCAGGCGCACCAGGCCGAGCACGCGGCTGCACAGCACCGCGAGGGCGATCAGGACCGCGCCGCGGGTATTGAGCCGCTCTCCCTGCGTGCCCGTCGGGACGGACCGTTCCGTGGAAGCCACCGGAGGCGGTCTCAGAGCGGCACCGCGGTCGCCACTCGGGCAACCGCCGCCTCAAGATCGTTACACTGGCTCCGCCACCGCGGAACGCTCACCGCCGAAGCGCCGCTCATTTGATCCGCCTGCTCTGGTTCCCGCACGGGCCGCACCACGGCACCGAGCGCGCAAGCATAGCGGCAGGCGCCGCCGCGCGCGAGCCGAGCGCCCGCACGAATCAGACGTGCCGCTCGTTGAGCTCGACCCAGATGCCGCGCTCGCACTTCAGGGGCGTCTCGCCGCTCAGCACCTCGGCGCCGTCGGGATAGCGCACGTCGTTGAAGTAGCAGCAGCCGGCCTCGTCTCCGACCTGCTCGCGCAGCAGCTCGAAGGACTCCTGCGGATCGCTCTGCCAGGGAGAGTTGCGCCGCTCCGGGTCGGCGGCGCCGACCTGCGGCAATGCGCGCCCCGCGACGCCCCTACCCGCTTCTTGCTTCATGAGTCGCTCCCCGGTGCTCAAGCGCACCTCGGTCACAAATCGCCCGCGAGCCGCACGACGTAACGGCCCCTCGCCTGCCCGGCCATCAGCTCGCGCGCCGCCTGCACCACCTCATCGAGGCCGATCACCGCGCGCACGATGCGCTGCTCGATCCGCGGCGGCCGCCAGGGGCCGGCGAGCTGGCGCCACAGGGCCAGCCGCCAGGGACGCGGCACCTGCACGGAGTGAATGCCGAGCAGACTGACGCCGCGCAGGATCAGCGGCAAGACCGTGGTATTGAGCTCGGCCGATTGCGCCAGTCCGATGCATGCGATGTTGCCCCAGGGCCTGACGGTACGCGTCAGATACGTCAGGACCTCACCGCCGAGGTTGTCCACCGCGCCACCCCAGAGGGCCTTCTCGAGCGGCTTGGCGCCGAGGTCGAGCTGCCCGCGATCAATCACCTCTTCGGCGCCGAGCTCGCGCAGCTGCAGGGCGGCCTCCGGCTTGCCGGTGAGCGCCGCCGTCTGAAAGCCCGCCTGCCGGAGCAGGAGCAGCGCGATGGTCCCGACGCCGCCGGTCGCACCGGTCACGACGATCGGACCCTGGGCCGGATCCTGGTGATTCTCGAGCATGCGGCGCAGCGCCAGCGCGGCGGAGAACCCGGCCGTGCCGAGCGCCATCGCCTCGAGCAGGCTCAGCCCCTCGGGCAATGGCACCAGCGCCTCGGCCGGCACTCGCGCGTACTCGGCGAGCCCGCCGTCGAGCCACTCTCCCAGACCCGCGCCCGTGGCGAGCACCCGATCGCCGGGCCTGAAGGACGGGTCCTCGCTGGCCTCGACCACGCCGGCCAGATCGATGCCGGCGACCCGCGGATAGGCGCGCATGATCGCGCCGCGCCCGGTGATGGCCAGCGCATCCTTATAGTTGAGTCCCGAGTACGCCACGCGCACCCGCACCGCGCCGCTGGTGAGCTGCTCGAGAGAAAGCGACTCCAGCGATGCGCTCGTGCCGCTCGCATTTTGATGAACTCGGATGGCCTTGAACGGCAACATGCGCGCTGCAGATTGGGACGATGAACGCTATTGTATCGGGGTCGGCCGCGCCCCGGTCCCCCGGGAAACCCGCACCGGTCGTGGATAAGCCCCACCGGATGCAGTACTGTAACAACCTTTTTTTTCAATCACTTGGACGATAATCATGACTGAAGCGCTCATCTGTGACGCGATCCGCACGCCGTTCGGCCGCTACGGCGGAGCGCTCGGCGCGGTGCGCGCGGACGACCTCGCGGCCATCCCGCTGCGGGCACTGCAGGAGCGCCAGCCCTCACTCGACTGGGCCCGACTCGATGACGTGTACCTCGGCTGCGCCAATCAGGCCGGCGAAGACAACCGCAACGTCGCGCGCATGGCCGTCCTGCTATCGGGGCTGCCCGAGAGCGTGCCTGCCTCGACGGTGAATCGGCTGTGCGGCTCGAGCCTGGATGCGGTGGCGATCGCCGCGCGCGCCATCGCCGCCGGTGAGACCCAGCTGATGATCGCCGGCGGCGTGGAGAGCATGACCCGCGCGCCCTTCGTCCTCGGCAAGGCCGAGCAGGCGTTCGACCGGGCGAGCCGGCTCGAGGACACCACCCTCGGCTGGCGCTTCGTCAATCCGCTCATCCAGAGCCGCTTCGGCATCGACTCGATGGCGCAGACCGCGGAGAACCTCGTCGCCGAGCGCGGCATCTCGAGGGCCGATCAGGACGCATTCGCGCTGCGCAGCCAGCAGCGATATGCGCGCGCGCTGGCGCGGGGATTCTTCGCCAGGGAACTCGTGCCGGTCACCGTGGAGCGCCGCAAGCTACCGCCCCAGCGCATCGAGACTGACGAGCACCCGCGCCCGGACACCTCGCTCGAGACGCTCGGCAGACTCAAGGGTGTCGTCCGTCCAGACGGATCGGTCACCGCCGGCAACGCCTCAGGCATCAATGATGGGGCGGCCGCGGTGCTGCTCGCGAGCGAGTCCGCCGCGGCGCGCTACGGGCTGACGCCCCGCGCACGCGTGATCGGCAGCGCAGTCGCCGGCGTGCCGCCGCGCATCATGGGCATCGGACCGGCCCCCGCCACGCGCAAGCTCCTCGAGCGCGCCGGCCTGTCGCTGCGGGATCTGGACCTCATCGAGCTGAACGAGGCGTTCGCGGCGCAGGCGCTCGCGGTGCTGCGCGAGCTCGGACTGCCGGATGACGCCGAGCACGTCAACCCGAACGGCGGAGCGATCGCCATCGGTCATCCCCTCGGGGCGAGCGGCGCGCGGCTGGTGGCCACCGCCTTGAGCCAGCTCGAGGCGAGCGGCGGCAAGCGCGCGTTGTGCACGATGTGCATCGGCGTCGGCCAGGGCATCGCGCTGCTGCTCGAGCGCGTGTGAGGCGAAGCGCCGCCCGTGCGCTTCAGCTCACCCGCACGCGCAGCGGCTCGAGGCCCGTGCAGCTCGCTTCCATCAGATCGCCGCGCGCGACGGGGCCGACTCCCGCAGGCGTGCCGGTGAAGATCAGGTCGCCGGGACAGAGCGTCCAGGCGGCCGACAGATGCGCGATGATCTCCGGCACGTTCCAGATCATCTGACTCAACGGACTCCTCTGCCGCTCGGCGCCATTGACGCTGAGGGCGATCTCGGCGGCGCCGATCGCCTCGGCGCGCGCGCGCGGGGTGATGGGCCCGAGCGGGGCGGCCTGATCGAAGCCCTTGCCGATGCACCAGGGGGCGGAGCGCTTCTTCATCTCGCTCTGCAGGTCGCGGCGCGTCATGTCGAGTCCGACGGCGTAACCGAACACGTGCTCGAGCGCGCGCGCCGAGTCGATATCGCAGCCGCCGGCGCCGACCGCCACGACCAGCTCCACCTCGTGATGCAGATTGTGCGTCAGGCTCGGATACCGCATCGCGCCGGTCCCGCCGGCTTCAACCGGCAGCAGCGCATCGGCGGGCTTGAGGAAGAACACCGGCGGCTCGCGGCCGCTGCGGCCCATCTCCTGGGCGTGCGCCAGATAGTTCGAGCCCACACAGTAGATGCGATGCACGGGAAAACGCTCGGCGGCGCCGGCGATCGGCGCGCTCACGACAGGAGGTGGCGCAAAGACGTAGCTCATGGGGACTCGCGGCATCCGGGATGGGCGGCGCAGTCTACCCGCGCGCCGGCGAGCCCGTCCAACCGCTCGGCCGGGGCGCGCCGCCGGTTACGGCCGTCTGCCCAGGATGCGCGCCGGCAACATCACCAGCGCCCGCAGAAACTCGAACACGCCGTCGACGACAATGCCGAGGAGCCGCAGCGGCAGCAGCACCAGCCACACCAGCGGCCACAGCAGAAGCGCCAGCACCGCGATCGGCCAGCACAGCACGAACAGGATCAGCCACAGCAGCAGTTTGACCATGGCAGTACGCTATCGGGCCTGCCGCCGCCGGGCAAGCCCAACGGTCCGCTGGGCCGGGATGGCCTTCTGCTGGCTGCCGAGGACCCGCAGCCGCCGGGTACCGAGGCCCGACTCGCCTCGTCGCGGCCGGCGGGGCGTTCGCCGCAAAATCCCCCTCCCCGTCGCGCCCCTGCGCCCCCGTCCCGGTGCGGATGCGGCATCATATGCCGTGCTCGGCCCCGCGAATGAGTCCACCAAAATCGAGCCCGAGCGCTGGAGGAGCACCCGAATGAAGCAAGTTGTTGCGCTCGCGGCCGTTTTCGCTCTGGCCGCGTGCGAAGCCTGCGTCGCGCCCGCCTTCGCCGCGGGCCACAAGGCCCCGGCGCCCTCGGCCGCGGCGGCACCCGCGCTGTTCACGCCCCGTGAGGTGAAGAGCTACGGCACCGTCAGCGTCGGCGGGCACAAGATCGCCTACGAGGCGGTCGCGGGCACCATCATCGTCCACCCGCAGGGCTGGGACGATGCCGCCACCCCTGCGCACGGCAAGCACGCGCTCGGCATGCCGGACGGCCCGCCCGTGACCTCAATGTTCTACGTCGCATACTTCAAGCGCGGCGTGCCGGCACACGAGCGGCCGGTCACCTTCCTCTATAACGGCGGCCCGGGCTCCTCGACCGTGTGGCTGCACATGGGCGCCTTCGGGCCGGTACGCGTGGTGACCAACAACGACACGCACACGCCCGCCGCCCCGTACAGCCTCGTCAAGAACCACTACAGCCTGCTCGACGCTACGGATCTCGTGTTCATCGACGCGCCGGGCACCGGCTACAGCCGCATCGAGGGCAAGGGCGCGGCCAAGGCGTTCTATGGGGTCGACCCGGACGGACACGCCTTCGCCTCCTTCATCACCCAGTTCCTCACGCGCTTCCAGCGCTGGAACTCCCCGAAGTACCTGCTCGGGGAGAGCTACGGGACACCGCGCTCGGCGGTGCTGATCAAGGATCTCTCGTTGGGCCGCAACGTCGATTTCAACGGTGTGATCCTGCTGTCGCAGATCCTGAACTTCTCCCTGAACGATGACGGTCCGGGCGTGAACCCGGGCGTCGAGCTGCCGTACGAGCTCGCCCTGCCGAGCATGGCCGCCACCGCCTGGTACCACCACCGGGTACCGTCCAATCCGCCGCATCTGCGCCCGTTCCTGAAGACGGTCGAGCACTTCGCCATGGGCAAGTACGCCGATGCCCTGGCCGAGGGCGCGAGCCTGCCCGAGGCCGACCGGCAGAGCATCGCCGAGCAGATGCACCAGGACATCGGTCTGCCGGTGGCTTACCTGCTCAAGGCGAACCTGCAGGTGAGCGGCCCTGAGTTCGAGCACGAGCTGCTCAACAACGAGGACATGACCACCGGACGGCTCGACACGCGGTTCGAGGGCCCGTCCATGGACCCGCTCAGCCGCACCTCCGAGTACGACCCCCAGTCCGCGGCGATCAGCTCGGCCTATGTGACCGCCTTCAATGCCTACGTGACGAAGGACCTGCACTACTCGACGGATCTGCGCTACCTGCCGGAGATCTTCACGCACTGGAACTTCAAGCATCGCCCGCCCGGGGCCCGCATCCCGCTGCCGATCGCCACGAATGTCATGCCGGATCTGGCCGTGGCCATGAAGTACGACCCGCTGCTGAAGGTCATGCTGAACGGCGGCTACTACGATCTCGCCACGCCGTTCTGTGAGGGCTACTACGAAATGCACCACCTGCAGATCCCGAACAGCCTGCAGTCGAACATCTCGTATCACTATTACAAGTCGGGGCACATGATCTACGCGAACCTTCACGCTCTGAAGCAGCTGCACGCCAACATTGCGGCCTTCATCCGCAAGACCGACAACGTTTCAGGAGGCTGACCATGAGCGATACGATGCGAAGCCGATTCTCCTGGCGCGCGGTCCATACGGTCGCGGCCGCCTCGGCGCTGACCCTGGCTGCAGCGGCCGCTCCGGCGCTGGCGAAGGCGCCGCACGTGGCCGCCCACGCCCACACCAACCCGTACTTCCGCACGGCCACGAGCACCACCAAAGGCACGGTCAAGGTCGAGGGCAAGACGATCCATTACCATGCCGTGGCCGGCATGATCATCGTCCACGCCGCCGGGTGGAACGACGCCACGGACGCCTACGGCCCCGGGCAGCCCCCGCCGGGCGCAGCGAAGAAGGTGCAGTCCGAGTCCTCGATGTTCTACGTCGCCTACTTCAAGGATGGCACCAATCCGAGCAAGCGCCCGATCACCTTTCTCTACAACGGAGGTCCGGGCTCCTCGACGGTATGGCTGCACATGGGCGCATTCGGGCCGGTGCGGGTCGTGACCCGCGATCACACCCACACGCCACCGGCGCCCTACCAGCTGGTCAACAACCAGTACAGCCTGCTCGACGCCAGCGACCTCGTGTTCATCGACGCGCCCGGCACCGGCTATAGCCGGGTGCGCGGGCCGGATCCGGCGAAGCACTTCTTCGGCGTCGATCAGGACGTGCACGCCTTCTCGCAGTTCATCGTGAAGTTCCTCACCCAGTACGGGCGCTGGAACTCACCGAAGTACCTGCTGGGAGAGAGCTACGGCACCCCGCGCTCCGCGGCCCTCATCAACGTGCTCGAGACGCACGACAACGCGGACTTCAACGGCGTCATCCTGCTCTCGCAGATCCTCAACTACAACGCCTCGACGGGACTCGCGCGCTTCGATCCGGGCCTCGATCTGGCGTACGAGCTGGCGCTGCCGAGCATGACGGCGACCGCGTGGTACCACCACAAGCTGCCCGACAGCACGCAGCCGCTGAAGCCGCTGCTCGCCAAGGTCGAGCAGTTCGCGATGACCGACTACGCCCAGGCGCTGCGCGAGGGCTCGCTGCTCAGCGCCTCGAAGTTCGCCGACATCGCCGCCAAGCTGCACGAGTACACGGGCCTGCCGGTCTCGTACATCGAGAAGGCGAATCTGCGCGTCGACGGCGGTCAGTTCGAGCACGAGCTGCTGGCCGACGAGGACGAGACCACCGGGCGCCTCGACACCCGTTTCAAGGGTCCCTCGCTGAATCCACTCAGCGAGCGCGCCGAGTACGATCCGCAGGCCGCGGCCATCAGCTCCGCCTACGTGTCGGCATTCAACGATTACGTGCACTCGGACCTGCACTACGGCGAGGGCATGCACTATCTGCCGGAGATTCCGTTGTGGCGCACCTGGGACTTCGCGCACCGCCCGCCCGGCGTGCGCTTCGCGTTCCCGCAGGCGCTGAACGTGATGCCCGACCTCGCCAACGCGATGAAGTACGACCCGGACCTCAAGGTGATGCTGAACGGCGGCTACTTCGATCTCGCGACGCCCTTCTATGAAGGCATCTACGAGATGGAGCATCTGCCGATGCCGCGCAAGCTGCAGGCGAACATCCAGTACCACTATTACATGACCGGGCACATGATCTATGTGCACCTGCCCGCGCTGAAGCAGCTGCACAACAACATCGTGACCTTCATCGACTCCACCGATCGTCAATAACCACAGGACGCTCGCTCGCGCCCGGCGGGTACATGCTTCCCGCCGGGCGCATTCTTTTTGCAGGGCGCCCCCGCCTGCGCGGCAGCTGGTCTCAGCGGCTGCGCCTCGGGGGCGCCATGACCATCCGCTCATCGAGCCCGCCGCTGCGCGATGCGCGCCAGCGATGTGCTGCGCCGGTTTTCCTCCGCGCTGCTGACCCGCCACCCGTTCGATTGCCTCGCCCACGGCGCTGCGGCCCTTTACGATATAGCCCGCAGCGGCCGTTTCGAGCACCCCGATTCGAGGACTGACCGAGCGCGATGTCCGAGTTCCTGATCCGCCTTGCGACCCCCGCCGATGCGCCGGCAGTGAGCGCGCTGCTGCACGCCTTCAGCCACACCTACCTCCTCGCGCCGACACCGCAAGAGTCCGCGGCCTTTTTCGCGACCATCAGCGAGACGGCCATCCGCTCGCTCATCGCTCGGCGCGACATGACATACATCGTTGCCGAGGCTGCCGCCCTCGCGCCGCTCGCGGGAGCGGCAGCCCTGCGCAGCGACGGGCTGCTATTGCATCTGTTTGTGCATTCGGCCTGCCAGCGCCACGGCCTCGGCCGCCGCCTGTGGGAGTTCCTGCGCGACCGGGCACTTCAGGCCGGCCACTGCGGCCCGTTCACGGTGCACTCGAGCCTGAACGCGGTGCCGGTCTACGAGCGCTTCGGATTCAAGGTGAGCGGCGCGCGTCAGCAGCGGCTCGGCGGGCTCTCCGTGCCGATGAGGCTCGAGCCGCCGCACTGACTCCGAGCGATGCCCCGGGGCCAACCGCCCGCTCACGTGCAGTACACTCGGGGATCCCGGCGAGGCGAGCACTGGAGAGGAAACAGTGGCCGGCATCGACCCGAAACCGACAGCCATTCTGCGGGCGCTGCGCGCGCGAAGCGATCCTGCAACGCCCCAGCGCCGGCGCCTCGACCGCCGACCTCGAGGCGCTGCTCGATGCCGAGTTCTGCGAGGCCGGCGCCTCCGGCCGCCACTACACTCGAGAGGCCGCGCTGCAGGCGCTCGAGCAGCGCCGCGCGGGCGAGCCCGATCTCGCAGCGCCGTTGCAGATATCCGAACTGCGCTGCCTGCGGCTCGCGCAAGAGGTCTACCTGCTCACCTACCTCCTCAGTCACCCAGACCGGACCACCCGCAGGTCGAGCATCTGGCGCCGACGCGATGGCGAGTGGAGGATCGTCTACCATCCGGGAACCGTGGTGAGGCCGTCCTGAACCTCAGCGTGAGCAAGCCATCTTGACCCGAGCGAGCGCCCATGCGCCCAGAAAACAGGCACCACGGGGCCAATCGGGTGCCGTTGCGTCCCGAATCACCGGATACGATTGGCAGGCGATCGCAGGCGAGCTCGGCGAGCGGGGTTGCGCCGTCCTGCCGAGGCTGCTCTCCCCCACCGAGTGCCGCGAGCTCGCGGCCCTTTACGCCCACGAGGCGCATTTCCGCAGCCGCATCCGCATGGCCCAGCACGGATTCGGGAAGGGCGAGTATCGGTACTTCCGCTACCCGCTGCCGAAGACGGTCGCGCAGCTGCGAACAGCCCTCTACGCGTATCTCGCGCCGCTCGCCAATGACTGGAATGCCCTGCTGGGGGTGACCGACCGCTACCCGGCCGAGCACACATCGTTCCTGCAACGCTGTCATGAGGCCGGCCAGTCGCGCCCCACGCCGTTGCTGCTGAAGTACGAGGCCGGGGACTTCAACTGCCTCCATCAGGATGTCTACGGCGCACTCGTTTTCCCTTTGCAGCTCACCGTCCTCCTAAGCGAGCCCGGCCGGGATTTCCGCGGCGGCGAGTTCGTCTTGACCGAGCAGCGCCCCCGGCGGCAGAGCCGGGTTGAAGTCGTGCCGCTCGCTCAGGGAGACGGCGTGGTGTTTGCGGTGCGACACCGTCCCGTGCGGGGGTCGCGAGGCGTCTATCGGGCCAACCTGCGTCATGGCGTCAGCCTGCTGCGCTGCGGCGTGCGCCATACGCTCGGCATCATTTTCCACGATGCCGCGTAGCGCGACACGGGTCTCACGGCGCGCATCGCCCTGCTCGTGACGACGTGAACTAATTGACCTATTTCATTGATTTATTGTGCTTTACCAGCAGCTGGAACGCCCCAAAATTGCGCGTGCGCCCGGCGTGCAGCGCAGGCCGCCTTCGACGACGTTCCGGCGTCCGTTGCCGCGCTCGTGCGGTGCGACTCGGGGCCTTTTCAAGTGTCCGAGCGCCGCAACGGCGCTCCCCGTTTCCCACACACGCGCGCTGGAGAGTCGCCCCTGATGCGCCCGCGTGTTCGCCGGCTGCGCGCGGCTTACGGGTGCCGAGCGGCCGAGCGCCGCTCGGACCCTTGCTCGATCCGGCCGCTACCCCGCATTGAACGCACGGGTATGCTGGCGCTCGCCGGGTCCGCGATCGATCCCTTCAAGGAGCATCAGACATGCATCAGTCCCGCCTTGGCGCCATTCTGATCGACTGCAACACCGACAACCTCGATGAGGCAGCCCGTTTCTGGGCCGAGGCGCTCGGCTGGCCGGTGGACCGCGACCACCCGGGCAGCCGCGGCAACTACCGCATGCTGCGCACTCCGATCGACGAGCCCACTGTGGAAGTGCAGCGCGTCAGCCACGAGAGCCGTGTGCACATCGACATCGAGACCGACGATATCCCGGCCGAGGTGGCGCGCCTCGAGAAGCTCGGGGCGACGGTCCTCAAGCGCATGGAGCGGTGGGTCGTCATGCACTCGCCCACCGGCCAGCGCTTCTGCGTCGTGCGGGTCCAGCGGCGCGATTTTCGGAAGAACGCCAACCGCTGGGACTGAGATCCGATCGCCCTTCGGCTGCAAGCCGGCGAACGCGCGGTGCGCTATCCGGGTCGTTGCCTGCGTATTCCGCGCAAAGTGATCAGTGATTCCAGCCGATCGTGAACGGTCGGCCTGTGTCGGCAGCCGGAGCCGCCGACGCTTCCGGAGTGTTCACGATGAGGACCGGCGCGGGACCGGCGGCAGG